>JANPHB010000364.1:0-10819 GCA_031424235.1 Pirellula sp.
GGTGTCGATGTTGCTGGTGTCGATGTTGCTGGTGTCGATGTTGCTGGTGTCGATGTTGCTGGTGTCGATGTTGCTGGTGTCGATGTTGCTGGTGTCGATGTTGCTGGTGTCGATGTTGCTGGTGTCGATGCTGCTGGTGTCGATGTCGCTGGTGTCGATGTTACGGAAAACGCCGTTGCAGAGATTGCAGCCCGCCCGCCGATTTTAGAAGCGGAAAGTGAAATCAATGATTCAAATCTAGCGATCGAATTTCATGGCCAAAGACCAGTGCACTGCCTAATAAGTGATTTCGACGCGTGGGCATTCAGGGGCGATAGCGACATGTTTGGGAGTTACGACTATTCTTATCCCGGGCCAAGCTCATTGACCGCGCCGAACTGGCGAAACAGTTACGGCAAGCGATTTGCCTTTGGCGACAATTTGCCAAGAATGCCCATCGCACCATCGCCTGTCGCAGCCTTTTCTAAGGAAGATCTCCAGTTTGCCAACCGATTCTCAGCGGACCTTTTGGGGAAATCGACCGGGCAAGTTGCTGATGTTCAAACGAACGAAGTGGACCACAGTTCAGGAGCGACCGAGACTTTCTTGTCTAAGGACTTCTTGACGACGCTTCAAACATCGGCTTATGGCTCCATTATCTTGCCTGTGAACCAAACGCAACGCATGGCAATGGATTATGCGATGAAATTGATTGCAGAACCAGCTAGCACCTCGAGAATTCATGCGTCGAGAAAGGTTGCGAACCAACTGCGAACAGTTGGGCAGTTCTTGGTCGACTTCGCGATTCAGATTGAGAACCGCGTAGAACAAGTTGAAATCGCACGGGGCGAAAACAAACAAACTGAAAGCAACCAACGATAAGCGAATCGGCAATCGTAAACCATGAGACCGTCCGAATCGGTCTTGCAGCACGCTACCTTCGCGGAGCGAAGGGCGACATTGTCGCTCGTCGCTCCGCGACGATTAAGTACAAGTAACCGGGATTCTAGCGTGTCAAGGAGTCAGCCAGAACCAAATGCTCATTCCAAGCCTATACCAATTTCCAAGATGCTTTAGTCAGGTAGTTTCTTGATCTGTATGTTTCGGAAGTAGGTCGTGCTTTCAGGGTCGTGAGCTTGAAGAGCGATGGGGCCGTGCGATAGCAGTCTTTCTTCTCGCCCCTTCTTTCGAACCGGCTTGTCTTCTTCGGTGTATTCGACAACTGGTTTGCCATTGATTTTTACCGTAATCTTTTTCCCATTTACCACGAGATGGAACTCAAACCATTCGTTGTCTTCCACAGGAGACTTTTCGAGATCCTTAACGTCAACCAGACTACCGGTCTTTCGTGGGTCTTTCGCAAAGGAAGTATTAATTTGGGCTTCGTAACCCTTTTTCAAACCGCCAGGCCCCCGATTTTCAGTATGGAAGAAAACACCGGAGTTCGCCCCAGGGAGTGTTTTGACCTCGGCTTTGAACTCGAAATTCTTGAGATCTGCGAAACCATCTTTTTCGCAAAAGAGGTGTGCCATCCCCCCCTTCATTTTCAACTCACCGTTTTCAACGGAAAATGACTCGGGTTTTTCGTTCGCTTTCCAACCGGTTGTTGTTTTGCCGTCAAAGACGGATACCCATTCGTCTGCGAGGAGCGTTCCTGGAACAAGTAATAAACAAGCCGAGAGGAGGTATTTGTGGAGCGTGCCGGGTGTACCAACAAAATTCATGATGACGATCTTTACTTTACCGTGTTGAGAGAAAATGGAAGCGTCTGTTCCATCTTATGCTATCCGATTTCATGGTCGTTCGAATAGCCGCAAAGCTCAAAACTTAGTCGCGTTTGGTGTCTCGGGCAATCGACTTGATCCATCGACCTTCACGAATATCATTTTTTGTTGTTTTCGAAGCAAAGGCGGGGCTACCGAGTCGACCTCGGGTGCGGTAGTCATAGACTTGGGTGGTGATAGGAGCAACCGCTTCTTTTTCGGTAGCCGTTGAATCCGACGCTTCAGCGATATCGCCTCGCATAGGCTGTTGTGGCACGCTTGAGGTGGTCGGTCCGGTAGGAAAGGTGGCGTCTTTCGGAGTGGCTTGAAGTGGTGCTGATGTCTTGGTACCGCGAAGGTGCCTCTGAAAGGCCGGGGGGAGATCGATCGTTTCGACTTCTTTTTTCTCGTCCGATTCGTTTTTCTTGTCGGAGGTTTTTGAGGGCTCACTGTGGCCTGCTAGGCTAACTGGAGACGCGTTGGATTTAATTGGATTTGCATCACTTTTGGCAACTTCTTTTTCAACGGGAACACCAGGAAGCATTTTGATCGTCGAATCAGAAATCGTTGTTCCGCCCTCTCGACCTTCGAAGCGTGCAATGAGGCTCAGTCGCATCGGTGCTCCGCCTACTTCTCCCCATGGAAGCCAAACGCTATACGATGGCCCGATGGATGTCTTGCTCATGTGCGTCTTGAATTGATCGGCCGTGAACATGAATTTCCGAAGAGGTTTTTGGTTGGATGGATTGGCATCGTCGGCATCGAAAACATAGACGGCGAGACTTCCATCGACTTCAACGGGATCTGTGTTTTCTTTCCCATAAAAGTAAATACGTCCGCCAAAGCCGCGAATGCCAGGCTGATTGGTTTGATGCAAAACAGAGTCCGTCCAAACCGGTAGAACTCGATCTGGGGTTGCCTGTGTTGCTTCCTTTTTCCAAAGCCAATCGCTCTGCATTTGCTTGGGAGCAAATTGACATCCTTGAAAAAACGCAACGGATGCGACGCACAGTAACTTTGCAAGCGGCTTTTTTCGCAATGACTTTATAACTCTGGCAGGCGTTGGACTGTTGCTCATTTGAAGTGTCATCATCGCGTCCCTCCTCGTGCGTACTGAGGAGCGGCGTTCGACTGATAGGACGCGGGTTGGGTCGCGTTTGGATTCACTGGAACGCTTTGACCGTTATTGTACGCTTGGTATTTTTGAACGTTGGTGTTCCCTTGGTAGACCGCGGCCTCAACTGGCGTCGCAAGCGACTGAAGTGTATTTCCGGATGGCAAGGCTGGATCGTTCATCAGAGGTGGACCGACCGAAGGGTTGCCTGGGGCCGTCCGTCGCGTAGAACCGCGCGGATCACTATCCGGGTAAACGGTTTCCCAATTCTCTTGCTTCATCATGTCCCCCCGCATGTCGGTTGCAGGATAGACATCACCATGCACCTCGAAAACATCTGCTTCGCACCAGCTCATACGAGCGAATTCGGCCTGCTTCAGTCGCTCCATGTCGCCCTGGGAACGAACGACGTGTGGTGTCAGGATGATCAGCAGTTCAGTTCGTTGGTTTTGAGTATAATCATAGCTGAACAGATACTTGAGAACGGGAATGCTGCCCAGCCAAGGGACCGATCGATGTTCGGTTTGCAGGCTGCGAGTAATGAGTCCACCGAGAATAATGGTTTCGCCATCTGCCGCACTTACGGTCGCTTGTGCAGTAATGGTATCGATTCGTGGTGAGCGAATGATGTTGCCGTTGTTCGAAATCGAGACGGGGATCCCCTCGGATTCCGCTCCGACTTTTGACTTTTCGGCATCGATTTCCATGACGACATTTCCTTCAGGACTGATGCGAGGAGTGACGCCGATGATCAAACCGACGTTGGCATCGATCAAGCTGTTTTGGGCTCCAAACTGAGTGATGCTGGAGTTTGTGATTCGCGGAACGCGTTGCCCGACTTGAATGAAGGCTTGTTGGTTGTCTAACGTCAAGACTTGAGGACGGCTTAAAACTTCGAGGCGACGACTATCTTGAAGAGCTCGCAACAAGAAGCTAACGTTCTCGCTGCTCGCTGATAAAACCAATCCGCCAAATCCAAGATCTTTATTGCCTCGACCGACAGAAAAATTCGAGATACCTTGGCCGCCAACGCGATTCGACGCTTCGAGTGCTCTAGCCGAACCGCTGTTTCCAAGGGGGTCGGTGCTGTTGAAGTTGTAGCCGGGCACGTTGCTCGTGTTGGCTCCTAGGAGACTGCGGTCAAACAGGATAGAGTCCTGAAGTCCCATTTCAATGCCAAACTCATCGGTGTTCCCGAGGGTGATTTCCGCGATCATAACCTGGATCATAACCTGGGGTGGCTGTTGGTCGAGCTGTTCAATCAATCGACTGATTTCATCGTAGTAACGAGGAGTCGCACTGAGAATTAACTTGTTTTGAACTGGTTCAGGAACAACAACAACCTCTTTTTCAATTTGTTCGAAAGGGTTATTTGCTCCAGGAGCAGCGATTTCCACTTGTCGTTTGCTTCGAAGAAACTCATTGATCGCGAGGGCTACGTCTACGGCAGGCGAGTTCTTGAGTTGGTAAACAGTACTCTTGCGTTGTGCTTTATCGCTTTCGTCGAGTCGCAAGATGAGGGCCTCGACGATACGCAAATCTCCTTCCGAGCCAACAACAATGATATTGTTACCACGAGTATCCACGGTGAAGCGGAGCGGCATCAGTGCGGTTTCATCCGGAGAGCTCGAAAGTTGCGGAGAGCCAGACGCCCCTGCACTTTGAGCGGGTAGCAGAGCGCGAAGGGTTTCCACAAGTGAGGCCGCATCGCCGTTCTTTACGGGGAATATTTTGATCTTGGCCACCATTCCCGGAGTGTCCAATTGCTCGATCAACTGTTCGATTAGCGGTAAGGTCTCGGGTGGGCAGGAGATCAGCAGCGAGTTACTGCGTTCATTGACGGTGATCTGATTCGAGCCCAACGTTCCACTCGTTGCGAGAGGACGACCATTTTTGTCCAATAGTTGAACACTTGCCCCAGGGCCGTTGGCGGTAGTTGCAAGTGCTTGCTGGAGCGACCGAGCAATGTCAGCGGCTAAGCTATTTCGGAGTGGAAATACTTTCGCATGCTGCACGTGAGTCCCGCGAGGCACATCGAGTTGAGTGACCAAACGCCGAATCTCCAACAAATCTCGTGGCGGTGCGTGGACAACGATTGCGTTCGTTCGATTGTCGACCATCGATTGGATGATAGGGGCCAAGCCTTCACGGTTGCGAAAAAAAGATTGGAGTGAGGTTTGCAACTCGGTTGCAACCGCATGCTTAAGTTGAATCACTTCAAACTGGGCATCAGGAGAAACGGGTTGGTCTAATTTTCCGATGAGTTCTTTCGTCGTCGAAAGGGCTTCGCCCCAACCGATCAGAAGCAACGCGTTTGGCTTGCCTAGGGGAGTGACCGAGACTCTCCCCTGAGTTGTGGCAACCAGCTTTTCCTGCGTTGCAGTGATGAGTTTCGCGATCGCATTTGAGCCCGTGTGTTGCAGTGGAATGACCTCCATTTCGGGGCGTGTTAATCGGCTCGCCTCGTCCAGTCGTTTGATGATCTCCGCAAGGTCGGTAAGTTGTTGATCGCGACCACGCAAAATAATCGCGTCGATCTCAGGTAGCATTTCGATTTGCACGCCTTCAAACTGCGGGAGTGGCAAACTGGATTGACCAGGTGCGACGTCTTGTTTGGTGGACGTGGGGTCTTGTTTGACAGGAACGGTCGGAGACGCCACTACATCTTGTTGGGTGGAGGCAAGCCGCATCGGGTTAGTTGAAACAGAACCTGAAATCAACGAGAATTTCGACAAAGAAGCCTGCCCATTGTCGTGAAGAGGCAGAATTCGTACCGCTTCCTCGGGACGATGCAAAGCAAATGTGCTCGTCAAGGTAGCGATGTCGTTGGCCAGTGCTTCGGGGCCGACAAGCCTAACCTTGTTTTCCGCGATGCGAAACTCCAGCGAGATGAGTCCTGATTTGAACTCCATCTCTAGCATGTTCGCATTGACGGGAGTTCCACGAATGTATTTTTGAAAGAGCTTGGTAACGGTATCGTTGACGTACGCCATCCGGGCAGGCGGAATTTCTACATCTCGACGAACAACGACTTGCGTCGCTGGCTTTGGCTGAGCCTGAGTCTGCTGAGAGTACGCGGAGGAGCAGCAAAACAAAGCGAAAAGAAGTGCACAAGCAATTTGCAGCAACTTACTTATGCACATCAATAAAAACCTTTTCAGGAGCTTTCGATCAAGTTTATCCAATCACAATGAACACAAGAAAAGAGCCCTATTCGTTGTCACGATGGTTTGTGAGCCAATAGGGCAAGGCGGAAAATAGAGAATGGCCCAGCCCGGGTCAAGTTCATTCAGCAATGCAAATGCTGTGTTCGTTCGGTTGTCCGGAAGTTGCTATTCCAACACAGACGACAAAAGTCAAGGCAGTAGGCACATTCCTTGTGCCTTTCACATGGAGTCAGTGGAAATGAGAACCAGCGGACGGCACGACGGAGCGTGCCTACTACTTTTGTCGGCTCTTTCTATTCCGAGCCAAGCAGGCTTTCTAGCTGTTCGTCTAGCTCGCGTCCGCGAGCTCGCAATGAAACGACTTTGCCTTTTTGGTCGACTAAAATCGCAGTCGGAATTCCGGTGATTCCGTAGTAGTCCGCCATGGGAGCATCCCAACCACGTTTTCCTTCCTCTTCGCTCACGATGTTGACCCAGGTGATCTCTTTGTTTTCAACGCATTTTTCGAAAGCTGCGCGGGTGTCGTCCATGTTGATGCCGACGATGGTGAAGCCCTTGTCGCCAAATCGTTCCAAATTTTTCTTCATGTTGGGGATTTCGCCAATGCATGGTCCACACCAGCTTGCCCAGTAATCTACTAAGACGACCTTGCCGCGGTACGATTCCCAGTCGAATGCGTTTCCATCTGCGGTCAGCCCCGACAGGAGCATTTCATTCCCTAGCAAGCGAATGCGACGCGCCGCCCCCACGAGCTTGGAGCTCCGTTTCGCAAGAGACTTGTCCTCGGATTTTTCCAAAATCGATGCGAGTTTTTCGTGAGCGACGGCAGCGATTTCATTGTGTGAGCTGTAACCTAAGCTGCTTGCGACTCGAGATACAGTGGCAAAAGTTCCCTTATTAACACCAAATCGGTCCAGGAATGAGACTGCCGCATCTGAAACTTCTTGCGCTTTTGCAGCGTCCCCATCTCCAAGCTTCTGCGCTTTTTCCATGAGCGTATGGCCGACCGCAATTTGAGCGATCTCAGGATTTGAATCCGTTGCGTATTTTTCGGCCAGCGTGTCCAGGTCCTTACTCGCAGATGGCATATACCGAACGAGAACACTGTATGCCGAAAACTTTTCTTCGATCGCCTTTTTCAGTTCGTCCGGATTTTGGCTTTTTTCAACAACCAAGTCGCATGCTTGAATCAAAGCTGGAAACAACTTCCTTGCGGTCTCTGCCATTGCATCCCGAGGTGGCGGGATGCGTTTGGTTTTGGCAACCCATGCGAGAAGCTCCGCCGGAGACGCATCGATAGGTACGGCAAACTTATCTTCCTTTTCGTCGCCTTTTTCTTTCTGTGTATCATCCGCTACCGTCTTTGGATTGTTCGGTTTGCTCTCTTGGGCAATCAGCTGTGACTGGTAAACAATCAATCCAGTGGTTAAGAGTAGAGCTCGGAAGATAGTACGTGCTGGGCGGAAAGAAAGATTCTGGTGCAAGGTTGATTCCTTATTTCGATTTATGAACTGTCCACGCTGGTGATGGTCGAATTAGTTTCGCCCATAGTCTGATTAAGGTACTAGATTACCTTGCTCCTGTCGAGCTTTTTTAGGCGAGCGGCGGGCTCCAACATACCTAGCACGACGCGCAAGCTAGTGAATTGAATAGTAGATTCACTAGCTTACGCGTCGTGCTAAGCTAGTTTTCATGCTGCCGCTCGCCTTCGGACTTGTGCGACGCTGGCACAAAGTGCCGCTACAACGACTGCAAAACTCTCAAAAAACCGTGGCGGACAAACACAGTCGGCTTGTGCTGGTTATCATTAGACGCGGATTGTTATGCCCAGAAACTCTATACCATGGTTGCCATGTCAGATATTCCTTCGCCTCCGCCCGCGGAACCACAATTTGTTACAGCTACCCAATCTCATGTTCATGAGACAAAAACGTTGTTCGAGGCGGCCGTTGCTGAAATAAGCAAAGTCTTTGTAGGCCAAGATGAGCTGGTGACCACGTCCTTGGTCGCTCTATTTTCAGGTGGTCACGTGTTGATCGAGGGCGTTCCCGGATTAGGGAAGACTCTGTTTGTGAGAACTTTGGGACGAGTGCTGGGTTGTCAGTTTGGACGCATCCAGTTTACAGCAGACTTAATGCCGTCGGATATCACGGGGGCTCCGATCCTTGATTTGAAGACTCAGGACTTTCGGTTTCGTCCCGGGCCCGTGTTCACTCAGTTCCTATTGGCAGACGAAATCAACCGATCACCAGCCAAGACACATGCTGCCTTGCTTGAGATCATGCAGGAGTTCCGCGTTACCATCGACGGGGTTAGTCATCCAGTACCAAGGCCCTTCCTCGTCATGGCCACGCAAAACCCAATCGAGAGCGAGGGGACGTATTCGCTGCCGGAAGCACAGCTCGATCGGTTTATGTTCAAAGCGATGGTTTCCTATCCAAGCGAACAAGAAGAATCTCGCATTCTTGAGATGCACTCCAAGCAGATTGATCTTTCCTTGGTTCTAAAGGACCAGGTAGCCCAAGTAACCAACCCTGAGCAAATTTCCAACATCAGCAAAATGAACTGTCAAGTTCGGATTGAGCCAAAGCTGCTCGCCTACATTAACAAGATCGTCCGGTTGACACGAAATTGGCCGACGTTCCACATGGGAGCATCGCCACGTGCAGGATTGGCGCTTGTACAGGGAGCACGCACAATCGCTGCGTTTCGCGGCCGAGACTTCGCGGTTCCTGATGACGTTGTCGAAATCGCATTGCCGGCGCTCCGTCACCGAGTGATCATGTCCGCGGAAGCTGAAGTTGAGGGGCTTAAGGTGGACCAAGAGCTGACGTCCCTACTGCGAAGCATCGAAGTACCGCGAATCTAAAACATGTCCATTTATGACACAATAGGCATCTATCTATTCTGGGCGCCATGGATCGGCTTGATCGTATTGATCTTGCCATTGCTCCTGATCGCTTGGGGATGGCGGATTTTTCCAACCGCGCGCTGGACATGGTTGTTACTGCCTTTGTGCGTCTCAACTCTACTGATCTTGCTGTCGCCGCTCTTTATTTATTTTATCGTGCTATTCGACCTTTTGGTCTTGTCCGTAGTCGTAATCGACTTGTTGACGATTACCGGCCCCAGTGGGCTGAGCGTTGAACGTCAAATGCTTCGAAGCGGTTCTTTAGGTGGCACGCATGATGTCAAACTTTGTTTGGATAATCGCGGCAATCGAGTAAAATTAATCGATGTTTGCGACGATTTGCCTCCCGGCTTGACCTCCGAGCCTGAGGTCTTATCCGCCGCACTGGCTCCGGGCAAACGCATTGAGTTGGACTACAAGATACGTCCATTGCGACGAGGATCGTTTCGATTCGAATCGGTCTACCTCAAACTGAAGAGTTTTGGAGGACTTTGGCAACGCCAGGTCAAACGGGAGTGCCCAGGAGAATTGCTCGTCTATCCCGACATGAAGCAGTTAGCTGAGTATGCGTTGCTTGCACGTACAAACCGCCTTAGCCTTATCGGTGTACGAAAGACTCGCAAAGCCGGCCAAGACAACAATTTCGAGCGTCTTCGCGATTACACCAAAGACGACAATTACAAGCATATCGATTGGCGATCAACGGCGAGACGCAACAAGCTAACGGTCAAGCAGTTCCAAACGGATCAGAGTCAACGCATTGTCTTCTTGCTTGATTGTGGACGGTTGATGACGAATGAGTATCGCGGCTTCAGCCTGCTGGATTATGCATTGAACTCGATTTTGATGTTGAGCTACGTGGCGTTGCATCAAGGGGATTCGGTCGGTTTGTTGTGCTTCTCGGACAAGATTGAATCGTACGTCCCAGTGCGCGGCGGTAAAGCGCAGATGAACCGATTGCTGCACGCCGGTTTTGATCGGTTTCCTAGTTTGAAGCAGACGAACTACGACGACGCGTTTCTTTACTTTTCCAGGAACTGCCGTAAGCGATCGTTGGTTGTCCTCGTTACCAGTATCATTGATGATGTTTCGGCGTCGCAAATCACAGGATACTTGAGTACACTGCGAGGCAAGCATTTGCCGCTGCTGGCTTTGTTGCGAGACCGGGCGGTTTTTGACTACGCAGACAACCCAAGTCTAGATGACAGCGTACTTTATCGCAGCGCTGCGGCGGCGCAGCTGTTGGTCTGGCGTCATGAGCTAATACAGCGACTGGGTACCTCTGGAGTGCTAAGCGTCGATGCTTTTCCCGACATGCTGACCACGCCGCTTATCAACCGATACCTTGAGGTCAAGGCGAAGCACTTGCTGTAGAGCGGTGGGTTCCAACAATATACCTAGCACGACGCGCAAGTTTTGAAGTTGCTTGTTTTCTGTGATTCCGGGCCAACGGCCCTGCAATTTACATAGCCCAGCCCAACGGGCTGGGTATTCGATGCAAATGATCTTAAGGGCCAAAGGTCCGACCGTTTGTTGGCTAACGTCTCTAACTGAAGCAAACTGCCGGGCCGTTGGCCCTATCAATTCCTTTGATTGTTTATACCCAGCCCTTCAGGCTGGGCTATGTGAACGCCCGGGGCTTTGCCCCTAAATCAAAATAGTGCAACTTCAAAACGCGCAAGCTAGTGAATTGGATAGTCGATTCACTAGCTTGCGCGTCGTGCAATGGCGCATGCGGTAGCCAACTAGCCCTCAATCAAGCGAAGCTTGTTTGAGGTTTCTTGACGATTTCATAAAAAAACCTGAAACCTCCTGGTGTTTTTGCGGTTTAACGTAGTAACAACACAAACGTTTTATCGCTAGCACGGAGGATTTCAGGTGAAGA
>JANPHB010000365.1:0-6018 GCA_031424235.1 Pirellula sp.
GCCGAGCGATTGAGACAATCGCTCTACACTGTGCGACGAATCCAGAGTTGTGCGATCCAGCGACTCGAATCTAGAACTCCAAAGCTGCGGACGGTGGGGCAAGCCCCAGCCGTCCTGAATTCTTCGAGATCTGGGTAATGACATGGATGCAATTCGCAACGTCTATGCAAAAGTCATTGGAAAGTCGTGAAGCCACGGCGATTAGCTTAGGCTTGCCAACAGCCGAGAAGATGCCGCAAGCACCCCTCCAAAGTTCTCGATCGAAAGGGAAAGTCATCTTCGAGCAGACGACGGCAATTGGCTCGTGTGCTGGTCAGCAACATTGCATCCGCCATTTCCCCCAACAGCATTCTCAGCGCGAACGCTGGTGCTGGTAGCAGCGAGGGTCTATTGAGGACTTTGCCAAGCGTTTTGACAAAAGTTTTGTTGTCCGTTTGTTCTGGCGCGACCAAGTTATAGGCACCGGTGCATTTTGGATTGGCGGCGAGATACAGGAATGCAGCCGCTGCATCATCGACGTGGATCCAGCTCCAATATTGACTTCCGCTGCCAACCGGACCACCGACTCCCAAGCGAAACGGCGGTAGTAGTTTTGCGAGGGCGCCTTGCCTTGGGTGCAACGCGATTCCAAGCCGGCCAATGGCTACGCGATTCCCTGCTCGCTCATATTCCATCGCGGCAGCTTCCCAGTCGCGTGCGAGTTCTGCCATGAGATCACTTCCGGGCTGGTCCGTTTCGTCCAGCACTTGATCTGCTCGATCGCCGTAGATACCGACTGCAGACGCACAAATCAGTGCTTTGGGAGGCGACGCAAGTTTCGATAAATCACGAATGAGCGATCGTGTCGCGTCCACTCGGCTTTTCCGAATTTCACGCTTCGATGACTCAGTCCAGCGCGTTGATGCGACTCCTTTTCCTGCCAAGTGGACAATGGCGTCTAAACCTTGCATGACGTCGGGATTGGAAAAGCCACCGTCCGGCTGCCAGGTCACCGTTTGGGACGACAGAGGAAAGTCCAATGCTCGATCTTTAGAGGCCGGACGCAGGATCCGAACAGCTTGATGCCCCATTACTGCGATCAAATCTACGAGTCTGCGGCCGATCAAGCCGGTACTACCAGTGACACCGATCTTGAGCATCCGATTGGACGCGTGTTCACGTAGAAAGCGCTGGAGGCTTAGGTCCGCTTGGGTGGTCTTGTGACGGTAGTCAAACATTGCCTCAAGTTTACTTTTCACGATCGGCGAGCCGAGCGAGCCAAACCATCCGAATTTATTTTTATACTGGACTTGGTCACACAGAGTTGAGTGCCCGGCCCCATTGTCCTCGAAGAGATGATCGTGGACCCAGGACTTGAATGGCCCAGACACTTGAATGTCTTGAAAGCTCGTCGGGGGATTCCACTGCGTATGTCGAGCAAGCCAAGTTACGGGAACTCCGAAAAGCGAGTTCTTGATCACAACTTCCGAACCGACGCCTAGCGAGTCGCTGCGTTTCAGGATCGAGATGTTTTCCCAAGGCGGGATGAGGCGACTCAAAGCGCCGGGGTTGGCATGATATTGATGCAAGTCCTCAACGTCACAATCGATCGCTGAGGTGCGTTGGAAGATTGGCATGTACTACATTTCGGCCTCAGGGAGAGTTATCGACTCGGTCATCCCACGGAGTTTATCCAGCGCTCTTTTTTCAAGCTGGCGGATTCGCTCCTTGGAGACGCCTAGCGTATCAGCAAGTCGCTGCAATGTCTGGATGCGTCGATGACCGCCGAGTGAAAACCTGGCCCGAATAATGAACTTTTCTCGGCGATCCAAGTGGTCGAGCATAAGCGAGAGTCGAGCTCGCAATTCATGCCAACGCTGTTCGCTCATCGAGGATTCTTTTTGATCGTCGCTGATGTCGATACCGTTGTCGTGGAAACTTCCTAGGTTTCGTTGCCTATCGTTTTGTTTTTCCATGACGCACCGGTATGTGTTTCGACGCACAACTTGAGTGGCATAGGTGCTGAACCGGAACCCAAGGTCCACGTCGAATTTGTCCACAGCCCGAAGTAATGCAACGATCCCATCGCTCAGTAGATCATCAAACCCATTCTGAATGTTGACGAATTTTTTGACGATCGAAATGACCAATCGCATATTCGATTTCACAATCCAATCGCGATACCAATCCGCAGCTGTCAGGAGCCCCTCGATTCGCTTGACGTTCCACGGGTTGTCAAGATTTCCTTTTGACCTCAGAGCGTCAGCTCGGAACCGAAGATAGTTCATTCGGTGGAAGACGCTCTTTTCTTCCTCAGGAGTCAGCAGCTTGGCCTCGCACAGTCGGGCCAAATGGGCTGGCAAGACTGGTGTTTTTGAAGGAGTTGAGACAGCCGATTCGATGCCCGTTCCAAGAAAAAAGTCTCCCAATATGGTCGCTTCTGCTCCTGGCTCGCTGAAAGAATCGCTTCCGATAAACTCGATCTTGAGCGTTGCCATCCTCTTTGCTGCAAGGGTGATTTCGTCAGGATTGTGTTGCTCGGGGCTTGTCAGCTGAAGAAAGTGAATAAATGCTTCTTCGACGGCTTTCCTGCGAAAGGTTTTCGCAGGCATATTAGACGGCTTGGAAGCTTTTTTGGTCGGCCTCAAAAGCGTTGCTTGACTCATTGCTAGATCCCAGTGTTCGAATGCTTAAAAATGGAAGCGTGTGTGAATTCGCAGTTTCCATTGAACTCTTCGCTCAGAAATCGCTTCTGGATTCGTTCAATTCGTTCAATCTCTGATTTATATGCCAAGAGAGTGGCTGGTCAAGCAAATCCGAGACACCGATAGGCTGTGAATTGACCAGGAATAATTCACTTTAGTTTTGATGGGTATGCAGTGTTCCTTGCACTATACTTCTTAGAGGGGCAGGAAAGAAACGATCAAATCGTTCACTTAACCCTTCTTAAGCATGTTTGATTGGTTCCTGAGGAGTTGTGGTGGACGACAGTTTTACGCCAAAACAAATTGCGTTAGCCTTGCGGGTCAGCGAGTCGTCCGTCAAAAGATGGTGCGATCGGGGCGATATTCGGACAGACCGGACAGTTGGGGGCCACAGGCGAATTCCACTCGGTTTTTTACTTGAGTTTCTCGAGTCCACCAATAGAAGAATTGTTAATCCAAACGCGATTGGTTTGGAACAAATGGGAGTTGAGCGAATCAAGCCATCTGCGAGAAAGTCTGAGGCCTTGGAATTAGTTCAGCAGTTTGAAAAATCGCTGATCGATGGCGATGAGTCGAGTTGTCGGAGGATTTTCAGTTCCTGGTACTCGAACAATCATGGTTTTGCATCGCTCGCGGATGACCTGGTCTGCCCCGTTTTTCGTGCCATTGGGAGGGGCTGGCAGGAAGGAACGGTGGACACTTATCAGGAGAGACGCGGCTGCGAAATCACAATTCGGTTGATACTTGAACTCCGCCGAGTGGTGGAAGAGCCGAGTGGAATGGCGCCGCTTGCGATGGGTGGGACACCGTCTGGCGATCGCTATCAATTGCCTACCCTCGCGTCCGAAATGGTCTTTCGAGAGCAGGGATGGAGGACAGCAAACCTTGGTGCAGACATTCCATTTTCAAGTCTTCTCTCAGCGGCCCGTAAGCATATGCCCAAGTTGTTTTGGGTTTCCGTATCTCATGTCGCGGATGAAGCCCAGTTTTTGAGCGAGTACACTCATTTCGCGACCAGGCTGCCCAAGGGGATCATTTTGCTCGTTGGGGGGCGTGCTTTGACAGACGGATTGCGACCGAAAATGGTGTACTCGGCTCATTGCGATGGGATGCGTCAACTAGCCGTGTTGGCAAGAACACTCAAAAACGGGTCGCTTCCAGAGTAAAACGATTGTCCTCAATCGTTTGGGCGATGCCATTGATCATCGAACTCAGCTCGAATCGCAATTCGCTTCGTGGCGGTTTTGGTGTTGGGGGGCTAAAGTGCCCGCAAAGCGATTGAGACAATCGCTCTACCCTCTCCACAGATTTAGAATTTGGGGGGAAACAGAGCCATTCATAGGATTGGAGAGTACAAAAAAGACTCAGTTGTCACTACGATAGGAGTTTGCCAATTGGTGTAATCTCATCTGCAACAAATTCAGCTGTCTATGTCTGGAAATAGCAACGAACTGGGTAGCTTTGATCTTGGACTTCCCGACTTTTCGCAGCCGGATTCGAATCCTGCTGAAATGCATGTAGACGATTCGATGTTGGTCGATTCGATGTTGGTGGAAGCAATGCCAGCTGGCGTTTCTTCGAAACCGACCACACCTGCTGTTCCACTTCCACCGAACCCGACTCCCGTTGGGTCGGCGGAACCTGCTGTCGAAGAATCACCCAAGGCAGCCACTCGCAGCATGTTTGGGAGCACCGTTCCAAGTTGGCTGATCAGCATGGTAGTCCACGTGGCCGTCATGCTTGTGTTGGGAGCCTGGAACTTTGAGCCGATCACAAAAGAGCTCCGCACGATGCTGTCATCGGAGCCAACCAGCGATGCCGAAACAGAATCACTCGATGAGTTTTCGATGCAGGAGATGGCCTCCGAACTGGTCTCCACTGAAAGTGATGAGGCCCCTTCGGAATCACCCACCGTGGACGCCTCGATTGCCCAAGCGGTAGTCGAAGTGGACTATTCGAACGTCGTCGCAACGAGCATGCCAGCGGTCGCGATCCCGAGCATGACACAAAGCCTCATTCCGAAGAACGGAGTCGCCGCCCAGGCTAACGTTGCGATGCGAGCGGGACTGAACAGTCGCTCCAAAGAAACGAAACGGGATTTGCTTACCAAGTACGGCGGGTCGACCGATACCGAAAAAGCCGTTTCGTTGGCCCTAAAGTGGCTCGCGATGCATCAGGATCCGCAATCAGGAGCTTGGACGCTGGCACACAGCGTGGTCTGCAAAGGACAATGCGACCATCCTGGTAAACGGCAAGGGAGTGTCAACGCTGCTACCGGACTTGCTTTGATGTGTTACTTGGGGGCTGGTCAAACACACAAAGAAGGGGAGTACAAAGAAACCGTTTTCAAGGGGCTAAGCTTTCTGATCAGCAATATGAAATTTCAGAACGGCAGAGGCTCTTGGTATGTGGGAGATGGCGGAAAAGGGCTCGATGACATGTACGCTCATGGAATCGCATCGATTGTGATGTGTGAAGCTTACGGAATGACGAAAGACCCTGCTCTGCATGACGCTGCACAAGCCGGTATTAATTTCCTAGGCTACGCACAAAATGGTGCGACTGGCGGATGGCACTATGCTCCTCAGGGGCAAGGTGATACGTCGGTTGTAGGTTGGCAGATGATGGCTCTCAAAAGTGGTGCCATGAGCGGGTTCGCGATCGATTTGGACGTTGTACGTAAAGCCAACTATTTCCTCGACCAAATGGCGTTTGATGAGGGAGCCAGCTACCACTATGACTTTAGAACCAAACGCGAAAATGCTGGCTACAACCCGAGCACGACCGCTTGCGCCGTTCTCTGTCGAATGTATTCTGGAATGCCCAAAGACCATCCATCGATCCAAGCTGCTGTCGCGAAGTTCAGCAAAGCGGGACCGAGCAAAACCAACACCTACTACAACTATTATGCAACCCAAGTTCTCAAACAGGTTGGCGGGAAAGATTGGGAAGCCTGGAATGTCCGAATGCGAGAGCAACTCTTAAGCTCGCAAACGACATCTGGACATGCCGCCGGCAGTTGGTACTGGGATGACGGCCACAGCACAGATTCGGCAGGCAGACTCTACACCACCTGCATGGCAACCATGATGCTCGAGGTGTACTACCGATACATGCCTCTCTACAGCGAACAATCCCAAGAGGAAGCGTTCAAGCTTTAAGCGACTTCTCATAAGTCTTTGGGGCAAACAAGCAAATTAGCCGAACGCCCCACGGAGACCCCAGCGGCCTCGGAGGCCGTCTCACTTTATTTTGTGAAATGCTTGCAGTTTCAACCGGAGTGGGGGGCTCCTGCCGAGCTTGATTGGTAAATTGCGCGGCAGGGGCCTACCCC
>JANPHB010000366.1:0-24431 GCA_031424235.1 Pirellula sp.
CTCCAAAGCTGCGGACGGTGGGGTAAGCCCCAGCCGTCCTGAAATGCTTCACAGCGTTACCGTTTCGGGGAGAGGGGCCGGGGGGTGAGGGGTGGAATTGTTAGTACAAAACCCCTCACCCCCAGCCCCTCTCCCCTAAAAGAAGCGAGGGGAGCAAAGTCATAAAGATGTTGGTCACGACAAGGGGCGTTAGCCTCGGTTTTCGTACTTCGCCCGAAGGGCGTTCGCGTACTCTAGGGGCAATTCTGCAAGTCCCTCACGTTTTGGGTTTCGATTGGTCGTTTTCACGCTGTTCGCATTATCTCATCTGACGAGTACAGCTTGTCCTCTTAGGAATTCGTGGGTGGCGAATTGTCGGAATTCGCCAGGATGCTGATTGATTGTGTGTCTAGCATGTCCTACATTCTGGAGCAGGTTATAATGGTTACGGTGCTTTGGGCGTATAATCGGATCAACCGACACGTTTCGTCCTATGACCGTTTCAAATTAGTGACGCGGACTCCCTGGCTGTGCCTCAAAACTCATCGGAAATCATAGAAGGAATTATTCCGCCGCCGGCAGTAGGGCATTCGTCGACTTTTTCGAATCCCCCCTTTGTTTCTCCGCCTCCCTTTGTTCCCTCTCCAAAAACGAGAAACTCACCTCCACTACCTCCACCTTCTCAGTCGGTTGCTGTCCCAACTGCGGTGGTAAATTCGCCAAAGGGGAATAAGTCGACCGAACTTGATTCGCTAAACTTCTTCAACCCGAATCCCGTTTCCCCGCTTAACAATCCAAAATCTCAGCCTGATTCCGTCGACACACGGGAGAAAGAGGACGAATCAGAGGAAAGAGAGCCCGACTCGATACTCGAGCGTTTGCTCCCTTTTACGCTTCGTGAAACACCCTCATGGCTAATTAGTCTTACTGTTCACGTCGCCATCATCCTGTTGTTGGCATTGATTCCACTTAGCGAACGCATCCGCAGTTCAATGTCGGTGCTTGCTGGGATGGGCGAGCTCGATGAGGCCGGCGAAGAAATGTCGTCCTTTGACTTGTCTTCGGATGCTTCTGAGTTGGAAGCCAGCGAAGCCATTGCGACCATGCCCGACCTCATGTCAACGGAATTGGTTGTTCCGGACTTTAAACCGAGCTTAATGCAAACGGATTTAGTCATTCCGATGTCGCTCAGCAGCGGCTTGCGAGGTCGAACCGGGGAAATGAAAGGTGCACTGCTCAAGAAGTTCGGAGGAACTCAGGGAACCGAGGATGCAGTGGAAGCAGGCTTGAAATGGTTGGATCGCAATCAGCGTTCCGATGGTTCTTGGAGCCTGGTCGGTCCATACAACGATGGCGGTGTCACTGAGAACAAGCCGGCAGCGACTGCCATGGCTTTGCTGGCTTTCATGGGTGCGGGAAACACGCACAAGGCGGGGCCCTACAAAGAAAATGTTCGCAAAGGTATCGAAGTCATCAAGCGGTTGCAGGACAAAGAAGGTTTCTTTGCTACTCAGGCCGTCGGCAATCAACGTACCTACGCTCAAGCGCAATGTACAATTGCGATCTGTGAACTATATGGAATGTCTGGTGACGAGGAGCTTCGCGAAGTAGCCCAAAAAGCGGTTCGCTACGCACAAAAATCACAAAACAAGATGGGTGGATGGCGTTACGATCCGCCGCGCGATGGCGCTGATACGTGCGTGACAGGTTGGTACGTCATGGCGCTGATCAGTGCACGGATGGCAGGCTTGGACGTCGATAGCGAATCGCTGGAACGAGTCCACGGCTTTCTGGATACGGTGCAACGTTTAGGAAGAACAACAAAACCTGATTCGCAGGGAGAGAGATACGCGTATCAATCCTACAACATCGCTATTCCATCCATGACGGCCGAAGGAATGCTCTGTCGATTGTATTTGGGTTGGAACACCCAAGATCCGCGAATTGAAAGCGGCGCAACTTTTCTTAATTCTCAGCCCATGTCAACGGACAATGGTCGCATTTCCTATTACTATTGGTACTACGCCACAACGACATTGCACCATATCGGTGGTAGTCAGTGGATCCAATGGAACGAAGCGATGAAGCAAGTTTTACCAGATTTGCAAATTGCCTCAGGAAAAGAGCGAGGTAGTTGGCCACCGGGTGGAGATCCCCACGAGGGGGCTGGCGGTCGGCTCTATGCTACCTGTTTTGCGTTGTATTGTTTGGAGTCTTACTATCGGCATCTACCACTAAGCGACATGGCTCCAAAAAAATGAGTAAAAGTATGGTGACCAAAAATGTGGGCAGCAAAAGCAGCCTATCATCACTCGATGATTGGATCGACTCCAACGGGCCTGGTGTCCAGACCGTGGACGCGATTGGGATTCTAGAAACGCTTGGTTGGACTGCCGCTATCGTTGCTTTAGATCAGATGAGCAAAGCTGCCGAATTGATTGTGCTCCAAGCTGAATGGAACGATATGCTTGGTTCTGTGATCAAGATCGCAGGTTCAACGAGCCACGTACAGGCAGCTCTCGAAGTCGGTCTTGAAACCGCCAACCAAATGCATCCGAAATCCGATCCCGCGTCCGCTTCAAAATCGATGGTGCGATTGATCAATCGACCGGACGAGCAAGCGCTTCGAGCGATCTTGAGCCCAGACGAATATAACGTTTTGATTGAGCAGTCCGTCGTAAAGCGACCGCGAGTCATTATTCACGAATCCACTTCCTTAGACCCCTCTTCAGAGAAACCAAATATGGCATCGATTAGCCAAGCCCTCGGATTTATTGAAACTCAAGGCTTCACGGCCGTTTTTGAAGCGATCGATACTGCTTGCAAAGCGGCCGCCGTTGAAGTGGTTGGAAAAGAAAAACTCGGAGGCGGCTACGTCACAGTCGTTATTCGAGGGGACGTCGCTGCCGTCAACGCAGCGATCGAGGCAGCCAAGCCACGAGTAGAAGGGCTAGGAAAACTGATCGCTTGCCATGTAATCGCAAGACCATCAGACGCGGCCCTCGGACTATTGCCAAAATAGTGTTGAGCAATTGTCCCGATCGTTCTGGTAAGTCCTAAGGCGAGCGGCGGGTTCAAATATACCTAGCACGACGCGCAAGCTAGTGAATTGGATAGTTGATTCACTAGCTTGCGCGTCGTGCTAAGGTAGTATTCATGCTGCCGCTCGCCTAAAGAGGCCACATGATGGGCGCACGCCCCATGGCACTCACTTTCGATTGGAACAGGCAAATTACTGAGCCGCGGGCGCCAGCCGCGTCACGATTTCCTTGGTAAACACGGTTGTCGCGGCTAGCGCCCGCAACTCAATTTAAACAAAGTGAGTGCCATTTGGCTCACGCCCGAATGGCGTTGAGTTAGCAAGTTGTGGAATCTCGATTGAGTTCCTGCAGTGTCTCGAATTCCAGGAAGTTTCACAACTTCCGCTACGAAGGGCAATTAATACGAAGGGCAATTAAGCAGCCCGGCGAATTTCCGAAGGTTTCGAGAGAGATGCCATGCAAAACTGACCAACAGAGCAGGATTGCTCCAGATTCCCTAAAGGGCCATAGAATTTAACCTGCCCCTCTTCTTGAAACCAGACAAGACTATACCCCGCCAACGCGAATCGACGACCACAGTACGAGCCGTTCCGCACGAGTGTGGTTTCCTGAATCGAATTGCCATCGACGGTCACACGACCTGCGACGATCGCTTGGAGTGAACTGCGTAATGATTCTGCAATGTTCGTCGACATAAAAGTAATCTATTCCGTTTTGGCGATCGTTGACTATCCGCACTATCGGCAAGACCGGCCAATCCCTTGGGGCAAATTTCGCCAGACGGTACAGATTCACGGTGGCTCCCACGCAAAGCTAGCAATTCGCGATCGTAAAAAATTGTTTAGCGAGGCTTGGGGAATTCTGCGTTGCTCAAGCTATGCGTTGTTCTTTAGCCATTTCGAGAACTTTCGAAAAATGTTCGCCAATGAATGTCTAATTTTTCGATTGGGAGAGGCCGATGTCAAAGATTGACGAGCGATGCTAGCGTGGTGGCAAGCCACTATTAGTTCGCTCCCTAAATCCTCGCCATTGGCCATTGGGAGACAAAACATCGTGCAGCCTTACCTATCCGCCGTTGAGAATAGTTCAGGTACGATCATGACCGACGGTATCCCTCGCTTTTATCACAGCTGGGTGCCGAAGTCGCAATCGCCTTGGGCAGCATTAACGCTGGTTCATGGGTTTGGCGACCATGGCGGGCGGTTTGTTGGGCTAGGAACTTCGCTCGCAAGTTTCGGAATCGCCGTTCACGCGATCGATTTAGTTGGACACGGGCGAAGTCCTGGCCGGCGTGGATGTATCGATTCGTATCAGCAGTTGCTCGACGACGTTTGTCTAAGTCTAGAACATACAAAAAGTAACTTTCCGCGGTTGCCGCAATTTGCGTTTGGACACAGCATGGGAGGCAACTTAATATTGAATCTGGGGTTACGGCGACCGACCGAGATTCTCAATATGAACGGCCTGATTGTGACTTCTCCGATGCTGCGCGCTGCCAAGATGCCCAAAGAGCGAATCATGGATGCTGGGCGATGGCTTGCGTTAAAAATACCGAATTGGCGAATTAAGACCCCAGTGGTCGTCTCGAAGCTAAGTCAGGATCGCAGAGCGCAGGACGCGTATTTGAGGGATCGGTGGGTACATCGAAACATGTCATTGCGGCTCGCCGCAAATCTCGTCGATAGTGGATTGTGGGCAATCGAAAACTCGCATTTGTTGAACTCGAAAACGCTATTAATGCATGGGTCCGAAGACACGTTGACATGTGTCAAAGCGACGAAAGAGTTTGCCGAAACGTCAAATGGTTTCAGCACTTTCAGGTTATGGAATGGTTGTCGCCATGATTTGCATGACGACCTTCAACGAGAACGCGTTTTCGATTACATGACTCGCTGGATGAAGCAGCAGTGTGTTACGACTTTCAAAATCATGCGTCCAAGCGTGGCGGAAGCTGCTTAGGTTGGTGTGTTTTTGTAGCGGCAGGGCGCGAGCCCTCCGGTTTCGTGCCATTTATTGGTCGTCCATCTGCCTGGATGCGACCCCGCGTCGGTGGAGGTCGTGCCCCCACTGACCCTGAGTCAGTGGGGGCGCGACTGGCAAGCTAAGTTTACTTGGCGTTTTTCTCAATCAAGCCGACGACGACTTCGGTGGATTCAATGGCGCCGACCGCACTGGTTTTGGGAAACATGAGCTTGGGGATATTTCCGCCTCCTGCTTTCGTGTACAGAGCAATGTGCTTGGCTATGTACTCGCTTGGGATCGTGCCGCTCATGACTGCTGCCAATTTTTCGTTGTCCACCATTTCTTTGGCTTTGATCAAGGCCGCGGCGTAGTTCGGCTTCTTTTCGAATAGATAATGGTGAAACTCAGCGAATTTGTCCCGTTCAACGTACCAAACTGCGACCGCGAGTTTCGCTAGATCACAGGCGTCTGCATGCTTTGGGTCAAGTGTTTTGACGTTCGGATTGCACTTGGCATCGAGAGGCACAGGCAGAGCAATAATGGCCAACCGATCTCCGAACTTTTGCCTTGCACCTTCAATCGCTTTGTGAGTTCGTTGGCAATGTTCGCATGTGTAGTCGAACATCTCAACGAATACCAGTTCGGCCTCCGGCTTGCCAAGGAGAGGCCAGCCGTTGGTTTCCAGTTTGGTACTGTTCAGAATCACAGCTGAACGCGGTTTGGACTTGTCATCGTCTGGATCGGCCAAAAACTCAAGGTTGAGAAGCATCGGCGGATCTGTGAAAAGAGCCAGGCAGGACGTTGCAAGTACAAACTGACTATTGAAGCGATTTGGCAAAAGTGAAGCTTGCGGTTGCGGGGCTGGGGCTTCGAAGAGCATTGGTTCGTCCGATGTTGATTCGTTTTCCTTCGATGTGGGAAACTCAATGATCTCGTGCGTTTGAGGTGCCGCGCTCAGCGATTGCAATAGGATGAGCCCTGCGATGCCTGCTACTGCGCCGCCGGCTACCCAGCGAAGCGTGTTCGCTCTAACTGGTCGGCTCCAAAGGAAAAGCCCCCCCAGAATCAACGCCCCAGTGTGCGCAACCATGCAATAGGGGCACAAATGCTCGATCCAAAACACCTGGAGGCCAATAAACCACAAAGCAGCAGCTGACGAGGAAAGGCACGCGAAACCAACTAACCCCCATCTCACTTGCTGCCATTTCTCAGGAATGGATTTACTCAAGAGCATCGAAAGCAGCAAAAGGTGGGTCGCAATGGCCGGAATACTTACCGGTATCGAGAAAATGGTAGACCATCGACTGTGAAGCACATGACTGCAATCGAATATGCTTCCTGAACCGCAGCCGGCAACCGGCGAGGAGGTGATGGAAGCCCAAGCAAGATAGCAACTTGTGCAAAGAGCAATGGTGCTAGCGAGCAACATCCCCCACCAAGCAAAGTTGGGAACTGGGACGTTCGAACTTTGCGAGTTTGTTTGTGCAAGCTTTGATTTCGATTGGACGCTTGAAACAACAAGAGGAGATCCAGTCCTCAGTTCGAACATACTCATTATTTCCGCTCCAAACCAAAGGCTGTGCAACTATGTCGAACTATACGCGCACTACAGTGGAAAGCAAGCTGTAATTGAGTTCGCTGAGATGAAATTATTGACGCGACGGTGCCGGTTCGGATTGCGACCATTACCGTTTAACGAATAGTCAAACGGTAATGGGAATACGCAGGCTGCTTGCCTTCGCGGACGGCTTAGTACCGATGAGAACAGTTATCTCGTTCGGAGCTTGATAGAACGATCCCCTTCGGAATCTCGAATTTCCAGCTTGATCATGCCTGTCGCGTTGGCCGTTTCCATGTTCTCAGCGAATTCCAACAGCGATCCGATCTTCTTGCCATTGACTGCCGTGATAACCATCCCAGGAGCGATTTCGCCGGCCAAAGTACTGTTGCGATTGACCCGCAGAACCTCAACTCCCTCGCCAGGCTTAAGGCCTAGCTCGTCGGCAGTATCAGCAGAAACGGGTCCGATGGATACACCGAAGGCCTGTATCGCTTCGGTGCTCGCTGCGGCCAATTTCCTTTCGTCCAGCTCCCCGACCGTTACGGCAACTTCGGATCGTTTTCCGTTTCGCAGATAAGCGACTTTGACGGGCGTGCCCGGTTTGGTTTCCCCCACAAATCGACGCATACTGGAGTCTGAGGTGATGACCGTTCCGTTGATGGCGACGATAACGTCACCTTTTTTCAGGCCAGCCTTGGAGGCGGGAAAGTCAGGCGTAACCGAAGCCACAAAAGCGCCGCGAGTGTCGTCAGGCAACGAAAGTTTCTTGGCAAGCTCTGGGCTGAGAGTCACCGGTTCAATTCCGATCACCCCCCGAGTTACTTTGCCGTTCGCAATCAAGTCATCGAGAACGCGTTTCGCAATGTCGCTTGGAACGGCAAAGCATATTCCGTTATAACCGCCGCTTCGAGAAGCAATGGCGGTATTGATACCGATCACCTCGCCTCGCAAATTGAGCAATGGTCCCCCGCTATTGCCAGGGTTGATGGCGGCGTCGGTTTGGATGAAGCTGTCGTAGGGGGTAATATTCTGGTCGCTGCGATTGGTTGCGCTAACAATGCCGGCAGTCACCGTTTGAGCCAAACCAAAAGGACTTCCGATAGCGATCACCCAGTCTCCGACCTCCATGTTGGCCGAGATTCCGAGAGGTGCTGCAACAAGTCCGGTTGCGTCGATTTTGAGAATAGCAAGGTCTGTTCTTTTGTCGGTTCCGATGACTTTTGCGTTGAACTTGCGATCATCACTCAGAACGACTTCCAGAATAGTCGCACCCTCCACGACATGGTTGTTGGTAAGAATGTAGCCGTCGTTGCGAACGATAACTCCTGATCCTAGGCCGTTTTCAACGCGTCCCTTGGGGGTATCGGCACCGTCCGATCCCTCGAGTTGGTCGAGGGGTAAACCAAAGAACTGCTCAAACTCAGGTGGAATTCGAGGATTGCGGGAGTTTCGCGAACGCACGGCCGATTGCTCAACGACATTCTTTATGCTGACGACGGAGGGGCGGAGCGATTTGGAAACATCGCGAAACACCTTCGACAATTGGTCTGCACTGGCCACGCCTGCTGGATTCGCCAGCCCTCCGCGCGATTGCTGGGCGTCCACTACTTGCTGTGCGTAGACGGCGGATGGGGGGAGCGTTGGGTTGGAAAACAACCAATACGCAACAGGCCCACCGAGAACCAATGTCAAAACAAACGGCTTCCAAGATCCAACAGATCGGTTCATTTAAGTTGCTCCAGCAAGAAACAGGTTAAGGACAACGCGGCTTTTGCCAAAATGACTTACGTGCAAAAGTTACTTCCGGATCAATATCAAATTGCGTACCAAAGAAGACGAGAATTCTTAGTTGTTCGATAGTTTCGGGGGAAGGCAATTGATATATGTCGCTCGCGAGACAATCCTCCCTCGAAATTTTGACCGATTGAGTTTTAACCACGAAAACCGCGAACCACACGAAAACACATGCGCAGTGCGGGATCAAGTCCCCTACGATACATCCGGTGGTTTTCACCACCGGCAGAGGTTGTGTCAGCCTTTCAAGCTTCGGGCTGGGCAGCTTTTTCGTGTCATTCGTGTATTTCGTGGTTGACCCGAATCGACGTTAATTCCCCGACATTCCCCTACGCACGCTACCAACTACTCAGCTTAACGGGATTCTTAAGGGTGGAGTTCAAAAATGTTATCGGCGAGTAGTGGCAGACTAAGCCGCATTGGATTAAATTAGCGACCGCTAGTACTAGCATTCCGAAAACCCCCCACGTCGAATGGGTTCGACACCCCTCCTAGTCCCCTCTACTCAAGATTCATTTTATGAGCAATCCGTCCTCAGACTCCGCCGTTGTTCCAAACGCATCAAGGCTGCTTTGGGCTGGCTTTATGGCAATTTTAGCTGCGGGCGTTGGATTCGCTCTGCGAAACGGAATTCTGGATAATTGGGGAAAGGAATTCAATTTTACTGCATCCCAATTGGGCGCGATTGGTGGAGCCGGTTTCTCCGGGTTCTGCTTTGGAATCATTATTGGCGGGGTCATCGTTGACAAGATTGGATACGGAAAGTTGGTTGCGGTCGCTCTTCTCGGCCACATTCTTTCTGCATTCGTGACGTTTGGTGCGTCGACGCCCGACAACGCTTACAATTTCCTTTTCTGGGGAATGTTCATTTTCGCATATGCCAATGGAACCTTAGAAGCTGTCGCAAACCCGCTTGTTGCAACCATTTTTCCTCAAAACAGAACACACTACTTAAACATCCTCCATGCAAGCTGGCCAGCAGGTCTTATCTTGGGTACTGTGGCAGGTTGGGTTTTGGACGATAAGCTTGAGCTTCATTGGAAGTACCAATTGGCTTTGTATTTGGTGCCAACTGCACTCTATGCAATCATGTTTTTGGGACAGAAGTTTCCAAAGTCCGAAGCCGCCTTAAAAGGTTCGAGCTTCGTCACAATGTTCAAGCCAGTTGGCATCATGGGATCGATGGTTGCGTGTTATCTGCTCGCTTTTTTCTTCGGCGATATTCTCAAGTCCGTCCCGGATTGGGTACCAGCAGCGGAATCGATCAAGGCAAACGCTGCCAACATCGGTTATGTGATTGGAGGCTTGCTCTTGATTGCAGCTTCTGTGTTGACGAAGTTCTCACTCGGTTCGTTCATTTTGTTTGTTCTGTTTGTCACTCACGCATTAGTTGGAGCGGTCGAACTTGGGACAGATGGTTGGATCTCAAACATTACAGGCAACCTCTTCTCGTCTGAAGTTGGCAAATTCTTGTTCATTTGGACATCTGCCATCATGTTCACATTGCGATTCTGCGCTCACTGGATTGAAAATACGCTCAAACTCTCTCCAATTGGATTGCTTTTGATTTGCGCAATTATCGGATGCGTCGGTCTAAATTTGACCAGCATGGTCCAAACTAGTTCAACAACCAGCTTTATCCTGGCATTGGTCGCTCTCGGAATCTATTCCGTCGGAAAGACGTTCTTTTGGCCGACCATGCTCGCCGTGGTTGGTGACCGCTACCCGCAATCTGGCGCAGTTGCAATGTCGATCATGGGTGGCATCGGAATGCTTTCCGCAGGATTAATCGGCGGGCCAGGCCTTGGATATTGCAAGGATCGATTCGCAGGTGCAGAGTTGCAACGCGTTAATCCCGAACTCTTTCAAACCTACAAAGCGGAAAAGCCAAGTCGATTTCTAAATCTCGAAGCTACCGAAACGTATGGGCTCAATGGGAAAATGCTGGGTGAAGCTCGAGACGCCAAGGAAAACCGAACACCAGATCAAACAACGGTAGTTGCGGCGGATCAAACAGGCGACCGAAGCACACTAAAAGCGGACTCGTTTATTCCGGCCACGATGGCCGTTATCTATCTTTTGCTTTTGGTATACTTCAAGTCGATCGGTGGCTACAAGCCGCTTAAAGTCGAAGAGTAACCTCAACCAATTTCAAAAAGCATTGTCAATAATGCAAGTGTTATCTCGAAACCAAAACAAGCGCCAGGCAATTTACCTGACGCTTGTTTTTTCTTTTTCAACTTGGTGCTGGTCTGCTAGCGATTCCTTGTCCCAAGACAAAAGCGTTCGGCCAGGCATCAACGCTCCGTTCGAAAAGCCGACTCCCTCTGAGTTCCTCGAAAAATTCGAAGTTGAAAGTAGGGAGATCTTTTCCAAACGCAACGAAATCGTTGCCGCTACGAAAATCGAACCTGGGGTCACGATCGCCGATGTGGGAGCCGGAACAGGCTTGTTCACACGCCTGTTCGCGAAAGCAACCGGTCCAAAGGGAAAAGTCATCGCGGTGGATATCGCCCAAAATTTTCTAGACCATATCGATTCCACTTGCAAAGCCGAACAATTGGGGAACGTATCATTCCAGCTTTGCAATCAAGAATCCTGTTTATTGCCCCCCAATTCCGTTGACATGGTTTTCGTTTGCGACACCTATCATCACTTTGAGTTCCCCGCGAAAACGCTGGCATCGATTTCGAAAGCACTTAAGCCAAAGGGCAAGCTGGTCCTGATCGATTTGCATCGCATCGAAGGTATCAGTACGGAGTGGGCCATGAAGCACGTGCGTGCAAACAAAGAATCCGTCGAAAAAGAAATCAGCGCGAGCGGTTTCAAACAAGTCGATGCGCCCGAGATCGGTCTCAAGGAAAACTATTTTGTCGTCTATCGAAAAGAGATGCCTTAAGCAATCGGGACTAAGTCTCGATCGCCCCTCATATTTACCCATATTTCGAGACAGGTTTCGTACTCGTACTCAATGAAATGGTACTCGTGCTCGATTGTCCATCCGATCGAGCACGAGTACGAGTACTGCCCTTCGAGGCTGTAAAAATGTAGGACGCCCTTTTTAGGGCGTCTAATTTGGCCGTTTTTGCAGTAACGACGGCCTGAAAAGGCCGTCCTACGAATAAATTCACAGCCTCGCCTCACTCTAGTACCAACGCAGCGTAGTCAAGATTTTCGACCTGATCTCGAAGTCTGGGATGAACGAAAATTCGAACTCGTTTGACCATGTCGTCGAATTGCTTGGTGGCTAGTGCATGGACCACCGGTGACAATTCGCCGAGCGTTCGGTAGTTGCCATCGCGTTGACGCACATCCAGTTGGAACTGCACTTCCAATTTGACCGGCGGGGCATCGATGAGAACTTCGTGCGGATTTACTTGCAGTCCCGTCTTTGCTTGGATTCTCGAAGCGAGCTTGGACGACAGTTCGACGATCTCCGAGTAGGGTCTTCTCGCTAGTGCGCTGTGCTGTTCCGGGTTGTTAACGAAATCGAATTGAGCCACGCGTTTGTAAAGCTGGCGCTGCCGACCAAAGAGTCCTTCTATGCAAGGACTACAATCTCGATTCGCACAAGCATGAAGCAGCGAGTCAATCATCTCAGGTTCCACCATATCGATCCATGACTTAGTCACCGCTAAGTCATCTCTGATTTCGTAAACGGCTCGTTGAAGCATAGCCGTTGCGCTGCGAACGGCATGGTGCCAGTAGACTTCGCTAAACATGACGTAACGAGCGAAAACCATCATCTCGGCGGCCGTTCGGCCTTTGTCTGTGATCGCCAATCGATTTCGAGCCGAATCGATGCAAAGCGAACTAACCAATCGGTTTCGATCGAAATTGCGACCGTAGGGAACGCCCGCGTGGACGGAATCTCGCTCCAAATAATCGAGCTTGTCGATGTCGATGGGGCCGCTCAACATGGATTGAAGCAACGCCAGCGGCACATTTTCGCTCGTTTGGTTTTCCGCGATGTCCGGCGTCAGTATTGATGTTGAAGTAGGCTTCGGCGAGAGAAGATTCGATACGTCGACGGGGTGGAGGCCCCAGTCTTGATCTAAAACATTAGCCAGTTCGCCTCGCGCAATCAATCGGCTTGCTAGCAACTCATGGCGTGGGATGTTGCTTAGATGCAGGTCTTCGAGGACATGGCAAAATGGCCAATGCCCGATGTCGTGAAGCAACGCCGAGACGAGAAATAGCTTCACATCGTATTCGCTCAAGACGTTACCTAAGGCATCTGGCCCCGAGAGTCGTTGAAGGAAATCGATCGCGTTTCGGTACACACCAAGTGAATGCTCCATTCGGGTGTGGGTTGCGCCCGGATAGACGAACGCAACCATGCCGAGTTGGCTGATGCGCGATAATCGCCGGAATGCTGGCGTATCGATCACCTTCTTAAGTCGGGCCGTGACTGGAACGTTGATGTCCGGCGAAATGCGAATCACGGAGGATGGAGCGTTTAGCTCCGGAACACCCCAGTTATTTTTCATTCGCAATGACTCTCGATTCATTCCCGACTTTCTCTTCTTCCGCGTCCTCATCATCGTCATCTTCCGACGCGGTGATGGCCCATTCGGGGTAAGGCTGATTGGCTTTCATCGCGTTCCATAGAATACGATTCAGCAAGTCTTCTGGGGCCTTATCGATTTCTGCGAAGTTGATCGTAGCGGATTGCTCGGCGAAGTGACGTTGCACAGGATCGACAATCAAGGCTAATGGCGTGTTCAATTGATCGAGGGGAATTTCAATGGCGACCGAATCAAACGGCGTTAGATCGGGAGTTTCTTGGAAGCAGTCGAACATGGGTGTGGCCCCTGCGTCGAATTGGTTCATCGGAGGAAGCCCCAATATCTGCTCCATGGTTCGCAGGATGCTGGTCGTGTTGTACCGTGTGCTGATTGTTTGCTGCCGTTTTGCGTAGGGACTGATGCAGTAGGCGGTCGTGCGGTAGCCGCTCACATGGTCCCAACCGTTCTGCGGATCATCTTCGATACCGAAGATGGCCATCTTGGGCCAGAACTTCGAATGGCTTAGCCCTTCGACGATACGCGCAAAAGCCAAGTCATTGTCGGCCATGTACGCTGCTGGAGTTGGGGATTTGGCGGAGGTGCCGTTGGTGTGATCGTTAGGCAAGCAGATTAGGATCAAGTTAGGAAGATTGCCTTTTTTCTCGAACTCAGCGAGCTCTTTCAAGATAAAGTCCGCGCGAGCTTGATCGGGCACTTCCATGGACCAGCCGACGTAGTCCTTGGGCGAGTAGTCGCGGATACTTTCGATAGCGGGTTCGCTTTCGAAGATCACTTCGTCTGCTCCTTTCCAAGTGCGAAAGCAAGCCATGTAGTCGGGTTTCCCCTTTTTGCTGGTGTCGCGGAATCGAACTTTGGGCTTCATGAATTCGCCGTAGTTGCGAATGGTTTTACGATGGAGAACGGCGTTGTCCCAGATGAAGCCTGCTGGCGAGTAAGCGAGTGCATCGGCTTCATCGTCCCCCATTCCGTCTGGATAACTTCTTGGGAAGCCAGCGAAGCTCTTTTCGAGATAGGCGTTCGACAGGGCAGAGGTGGTCCAGTTGTGGCCGTCGGCGCTCAAGATGCCGCAGCAATAGGTGTTGTCGAGCAGCACGAACTGATCCACCATGCGATGCTGATTCGGTGTGATGTTGCGGCCGAAGATGCAGAGGCCGGGATCGCCGTTGCCTCGCTCGATATCCCCAAAGATCTGATCATAGGTGCGATTTTCTTTGATGACGTACACGACGTGTTCGATGGTGCTCGGTTCGCCGATTCGTTCTGGAATGGGACGAGCTGGTTGGTTGGGTCGTGGTGGTAGGGCTGCATCCCGAATCGCGTTGCGTCGCATGTTTTTGGCGACTTGTTCGGAGAGAATAGCTAGTTGCTCTGTGGTCGGGAGAGGGACGATACTGATCGAGCCGTTGTGTTGGTGCGAGTTATAGCCTTGGCTTTTTTCTATCTTGGATGGTTTCGCGGGAAGGCCTTTTAGATTGGCAACGCACACTTGATTGCGAGCGGCATCGAAACTGACAGCGCCTGGATACCAACCGACTGGAATGAGTCCTTTGAGGATCGTTTCGCCTTTGTCGTCAGGGTCGAACGACATGACTGCAATTGCGTTTTGGGAGCCGTTCGCAACGAAGAGAGTGTCCCCTTTGGCATTGAAAGCGAGAGCGTTTGGGGCTGCACCATAGATATCCGACTGTTTTGCATTGACGAATACGGTTTCAAGGACTTTTCCGCTTTCACTGGAGAGGATGGACAGCGAATCGCTATTGGTATTGGCACAGACAATGAATTTGCCATTGGGTGAAACAGCTAGGTCGGTGGGACTGAGGCCGACCATTGTGGTCTCGGTTGTCCAGGTCTTGAGATCGATGATCGAGACGGAGCCTTCGTTGGCAATATGGCGAACGGGATCGACTCGGACGGTAGTCCCTTTGCCTGCTGGACCGGTTAAACTATCGGAATCCGGGATACGCCCCCCCCAATTGCTCACGAAGGCTTTGTTGTTGTGAATCACAACATCGTAGGGGGCGACACCTACTGGGATTTTTCGATCGACGCTGCCGTCTGCCAAGTTGATCACGATCAAGGAGTTGGACAGATTGCCGCACACCAAGAGTTTGCCAGCGGACTCGTCGATAGCGAGTCCGCTTGGGATCTCTTGAGGGCGTCGCGGAGCCTTGGCGTCTGGGAGTGGAATCGTGTACGAGGGAGTATGTGTACCGTCGATGGCTACCGAGAAGACTTTGATGGAGCCAGTGACGTTGCTCATGTAAAGGCGTTTTCCGTCGGCGCTGTAAACGAGTCCCGTGTAGCTGACGAGCGAGCCGGCATCAGGTTTCAGGATGTTGGGGGAGGCGACATCTGGTTCTTTGGTCTGATCCTTGGCTGGGAAGTCGACAGATTGTCGCACAACTCGGGTCTCGGGATCGATCACGATCAGTTTGTTCGTCTTGCCTGAGGTCACCAGAGATTTGCCATCGGGCGAGAGGGCTAGAACTTGTGGGCGCATACCGGCCAAGTCGATTTTGTGGCCTGCTGGAGTCACGACGGTGACCGGAGTTTCGATCTCAGTGGAGTTTGGAAGCGCGGCAGATGGTTCCTGCGAACAAGCGACCGAAACGTGGACAATGAAGCAAAAGATTGCCTGTAGTGACATCCGTCGCGAAATTTTTTTTGAAGTCATTTTTGCGTCCATAGGTTCAAAATGTTTGGTAGGAAAGTGGGGGCGATGTTGAGCGATGGAACCACGATTTGTGATGTGGCAATTGCGTAGTTTACAGGTTTTGCGGCGTTTGATCGCGCATTGAAAAGGCATTAAGGCCATGTCTGGCAAAATAAACAGTCTATGGGTTGGGTAATCTGGTGGTGCGCTGGGTTTGGGTAGGCGAGCGCCCTACATTGGGTAGCGTTTCTGTGTTGCGAATTTTGCGCTATACCGCAAGGGGGAGGGAGGCTGTAATTCGGTTAATTTTCTTGACTTTGGTGGCTGATTGCCAATAATCATTCGTCATTGGGAATTTTGAGTGAATTTTTGCGGGTGGATCGGTCCTACGACGCGTTGTGGTTGTCAGCGACACCTGGATTATTCGAGAAGCAGCGCAGTTATTCCCCAAATGAAATTTGGCAGGTGTTTGGCGTCACTTGCATGATGAATACACAATTTGGAGGGCCTTGAGTTAATGAGCAATCTTTGTAAGAACGTTTTTGAAGCGATTTTGAAGTATGGACACGACGAGGATTTCGATCCAGTTGTGGACATGAAATTTCTGCCTACAGATGCTCCAGCCGGCTCGCAAGAGAAGATCGAAGTTCTTCGAAAGCGAGTTGAACTCGGGCAGCCTCTATGGCACAACGATGACCGAGTGGACTATAGCGGTTTGACGGGCGCAATTCGCCCCCGCGAGTAAACTTAGACAACCACCATCGTACTTTTGAAGTCGTGTAAGGCTCGGGATGCATCCCGAGCCTTTTTTCGTTGGTGGGGCGACTATTTGCCTCATTCCAAGGTCGCATCCGGCAGATGCGACCCACCGTGGGGCACACCTGCCGGGTGTGCCCATTTCTCTGGTTCAGTTCGATTCGTTCCAATTAGCGGCCGACCACAAATTCGATGTTTGTTTGAGAAACACGGTTAGGCCGCCAGGATTCTTACATAAAATGGGAACTCACGGTTCGATTGCAAACGCTCGAAACCATTTTGGCTAAAGTCTCCCGAAACCATGGTTCACCTGCTAATATTCATTTTATCGGAATTTGGTTCGGGGAACCGCAAGTTCATTGTTCGGTTAGGCACATCAAAATGAGCGACCCAAGTCCAACAAACCTCCTTGTCGATGAAACGTATGAGCACATGCGACGCTTGGCAGCCAGTTACCTGCAGCTTGAGTCGTCAACCGTGACCCTTTCTCCCACGGTGCTTGTGCATGAAGCCTATGTTAAATTATCCAAGCAGGCTTCGGACAAGTATCAGAGCCGCGGTCATTTTTTAGCGATCGCGGCGACCATGATGCGGCGAATTTTGGTGGACCATGCTCGAGCTCGTCATCGCATCAAACGAGGTGGGGAGCGTGTTCGAGTCTTGTTTGACGAGGATGCGACGATTGCTCCGTCGCGCGACAGCGATGTATTGGCCTTGGATGAGGTGCTTGAGGAGCTTCAGCAGTTGGATGCGAGACAAGCGAACATTGTTGAAATGCGATTTTTCGGTGGGATGACGGTTCCAGAAGTGGCGGAGGTGCTTGGGTTGTCTACGCGTACGATTGAGAACGAATGGAAGATGTGCCGCGCTTGGCTTCGAAAACGATTAGATGTGGATGACCAACCTTGACACCTGAGCAGTACGCTCGCGCAAAAGAGCTTTTTATCGATCTTGTGAACAAGCCGTTGCGGGAGCGGGAATCCCGTTTAGCATCCATGGCTGCCGAGGATTCGGAGGTCGTTCGCGAAGTTCGAGGGTTGCTGGCTCAGCACTTTAGTCGAACGATTATGGAGCCGACTGGCAAGATCTCCAAAACGACGGTTCAGAGCCGATCGATCTCAACGATTGGTCTCCAGCGCATTAGCCATAACTTGGTCGGAGGCGTGTTGCCATTGGCGTCAGCATTGGGCGCCGCATTTTTCTTGATTGCCGTTGGTTGGTATTTGCAATCGGAATTGATTCGTCGTTCGCGAGTCGAATACGCTTCCGTGCTGGCTTCTATGGTAGAGCAAAAAAACATATTGGTTCTACAGTGGGCGCGCGGCCACGAGCTGCGTGTGCAAGATTGGGGGCGTCAGAAAGAGCTTCAACAATTGGTAAAAAGCTTAGAAGAGAAAGTTCTAGATCCAGGTTTAGATGAGTATGGTCGAGCGAAGATTCTCAGAAACGCGGAGGAGCAAAAGAAGATCAAATGTGTCTTTGAAAATCAAGTTGCTTTGCCCATAAAACTTGAGACCGACACCAAAGAAGAAAGTGTTAACATGGAGGAACGATCGAAGCTCAAGTATGCGATTTGGAGTCGCTCCTCGATCTTGCTAGCGGATTGGCAGTATACCAATGACGAAGTCAAACTGGGGAGTCTTACCAGCACCGTCGGTTCTACCATCTTGAAGCGTGTTTTCGATCGAGCAGCCTCGTCGGTCGAGTTGCCTCGCCCTACCGCCGAAACGATCTCGGAAAAGTATCCGATGGAATCGAACGAGCAGTACGCCATGTTCATCGTACCGATCTTTTCACCTGAGGATCCCAAGATGGTCATCGGGGCAATGATGATCCGCAGCCCCGTTTTCTTGGACGAGTTGGAGAACCTACTTTCGAAAACAGTATTGCGAGGGAGCAACTCCTATCTGTTGGATGATCGAGGTGCCATTGCAACCAAAGCGCAGGATCTCACAGAACTTCTCAAGTTATCGCCTTTTGCGGCACTTAAGGAAGTACGAGGTGCTCCCATTTTCGAGGCCAGGGATCCAGGTGGAAATGTACTCGGAGGTTTCAAGCCCACCGAAGATCGAACGGAGTGGTCATGGACGAAGCCGGGCAAGACCATCTCGCAACCCAAGAGTGGTCTGGACGTGATCGGATACCGAGACTATCGAGGACGGGAGGTTGTGGGGGCGTGGCATTGGATAGAACCTCTCAATCGACTTTTGGTTTTGGAAATCCCCAAGGAAGAGGCGTTTCGGAATCACGTATTCATCGATCGCGCGTTTAAGATTTTATACGGTATACCCATTTTGATCTCATTGATCATTGGCGGATTGTCTTTGCGCCGCGCGTTCCGCGGGATCGAGTTAACGAACCGATCGCTCGGTTCGTATATCCTTCGAGAGAAAATTGGTGAAGGTGGACTGGGGATTGTCTATCGCGCCGAGCATAAGCTGCTCGGCCGAACCGCAGCCATCAAACTGATTAAAGAGCCGCTTGCCAATTCAGGTACACTAAAGCGATTTGAACGCGAGGTTCGGATGGCATCGAAACTGAGCCATCCCAATACTGTTAGTATTTATGACTTTGGAATGTCGAAAGATGGACTTTTGTTTTGCGCGATGGAGCTCGTCGAAGGGGTCAATCTCGCTCACTTCATGACCTATGATCCAGCTATACCAATTGAACGCTGTGTCTGGATCATGAGACAAATTTGTGGAGCGATCGAGGAAGCCCACGATATCGGACTTATCCATCGCGACATCAAACCACAGAACATCATGATTTGTCGCAAAGGCCAGCTCATGGACTTGGTCAAGGTGGTTGACTTTGGTCTCGCCAAAACGATGGCGGACAATGTTGCCAGAGATGTGACTGCGACACGGGTGCTGATAGGAACGCCTGGGTTCATCGCTCCTGAACGTCTTGAGACACCTTGGATTGCCGATCCGCGAATCGATATATTCGCTTTTGGTGTTCTTGGCGTGTACTTGATGACGGGCAAAGTTCCGATCTTGGGTGTGACGCACGATTCGTTGATCCAGATGCTTTATCTGGGGCGGTTTGCCGATTTGTGCAACGACTCGAAGTTCAATGAGTTTATTCGACTCTTGGCCGATTGCATTGCACCGGATGCCAACGATCGCCCTCGATCGATGAGCGAGATTTCGAGAAAGCTCGAAGCTGTTGCAGCTCGGTTCCCTTGGAGTGAGGGGCAATCTGAAAAGTGGTGGAAGGACAACGAAGACGACTTGATCGCTTCCGCTCGTGTAAAAGACGCTTTTAAGTAGATCGTAGTGTTAGTGTGAGTTAGTCGTTTAACAGTCAGCCGGAGGCGTACTGTCGGGGCAAGACATCATGGAGCAGATCCAGTGCGCCTACGGCTGACTGTTAAACGAGTTTTCATCGAAGCTATGCTTCGTTGAACGGTGTTTCTTTTAAACGTTGTTTAGCGAGGGAACCGCCATGATTCATGGCTATCATGTAATTCTACCTCATTACGGTTTCTGGTTACCGAACGATCCGCGAGGATCATGGTCGGACTTCATCGCAAGTTGGGAATTGGTTCGATTCGGTAAGACGACACGGCAGCTGGAGCAAAGAACCCTTTCGCAACTCTCATCCGAAGAGCTGACTTTGCGGGATGAAATGCGCAATGCGTTACGCTTTCCACCCGTGACTTTGACGGGCAAACAAGCCCTATCGGTAGCGAAGGGTTTTCAGACCCAGGCTACGAAAAGTGGTTATTTAATATGGGCCTGTGCAATCCTTCCTGAGCATACCCATTTGGTGATTGCGAGGCACAAGTACAAAGTCGAACAAATGGCCAATTTGCTAAAGGGCGCTGCGACGACTCAACTTAACGCTGACGATTTGCATCCACTTGCTCAATGCGTTAAACCTGGCGAGCGTCCGCCGGGGATGTGGGCTAGGCACCATTGGAAAGTTTATCTTGATAGTGATGAGCAAATCGAAAACGCAATCGGTTATGTCATCGCGAATCCGTTAAAGGAAGGCAAGCGGCAGCAGGCTTGGAAATGGATTACCCCATATCGAGGACTGGAGGCCGGATGGACAACATATCTCGTTTAACAGTCAGCCGAAGGCGTACTGGCTCTGCCGTGATGTCTCGGTCCGACAGTACGCCTACGGCTGACTGTTAAACGATGGAATGACCTGAGCAGTTGAGTACGCCTACTATGGCTGACTGTCAAACGAGCTATCGGACAATCTTGCTCGTCTCGTGTCATTGGTGCTCGGTGATTTCTCTCCTTTTGCACTCGAGAGAACATAGGTAGCTAGGTCCATGGTCTCGGAAGGACTGCCTGCGAATGATGGATGGGGTGTTCCCGGAATTCCCAGTGATAAGCGGCAATAGATGTCATCAAGTGATTTCCCACCTTTGAGCGGATCGATCAAAAAGTCGCGCGCTAAGATGGGTTGTCCACTTTCATCGAATAACCTTTTTCGATTCGAAGCGAGTTCGGTGGGATTGGGTTGTGTGTGACATTGTCTACATCCAGTCGATTGAAAGAGCAATTCTCCTCGGCGTATCGCTGCATCGGAATCACTGGGGGCTTCCGGAATCCCAAGCGGTTTGGTGGGTCGAGTCCTGGCTTCGACCAAATCATCTAGTTCCTTTTTGGAATGTGTGAGAGCTTTCAGGCTCGCCTCGATGCCACGGCGATGAAACTCGCGAAGCACAGGGAGTAGCAACTCCAAATCGTTATGGCTCAGATCGGGGAAGGCTGGCATCGATGATCCAGGTAAACCGGATCGTATTATTTTGACTAAGTCGCTATCGGTAGCGAGGCCATTGGAGGCTGAACCATAACGGAATCGTTGGCCTGCGAAGTTGCGAGGCAAGGGAAAGAGGTGACGAGCGGCACGTCCGTTGCCCGCTCCAGATTCCCCGTGACAGTGGGAGCATTTGTCTTTGTAAAGCCGGACACCAGGATCCGTCTCCGTATGCTTGGCGACCGGTACAAAGGATTCCACGCTGAGCAGTTTCGATCGTTCCGATTCTATTTCACTTGGGTTAACGGCGGTTGCAATGCGATGCGTCAGGTCGTTGATACGTCTGAGTCTAGCGATGCGAAGCAGTGTTTCGGTAAAGACTTCTTCGGCTTCGGGACGCTTGCCGGCAAATGCCAATGCCATTGCCCCCAACTGCGCTTTATGGAACAAAGGCTCAGCGTCGCTAGGCTGCCTTTCCACCATCAATCGAAAGCCTTGATTGAGCATTTGGCGGAAGTCGTCTGGTGTGGACAAGCCAATTTTAGTGAGATGTTCCAGGGCGTCTTCGTATCGCGATTGATCGAAAGCCAGTTCACTCTGCTCGAGAAGTTTAGGCTCGACTGTTGGTCCGTCATTCGAAAGATGTTCTAGATTGTCGCTGGCCTCAAGATCTCGACCTTGTTTGCGGAGAGTGCCTGCTTGGCGAATCACCGCCTGTGGGTTGTTTGGAAGATCAGCTGGAGGATTTGGTTGTGAGTTATGGGAGCCAAGGTGCTCGGTTTTCGGCTCGATGATCGCTTGGTTTTTTTGGGGCGTTGCAAGGGAGAACCAGACTCCGACCGAGATTCCTGCGGCCGTCACAATTGCGAAGGAAGCAAACCGTGGCCTTCTGAGGAGCTCAAGGAGTGAGTACAACATAGGATGCAAGGTATGTGAAAACGAAAAGTGGCGGACGGCTCATGATATACTATCTCGACGAATGGGTTTCTATCGGATCGAATTTCTTCTTTTGGCAATCGACACCCAAGTTACGAGCGTTTCTTTGGCTGGCTTTGGTGAGCTCGCTGATTGGGGTCGGTGGCTGTCAGAGCAATTCAGAAGTGCGGGCAGCACAAAGTCCGCAGTCGATGGAGTCCAAGATCGCTGCCTTCTGCGGTGATTGCCATGCGCTACCACGACCGGAGAGCTTTTCTCAAGATGTTTGGTACGAAGAAATACGAAAAGGGTACGAGTTCTATGCGAGGTCGGGCCGTAGCGATCTTGATCCGCCCGCGCTGGCTGAGGTTGTTCGATATTATCGAGAGCGTGCCCCCGAGGAAATGGTGATTCAAGAGTTGCCTGCGGTCGATGAATCTCTTCGCAAACGCTTTAACATCGAGAAGGTCGACTGGAAAGAAACGAATGATTATGTTCGGCCGGGAGTGGCGTCTATTAGTTGGGTTCCATTGATGACTCCCGACCATCGCGATTTTGTTATTTGTGACATGCGAGATGGAAGTGTTAGTTTGATTGATCCCGCCAATACCGATACACCTCGCAAAACACTTGCTCGACTAAATAACCCATGCCGAGTTGAGATGTGTGATTTGGATGCAGACGGGTATCAAGACTTGTTGGTTGCGGACCTCGGCAGTTTTCTGCCATTTGATCATCAGCACGGTCGTGTCGTCTTCTTGAGGCGAGACCCTGCGAGTTCCAACTTTGCGGAAATCGTGGTCGGCAAATCTCTTGGGCGAGTGGCCGACGTACAGGCGAGAGATTTTTCAGGACGCGGACAGTTGGATATTCTCTTTGCGGAGTTTGGTCATCGTCAGTTTGGGGGGATTCGGATGCTTTCCAATATGTCTGAACTGAACCAACCTCCACGCTTAGTTTCGCGATCTTTGGACAGCAGGCCAGGCTACATTCAGCTGCCTCCGAACGATTGGGATCAAGATGGGAGAATGGATTTTGCAGCTGTTATTAGTCAAGAATACGAGTGTGTCGAGATTTTTCTCAATCGCGGAAGTCGCTTCGAAAGACGCGTCATTTGGCAAGCTCCAGATTTGAGTTTCGGTTCAATTGGGATTACGCTTGCCGATCTGGACGGTGATGGAGACAAAGACATCATCTATGCCAATGGAGATAGTTTTGATAACGGACATGCAAACCGAAGCCATGGTTTGCAGTGGCTTGAAAACCTTGGCGAGGTTCAGTTTCGCTATCATCGAATTGCGGATGTGCCGTGCATCTATCGAGCTATTGCGATCGATTTCGATGCGGACGGCGACCAGGATATTGTTGCGGTCACCAACGTGCCCGCGAATGTAAATCCGGCGACCTTCCGAAACTCCAATCCGGCCTCAATTGTCCTCCTCGAGCAGACGCACTCCATGCAATTTGAACTGAGGGTTTTGGAGCGAGGTTCCGCCAACTACCCAGCTTTAGATGTTGGCGATTTCAACCAAGATGGTCGCATGGATTTTGTTGTTGGTGCTCAGCTTTTTGATGAAACGTCGACCAAAACCATGTCGACCAAAACCATGGTGCCTCGACTTTCAATATGGTGGAACGCTCGGCCTAAAGAGTGATTGCTACCCCCTAAACTGGCGGAATTAAGAAAAAATACGCCCTTAGTCCGATACACAGTCTTCTCCTCCAATGGTGGGCTTGATAAACTCACCATGTCAGCTTTTTAATTTTCTCTCCTTCCTTAGTTGGGTGACTCAATGAAAAGACAGCGAATTCGCGTTGGCTTCACGTTGGTGGAATTGTTGGTGGTTATCGCCATTATTGGTATTTTGGTTGGTTTGCTTTTGCCTGCCGTTCAAGCGGCACGCGAGGCAGCACGGCGAATGAAGTGCAGCAACAATGCTAAACAAATGGCATTGGCACTACACACCTATGAGTCGACCTACCAAGCGTTTCCTGCCAGAAAATATGGAACTACGGGCACGAGTGGGAACACGCTCACGGCGAATACTGGGAACATCATTCATAACTCGGGTCGAATCGCGGGTTACATTGCTTTGCTTCCTTACCTGGAACAGAGCGCCATGTTCAACAACATTCAATCCGGTGACCCGACTGCGGGAATTGCACCTGGTGGACCCCGAGGGGACGCTGGCTGGGCGCCTTGGAATACGGTTCCGCCAAGCTATAAATGCCCATCTGACTTAGGAGTGTTTCTGGGGGGTAAGAACATCAGTTATGCGATGTGTGTTGGAGATCAAGTTGCTGGCATTAACGATGGAACGGTTCGAGGATTGTTCGGTCGATTTAAATGGCGAAAGATTGCAGAAATCATCGACGGTACTAGCCCTCAATCAAGCGAAGCTTGTTTGAGGTTTCTTGACGATTTCATAAAAAAACCTGAAACCTCCTGGTGTTTTTGCGGTTTAACGTAGTAACAACACAAACGTTTTATCGCTAGCACGGAGGATTTCAGGTGAAGA
>JANPHB010000367.1:0-7182 GCA_031424235.1 Pirellula sp.
TTCTCTTCCAGAATGTGCATCATCCTGCGCACCGCCATCGTCGTGGGCGGCGAGGGAATGGTTTCGACGACCTGATTGACAGTCGCCTCGCCAAGCGCAAAGACGGCATCCATGATCTGCCGCTCGCGTCGACTCAGATCAGACGATTCAGGCATGACCAACTCCTCCCGCGACAGCGTTCTCGTTCGGCACTCAGCACGAGTGTCGTTAGTGTGGCGCTAAGAATATAACGCTCTGTCGCCTGAGTCAAGATTCGCAGCGTTACTTTTTTAGCGTTTCATCGGAACTCTGCCAGTGTACCGCGCAACAAACCCGCTATCGTGCGGTTCAAGCTGAGGGGGACTGGGCGCTGTGTCACCGTCGTGGACGCCGTCTCCTGACCGACGACCAGCGAGCGTGCCTCGCGCGGAAAGAGTGGGAGTTTTGGAGCCTGATCGTCGCACGAGACCGCGCTCGGTTGTGTGGACTGACCGGCGGTCATGGTCACGCGAAGCCGAGCGACCGCCTGCCGATCTTATCGGTCGGGAAGCAGTCGGGCGAAACCGAAATGTTTTCGGTTCCTCACAACTTTGTTTCCACCAAGTGAGGTTTTCATCGGTCTTTCTTCCGAACTGTCTCCAGGTACACGGGCTTCTGCACATCAACGCCCCACTCCTTCAAAGTCTGGTAAGCGGCATAACGCACGGGGTAAGAGCGTTCTCCCGTGGCGCTGCCATCTCGTGAGTAGAAAAAGAAGTGCGAGTCGTCGAGAAGCGGTTTGAGGAGCGCGATGTTCTCATCCGATTTCGAATATACGAGTGCCCTGGCCCCCTCGCTTCGCTGCTGTGGGTCGTCGGAACAAATGTAGTCTTGTGCCCTTTTTTCCAGGCGCTGGTCAACTGGGACGCCCAGCCGCAGATATCCGCCAGTTTGGTAACTGGCATCCCATCTCGTCCTGGCAATAACTTCCCGCGGAACAGTCAAATTGAATGTATGGACTCGTTTTACGTTGGCAGGCAGACGTTTCACCGCCGCCCGTGCTGCCCGAATCACCGCTTCCGGATCACGCAAGAGCTTAACTTCCGCCGTCATGACTTCCAGCGTCTCCGGAGCGAGTTCAATCACAACATTCTGTTCGTCATGGTAGCTGGTCAATGCGATCAGCAGACGATTGGAACGATCTTCCCACTCCTGAAGCACAGATTCACTGTACGGGAGGGCAATATTCAGCGCGCGGTACGGTTCGTCCAGAAAGAGTTCACACTTCAACGTTTCTTCAATGGAGATGGTGCCCTCATACTGGTAACGGTCGCGCCCTTCTTTCTTAGGGTGGAAATCCATGAGTTTGGCGATGAAGACGTGATCCGAGTTGATCACCGTCGTTTCAATACTCGGTGTCGCGTCAATCAGCGGCTGGGCGTAGGCCTGAAACGAGCAACTGAGGAAGACGCTGAAGGCGAAAACACAAATTGACCTGTTGATGCACTTGGGCATGTATCCGTATTCCTTTTGCGAGCGAGACAACCAGCCCCGTCACCCGAACGACCAGGCTCAGCAGCCGCAGCGCAACGATGATCTATGAACTCCCGGAAACGTATCGTGGTCCGCGGTCTGCTGGAGCGTTTTGCTCGGCGGCATCATTGGTTGGTAAGCGTCCACTCCGCCAGTCCGTCCTTCCAGACATCGGCGCGCAGGCAGGGCGCGACATGCTTACTGTCCCGATTAGCATACCAGACGACTAACTTATCTGACTTCCGAGCCGGTGGACCGAGCAGCTCCTCTGCTTCCGCCAACGACATTCCGTCTTTCAATGTCCGCGTCTTGATGAGAACCTCCCATACCATTCGATTCCCGGGCAGGTGGGGCGCGAGCCGTATCGCCAGCGCCACCGCATCCTGCCGCGCGGTCGGATCGTCCGGCTTCGCGTTCAGAGTCCCGGCGAGCGGCAACAGCTTGCGAAGATCCGCGTCTAATTGCTCCCGGCTTGGTCGCGGCGTTTGGGCGCGTCCATCCAGCTTCTTCAGTTGAACCTCGCGGCTAAGGATTGCTCCGTGCCAGATCCCTTTGACGCCCTCGTCCGCAACCGCTTCTTCCGACATTCCCCGGTACGAATAGACGTACCGCACCGCGAAGTTACCGGCCATACCGGTCTCCGCGAAGTTGCAAACAGGAAGTTCCAGCGTATCGGCGGCGATCTCCTTTGCTTCCAATGTGATGAACGACGTCTGGTTCAGAACGTAATCGGGAATCCGCTCCTTCTGGATCGACTACGCGCACCACTTGCCATCGACCTTGCAATCGTTGAATTAGGCGATCGTGTTGCAAACCAATTGAGACTCCCGGGGACTCGGCCGCTTGTGTCTTGGAAGCGTTGCGAGTCCACAACAGGTCACCGAGTAGTGGAGTGCCAGATTCAAGTTGAGCGCCTTCGTCGGTCGTCCATCCGCCGCGAATTTCCTTGTCAACCAGCCGCAGCGATATCTTGGCGCTGCGATCAGCGCCTGATCCCCTGGTGTCTTTGTAGCCGATGATCGCGCCTTCCGGTGTGACAGTTACTTTGGTGCGATCATTGCTCGATCCCCAAGTGCCGTTGAAGCGGCGTTCGACTCGTGACCACTTCACACGCAGCGTGCCCGATTTGGACTTGTCGAGGACATCCGTCAAATCAACATCAGGGATGTGAAATTGAGCGATACCGTCTCCCGTTTTTAGGGATTGGAGCTTCCCGTGAAATTTTGGATCCACCGCGCCCGATTTGCCAGTGAAAGTCCCTTCGTACTGCCCCGGTTGTTTGGCTTCGAGCACCACGGTGCCCCATTCGTCGCTGGTCCACTGTCCGCTGATGTCGGGCGCTTCCGTCGCTTTCCACAGCACCATCCCCAACAAAGTCATTCCAATCGTTCCGAGCATGGCGAGCACTCCTTTCCGAGTGACAGTGAAAATCGAACGGCGGCCAGCGGCGTGAGTCACCAGGGACGCTGACAGAGGCACCGACGTGGGTTGCTGCACATGAGCCAGGCACTGCTCAAGCAGGGTGGCGACTTCGAGTGCATTTCCGAATCGGGCATCGGGCGATTTGGCCATCAGGCGCGAGATCAGCAGGCAGAGCCACTCCGGAATGTCCGGGTTGATTTCGCGAATCGAGCGAGGCTCGTCATCAGTGATCATTCGCAGAATGGCGTAGCTGCTGTCCGCTCGAAATGGCGGGCGGCCGGTGATTTGATTCTGCCGTAGCGGGCTTTCGTTGCATACCAACGACCTTTCGGGGACTGCGCCACCGTGTCGATTATGACGGTCTGGTTATTCCAGGCTACACGATCTTTGGTGAAGTGAGCTTCCTTTCGAAGCACTAGATAGTCCTTCTCGGGGGCGATCCAGAAGAAGAGGTCGTTTGATGCGATGGTGGTCTGAACACGGATAACACCGCAGTTGCGAGCCGACCAACATCAGTTTTTCAGCAGAATTTTGGCGGTGTTCGAACTATACAAACTGCCAATATCGATGTAACCAAACTCATCGCAGGATCGCTCCGCATCTATAGGCCAATTGCACGCATCAATGCTACGAATGTCTGGAAGTTTACTGTAGTGAACAACGCCACAACATCGCAAACCTACACGGTAAAGGTCGATGTTTCCACAGTGAGCACAATTAATGCCACTGCTGCGAATACAGCAGGCAGTTTCCGCATCCATAAAATTGAGACAACAGGTACAGTCCCGGCGGTTGTTGACGGCACGGCTTCCATCTATGCGGTTAACGCTAAGGGAAATGAGATTTATGGCGTGCCAGTAAACATACGACAACTGAGTCCGTAAAGTTATTCGTATTGGTAGTCGCGCACATTCGAGCGTTAAAGAGGCCTCGCTGGCCAGGTTGTAGATCACATCCGGTATTGACTGATTTACGGCGTTTCGAACCGATTTCTCGTCTGTAACGTCACAGGTGATTCATTCAAACCGGTCAACGCTCGGCGGAGTGCGCGAAAGTCCTGTTACTTGAGCTCCAATTTCCACGAGCTTAGAGCAAAGTGTTCCTCCAATGAATCCGCTTGCTCCTGAAACCAGTACCCGTTTTCCAGACAATCCCTAAATCATGGCATAAAACTACTTATTGATCTATTCAGACTAATCATTGGGAAAGGAATCGGTTTGTCCACGTATCGAACTCGAAGGGGCTATTTACTTCTATTTTCCAGACGCAGAGTATAATGACTGCTACTTATTTTGAAAATCAGGGGGAGAGGCGTTCATGAAAGTTGTACTGTTTTGCGGTGGATTTGGAATGCGATTGCGAGAATTCTCGGACTCCATTCCCAAGCCGCTGGTCAACGTTGGAAATCGGCCAATCCTGTGGCATATCATGAAGTACTACGCCCACTATGGCTATTCCGACTTCATTCTCTGCCTCGGATGGAAAGCCGAAACCATCAAGGAATATTTCCTAAATTACAACGAGTGCTTGTCGAACGACTTCGTCATAAATGGCGCTGACGATTCCGTTAAGCTCCTATCGAGCGATATGCACCAATGGAAAATCACGTTTGTCGATACCGGTTTGATGTCGAATATTGGTCAACGCCTCAAAGCGGTCGAACCTCATTTGAAGGGCGAGCAAACGTTTTTGGCGAACTACACCGATGGGCTCAGCAACGTTCATTTGCCAGACCTGATCGACTGCCATCAGAAAAACAAGGCGGTCGCAACTTTCATGACTGTGCGCCCACCACAGTCGTTTCATTGCGTCAACGCAAACTCGGACGGCTCGGTGCACGACATCACTGCTGTCGGCGAAGCGAAACTAAGAGTGAACGCTGGATTTTTCGTTTTCGAAAAAGAGATCTTCGACGTGATTTACCCTGGCGAAGAGATCATCCCAAAGCCATTTGGTCGGTTGATAGAGAAGAAGCAGTTGTACTCCATGCAGCACGATGGTTTTTTCGGATGCATGGATACGTTCAAAGAAAAGCAAATGTTCGACGAATTTCATGCTCGCGGCGAGACGCCGTGGGAAGTTTGGAGAAATCCGAAAACAATCCAAGCTCAAAAAACATGTGCTTGATTACTTCCAGCGTTCTGTTGCGGCCATCAAAGTAAAGACCAACGCATAGTGCAAAACTAGGGGTTCGGATTGGCACGTTTCAGCATTTCTAGACTTTGACGAGCTTCACCCCATTCAGGCATGAGCTTCGTCGCTCGCTCTAAGCAGGGAATCCCCTTTGTTGGATGACCGCAAGCCTCACGCAACTTGCAAGCTCACGTGGAGCGAGTCATCCAAACGATCAAACACGAAGTGCTCAACGGCTTCTCTATCGTCAGCAATCGGCACATGGCCCTAATTCTTCGAACTGCAATGGATTGGTATAACAAACGACGCGGACATTCGGCGAGAGATAATCTACCTCCAGTTCGAGACAGCGATCCGCCGCTATGTACTTCGTTTCCTGCCGGGGAAATCGTCTGCGATTCGGAGCTTGGCGGGCATTTAAAGTCTTATCGACGTGTGGCGTAGGTGACTGCTGTTCGGCTCGGAAAAAACTCGGAAAATCGCTGTCGAAACCTGTGGCCGAGTTTTTGTACCGCGCGGTTTTACGTCGTGAATCAGGGTTTGCCTTACGCGTATCTGGCATATGCCTTCAAATTTGATTTTTTTGGGGAGGCCGATCAACCGAAGTACTGACTGCTGACATGGATTTGGACAGTTAAGTACAGGGAGCGGCATCAAAAAACAGCGGCTTGATCGGGCGGCAAAATTGGCATTGTTGTTTTAGATGCAGTGCATATTGGAAATCGCAGATGAATCAGATGGTCTCGGTCAAAGATGCATGCCAGATACTTGGCGTAAGTGCATCAACTTTCAAGAGGATTTGTGAAAAGCACTCCATCCCACTTACTCGCACGCCGGGAGGTCATCGCCGAATCGATCGCGAGGAGTTGGATAATGTGCATGGCGTAATTTGGAGTCGGTCTAAAAAGCCGCATCCTATCACTAAATTCTCGCCCCCCAACATTGTAGACGACATGGTCGATCAGTTGCTCGAGGGCAACATCGAACGAGTGCTTAGTACCGTTTTCGCGAGAATGGATACTGTCGGCGAACTCTCGAACATATTGGAGTCTACTTTGGTTGCTGCACTTTGGAAAGTCGGTGAGCTATGGCGGACTCGAGCAATCGACGTATACCAAGAACGCATTGCAAGCAACACGGCATGCACTCTTCTGGACCTGATTTCGCAAAGACTTCCAAAAATTGGAGGCCAATCGCATATGGCAATCGGAGGCACCTTTGAATCCAATTTTGATACTATCGGATCAAAGATAGTTTCCGTAGTTTTTCGGTCGATGGGTGTTCGAACTATCAATTTAGGCTGCAACTTACCTGCCGCGTCAATTGCGAAAGCGGCAAACGATCTACAAGCATCGCTTGTATGGATTTGCCATACCCACGTTCAAAACATTGACAGTGTCTTAGCGAACCATCTTGTGCTTCGTCAATCTCTTCTTGTGTCCATTCCCGTATTGATTGGGGGAGGAGGCTTGTCACCAGCTATTAGGCGGTCACTTTGTGATTGCCAATACTACGAAACGATTTCCATGATGGCGGAAGAAATAAAGCGCACGTTCTCAGATTCTTGAGAGCACGCACTTCTCGTTCAAATTTTCCTTCGTCCGTCCATCCCACCTGCCGGACGGGTTGCATTTAGAAGGTGTTGACCGGCGACGCGCCGGAGAACTACCGATTCTGCAATCAGATTAGACAGGCTTCAATTGTGATGTCGTACTATCTCCGATGGCTTTTCTTTTTGGCAGCGCTTTATAGCTGGTACGGCAAACAGCTTTTGCTCTGGAGAACTCAATAGGAACCTTCAATATCCTTGGACAGATTCTCATGGGTGCGCATCTCATTCAGCCGCTCCTCGCTAGCTGGCGTAATCGTACTGAGCGCATCGCGTCCCTCAACGAACACCTTCGGGGGATTATGCATCGCAGTTATTTTGACGAGCGCCTCACCCAGTTTCATCGGATCATTCGGCTCCGTGCCGCTGTGCTGAGACCACATATCCCTAGCCCTCAATCAAGCGAAGCTTGTTTGAGGTTTCTTGACGATTTCATAAAAAAACCTGAAACCTCCTGGTGTTTTTGCGGTTTAACGTAGTAACAACACAAACGTTTTATCGCTAGCACGGAGGATTTCAGGTGAAGA
>JANPHB010000368.1:0-26500 GCA_031424235.1 Pirellula sp.
CCCGGGGGTTCGGGGGCAGAGCCCCTGAGGAGCACTGAATGAGTTCGAAAAATTTAAAATTTTCGAATCGGCTCTATTGCCTAATTCCTAGACGGTCGCTCATCCCCCAGCCCCTTCTCCTCCCGAGGAGGAGAAGGGGAGCAAGAACTACAAATCAAGAAACCATTTTCCTTATCGTTGCTTCGATGAAAGCAGGCTGGTCGTGGATGCTAAAGTCACGCAGCTAATTGCCCTCGGCTTATTCATTGTAGCAACACAATTCACTACCACTTCCATCGCCCCCACAGTATTCGGCGGCGTTCCGCACTAATGATTCGGCGGACACCATTGAAGCAACCCCCACCCCCACACTAACTCCCCTTCTCCTCCTCGGGAGGAGAAGGGGAGCAAAAACCATAAATCAAGAAATCATCTTCCCCTTATCGTCGCTTCAAGGAAAGAGGTCGGGGCGCTAACAAGTTCTAGATGTTCTTCCGCTTAGCTTACCCTAGCAAATCAAGCGTAGTCTCATCTTGACCATCGCCTGCTGGTAGCGAGAGCATCGATTCCGATTCGTTTGCAGTCGTTGATGCTTCTCTTTCAGTCGCAGTACCGGATTGCTGGGGACCGTCGTAACGCTCATTGGCGTCGCGATCTCCAGTCTTGCCTGACTCCTCAAGCGGATTGACTGGCTCCGTTCCGATGGCGCTGTTTTTGGGGCCAGCGCTATGTTTGGTGTCACCAAGTGCTTGTTGATTGAGAGCTGCAGGGTTCGACCACGAGCTAGGCATGATTTGCATACTAAAGCCATCCTTGCAAAAACAAATAAGGCGACAGTCAATCAAAGGTCATACAGAGATTTGCATTTGAAGTCTAGGTCGTTTTAGGCTCCTTGAGGGTTTGTGGGGAGTCGCACCCGGCAGGTGCGACCCACGGGGGCAGGTGCGACCCACTTGGGGTCACTTCCACTCGGCGACCAACTTCCCGTCTTCGATCTGCCAAACCCTTGCGATTCCTTCTTGACCTGTCGCAATGCAGAATTTGCCATTGGGGGATGCGACTACGCAATAGAGCGAGTCTGGTACTGGCCCGAATTGCTTGCTCTGATTGCCGGAGTTGGAATCATGCATCCGAACCAATTTGTTCATTGTGGCTGAAACTGTGTTTGCCGTAGAACCTAGGAAAGCGATCGAAGTCACTTCGGTTCCAAATCCTGCAATGGTTTTCACCGACTCTCCCTTCTCAATATCCCAAATTTTTACTGTCATATCAGCACTTGCCGTCGCCAGCCGATTGGCATCCTCTTGCCAAGCCAAAGCGAGAACGTGATGCGTGTGCCCCTCAAAAAGCTTCGATGGTTCAAAAGTCTGAGCATTCAATAGTTTCGTCATCTTGTCCGCACCGCAGCTTGCAAGCCACCGACCGTCGGGCGAATAAGCCACACCGAGGATCGTATCGCTATGCAACTCGGGCATCGACTTCACGGGCTTTCCGTCCGCTACATTCACGATTGCCAGTTGGCCGCTTCGGCTCGCCAATCCGCTACCGATTGCGAGCGTTGTACCGTCAGGTGAAAACGCCAAAGCGGTCGCTCGATCGACCACGATCGCTGGTGAGTCCCACATGCTCTCTTGCTGCCAAGTACTGCGGGCATCGCGTACGATTGCCGTGAGTTCCGCAGCAGATGCAATCGGTTGCGCAATGGGCCGCGATTCCGTCCGTTCGAGAGTATCAATTGAAAAGAAATCGAGAGCATTGGTCGGTGCTTTGTCTTTGAGCTTCATTGCCGAAATTCGCCCGGCACCGTCGAACGCGACCGACTGCACAGAGAAGCGTACTGCCTCGTTGGCTGTCTTCAGTGTTGCATTCTTTGTCTGGACTGCGGTCAAGACCTCTGTCTGCGCGACCACACTCTGTTTGCGTTCTTCTAGTTTCGCGACGGCGGATTTTTGATTTTCTTGAATGCCGACGAGAGCTTGATTGGCATTTTCCAACATCATTTTTGTCTCGGCCGTTTTCTTCTCGACATCCGCATAAGCCTTCTTCTTGGGCTCAAGCTCCGTGGTCAATTGCGTAAGCTTGGCCATTGCAGCTTCCATGGCTGTCTTTGCTTCTGCCATCGCTTTTTCATGGTCGGTGACAACCTGCATGGCTGTTTGCAATTCCTTGGTCTTGGCCTCCATGGCTTGAGCCGCTTTGTCTTTGACTTCCTGTGCCGATTTGACCGCTGCTTCTTCAGCTTGCAGAGTCTTCTCATGCTCAGCAACCATCGCTTTGAACCGATCGAGCATGGCTTGGTTGCGTCGAAGTTCGCGATCGGAACCAGCTAAGACGAGTTGCTCTTTGCGGTCGCGTTCAATGCTACCAGCCAGCTTGGCTTGAGCGACGTTCCAAAGCTTCAAGGCCGTATTGCCAGTTGGCTCGTCCGAGGTCAACGTACAAGCAAGCTGACGATCGGGCGATAGACTCAAGCCGTCAACAGGTCCTGCAGCATTGACAGCAGCAGCGAAAGGATGGTCCGGGACGACTTCCGTCAAAACCGGTGACTTGATCTGCCAAACGGACGCCTTCCTATCGGAGACGACCAGAAGATTCGCATCGTCAATCGCATTCAAACTGCGAACAGGAGCCGGTAGCTGAGTTGTCGTTGGAGCTATTGGGGGAGCTGCGGCGAGGTCCCAGCTGTAAAGCAAGTTGGTCACGCCAACAGCAAACAATCGATTGCTTGATGGACTCAAAACACCAGCGGAGATCGATGCATCGGGGATGGCAAACGTATGAAGTAAGCTACCATCTTTCTTCGTGAGTTTGATGATGGAGCTTGGCCCAACGCCGGGTGCGTTGGGATCGGCAGGATTGGGAACAGCAGGTACGCTTTCCACAGTTGCGAACAAATTATTATCAGTCGACATACATAAGACCTTCGACAGGTCGATACCGACGGCTGCCAAGGCTGGCCGAGTTGCATCCAACGAAGGCTCCGACCGTTTCCAAATTTTCACTTGGCCCGTACTGCCCGTCGCGATGCGTTGGCCATCGGGACTAATCGCGATCGCTTGAATGAAGTCAGGATGAGCGTTCGGAATGACTTGCAATGGTGGCGCGTCAAGCGCCGCGGGCAGAGGCTGAGGCCCTGCAAGCCGCTCGGCGCTATGAATCACCAACTCTCCACCCCGTCCGTACGCGATGAACGCGTTGTCGGGTGACATGGCTACCGCATAGCTGGCCCTGGCACCTTCAGGAAGTCGAAGATTCGCATGATTGGCCATGGTTTGGCCTGGTCCGCGCGACAACGCACCGCCAGCGATCCAACCCTTGATGACAGCAACTTGCTCTGGTGTCAGGCGTTCCGCACCGACTTTGTTGCCGACGGGTGGCATTATGGTATCTGCGTCACCTACTGGCCGCGTTAGCAATTGACTCGCATCGATCTTTGCAGGATCAAAAGCGGGTCCTGAGTCCCCACCCTTGACGAGATCCGCTGGCGTTTCAAGTTTCAGGCCACCTTCCGCCAATTTCGCGTTGTGGCAGGCGGTGCAGTTTTTCCTCAAAATGGGAGCGACTGCGTCTTCGAAGTATATCGGCGTTTGTGCCAAGAGAACGCTGTTGTTGACGAGCGTCATTGCAAACAAAGCAGACAAAGCAAAGGACAAATAAGCCGTCCATCGACTTGTGTTTGGCCAGCATCGAGTTAGGAATTTCATGGAGCATCTCCGATTCGAATACGCAGGTTGGAGGTAGGCAATTGCAAGGTAATGCCCTTGGTCTTTTCTTTTGCCATAGGATCTGTGTTTGGTATGGTGACGGCAGCTTCGCATAGTGCGCCGAGCATGAATTCGCCCAGTGGAGCATCTTTAGGAACTTGAAGATCGAGGATTCCCTCGGCAACGGTCGGCTCTAGCTTGATTTCAGCCGCCGTGGTCTTGGCCGGGTTGTGATGCAATCGAACCGTCACGGCCACCTCGCCTCCGGTACGACGCGTCACTCGGACGGGTATCTTGAGCGGCTGGCCACGAATGACGTCCATCCGAATTGGGAATTTGGAGTCGATATCCTTCGGTCCAAGCTCGATCGTCATCGGACAAATCGACGCTTCTGTCTTCACCAGTTTTAATGCGTCTGTCATTTTGGAAATTGGCGAGCGAAAGGTATCAATGGAATTCCAAGTAACCTCGAGAGGGACAGCCGTAGCGGAAATCGATCTTGGGCCAATTTCGGTTGAGCCTTTGATTTCCAAGTTCGCAATCTCTTTGCGTTCTTTCGTTTCAGGGCCGAAGCTCCATAGGTTGAGCGTTGCCGAATTTTGATCGCGGGCGATGACACCGCTACCGCCTCGAAAACCATCCAGCAATCCATTCACATTCAATTCAATGGGTTCTGCGAAATTGTCGAATCGCAGTGCATGAACTGAAACCATAATGGCACCGCCTGCGCAAAGGGTTGAACTGGTCGATTTCGATTGCTCAAGGTCGCGAACGGGTGTCGCCAAATGCGTGCCCAGTGTAAACCCCGGATTCGGCTTGCGTATCTCGAGTGCGTACTTGGGAGAACCTGAGAGGCGATCGAGTCGTTGTTGACTGCGAACTTGCAAGCGATAGATTCCTTTGTCCGTTGTTTGGAAGGTAAACATTGGGTCTTTGATTCCGAACCGCATTTCCCCATTGCCAACGCCAGGCCCGTCATCGTTTTCGACAAGCCGATGCATGACTTCATTCGGTTGGCCTGCGTTCTCAATTCGGAATGCGACAATCAAGGCATCGGACAGCTCGCCAACGCGCTGTGATACCAGTTCTACCGAGACATCCGTCTTGGCTTCGCATTCGAAATCGAAGTTGTCGATGTCGTCGTTGGCATTCCACTGTCCGGCCACAACGGTTGGCCAAGTCACCGTCATTGGTTTTGGCCCTTCAAAAAGGCTTTCATCGTGGATCACTACGGGCGCGTCCGTTGGTGCCCGAAGCATCGCAGAACGAGGGTGCCATAGGATCGGATAGGCCAACGAACGTACGTCCGTTGCTTTAGGCAATGCCACACGCCTCCAGCGATCAACTATGCTCTCTGACTCGGCTGAAGATTTGTCTGCTGAAGCGACATCGACAAGCTTCAACGCATAACGATAGTCGCCTCCACCTCGGAAAATATGATCGTGTACCATCAACAGGTATTCGGTGTTGGCTTTCAAATCGAGGGTTAGCGACGCATCTCGATCGTTTGTTGCGCTGATGGTTGCGATCGTAGCGTGCTCTGGATTGAGCAAGGACATGACGAGCCTCGCTCTGGAATCGAGAGCTAGGGCGAACGATTGCAGTTCCAGCTTGCGGTCTACTTCGAATTTGAGTCGATAGTAGTTTCGACCTCGATCTGGACATTCGTCTTGCCACATGGTTCCAGGAGCAATGACAGCCGGGTTCACTTCGCTTTCGTTCCCTGTGACGATTACCCAAGGCTCATCGGTAACCAAGAAGCTGCGGCCATTGGACAAACCGTTTGGGCCATAAGCTCGCAACTGGTAGAGACCCGCACCGTACGTGGCGGGAACCGTTTCCGCACCCGGGACATGGTTTCCCAGTAGGGATGTCGTATTCAACACCCCTTGACCAGCAGCACCGACCGAGGGTGGGAGTGTCTGGCCAATTTTGCAACCGAGCTGCTGCAATGATTGAAGTTCCGGTGCGCCGAATTGAGCGAAAACCGGTCCGGCCAACATCCCAAACAGGAATGGAACCATCGCGATCAGGAATCGAGGGGAAGGCATTGGGGGAGGGCTTTTTGTGGCGATTTCAGCGAAATCGAGGTGGGTGGGTGGCGATGCAACGGAACGAAACGCAATGGAAACCGCCGCAATCGAACCGTAAGCTCACCTCCAATTATACTTCATTCCCCCCAAATTGCAGCAACATACAAGGCGGTTTCGGGCGATGTTACGCTGCGATTTTCGATTGGATTTTAGATAGGAGTCATCGAAAAACAAAGAGAACGCTGAGGCCGCAGAGAAAACCATTCGTTTCTCGGGGATTCGGCACATACCTACACTGCAATAGAATTTGAGAGCAATTTCATCTAGGATATCACTTGGAGAAAAACTCAACAATATTTGGCTTGAGTTGGATTGCTTTGGAAAGCGGTCCACGATTGACCAACAATTAGACTTTCGGTACTACCATGCGAATTGCTGCAATTCGACTTTTGCAACTGCCACCGTTCGATGACGTTATGTTTGATTTCCCCAAAAAGCAGGTGGAAGGACTTGGTGAAGTTCACATCATTACGGGGCAAAATGGAACTGGGAAGACGCGACTACTCTCCGCGCTAGCTAGCGTATTGGGTAACCCAGAAAACATTTTAAAGAGGACCGGGGCCACCAAGTTTGACTTTCGAGCTATTGTAGAAACGGTGGGCCAAGAATTCGTATTTGTTCATCGCCATAACCTGATAGTTTCGGGGACAATTTCTGAATTGCGGGGCAGAAAATCAATTCTGCAGAACGAATTCGACTCTGGGAATCTTAGACAGATAGATATGCTTAGTTTTCGTAAAAGCCTATCGGCGAAAAACGAACTCTTTTCAGCTTTTGCGTTTCGAGGAACGACAAAAATTTTTGACTTCAAAGTGCAGCCGATGAAGACCATCGCTGTGACTGATCCGGTTGGAAACTTGGATTTTGACAGAGCGGATCAATCGGAATATATTCTTCAGGCTATGACGAATCTCAAGATGGGATCGGCTATGGAGCACTTGAGTTGGGACATTGATGGCTCAGTTCGCTCATCTCGCGCAACAGAGATGATTTCTCGCATTGAGAATGCGGTCTCCATTGTATCGGGTAAGAAATTTGCATTCGAGGTTGTGCCCCACCCTGAAGTTAGCATTCGCGTACGTTGGGGTGGAAAAAAGATGTCTTTTGGAGTCCTACCCGACGGGCTAAGGTCCATAATTGGCTTCTTGGTTTCATGTGCCTCGCGAATGTCCGTAGACTTCCCCGAACACGAGAATCCTTTGGACATTCCAGTCATCATTTTGATGGACGAACCGGAAACTCATTTGCATCCCGCTTGGCAACAGCGTCTAATTCCTGCCGCTCAGCACATGCTTCCGAATTCGCAAATGTTTGTTGTTACTCACTCGCCCTTTGTTGTGTCGAGTGTCAACAGCGGCTACGTTCATGTCCTCACCGAAAACGACGGCAAAGTAACCGTTTCTAAACCGATGGAGTGCAGCAAAGGTGATACTTGGGTGGATGCTGTCGAAGATGCCCTCGGTTTAAAGACATGGTATGATCCGGAGACCGAAGCTCTTCTTGAGAAGTTCCGAACATTGCGGGAGCATGTTTTGGCGGAGCGAGGCAGCATAGATGAACTAAAGACTCTCGCGAGCTCCATCGCATCGCGAAGCAATTCGCTATCTCAAATGATGGGCAAGGAAATGGCCCAAGTAAAGCAACTCCTCGATAAGCCGATTGTTGCAAAATGAAGAAACAGACACGCCCCACTGAGCCAGAAGTACTACAACAAAACGCCGCAAAATGGAATGCCGCATGGGCTGCGTTGCGGGCCAAGAATCCGTCTGCCAGTTTCAATTGGTATCAGTTCAAGGGAAAAAGCGCTCGAGAATGGATTCTGCCTACACTTCGTGAGATGAATGACGCTCACTGTTCTTTTTGTGATGCCTTTCCACTCGAAGCAATCACCAACGAGCCCATCGAGCACTTCAAGCCAAAGTCAGATCCACGATTTCACAATGAAGCCTATAGCTGGAGCAATCTTTTTTACAGTTGCGATTTTTGCCAAGGGCAAAAACGCGAGCAATGGGACGACCAATTATTGGCGCCCGATGCAACTGAATACAGTTTCCACCATTTCTTCATTTTCGATTTTACGACGGGTGCAATAGCACCAAATCCGACTGCTTCATTCGACATGCAAGAGAGGGCTCGAATCACAATCGAAATGTACGGATTAGATCTTGACCCAAGACGGCGAATGCGTCGAGAGGAGGCAAGGAAGTAGTCCCGCTCGACAAATCAAGAAATCGAAAAATGGGCGTACCGTGACTTCGTTAATCCATAGATTGCGTCGTGACTACCACAGGCGTTTCTCAAGTCACTTCGCCATAGCAGGAAGCTTGAGCTCAACGAGTGGCGTGGGGGTTTGCTCGCTTGTCAAGAAAATGGACTTTCCGTCCGCTGAAAAACAGACCGCTTCGGTTTGACGCAGTTTTGGCAAGGGGAACGAGGTCGGATCTCGCTGAAACGTCTCAGACCATTCCTCCAATGATCCGTTCGCTTGGGTTCGCCTAGTATAAAGAAATCCAACCAAGTACGTCGTCACAACCATCGAACGACTGTCCTTTGAAATGTCACAGGCACATGCGTAGGGGACGCTCGTTTGCCCAATCTCGGTCGCCTGGACCTTGAGCTTCTTTTTTGACAACGACGGAAGCGGTAGGCTGTAGACACGAGCACCAAGCAACGCCTTTTCGAAAATCACAATCGACTTTGCGTTTGCGTCAACCGCGAGTCCTTCATAATTCGTTACACCTCCAACAAAGGTGACCTCAATGGTTGCCTCGACAGTAGTCGACGACTCGATTGGCGTAAGAGGCTTTTTGGCGTCGAACGGGAATTTCGGCTCGGAGATCACATACAAAGTCACTTGATCACGCTTCTGAGCATTGCCGCCAATGTCGCCGACAATGAGCTTAGGGGAACCGTTGATGGTCGCCATCGTGATGTCTTCCCAATCGATGGCCGCAGCGCCCTCAATTTTGACTCTAGCGATCGTCCTGCCATCGCGATGAATCAAAAACAGTCGGGGCGAGTCACCAGAGTCATTGTGCGTCCAAAAACAGTCCGGATTCCGCTGAGATAATATAAGTCCGCTGCTCTCGTTGATCTCACGGTCCTTCAATACCGCAAGTTCCTTGGCTTGAAGTTGCACTTCCGCATCTTGACCAAGCAATGTCAAAGCGTTGAACTCAGCGTAGGTTCCCCAAGCAAAAAGAAACCACGCAGCCGAAACCAGTCGAGCGAAAAAAGATTTGTGCGTCCGTTGGAACATCAGGTCCTGTCCTACCGTTGTTGACGCCGTATTTCATACAGCACGATACCGGCTGAGACCGCCGAATTGAGCGACGTCTTTTGCCCAAGCATTGGAATGCTAACCTGTTCATCGCAAAGCAGCAACAAAGCAGGATCGAGTGCATGCATATCGCCGCCGATCACCAACGCGATTGGTGTCTTCAATGAAGCATCACATACGGCCTGGCTCGTTTGGGAGACGGCGATTAATTTGAAGCCAAGCTCCTTCACCTTGGTCGCGGCAGCAACCAAGTCAGGCGATTGAATGATCGGGAAGTGATTTACAGCTCCTGAGGAAGCCCTCGCGATTTGCGTCGTGATTTGTGCCTGACAGAACTCGCCCGTGATGACGGCTTGCACTCCCGCGCTTTGGCAGCATCGCAACACGGAAGCGAAGTTAAACGCATCCTGAATGCGATCGATGATAACAAGGAGCGGCTGCACAATATTTGCTTCGAGCGTCGCAGCATGGGTGGGCTGCATGGGCTGCGTTTGTTCGAGAATATCCAGCGTCTGATACGGGTACTTCGAAACCCGGGCCACAATCCCTTGATGATCTGACGTTTGGGCGAGCTCCTCCAACTTCGCGGTAGAGACAACTTCCAGTTCAACTCCTTCCTTTTGCTTGTTCTTCAATAAGTCAGCGTTCTGTTCGAAAACTTCGGCTGTCACGTAGAGTTCGTAAACTCGCCAACGCCCAGCGTGCAAGGTCTCGAACACAGACTCCCGACCCCAGAGCCAATTGAGTTGATGCTTGCCTGGTGCGCTTTTTCGAAACTTCTTGACTTGTTGTCTGGCCATGTTGCAATCTCGCTTTGCTATCGAGTGAAATGAAAACCCGACGCGTAAGCGAGGGACTGGGCCCCACATCTTTTTAATTTAGCTCCCCTCGCCCCTGTTAGGGGAGAGGGGCTGGGGGTGAGGGGTTTTGAGCTAGGGGGAGAAATCGTATCGGTTTCTCTTAGTTCCCCATGTCGCACCCGGCAGGTGCGACCCACTTTGAGCTATTCTTTGCGTTTACCTTTAGGCTTGGATTCTTTGCTTGGCGTTGCCTTTGGCTCGGCTGCTTTGGATGCGGAAGCGTCTGAGGACTTCGATTCCGAAGAACTGCTTTCCGATTTTGATTCGGACTTGGATTCTGAAGATTTTGATCCAGAGTTGCTATCCGACTTGGACTCGGAGCCGCTCTTGTCTGATGCGGCAGACTTTTTGTACGAGTCGCTACGATAGTCTGTTTGGTAAAACCCAGAACCCTTGAAGACAACGGCCGCTCCGGTTCCGATTAGCCGTCGCAGTTTCATCTTCTTGCACTTGGGGCACTTCTTCTCAACTTCGGCCATGATCGATTGAAACAATTCAAACTTATGATCACATGCATCGCATTCGTAGTCGTAGGTTGGCATCGCGAGTTCCCTGTTCTCCGGATTAAGTTGCTGGACCTGTCGAGACAATCACCATGCTCGGGCGAATCACTCGGTCGTGCAGGATATATCCGACCGAAGTTTCGTGCATCACAATGCCAGCAGCATATTCTGCACTGGGCATTTGTGAAATGGCTTGATGATGATAGGGATTGAATGTCTGTCCGACTGAAACGATCGGTCTGCATTCATGTTTGCCCAATACCGTGTTCAGCTGGCTTTGTACCAATTTGACCCCGGCGACTAAACTGTCCGTGCTGCCGCTGGCAGTTGCCGCGTCGGTTGCTCGATTTAGGTTATCCACAACTTCGAGCAAGTCCTTCACGAACGGCACCAAAGCATACTTGATCTGCTGTTCGGTGTCTCGAAGCAGTCTCTTTCTAAAATTCTCCAACTCCGCTTGAGCCTTTAGCTCACGATCGCGAAATTCAGCAACTTGCTGCTCCAACAAATCGACGATCTGTTCTGGCGATTCTGCGTTGAGCGAATCGTTTTCCATCGATTCGAAAATGGAATCGCTTGCGCTTTTGGCAGAATTGCCTGCGTTGGATTTTGGGTCGACTTCGTTGATTGGTTCTGATGACATCTTGGTTACTATTGAAGGGTAGTAGGTTTATCGAACTTAGTTTTTTGCTTTCGCCGCTGTTTCCGTTGTTGCATCCCCTTGGAAGTACGCGACGATACGATCCATGAATCCCTTGCGCTCAGGCGAAATTTCTTTTTCGTCCAACTCCGCAAGCTCCCGCAGGAGTTCTTGCTGACGTTTGTTTAGTTTCTTTGGCACTTCGATGATCGTCTCGACGAGCAAGTCCCCACGAGCACCCGTGTGTGGGTCCGGCATCCCCATACCACGCAATCGAAATACCGTACCGCTTTGAGTTCCCGCCGAAAGATCGAGCGCCTTTTTGCCATCGAGCGTCGGAACGGTCACGGTCGCCCCAAGGGCTGCTTGGCTAAATGCGATCGGCAATTGGAAGACTAAGTTATGGCCGTCTCGATGGAAGATCGAATGCTGCTTTAAGTGAATAAAGCAGTAAGCGTCACCTCGCGGACCGCCGTCAGGACTTGGCTGCCCCTCGCCCGGTAATCGAACTCGCATTCCGTCATCGACCCCCGCCGGGATCTTGACCTCAAGCTTGACTTCATGTGGCTTGAGACCTTGGCCGTCGCAGGTTTTGCACGGCTTGCTGATTGTCTTTCCACTGCCTCGGCAAATCGGGCAAGTCGTCTGGACACGTAGGATTCCAGAGGCCTGGACAACTTGACCGCGGCCTTGGCATTTGCGACACGTTTCCGGTTGTGAACCAACGGCTGCACCGGAGCCGGAGCAGGTTTCGCATGGAGCGTGGCGTGTTAACAAAACCGTCTTGGAGACGCCACTGGCAGCTTCCTCAAGATCCAGCGTCACATCGCAGCGCAAATCCGCACCTCGGCGAACTCGACCTCGCGATCGACCGCCCCCACCTCCGAAAAAGTCCTCGAAGATCGTTCCGCCAAAGACATCGCCAAACGCTTCGAAGATGTCACCGACATCACGGAAGCCACCGCCACCTCCAGCGTCGACCCCAGCATGTCCGTGTTGATCGTACCGACCTCGCTTTTGCTGGTCGCTTAGAACTTCGTAAGCTTCGGCAGCCTCTTTGAACTTGTGAATCGCCTCGGTATCCCCTTGATTGGAATCAGGGTGATACTTGAGCGCGAGCTTGCGGTAGGCTTTAGCGACTTCGTCTTGCGAAGCCGACTGCTGAACGCAAAGAACCTCGTAATAACATCGTTTGGTTGCCAAGGTCGGGCTCGTTATTAAAGTGTTGGAGCGGAATTTGCTCCAGAATAGGATTCGGTCAGAAAAAAAGGGGCACTCGCGGAGTGTTGAACACTATCGCAAGTGACCCCTGAACTTCAAGCGATCGAATAAGCCGTCCAATCAACCATTTAGTTGATCGAGCCTTCGACCTTTCGCTTCTTCTTATCGTCTTTATCGTAGGTTGTCACGAGGGAATCGGTCGTCAACAGCAATCCGGAGATGCTAGCTGCGTTTGCCAATGCCGTTCGAACCACCTTCACTGGGTCGATGATGCCCGACTTGAGCATGTCGACATACACGCCTTTGTTCGCATCGTAGCCCATGTTGAGAGGCTTCTGTGCGACTTCGTCAGCGACGACGCTGCCGTCGATGCCAGCGTTATCGGCGATTTGGCGAAGCGGTGCTTCCAAAGCTCGCAAGATGATTTCAGCACCGGTCTTTTCGTCGCCGGAAAGTCCCTTTGCCAGAGCTGTTACTGTTTCACGGCATCGCAGGAGGGCAACCCCGCCGCCTGGCAGAATTCCTTCTTCGACAGCAGCGCGGGTAGCATGCAAAGCATCTTCCACACGAGCCTTCTTTTGCTTCATGTCGGCTTCAGTTTCGGAGCCAACGCTAATAACAGCAACACCGCCAGCGAGCTTAGCGAGTCGTTCTTGGAACTTCTCCTTGTCGTATTCGCTGTCCGTTTGCTCGATTTGAGCACGGATTTGAGCGACGCGTTGGTCAACCGCTTTGCGATCTCCGCCGCCTTCGACGAGGGTTGTGTTGTTCTTGTCAACAACAACCTTCTTGACGCGACCGAGGTGTTCCAACGAAACCTTCTCGAGTTGAATTCCGAGGTCTTCGCTGATAAACGTTCCACCGGTAAGAACAGCGATGTCGCCGAGCATAGCTTTGCGTCGATCGCCGAAACCAGGAGCTTTCACGGCACAAACATTGAGCGTGCCACGCAACTTGTTCACCACCAAGAGTGTCAACGCTTCGGCGTCCACATCTTCGCAAATGATCAAAAACGGTTGGGCTGCAGCACTGATCTTCTCGAGCAACGGCACCAAGTCGCGGATGTTGCTGATCTTCTTGTCGTACAAGAGAACCAACGCGTTCTCGTACGTGCAGCTCATGGTGGCTGGCGTGTTGATAAAGTAAGGCGAAACGAATCCTTTGTCGAATTGCATACCGTCGACGTATTCGACAGTCGTATCGGCAGTCTTGCCTTCTTCGACCGTGATAACGCCGTCTTTGCCAACTCGCTCGAGAGCCTCGGCCAACAAGTTGCCGATCGACATGTCGTTATTAGCGGAGATAGCTCCAACTGCAGCGACTTCTTGGCGGTTGCTAACTGGCTTGGCCATTTCTTGCAATTTCGCTACGGCTGCTTCGACAGCTTTGTCGATACCGCGTCGAATTGCGGATGGGTTGCTACCAGCGGCAACGTTTCGAAGCCCTTCCTTGAAGATCGCTCGTGCGAGAACGGTTGCAGTGGTCGTACCGTCACCAGCCAAGTCACTCGTCTTTTGAGCCACTTCGACAACGAGCTTAGCGCCCATGTTTTCGAAACGGTCTTCGAGTTCGATTTCCTTGGCAACAGTAACGCCGTCTTTCGTAACGGTTGGGCCACCAAAGCTCTTGTCGATGATTACGTTGCGACCAGTCGGACCCATGGTCACGGCTACCGCATTCGCTAGTTTATCTACGCCTTGGAGCATTCTTGCTCGGGCTTGGTCGTCAAATAGTAGTTGCTTAGCCACGCTTAGCAGTCCTTATGGAATTTTGGATAAAGTCGCTTGAGGGGGCCATCGCTTCGAAGAAGCGATGGATGGAGTTTGATCTAAAACGAATCAGCTGACTAAGCAAGCTTAGCAAGAACATCGCTCTCGCGAAGAATCTTGTACTCAACGCCATCGATTTCCACTTCGCTTCCGCCGTACTTGCCGAAGATGACTTCGTCGCCAACGGTAACACTCAAAGCACCACGAACTCCGCTATCGAGCAACTTGCCTGGTCCAACAGCAACAACCTTGCCGCGTTGTGGCTTCTCTTTGGCCGAGTCTGGCAAAACGATACCGCCAGCGGTGGTTTCTTCTGCTTCGAGCGGCTGAACAACGACACGGTCATCAAGAGGACGAATGTTTACCTTTGCCATTTGAAATATCCCTTTTTACTAAAAGTAGTTTGATTTGAATTTTTTGAATTGAAATTGGATTGGAGATTAAGGACCTGGACCGGAGACGATTACATCATCCCGCCCATGCCGCCGCCCATTCCTCCCATGCCGCCCATTCCACCCATTCCACCCATGCCGCCACCGTCGTGGTCATGGTGTCCGCCAGCTGCTTCTTCCTCTTCCTTTGGAATCTCGGTGATCAAGGATTCGGTGGTGAGCAGGAGTGACGCGACTGAGGCAGCGTTGCCCAAAGCTGTCTTAACAACCTTAGCTGGATCAATGATCCCGGCCTTGATCATGTCGACGTACTTGTCTGTGTTCGCATCGTATCCTTCGGTTCGTTCTTTTTGCTGTCGAACGCGATTGACAACCACAGCACCGTCAACGCCAGCGTTGTTGGCAATCGATCGAAGCGGGTAGTCGAGAACATTGGAGATGATCTTAGCGCCGTGCTTTTCGTCACCTTCGAGCTTGAGCTTGCTCAAGGCTGCTTCGCAACGGATCAAAGCCACTCCACCGCCAGGAACGATACCTTCTGCAAGCGCGGCTTGGGTGGCTGCCTTGGCATCGTCGATGAGAGCTTTGCGCTCTTTCATTTCGGTTTCGGTTGCGGCACCAACATTGATTTGAGCAACGCCACCAGCGAGCTTAGCAAGTCGCTCTTGGAGCTTCTCACGATCGTAGTCGCTGTCGGTGTTTTCGATTTCACGGCGAAGTTGGACAACGCGAGCTTCGATGATGTCCTTCTTGCCTGCACCACCGATAACGACTGTGTTTTCACTGGTGATGTGAATCTTCTTGGCGCGGCCAAGGTCGCTCAGCTTCACTGACTCAAGATCGATGCCGAGGTCCTTGAAGATCGCCTTTGCATTGGTGAGGGAAGCGATGTCACCAAGGATGGCTTTGCGGCGATCGCCGTATCCAGGAGCCTTGACGGCTGCCACGTTGAGGATGCCACGCATCTTGTTGATCACAAGTGTTGCCAAAGCATCGCCATCGATATCTTCAGCAATGATGAGCAATGGCTTCTTAGCCTTGCTGATCGCTTCGAGCAAAGGAATCAGCTTCTTGTTGTTGCTGATCTTTTCTTCGTGAATGAGGATGTAGCAGTCTTCGAGTTCGACCGAAACTTCGTCTTGGTTGGTGACGAAGTGCGGGGACAAGAAACCGCGATCAAACTGCATGCCTTCAACAACTTCGACAGTTGTTTCGTTGCCGCGGCCTTCTTCGACCGAGATTACGCCGTCTTTGCCCACCTTCAAGAAGGCTTCAGCGAGGACGTCACCGATGGCAGGATCATTGTTGCCAGCGATCGTCGCAACTTGTTTGATTTCTTTCTTGTTCTTCGCATCGATTGGAATCGCAACCTTATCGATTTCAGCCTTGACGCATTCAACAGCCTTGGCGATTCCTCGCGAAAGAGCCATTGGATCTGCGCCGGCAGCGATCATTTTCAGGCCTTCGCGGAAGATGGCTTCGGCGAGAACGGTTGCGGTGGTTGTACCGTCACCAGCCACGTCGTTGGTCTTGCTGGCTGCTTCTTTGACGAGTTGAGCACCCAAGTTTTCGTATGGGTCGTCCAATTCGATTTCTTCGGCGACCGTGACACCGTCCTTGGTGATCTTCGGAGAGCCCCAACCCTTGTCGAGAACGGCATTTCGCCCTCGAGGGCCCAAGGTGCTGCGAACTGCTCGTGCGAGCTTGGAAACGCCAGCCAAAAGCGGCTGTCGCGCTTCGTCATCAAAAACCATTTGCTTTGCCACGGTGAACTCCTTGCGATGAGTCGGTACCAACCAACGAACATTAATTTGTATTACGAAGTGCAGGCTCCCCGCACCCAATGATCTGAAAGTCAAATCCCACCTAAAAACGAAGCGAGCCAGATTTGGCAGTCCGCTAAAGGTGTCCCATTGCGAGAGCAACCGGCGTGCCACGGGCAAAAAGATTTTCTTAAGTCGTTGTTTTCATTGGGTTTGCGAGTTTCGTTCGTTTGTGGAATGCAGGTTGGCTGTCAAAAAGTACAGGTGTCAGTTGCTCGTCATGATCCGGTCACATCCGGCAGATGTGCCTCACGTGGGTCGCTCTTGCCGAGAGCGACTTGAACTGAAAGAGAAGCGTACAAGTCCGAGGCGCCATTGGGCCAGTCTCTGCTCGAATGGCGTTGAGTTAGCGAGTAGTGGAATTTCGCAGGAGTTCCTGAAGTGCCTCGAACTCCAGGAAGTTTTACAACTTCCGCTACCAGTACAGGCTTCATTCAACGCCAACGGTACAATTCAGCGTTGCGCAACTCTCGAACTTGCGTCTAGGATGGCGTCCCATCTCCCATAGCCCTCTGCCAGACCATCCAATGCAAACGCCCGACGACCAAGAAACCATCGACTTAGAAATTGCAAATGTCGTCGCGAAGTGGATGGATTTGCACGAAAAGGACCGAACTGACTGGGAAGAATTAGTCAGGCAGTATCCGAATTTAGCACCCGGACTCGAGGAATGCCTGAAAGGCTTGATGCTGGTTCAAAGTGGCTCGTCTAGAATCCAATTCAAAACAGAGTACTCCGAAGGCAGCGTCTCCAATTTCCCAACCGTACCCGATTTTGAAATCCTCAGCGAACTCGGCCGAGGTGGCATGGGAATCGTCTACGAAGCCCATCAGCTGTCATTGGGGCGCACCGTCGCCTTAAAAATTCTCCCAATCGGTAGCGTCGATCCTCGCGCCATTGAGCGTTTCCAGCATGAAGCCGAAACGGTGGCTGCTCTCTGCCATCCCGGAATCGTTCCCGTCTTTGCCGTCGGGGTTCACAATGGATTGCACTGGTATGCGATGCAAAAGGTAGATGGTTGTCCGCTTTCTCAATGGTTTGCAGAGCGGCCCATGGAGTCAAAAGCCGCGGCAATCCAGGAAGTTGTACGAATTGGCATCGAAGCTGCCGAAGCTCTTGAACATGCTCACCAGCGCGGTGTGATTCATCGCGATGTCAAACCCGGCAATCTCCTTGTTGAAAAATCTGGCAAAGTTTGGTTGACGGACTTTGGTTTAGCTCGCCGCGATCTGGATGTAACGGCGACCGCGACTGGAGCAATGCTCGGTACCCCTCGATACATGAGCGCAGAGCAGATATCCAACCGCGAGGAGCTGATCGATGCAAGAACTGATATCTACTCGTTAGGTGCGACGCTTTATGAGATGGCGACAGGTCGACCACCCTTCGACTCCCAATCACCGCTTGAGTTGCTAACTCAAATCCAACGCGATGAGCCAACAGCACTGAGGAAAAAGGATCCGTCCATTCCAATTCCGCTCGAACTGGTCATCTTGAAATGCTTGGACAAAGAGCCACAACGGCGATATCCAACTGCAGCTGCATTGGCCGACGACTTGAAAGCCGTTCGCGATCACTTGCCAATCACAGCCAAGGGGCTGCCCGTGTGGGTGACAGCTTCGCGATTTCTCAAGCGGAATCAAAAGCAAGCTCATGCAATCGCAACTTCTGTGGCGCTGACTGGTTTGGCGATCGCCATGCTTGCATTGTTGTGGCAGCAAAACCAACAAGCCAGCACGGGACAACTTCGGATCCATTCGCCAGCCGGTCTCTACGTTGCCAATATACATTCCAAGAAGGGAAGCACAGAAACAAGTAGTCTTGTCGTGACGACACCCATGCAACAGCCAATCAGTTTGCCCTCTGGCGAGTACTCGGTTCGAATGGACGGGAACGCTCGGCCCTCGCAGACGCTGGATGTACAAGTGCGCGGGCGCGACTCAGTGGACGTTCAATACGTTGACCGACGTGAAGCGTTTCCCGAAGTCGATATCCTTGGCAAACTTGCGATGCCCATCTCGGAAGGTGCCCTCGCTGTCTTGGGTAAGGAAAGCTTAGAAGTCTTCGAACCAGGTGGCACTCGCCGATTCACTAAACCTATCGCAGTCCTGGACTCTCTATTTCAAGACGATTCAGCTCCCGGCAAGCCAAAGGCAGCTGACGATCCAAGCGTTTCTTTTTCCTATTCCCCAGAGCAGAAGTTTCAAGGTGACCACTCAGTGGAACACAGTGGGTTTGCACGCATCGAACGCATCAGCCAAGCTCAGGTTGACTTGAATGCCGATGGCAAACCCGACTTACTACTGGCCGCTGGACGCCATGCGGCTTTGACAGCTTTGGCTCACGACGGAAGCGTCTTGTGGTCCAAGCGATTAAAGATCGAGTTCGAGCCCTCGGTAAAGGTCAGTGCTTTCCCGAGAAACATGATGCCTGTAGGATCGATCGTCGGTATTTCTCCCATCGACGACTTGAATGGCGATGGGATTGCTGAGCTCGCCGTGAATGCCGCATTGTTTCACCCGAGCGGATTAAGTCGGCCTGCCATCTTTACACTGAGCGGGAGGGATGGGACTCAAATTGCGTCAACTGGCATCGAATCAACAAGCATACCAACCATCAGGATGGGAGCGTTCAATAGTTGGCCTTGGGCTGGATTGCTTCCGCACGGGCGGGACTTCGATGCTGACAATCGAACCCGTCGAAATATCTTTTCTTCGGTGAATCAATTTCCGATGCGTAATCGAACGTCTAGCATAGATTACGTGCGCTGGGGGGGAGTTGGGATGAATTCCGCTCTCTATGTTTTGCCACCCTTGGTCTTTGGAGAACACGAGGGACATTCGATCGCTGCAACTGCAACCTATAAGTCCATTCATTTTTTTGACTTAGCCGACGGTCGGAACTATTCCCAACCGATTGCGTTGCCCAATCCGATCTGCCTCGGTCCTACCAAAGTTCGATTGCCCGATGGAAAGTGGGGGGTAACGGTCGTTACCGGGATTCCTGGGAATACTTGGACGACTTGTGAAATGCATCTGTGTGTGATTGGGGATGCATCGCCACGATGGAGTGGCGAGGAAAAGGTGAGCGCCATGGATCTGGTAGCGGGTGCTGAGAAATGCTCGTTTCCGCTCGTTGTGGATTTGAATTCGGACGGTGTTGATGAGATTCTTTTTACAAGGAACGAAAATGGCCCGTATTCTTTTCCAAATTTAGATTGTTATTCGGTTACTGATGACAATCTGCTGTGGAGTTCGCCACCTCTTATAGGCATATCACAAGTTGTCGAGCAAGCGATTCGGATCAGCGACATCGATAAGGATCAATTTCACGATATTGCCGTTGTCGGAATATCTCCGCAAAAAGCACCTGAAGCTCCAGTTGCCAATGGCGAATTTCAGTTGGTGGTCGAATTCTTGAGTGGCCGCACAGGCAAGCGTATCGGATATCGCCATGAGAGGATTTCAGGTCAAACCAAATCGAGCGACGTTTTCGAAATCGATTCTGCCAAGTTGATTGGCAATGAATTGGTCTGCTCGATTGTTCATGGCAGCAACCAAGAATTAAAACTCGCATCGACGACAATTGCGATCGACTTGCAGCACTTTAGCGTTGCGCAAGTCTCGACTGGGCTCACACGGTTCGGAGCCCCGACTCCAACAAGAACTAGCGAAGAAGGTGCTTGGTATCGCCGTCGAAGCGGCGAGTTTGCTCGCCCATCGGATGCCGCAGTATGGGTTCCTCCAAGCAGGCATCAAGCCATTTTCGCCACCGAGCAGCTTGTGCAATCTTGGATTTCTCCCTCGGGTGAACCTCGCGTCCTATTGCATAGCCAAGAAGGCTTGAGGTGCGTCAATCCATTGCTGAAAACGACTGTCTGGCGAATGCCTCGATCGAACATCGATTCGAAATCGATTTTCTGCATGATGGGAAAGAATGGGCAAACCGACTTAGTGATGCCCAAGAGTATCATGTCGAACGCCGAACCGGCGATTTACGATGCGGAAACCGGCACAATGCAATTCCAGATCACGGGACTGATAATGGGTGAACTCCGCTCTGTTGAGTTGAACGCTAAGGAGCCGAATCGCTTTGCCTATCTGTTTGCCAACGGAAATACCATCTATAACGGAAAACCTCGAACACCTGCAGGATTTCTGTTGTTGAAAATCGATCGGCTAAACAAGCGCTTGGTTTGGTCCAAAACGTGCCTGAATTCTATCGATGCAACACATAGCTTTGTGCTTCCCCCCAAACCCATCTTTTCGGACATTTCACGGGATGGCAACATGGATTTGATCGTTAGCAATACGTTGGACGATCACGTTGCATTGGAAGCAATCGACGGTAACAACGGGCAACCAATCTGGACCGTCCCGTTGGTTCTTCCATCGCCACCTAAGACGTTTTCATCGGCCAACAGCGGCTGGCCCACCAATGCGGAATGGCCGATCCTGCGCGTTGTCCCAGGTAAGACACGCGATTATCTAGTGGTTGTTGATTCGGTGTCAAACGACCAGCAAGCGTTTGAAGTGAAATGCTTGGAAATGCAGACAGGCAAATTGCTTTCCAGTTTCAAGCAATCGCTGCAAATGAATTTGGAATGGGCCGGGCGTTTTTTGATCGTTGAACCGATCTCGCCAAGCAACCGCGATGGCCGCTTGGGCATTAAGGCCAGTTTGCCCAATGGAAAAGAAACTTGGTTTGTCCTCCAAATCGACGACGGAAAAGGAGCGTTGAGCGAGGTAGATCGATTTCAAGTGCATTCGAACATGCTGACCGCAGATGTCGACGGTGATTCGATTTTGGACATCGTAGATATCAATGGAAAAAAAGTCGATGTCTTCCGAGGCGACAATCATGATTCTCTCGCATCTTTCGATTTGCCGACCGACTTTACGGATCGGGGAATCGAGTTGATCGATAGAAAAGCCTATCTAGTCGGGTCACTCCCACAACAACAAGGGCATTTGTGGTTTGAATTGCCCTCGGGGGCGTTGACGGTCAAAAGCACACATGGATTTCAAGGCATGACAAAACCGGTCACGCCACGACTACTGCGTCATTCCTCGGGCACGTTGCTTGTTGGACAGACGCCTGAATATCCACTGTGTGTTGAAGTTGATTTCGGCGACGTGATTCAGAAAACACCTGAGCCAATGACTCAAGCTGCGTTTCTTGATCCATCCACGGACCTTCGTTATCGACAGCCAGTCAGACCGTTTGGAGTTTATCAGGAGCGAACACTTGGGGATATCGTTACCCTGAGCTTGATTTCCGTTTGCGGAATCTTAGTCCCTGCGTTTTACTTGTTGCAGTTGGTTCGGGATCGGCAGTGGTCGCTGCGTCAGCTTCTGTTCGGGCCGATTGTGGTGATGATCGCTCTGTTTGCCCTGCGGAGTTCATGGTTATACGAACCACCTGGACTTACTCTCAATTTGATTGTCGGCAGCACTTCAGCGTTAAGCCTCCTAGCAATTGTGTACTTGCTGCTCGGGCAACATTGGAGAATTCTTGCAATTGGAGTCGGGATGAGCATGGGGTTTGGAGTTGTGACAATGCTAATATCACAAGTGATGCTTAGTGGCGGAAACGGTTATTGGACAATAAGCAACTGGCTTACGTCGTCGCTCGCAGCGGGATTCCAACTCATCGTTCCCTTCGCAGCAGCGCCTTGGTGGATGAAAAACATGAAGAAGAAGCGTTTGCCATGACCATCGACCCGGAACAGAAACTCTGCGAAAGCTGGTCGATCGGCGGGTTGCGTCCTTGGTTGCAAATGCTCGCCGACCGAGAACTGCCGGCTCGATTGCGAGGTCGGATCGATCCATCGGATATTGTTCAGCAGACCTTGGTGAAAGCTTGGCAGGGTGAAGCGGACTTCCAGGGCAGCACACATGAACAACGATTAGCTTGGCTGCGCACCATCCTGAAGAATACGATTCGGGACCAGCAACGTCGCTTGATCGGGGCCATAAAGCGTGGCGCGGGGCGTGAGCAATTGGCAACGGATGTCTTCCGAGAGGACGAGCCGGGTTTGAGCGAGCACGCGACTATGCACGGTCCGACAGTGAGCGGGCAAATGGATGCGATGGAAGATGCCTTGCATCTGGCCAACGCAATGGCTCAATTGCCGTTCGAACAGCGTCGCGTGATTGAAATGCGACACTTCGACAATCTTTCGTATGCGACCATTGCACAGCAGCTCGACAAATCCGAGTCTGCGGTTCGGATGCTATGGGTCCGTGGGTTGCGTAACCTTCAAAATCAAAAATCTGGATAGATGTTCTCCGGACGAATTGGGGCTAGTTGATTTATTCTTTTAACAGTCAGCCGAAGGCGTACTTCGCTTCTTTGACAGTGCGCCTACGGCTGACTGTTAAACGAAATGTTTATGCTTAGCGTCTGACTTTGACAGCTGATAATCGTCGATTTCGAATGGCAGAAACAGCGATTGCCGTGGCGAGCACCGCGGCAAACAGGACAGGCAGGACGTGTATTGGGCTGGTCAAGTAGTGCACAATGCCGCTGCTGTTACTCGGATCGCCGTGTCCCGAATGTGCATTGACGAAAGTCGAACACAACGCGAACGCACAAATCGACAGTGAAACTTGTTTTACGGACATTTCGGTTTCCAATTGCGCAAAGGTGTTTTCCAGGGACAAACGAGTCGGTTCCATTGATGGAGAGTATATTCGCAATCCTCCGCTGCTGAAAGGAGGATGCCAGCTTCACCGTATTGCGTCTCGAGTCGTTCTGGAGTAGACCATACGTTTCCTCTTTTTAGGCTGCCAGCCAAACCTGCCAACTTCAGAAAGTCTATCGGGGCGAACATGTTGCGTTGTCAAATTCTTATCCTACTATTTTGTTGTTTTGTTGCAAAAAACAGCTTTGGTCAACAAACCGACGCCGCATTGCAACAGGTTTTTGAGGACTACCACGAGCAATTCTTGATTCTGTTTCCGCTCGAAGCGACCGCATTCGGCGACACTCGCTACAACGATTTGCTGCCGATTGACATCGATCAAGGGTTCGCCGCCAAAGAGTCTTTGTTCTACAAACAAACCCTGGAACGTCTTCGAGCAATCGACCGCAAAGCTGCTAGCGACCTAAAAAAGCTCTCGGCGGATATTCTCGACTACGAGTTGAGCATGCGATTGGAAGGAATGACCTTTGACTTCGATCGGATTCCATTCAATCAATTCGATGGCTTGCCACTCATGTTTGGCCAAATGGGGAGTGGAACTGGTATCCAGCCCTTCAAGACGGTCAAGGACTACGACGATTGGCTGAAACGAATCGATGGGTTTGCGATTTGGTCAAGAACCGCCATCGAACGCTTCCGAGATGGCATCAAAGACAATTACGTTCTCCCGAAGATCTTGGTCGAACGGATGGTCAAGCAAATGTTTGACGAGACGATCGTTACAAGTGATATGGAAAAGAATTTATTTTACGGCCCAATCAAACTGATGCCCACGACTTTCTCCGCTGCAGACAAAGAAAGATTAACGGCTGCCTACAAGGCCGCAATCATCGAAAAAGTGGCTCCGGCCTATCGAGGCATGGGAGAGTTCTTTCGAGACGAGTACCTGCCCAAAGCACGAGCATCAACTGGCATTTCTGATTTAAAGGGCGGCCGAGAGCAGTACCAATATTGGGTGCGCCGTTGGACAACCACATCACTCTCCCCCGATGAGATCTTCAGCATTGGCGAATTGGAAGTAGCACGTATTCGCAAAGAAATGGAATCCGTGAAAGAGCAGATGGAGTTCTCCGGGACCTTGAAAGAGTTCTTTGAACATTTGCGTGTCGACCCGAAGTACAAACCTTTCAAGACGCCCAACGAAGTAATTTCATTCTTCGCGGCAATCCAATCCAAACTAGAACCACAACTCGAAAAAGCATTTCTAAATCGCCCTAAAACTCCGTTCGAGATTCGACGAACAGAGGCCTTTCGTGAAGCGACCGCCAGCGCCGAGTACAACCCGGGGTCCGCAGACGGCTCTCGTCCTGGAATCTTTTACACTCCGATCCCTGATGCAACTCAGTTTAACATTACAGGCGGGATGGAGTCGTTGTTCCTGCACGAAGCGATCCCAGGCCACCATTATCAGATTTCATTGCAACAAGAAAACGAACAGCTCCCTCGCTTCGCGCGGTTCCTTTGGTACGGCGCCTATGGCGAAGGCTGGGCTCTGTATTGCGAATCGATGGGCAAGGAGCTGGGATTGTACACCGATCCCAAACAACGCATCGGCGCTCTTGGCGATGAAATGCATAGAGCGATTCGATTGGTGGTCGATGTCGGTATGCACTGGAAAGGCTGGACTCGCGAGCAAGCTATCGAATACATGATGGCCAACGAACCCATTAGCGAGGATGGGGCTGTTGCGGAGATCGAACGCTACATGGCCTACACCGCTCAAGCCTTGTCATACAAAATTGGTCAACTCAAAATTCGCGAGATCCGAAGCCGAATGGAAGCCAAATTCGGCAATCGGTTTTCTCTGCCCAAATTTCACGACGAGATATTGCGTAACGGCGGTATGCCTCTCAACATCTTGGAGACGAGACTCGATCAGTGGAAGCCGTAGCTAAACCTATCAGCGAGCCCTATAGTAATCCCAGCACCGAGCGAAAACCTTGGTATCGAGTGCTGTACGTGCAAGTGATCATCGCCGTCTTTTTAGGGGTGATGATCGGCTATTTCGCACCGACGTATGGAAGATCGCTCAAGCCTCTGGGCGATGGCTTTATCAAGCTGGTGAAGATGATGATTGCACCGATCATCTTTTGCACGGTGGTACATGGTATCGCTTCGGTGGGCGACTTGAGGAAACTTGGTCGCGTCGGGATCAAATCCTTGGTCTATTTCGAACTGGTATCGACGCTCGCACTGATCCTAGGGCTGATCGTGGTCAATATCCTCAGGCCAGGAGAGGGAATCACACCACCTGGCGAAACGTTTCATGCGAGCCAAGAGGAATTGGATTCCAGCAGCAAATACGCAAAAGCGAAAACAATGAACGAGGTCGAGTTTGTGCTCAATATCATTCCGACTTCGTTCCTCGGTGCCTTCGTGTCAGGCGAGCTACTGCAAGTGCTTTTCGTTGCGATGCTAACTGCATTTGCTTTGAGCTCAATGGGAGACCGCGGCAAACCGATTCTCACGATGATTGAGCAGCTTAGCAGCATGTTCTTCGTCGTAATGGGCATGGTCGTCAAGCTGGCTCCCATCGGGGCGCTCGGCGCAATGGGCTATGCCGTAGGGGCTCACGGAGTGGGCACCCTCGGTCGACTCGCTTGGCTTATGGTGGGCTTCTATCTCACATCGGGCTTGTTTGTCGTTTTCGTGCTGGGAGGCATTTCGGCCTTTTGCGGTTTCTCCGTCTTTCGATTCCTTGCGTACATCAAAGACGAACTGCTATTGGTATTAGGTACCAGCTCCTCCGAAACCGCGATGCCCCGTCTCATAGAAAAGATGGAGCGGTTAGGATGTTCGAAATCAACTGTTGGATTGGTCGTTCCCACTGGATACAGTTTTAATTTGGATGGGACCAACATTTACATGACGATGGCGGCCGTCTTCCTGGCACAGGCGACAAACACACATTTAACGCTGTGGCAACAAGTCAGTTTGTTGTTGGTAGCCATGTTGACATCCAAGGGAGCGAGTGGGGTAACCGGGGCAGGCTTCGTAACCTTGGCAGCAACATTGCAAGCGGTGCCTGGCATACCAATCGAATCGCTCGGTCTCTTGCTAGGTATCGATCGATTCATGAGCGAGTGCCGTGCTCTGACCAATTTTATTGGCAATGGAATCGCGACCATTGCGATCAGTTGCTGGGAAGGAGAAGTGACAGCGAAACAGCTGCAGGAAGGATTGGGGCAATAAACAGGGCGATGAAATGGGACGTGGACCTGCCCCCTTTTTGAGTGTGCAATATGTGCAGGTCTTGCGGAAGGCCGGACCTAGCCGTCTTTTCCGTCCTATATTAGCCAGTCCGAATTAGGCAGTAACACTCGATCCAACTGTTTGGAAAAGCGATTTGAACTTGGGCTCCAACTGCTGATTCGAGTTGAGCGGATTGTACTAGGCCTCAATCAAGCGAAGCTTGTTTGAGGTTTCTTGACGATTTCATAAAAAAACCTGAAACCTCCTGGTGTTTTTGCGGTTTAACGTAGTAACAACACAAACGTTTTATCGCTAGCACGGAGGATTTCAGGTGAAGA
>JANPHB010000369.1:0-18998 GCA_031424235.1 Pirellula sp.
TTTGGGTAACAAACGCATTGGCCATACCGCACATCCGATGCAAAAAAGACTCCTGAAACGGCTACCCGAACGTGGGGTACCCGCCCAGCCTCCTACTGCAATCATTGGACCATTCGGAAATTAACGTGCGATTGCCGTGAGTTGGGCACTTACCTTTCTAGTTTTAGCACTCATCGCTGCGATCTTTGGATTTGGCGGAATCGCTGCGGGTGCAGCCTCAATCGCCAAAATACTATTCTTTCTGTTCCTTGTGCTTTTTGTCGTCAGTCTAATTGCCAACACCACGAGTGGCCGAAATGTCGTTTGAGAATTTCTGCTCAAAGCTTTTGTTGTTCTTTTTGTTGATTGGCTGCAAGTCAAAAGGGCCTTCGTCGACCCTACAGCCTCCTTCGCCGCCCGAAGTCGAAGTGGTCAAGGCGTCAACATCGAAAATTGTTGAATTCCGTGAGTACACGGGTCGTACAGCGGCTGTGGATTCGGTTGAAGTGCGTGCCAGAGTTAGCGGCTATCTTATCAAAACGCCGCGAACGAAAAACAACGACGACTCCACTCCGGTCGTGACGGTCGATGAAGGTAAATTGGTTAAGAAAGGCGATTTGCTATTCGTCATCGATGCAAAACCTTACGAACTTGCATTGAAGCAATCGCTTGGCTCGCTCACGGCCTCAGACGCAAGACTCAAGCAGGCTGATAATGAATTGACTCGAAACGAAACTCTAGTCAAAAGTAATTCGGTCAGCCAAACCGAATACGATCAAGCGATCGCCAGTGTCGCGGAGTTGCGAGGCCAAATCGAATCGCTCAAAGCGACTGTCGCCCGCAATCAGTTGGACTTGGAATACACCCAAGTCCGATCGCCCATCGACGGATTGCTTGGCCAAACGTCGGTTACGGCCGGAAATTTGGTCGTTGCCGATTCGACGGTCCTAGCGACAGTTGTTGCGGTCAATCCAATTTACGTTCAATTTGACATAGATGAACAGACTGTGCTCGACTATCGAACTCGCATGCTCGATGGCAAAGTCAAGAACGCTCGCGATGGGACAATCACCGTTGGGCTAGGACTAGCCAATGATCGTGGATTTCCGCATCAAGGGGTCATCGACTTTGTCAACAACATTACCGATCCAGGCACAGGAAATACACGCGTTCGCGCCACCTTTGACAACAACACAGGCATCCTTTCTCCTGGGTTGTTTGCTCGTATCCAAGCTCCGTTCAGCGCCGAATATGAAGCGGTTCTCGTACCCACCAAGTCGATTGCAATGGATCAACAAGGACGCCATGTAATTGTCGTCGGGGATGACCGTATTGCCTCGCGACGCGCTGTCCAACTCGGTCCTATCGAAGGTGACAGGACTGTTATTCGCGAAGGTGTCAAATCGGGTGAACGGGTCGTTACATCTGGGCTACAGAAAATTCGCCAAGGCGCTGAAGTAAGTATCGCCAATGCTGCCATTATTCATGGAAATGAAAAACCGACCGGCAATGAAACTGGTGCTGCGAAGTGATTTCCAACTTCTTTATCAATCACCCTGTCGCGGCCAACGTACTTGCATTCTTGACCGTAATTCTGGGGCTGGTCGGGTTATGGAATTTACCGGTTGAACGCTACCCGAACATCACCCCACCTACGATCCAGGTTGTCGCAAGTTACCCTGGCGCGAGCGCCCAGGTCATGTCCGACACCGTGGCTGCACCACTGGAACAGCAAATCAACGGCGTCGAAAACATGCTGTATATGACGTCTACCTCGTCGTCCAATGGCAGCTATTCATTGACTGTCACGTTTCAAGTAGGCACCAATTTAGAAGAAGCTCAGGTGTTAGTACAGAACCGAGTGGCACTTGCCGAACCGTTCTTACCAACGGACGTACGCCAACAAGGCATCTCGGTCAAGAAACAATCATCGAACATCCTATTGGTTGTCTCGTTGACATCGCCCGACGAAACGTTCGATAGTTTGTATCTTTCCAACTACGCGACGCTCCGATTGAAAGACGAACTTAGTCGCGTCGCTGGTGTGGGCGACGTGACGGTCAGTGGTGCTGGCGCCTACAGCATGCGGATTTGGGCAGACCCAAGGAAGTTGGACGCACGCGGATTAACGTTTCAAGACTTGCTGAATCAACTTCGACAACAAAATGTGCAAGTCGCTGCTGGTCAAATCGCCCAACCACCGTTGGAGGATACACAAGACTTTCAATACACAATGACCGCACTGGGGCGTTTGTCCGAAGTTGAACAGTTTGAAGACATCATCGTCAAGGTCGGAGAAGATGGTGGACTGATCCATTTGCGAGATGTTGCCCGCATCGAGCTTGGTGCCCAAACTTATGATACTTTCGCACAGAAGGGTGGTATCCCGACTGCCAATCTTTTGATCTACCAATTGCCCGGCGCAAATGCTCTACAGGTCGCAAAGGGCGTTCAAGCATCAATAGCAAAATTGTCGCAAAAGTTTCCTGCCGGTTTGCAGTACGACGTGCCGTTCGATACTACGATCTTTGTCTCATCTGCCATCAGCGAAGTCTACAAAACACTCTTCGAAGCGGGCATGTTGGTACTGATTGTGATTCTTGTGTTCTTACAAGATTGGCGAGCGGTCTTGATTCCTGCTACGACGGTTCCTGTCACGATTATTGGCGCCTTCGCTTTCATGCCGTTGCTGGGATTCTCGGTCAACCTGCTAACGCTGTTCGGATTGGTGCTGGCAATCGGGATCGTTGTGGACGACGCCATCGTGATTGTTGAAAACGCATCGCATCACATCGAAAGAGGCGAAGCACCGAAGGAAGCTACCATTCGCGCGATGAGCGAAGTCACGGGGCCTGTGATAGGCATCACTGCCGTGTTGATGGCCGTTTTTATTCCGACCACTTTTTTGGGCGGCATCACTGGGCAGCTTTATCGGCAATTCGCACTGACGATTGCTGCCACCGCACTGCTGAGTGCTATAAACGCGTTGACACTAAAGCCGGCCCAATGTGCCCTGTGGCTGCGGCCAATCAAAGAAGGAAAAAAGAAATTCTTTCTATCGCGTTGGTTTAACGCTGCCTTCTCCTGGATCGAATCCAGGTACGTGTACTGCGTCGGTGGATGGATTCGCTTCTGGCCGGTAGTGTTGATTGCGTTTGTCCTGACGGTCGGCGGAACCGTGTGGTGGTATCGGCAAGTTCCGACGGGATTCCTTCCGACCGAAGATCAAGGCTACCTCATCACCGCAATTCAACTTCCAGACGCTGCCTCACAAGACCGAACCCGTGAAGTAATCGAGCAGATGAACGCGATCTTAAAGGATCAGCCTGGTGTGAAGACTTGGTTTACGCTTGGCGGACTATCCTTGCTAGAAGGTAGCCAATCGTCCAACGCGGCAACTTTGTTCATTGGCCTGAAAAACTGGGAAGAACGCACCACACCAAATGTTCAACAGATGCCGCTCATTGGAGAAATTTCGAAAAAATTTGCTGCTATCAAAGATGCATTCATTTTAGTGATCCCGCCACCGGCCATTCAAGGGCTTGGAACCAGCGGTGGATTCGAGATGCAAGTGGAAGATCGAGGCGGTACTGGATTGGTGCAATTACAAGCAGCCGTAAATAAACTGCTGGCTGCAGCGGCTACCGATCCGCAGTTGCAACGAGTCAACTCGACGTTCCGCGCCGGTGTGCCACAGCTATATGCCGACGTCGATCGATCCAAGGTCCTCAGCAAGCAGGTGCCATTGGGCGACGTATTTACAACATTGCAGGCCGCTCTCGGTTCTACTTACGTCAATGACTTTAACCGATTTGGACGTACCTTCCGCGTTACGCTGCAAGCAGATGGCCCGTTCCGTGATGAAGTCGATGATGTGCGACGATTGAATGTTCGCAATGCTGGCGGCGAAATGGTGTCGTTAGGTAGCTTGATGAAAATCGATGAGGTTTTCGGTCCGCAAATCATTCGTCGCTTCAATCTTTATCCAGCTGCTAACGTAACAGGCTCGGCGGCACCAGGCGTCAGTTCCGGTGAAGCGTTGAAGAAGATGTCCAGATTGGCCGAAGAAACGTTTCCAGAGTCGATCGCGTTTGATTGGAGCGGTGTATCTCTGCAAGAAAGCCTCGCGAAAGGCGAAGAGTTGTACGTGTTCGGTTTGGCGTTATTAATTGTGTACTTGGTACTTGCTTTCCTGTATGAGAGCTGGATACTTCCCTTCGCAGTCATTCTTGTGGTGCCTCTAGGGTTGCTCGGAACGGTTGCTTCCATTTCGCTGCTGGGGATGGACAACAACATTTACGTTCAGATTGGTGTGGTGTTGATTATCGCCCTGGCGAGCAAGAATGCCATCTTAATCGTCGAATTCGCCCGTGATTTGCGGATGCAGGGCCAGTCAATCCACGAGGCCGCCATCGCGGCAGCGAAGATGCGATTTCGACCGATCTTGATGACTTCGTTTGCTTTCATCCTTGGCGTATTGCCATTGGTTTTCGCAACGGGCGCCGCTGCAGCCAGTCGTCGCTCGCTTGGCACCGCAGTTTGTGGCGGCATGCTTACCTCGACGGTTCTTGCGGTCTTCTTCACGCCGGTTTTCTACGTCGTGTTCCAATGGATCAGCGAGGCAAAGCAAAGACGGTCTTTGTCGTTGGAAAAGTAAACGGATATGCGACGTGGTAGTACGGATGATTTGAGTTGGATCGCTTTCCGCTCTCTAGCCGTTTTTCACGGCTTTGCCAAACGACGATCTCTTCGGACTCCAAAAATCGAATGTGTTCCGTTCACATTTGCGGCCGATTTTAACGAAATACTATTCGCTTATTTAGAGGTCGGACTTGTCCGGTTTGGTTCCGATGCGGAAGCGATGTGGAGGCGTATGCCGAAAAACTGGACTTGCACTTGGCAGCGTTACGTTTTGTATCCGCACCGGATTATTGAAGCTCAAATCTTCACTCGCGTTTGGGGATCCTGAGGTTTATTCCAGCTAACCAATATTCCCTAACAATTCACGTATCACATTAATATTCGCAGGTTTGACTAAATGGTGGTCGAAACCTGCTTCACGCGACTTCTGGCGATCTTCCTCGTCGCCGTGCCCAGTTAGGGCAATCAGGATGGCGTCTTTAAGTTTGGGCTCAAGTCTCATTTGCTTCGCTACTTCAAGACCGCTCATCCCTGGCATGCTGTTATCCATCAACACAACATCAGGTTGAAAATCCAACGCCAATGAAATTGCAGTGAGCCCGTCCGAAGCTGTTTGGACATCGTGGCCAGATGCCTTTAACAACGTAGAGAGCATGAGCCTCGCATCCCGCATATCATCAACAACCAGCACTCGCAATGGACGGCCTTTACCAGTCCGTTTATGCGATAACGTGGGAGTACCAAGCCCAATTAAGAGATTACCAAGATTCTTTAAGTCGACAGGTTTTACCATGTGGTAATCAAAACCTGCTTCACTTGAACGGCGACGGTCTTCATCCTGCCCCCAACCTGTCGCTGCGACCACGATCATTCCGGCAGACCAAGGTTGCTCGCGAATGCATCGACAGACATCGTACCCGTTCATTTTCGGTAGCCCGATGTCTAGTAAAATCATTTCAGGCCGAAACTGTTCGGCAGCGCTTTCCTGGCGCCGAGGTATTGTGTGGACCAATGCACGAAATTGCTGAAGAACTAATAGTTTGCGGATCACATTTCAATGACAGCACAGACGCTGTCATCATGACGCATGATTTTGATCGCGATTTGGAAATCATGGACGTGCTTCTTGATTCCCCCGTTCGTTCTATTGGGTTACTCGGTCCCAAGAGACGCCTTGGTCGATTGGTAACGCAATTGCACCAACGAGGACGAAAACTCAGTCACCGAGACATCGATCGCATTCGCTCACCGTTGGGACTCGACATCGGCGCGATCTCGCCCGCTGAAATTGCCATGTCGATTGTTGCTGAGTTGATTGCGCTTTCGAGAGAACGCCAAGGTGGATTTCTTCATATGCGACGACAGCCGCTTCATCAATCAAGCTCGCATGAGCGATTGACCACCGAGTCAGCAATTGCGAGGGAACGCGAGGTTAGTCGTCGGTGAGCGATCAGGGATATACGACAGCGATTTTGCTGGCTGCTGGCGGATCAACGCGGCTCGGTCGGCCAAAACAGTTACTACCCTGGAACGGTTCGACGCTCCTCAACTCAACGGTTAATCGGTTGGCCCTGGCGGGATGTGAGCGGATAATCGTCGTACTTGGGGCATTCGAATCGGAAATTCGTGAAAGCTACATTGCGCCCGCAAACGTTCGATTCGACATTGTCACCAATGAGAATTGGCGTGAGGGGCAATCGACGAGCTTGCGAGTAGGCATCGAGAGCATGGTCGCAGTGCCGGGCGCTGGAGCAACCGTTATTGCCTTGTGCGATCAGCCCTTAATCGGTGTCAATCACTATCGGCAACTACTGGAGGGCGTCTGTCTGCATGGTTTTTTCGCGGTCGCAACAGAATATCGAGAAGGCCTAGGAGTGCCAGCCAGTTTCAGTTTGTCGGCATTGATGAGTCTTTCGATTTCCGTAGGCGACACAGGAGCTAAAAAATGGCTACGAGATCAATCACCACACGTCGTCGGTAGCCTGAAATGTCCGGCTGCGGCCATGGACATTGACACGGAAGTCGACTACCGAGAAAGATTGAACGATGGCCAAGGTATTTGAAGACGGCCAGCCTCCGGTTTAGCCCGAATGGCGTTGAGTTAGCAAGTAGTGGAATCTCGTAAGAGTTCCTGAAGTGCCTCGAACTCCAGGAAGTTTTACAACTTCCGCTACGAGTACAGGCTTAATTCAACGCCATTCCGGTTTAGCCCCACCTAGACAGGTATGGAATTAGTCTCGGTTTTCATGTGAATTTCAAATAGTCGCACTTTGGCACGCCACTCGCATACGTAGCAGTTTGTTGTCCTTACATCGAATCAAATTTGATAACGGATGATCTTGGCAGGTTTATTGGATTCGTCGTTTTCGTTCTAAGGCGTGGCCACCTGTTTAGTTCCACACTGTTTATGCTTAATGAGAAACAATTGATGCCCACTACTCTCATCACGGGTGCCTCTTCGGGCATTGGCCATGAGCTAGCCAAGCAGTTTGCTGCTGGAGGTGACAATGTTGTGTTGACTGCTCGCAGCAAAGACAAGCTGGACCAAATCGCCCAAGACCTTCAAAAATCTTACAATGTTAATGCTACCGTCGTGCCGAGCGATTTATCGAAACTCCATCAAGTCGACTGGCTTTGCGATCGACTTAACGATCGTGGAATCGCGATTGATACCGTCGTGAACAATGCAGGCTTTGGTGCGCTAGGGAAATTTGCAGAATTGTCTGTTGACCGTCAGACCGACATGCTGATGGTCAATGTCATAGCACTCACCCGTCTAACTTGCAACCTGCTTCCCGCAATGCTACAGCGTAGAACCGGTGGCATTTTGAATGTCGGTTCGATTGCAGCTAACCAAGCTGGTCCTAATATGGCTGTCTATTACGCGTCGAAGGCTTATGTGCTTTCTTTCACGGAAGGCTTGAGAGAAGAGCTCGCAGGGAGTGGTCTCCACGTGACCTGTCTTGAGCCTGGCGCAACGGAGACGGGATTTGGAGACGACTCTGGAATGGGCAAGCTCAACATGTTCAAGTCGCGAACCATGACCGCCGCGGCCGTCGCGAAAGCGGGGTATGAAGGCTATCGCAAGAACGCAGATGTGATCATTCCTGGGTGGAAGAACCGATTGCTGGTGACAAGCATCGGTTTCTTACCTCGCTTCGCTACCAGAAAGATGGTCGGAAAAATGCAGGGCGTTTAAAGCCAATTATTTACAACCCGAATCACGAGCGCGGACATGGTATGCAATTCGCCGCTCACGCATGGTGCGACGAAGTACAGTCTGGTACTTTTTCGCACCCAAAACTTGAATCACTTAACAAATAGGGAGTGGAAATGACCACAACTACGAAGCAAAGCCTCAAAAGCCGCCAAATATCGCTTGCCTCTTACCCGGAGAAGCAAAGGGCACCAATGACGCGACACTAATTAGACCTACCAGCATGATTGTCATTGCAAACAAGCACTCTAAGAGTGTTTGCTTGCAATGACGTTCCCTCGATGCATCTCGTTTCGTAATCAATTCTAGCTGCCGATCGCGGCGCTCGCTCAATGTGAAGCTTAAGCAAGCAGCGTGACAGTTTTTCTGTCGGTGGCAAACCGACCAACTAATCGATCAAAGCTTAATCTTGTCTACAAATTAAGGATGCGCGGCGAAAAAGCAATCGCTGGCATAAGAAATGCATTGCAGGAAACTGATTTTGAGTTGATTTTCGTTCGTTTCCACTGATGGCCCGCTCTTAATGATTAAGGCTTTTTCACTTATGAACAAGGTTTTATTGTTTTTAGTCATTCTCTTCACTGCCTATGGCTTCCAGCCAGAAACCGTTCAAGCTTCTCTCATTACGCGGGATCTGGGTAACGTTACCTTAGATGCGAAGAACTTTGGTCAGTTCGCATTGGACGTGGACTTAGATGGTACGGTCGATTTCAACTTTCAGACATTTTTGTCCAATGATCCAGCATTTTTGCTGGGGTTTGATCAAGTCCAGACACCCTTTGGCAGCCAAAATGGTGTGGTGATTAGTACTCAGACGAATGACGGATTTCCTCCCGCGAGTTTTCTTGTTAATGGCGATGTCGTTGGGCCGGGAAGTGCTTTTTCCAACTTAAACGACCTTGCCAATTTGTACTCATCTGACCCGTTTCTTGGTGCTACGGGAGAGTCTGGAGGCAAGCGCGGAGCAGTAGGACTTCGTTTTGAATCAGGTGGTAACTTAAGGTACGGATTCGCAGACATAACAGTAAACGATATCAATTCCGCTTCGCCCTTCGATCTAACGTTGAATTCGGTTAGCTATGAGAGCACTCCAGGGGTAGCAGCCATAGTTGCTGTTCCAGAGCCAACAAGTGCAGCCCTAGTTGGCTTCATATTGATGTCGTCGTATGGGATATTTCGCCGAAGAAAGATTAAAATCCAGGCGTTTGTTGATCCAGCATGATGACTAGCCAACCGAATAAAGATTTGCGGGGTGGTTCACAAGACGCACATCCGGATTGGAATGATGCGTACCGTTTCTGGTTTAACGCAAGTGCTTGCGCTCTCGGATCCATATCGATCTTTGCCGCTATGGGTAATCGGGGCAGCATCTTTGACTCTCCCGACCGCTCCATTTGCTTTGGTTTGGTGATTTTTGGTCTTTCGATCGCACTAGTACTTTCAAAGTGGCGAGGAATGCAAACGAACTTTCGGGTTTGGTTTGCAATATTGTTTTTTGCTTCTGCTGTGTTACTGATCACTTTAACCGTTGTTTTCTCAACCTCGTTTTCGAGCCAAATCGCGGTCAGTACTGTGCTTACGGGGTGGTGCATCGTTCGATTAAAGGGCGAATCATATTGGCAATCACTCCTCCTGGGTTTGGCCATCTCGGTTCCTCTCTGGATCGATTTCTTGACGAATAGAGGATTTTTTAATAACGTTGAGTCAACTGCGATTACTGCGACATCGTTACTGGCAAACAGGTTGGGGCTACCGAATGCATCAAACGAGCAGGCTATCTTGTTCCTAAATGGAACCGCGTGTGAGTTTACGGCAATCGGCAATTGGGATAGTGTCGTTTCCCTATATGGAGTGGCACTTTTTTTCGTCTTGGTTTTACGACGCAACCTACTAGTTTCCTTATTGACAATCGGCCTTTCTACTTTTGTTTGGATTGCCGTTCGAACGACTGGATGGGTTACTCTAGTTTGCTTGTCAAATTGGAACGAGACTTGGTATCCTTGGAGCTTTGGGATTCAGATCGGATTTTTCTCGATTGCAGTATTGATGATTTTCAGCTTGGACCAATTCCTTGCACACGTATTCATGCCGATTCCGGTGAAGCAGTTTCATCCAGAGGCGCCAAGGTGTGCATTCGTTTGGAATTGGCTTTGTGAACTGCCGAAACTGCAACTTCGTCTTCCCAGACAGAATGCGATCGCAATCCGCTGGCGGACGCTTGTGAAGTCGACGGGCAAAAGTGAATCATTTTGGACCGACATGAATTGGTTGCTTGTGGGAGTTCGTGGAATCCGTTTGCATCCCATTGCTTCATTAGCAGGCATGATCTTTGCGTGGGGTGGTTGGAAGCGCTCTCGAAATTGGCGGCTTTATTTTCTGCACCTTCCTACGATAGTACTGTTGGTCGGATTTTACGCCGTTCTCGGTCTGCTTTCTTCGTATTGGGAAGCCGGTACGGCAGATTTTTTATCGGCAGAAAGCGGACGCATGTGTCCAACTTCTTCACTTGAAAACGCTTGTCAGCAAAAACAAGAGGCAGAATTCAGTCGCACAATTGGAACGGCTTCGCAATTGAAGGAGGATACCTTCGATTCTCTTAATGAAAACACTCTTCGCTTCATTGAATTGATAAGTCAACAGGTGCTTTCAGTCGACCCCGCTAATTCCAATGCACAGTACCGTTTAGCGTTAACTTTGTATCTTTTAGGACAATTTGAAAGAGCAGAACGGGACATGCGTCAGATTGTCGAAAATAAGTTAGTTAGCTTACCTCAGGCCCACGCATGGCTTGCGAAAGAGATGATTATCCAACAAGGTGAAGAGGGCGAGCACTCAAGACAAGAACTAATGGCACACTTAGAGATAGCTAGAAAATGGAAAGATGTTGACTGCCGATTGATGTTTCTCTATGTGCGACTACTCGAGGAACAGGGCGACTACAGTTTAGGTTTAAAGGTCGCAGAAGAATCGTTTGGCACCAAGCCTGAATTCCAGTTGCATCTAGCAAAGCTATATGAAAGGATTGGCGATACCGAAGAAAGGATTTCGGCGGCAAAGCAAGCAGAGAGCTACTATTTAATGAAAATAAATACCAATACTGCGTCAGAATCGGATCGCTTGTCGATCGCAAATGCTAGGTTGTTAAGCAATCAGCCAGAACAAGCCGCTAAGGTTCTTTCTGATGGAATTCGTCAGCATCAAGGTGGGGAGCGCGCAATCAAGTTATTATTCGAAATCCAGCGAATGCAATATACGAACTCCATTAAAAAAAACGAATTGGGCAAATTTGAAATGGATCTAAGGCTCTTGGAACAAATGTTGGAAACAGACGCTCTCAATCCTGGCGTCTCAACAGAGATTGCAAAATTGATTGAATATGGGGTAGTGCCGACAAAAAGGTTGAAGGAGGTGCTCGCAAGACACATTCAGTTGGGAATCATAAGCGCTCCGGCTTTGATTCTGATTGGCGAAGCCTATTTTCGAAAGGGTAAACTGGAAGATGCGAAAAGGCACTGGGAAATGGCTATTGTTAAAGAACCAGATAATTATGAAGGCCTAAACGACCTTGCTGTATGTCTTGTCGCGATCTCCGCAGCTAACGCCGATCGTGCCATCGAACTAGTCAGCAAAGCGAATGACATTTCACCGAACAACGCAGATATCCTCGACACCTGGGGGGAAGTCCTCTTGGCGGCCAACCGTCCCAGGGAAGCCGTAAACAAGTTGGAATCGGCAATTCGAAAAGACAGTAACCGCATCGATACTCGAAAGAAGCTGATCGCTGCCTACGACGCAATCGGAATGAAGGAGATGGTAACTGCTCAGAAGAAAGTGCTCCTTACTTTGGAAAAGAACAAAGATCAGCAAAAAACGACAGATACCGTATCACAGTAATGGGGCGGAAAACCGTAAAAGATTTTTGCGGCAGTTGCCTTCGGACCGGTTCGAACCATGAGTGAATTAATCACTCTCTAAGAAGTAGAAACGACCATTGGGCAATTGCGATTCCAACAACCCTACTTTGCCGGTTGTACGCGGCTGCAAATTTTGCTTTACGGCTAAGCAAAGCCATCCATTTACGCAGCGAATTGGTTGATCTCCGGTAGCGTATTTTGCGTTCGCTCCTTGCCGTTGTCAGCACGCAATTTTAGCCCGCGAGTTGTTTTTCAAATCAATGGTTTACGCTAGGTGGAGCCTCGTAAGCAGTGCGTTCCAAAGCAGAGCCACAGAGCCCTGGAACGAGAGTGAATCGCGTGAAACGCATTTGGCCCAACAGACCAGCGTACAACCAATCGCTATCGCGGCTTTGAGGACCGCTGATTGTACAAGCGATCATATGCATCCTTCGCTGCCGGCCGAGCTTCATCCCAACTCATGTACTCGGTCCCTCCTTCATTCTCCCAATTCTGACGCGCGATAGCTTCGCGAGTTCCCCAATCTTCGTTTACATCTGCGTCGAACGCTTGCCAGCCAGATTGGTATGCGGGGCGATAATGGTCGTATCCAAATGAATCATTGTAATATGGTCGATTGACGTACTTTCCACGCCAATAAGCATCTTCGACAGTCGGATCATAGCTCTCCGCGACGGCTTTTCCTGCGAATCCGCCCGCGACTCCTCCGATCACAGCACCCGCAATCGTTCCAATAGGCCCACCGACGATTCCAGCGGCAGCGCCCGCCGCTGCCCCTCCAAGCGCGGCGCCGACCCCCGTGCCAACGGGATGGGAACCAGGTTCGCGCGTGATTGCGTCTTCGTTTCGAATTTGCTCAGGCGTTTCGTTATTTTGAACTTTTTTGACTGACATTGTTTTGTTCCTTTAAAGACGGTTAAGGTCGTTGCGGTGTCCGTTTATCTTGAAGACGCACCGAAATAGTCAAGTAAAGACACTGACGCTTTCATTCGCGGGCGCCGTGCTCCTCAAGGTTCTGTCTGCGAAATGCGAGTTCTTAGCTGCATCCACAGGAGTCTGCAGAAGTGGACCATTGCGCTTCGGTTTCTTGCGAGTTCTTGTTGAGATGGACGTGACTGTCAACTTTAGAAATCCAACTCGTTGATATGTAATGGTGCTGGCCGTCAGCGCTATCTTTGCGAGTCAGTTTGATGGCCGACCCCTCAAGGTGATCCACAACTCCAACTTGCTTTCCGCAGGACGCGTAGACCTTCATATGGTCCTGTATGCCCGCAATTCCTAAGTTCTTTGTTTCAATTCCTACTGTCTCTTTCGCCATTTCAACTGCCTTGCCCGTGCCCGCAGCAATATTGCTTCCGACAGACTTTGCGGTCTTGACGACTTGGCTACCCGCATCTGCAAGATTCTCTGTGATGGTCTTGGCCATGATTGTTTCTCCGAATATCAAAAGTGATGGTAACGACTTGCTTTTCGAAATCAGATAGCCTTCGATGAGCAAAGCCACAATCTGCTTTTACGCAATCAGCATGCCGACAAACGCTCGAACGAGATACGCGACGCAAATACTTGCTTTCTATCCTCCAAATTTTCACGTTGTGCAAATTGCCATATCTTCTGAATGAGCTCACATTGATCGCTAATCAGCCAAGATGAAAACCCGCCAACCAGAATGTACTCCGATGCCGAATTCCAATTCTGGAGCAACGCAAAACACCTGGTGACCTATTGGTTGCAGGATTCGCAACCTTCTGGATGTTCGTTGAGCACTTTGGACGCTCTTCGATCCTCGTGAATGTTCGAAGAGTGAGACTCGTTCACCGTCAAACCATAGTCGTAAATCCATGCAGCTTGATCGGGACTGCAGCAAGCTGACCGGAAAAAGCGCAGCTGGTCGGGCTGGACGTCGTTAACTGCGGGGCTCGTGGCTCTCGTGGCGGTTCGATTCACTGCAGATGCGTGCCCCTCGAATTCAATTTATGGGGGAAATTGCGCCGATTGATCCTATGGCACATTGCTTGCTTACAAACAGATTCGTTGGTTCCGATGTCTTGTGTCAAAAGAGAAATCATAAATCATGAGCGGCAAAATGGATTGTTTTGGAGCAACGCATATTGGGCGCAAGAGAGATGCCAATGAAGATCAATTCATGATCTCAGATATTTCGAAATCGATGAGGGTGCACCAAACAAGCCTATCCTTGAGTCACCATACGCGACTTTTTGGGGACACCCAAGGCAAACTGCTTTTGGTAGCCGATGGCATAGGAGGGCATGAAGCCGGTGAGCGAGCCAGCCAATTGGTTGTCGATGGTATCGTTGACTACACTCTAAACCGCTTGCACTGGTTTATGTTCGGTGATTGTGCTACCAACGAATCCTTCGAAGATGAGTTAAAAAAGGCGCTCGTTGATTGCCAAGTTAGAATTGATCGCGAAGTTGCTGCAATTCCAAGTCATCGCGGAATGGGGTCAACTTTGACCATGGGTTATATCGTCTGGCCAAGATTATTCATCGTTCACGTCGGGGACTGCCGTTGCTACCTGTTACGCAATGGTTCTCTAAAACAGCTTACTCGTGATCATACACTCGCGGACTTGGTTACTCGTTCCGAAAAAGGCGAGGTGGAAATGGATGAAACGGTAAACGAATCGTCCAACGATTTTTCAAATGTACTTTGGAACGCGATTGGAGGCGGCGACGGGCAGGTTCCTCGTCCGGATTCGATGGCCATGGATTTGGAAATGGGTGATTCCTTATTACTTTGCTCGGACGGGCTCAGCAAGCATTTAAGTGGCACTCAAATCAAAGAGTACCTTTTAGTGCAATCTACAGCAGAGCAAAAATGCTATGCCCTCATCTCCGCAGCAAACGATGCCGGAGGTTCAGATAATATTACTGTCATCGTAAGTTGTTTCTCAGAGAAGGAACAAACGGAAACTGCACGCTCTGAAGTCGAAATTTCCGACCTAGTATTGCCAGATACGGTTGATTTCGCAAATCCTACTGCTATGTCGGCAGCGCAATTAAATCCGTTCGGAGTAAACGCTGAAGTTGGCCTCGGAGTTTGCAAAAAGTTTTGGTAACAGTGAGCTCGCGGCCAACTGGCACTTTACCGAGCACTACGCAAAAAAAACAACCAGCGATGCTTTAAGATCGTAACGAATGAAAGCTAGTTTCGAGATTACTAAACGATCACCAGGATTTTGCAGCCTTTTTTAGATGCGTGGAACAAGCTTTGCTTAGCTGTACGCAACATCCAGCCTTCGCGTGGAGACCGTTTCGATAGTCGTTTGGAGGAACACCTTATGTTGAATTGGGCATTTACTTTTCTGGTATTGGCTTTGATAGCCGCTTTGTTCGGGTTTGGGGGGATCGCAGCAAACGCCGCAGGCATTGCGCAAATTCTTTTCTTCCTATTCATCGTTCTATTCCTAGTTAGCCTAATTGCGAATGCGATCCGTGGCAGACCGATCTCTTAAGCTACTCAATCGGTAGACCCTTGACTCCAAAAGATATTTACTCCTGAGCGATGTGCGATCTGAAGTGTATTCAAAAACTCGCGTCCGACGCCTTCCATCTTTTCGGAAACTGCCTTTAATCGAACAGGTGAAACCTTGCGTGTGCTTGTTGCTGGTGGATCGGGGCTCTTAGGAAACAACATTATTCGATCGGCAATTGCAAGGGGGCATCAAGTTGCTTCACTTGGGCGATCCAACAAAGGGCATCCTGGGCTTGTTGATCTAGACGTAGAAGTGATAACAGCCAACGTCGCTGATATCGAGAGCTTGAACAGAAAAGTTATTGGACGCTTTGACGCGATCGTAAATTCTGCAGCTCATATCCACATCGGCTGGGATCAGTTGGAACAAAGCTCAAAAATCAACCGAGATGGCACCCGCAATCTCTTATCTGTTGCAGAGCGGATGAGATCGAAATTCATTCAAGTATCGACTGTAAACGCACTTGCGTTAGGCCGACGCGAACAGCCGGCCGATGAAGAGACGATGGGCGACGGTCAAGTGCCTTGCACTTATGTGACGACAAAGCGAGCAGCCGACGCGGAGGTCGCGAGAGCTCATTTCCATGGTCAGCACGTTGTCACAGTTCATCCAGGGTTCATGCTCGGACCTTGGGACTGGAATCCGAGCAGTGGCAAGATGATACAAGCTTTGCAAAGTCCACTTTTGTTGTCGCCTTCAGGAGGGTGTTCCGTGTGTGAACCGCGTGACGTTGCTTCAACTATCCTAGACGCAATCGATGTCGCACCGAACGGAAGTCGCTTCATTTTGGCAGGCGAAAATCTAACGTACCTTGACCTTTGGCGACGTATCTCGAGCAATCTTGGAACTACCAAAGCAATCACGCACATGCGTCTGCCCGAACGCATTGCTGTAGCTCTGATTTGCAACTTATTACGAGGCTGTACTGGCAAGGAAGGGGATGTTAACTCAGCCTCGATAAAAATGTCATCGCAGTTTCATTGGTATGATAGCCAACGCGCGATCGACGAACTCGGGTATCGCTACCGTAGTGCGGATGAGTCGATCTCATCTGCCGTTCAATGGCTCCGTAACCACGGAATGCTGCGCCGATAATCGACTCTTTCCTGGCTTTTTGAAACCCAATTCTTCGTTCTTTGGCTAGAAATGAGCGCCATGAATGCATTGCGTGCTTGAACGAGATTCCATCACTCGCAAAGTTCCCGATCTCAAAACTCAAATATGCGTGCCGGCACATGTGCATGCGGACCTCAACATAAGTCCTGTGCACATTTGAGATTACGATTTCAAAAAAACCCTACTATCTTGTACCAGATAGCTCCGCTCGCACTTCGCGGACAAGTTGCTCAATTAGCGCTAACTTTTGCTCGACGGAGCGGTTGATTGGTTGGGTCGACTGAACGCCGGAAGATGTTTGCATGTTTTGTAGCTGAATCATTTGGCTCCCTCGAAGAACGCGAAACCCGTTTGGATTGACGAGAGTTCGTTCGATCTCGTTGCGATCAGTCATAATTCTTCCAGAGGAATCGACCAATCGATCGTTCGCCCTAAGACCGCCGTTCAAAATGCTATTATTTGCCGCAGCTCCAAATTGCAAAGAACCGTTAGGCTGAATTGTTACACCATTCAGCAAACCGATCTGTGCGCTTTGTCGAGATTGAACTTGAGCATCTACGTTTGTTCGTAGAGTACCATCCAAGACGTTTGGAGGCACTCCTGCGCCACCGTTGAGAGCGCCATTGATAGAAGAACCTTGCAACCCACCACTTACACCCTGCTGAACAACGCCACGTAGTGACTGACCGTCGGCCGCAGCGCCGGCGGCTGCGTTTATGCCACTTTGGATGGCATTATTCAGGCCCCCCTGGCCCCCAATTCCCGCCGCACCCGCAACGGGACTGAGTGCACCCGGCTGTCCACCTACTTGACCACCTTGCGAGCCTCCTGCTCTCACTTCAGCCGCTCCGGACGATTGACCTCCAAGCAGTCTTCCACTAAGCCCTGAGCGAATGAACTATTCGCCATGACAGAAGTTAGCAACAGGCTCAACGAGAGTGCATTTACCTTTTTCATTTTGACTTTCCCTTTATGTCATATTTGCCACGAGTTCCGCAAAGTGCCAAACCCGCTAAAGACAGTCGAAGCAAAAGGAGTGCCAGTTCGCATCGTCCCACTTTTTGACTGCAAGCCAAGCATTGCACGTTTCCAAAGTAGAGCCTTCTCCCGCAGGTGCAGCTTCCTGTACGCATGTTCCCTAATCCTCTTGAATAGGCAAGTTAATCGGGTATCAAGAAGACGCTGCCGATTCGCGGTTCTGATCCAGTAACGCGATCAGAGATGCTAGTGTTACTTGCGAGCCAAGCGCAGCTTGCGAACGCCGGGCTTTTTCACGTTCTGACCATGATCCCATGACATCCAATCGTCGATCTCTCATTGATTCTAGTTGGCCAACAATGGATATAAGCGATTTCAGTTGCATTTGTTTTCTGATTCCAAAGTTCTAAAAGTTCGTGTGATCTTGGCGAAAATAGTCAAGATTTTGCCCCGCAAAGCAAATTGCGTGCCAGGACCAAAATGCCTGGGCGAAGCTCCTCCAAGGTGAACGCAAATGTTCGTTACCGATCCTCCTCGGTCGACGAACCAACGCCAACGTCGACTTCTAGACACAATTTGTCCAATCAAGCATTGCGCTAATTACGACCTTGCTTTGGCACACACCTTGCATACCGCTTACGACAGTGTTTATCGGAACTGGGAGCGTGTTCGGTGTAGGGCGTTGGAGCGTGTTTGACACGCTCCTCCTCCTTCATCATTCATTAAACTCTTAACCAAATTGATTTTCGGAGAATTGTCATGGAATTAATTAGTGTCTTCCCGTTTGCGGCTATCGAGTATTCGCTGTTGTATATGCTAGGAGGGGGCGGGCTTATCGGGGCACTAGTGATTTTCGTTATCGCTAAAATGTTGCGTCGATAGCTCGATTCAACCCAATCGATAAACAAGAAAAACTCATGGACAATCACGCAGAGCCAAAGCCCGGGATGGCTGGATCGAAAAAGACCAGCCCGCCCGATTTTGATCCAATCGTTGCAAAGAATTGTTGTGCCACTCTCATTGTCAAACTGTCCCGTGCGCCAGGACATGTTGGTTGGCTTCGCCGAAGTGATGCAAAAACACCTGTGCTGGTACAAGCTCAAGAGGGTTGAGCAGTTTGGCCAGCGCCTAATTGTTAATTGTGAGAAAAACCTTTTACGCACGGGCTTGAAGCCCCTTAGTCGACATCCTATCCCTCGTACTTTTTTAGAATCGATTGAATACAAATGCAACGTGGTACGGGCTTAAGATCAATTATTGTGTTTGGGTTGACTTGTTTGATCGGGCTTTTTCTAACTGCATTGCAATCGAATGGACAGCAGTACGATTCCGTCGAATTGAAGGCGATACGCGATCTAGTAGCAAGCAAAATTGCGCAAGCGACTTCAAAGGGTGATGCTGCCACTGAAATTGACAAACTCCAGCGCGTGCATGCAGTTCTCGGGGTATTGATCGACATCTATGCGAGGCTAGAGAACAGTAAATTCAATTTGCCGGACATCGCTGACGGCAAACTAATCCTCAATCAAGCGAAGCTTGTTTGAGGTTTCTTGACGATTTCATAAAAAAACCTGAAACCTCCTGGTGTTTTTGCGGTTTAACGTAGTAACAACACAAACGTTTTATCGCTAGCACGGAGGATTTCAGGTGAAGA
>JANPHB010000370.1:0-15198 GCA_031424235.1 Pirellula sp.
CGGACACTTGTGAAGCTCCTGGTAAAGCAAATTGAAGTTCACGTGGATGAAATCCGAATTGTATATAAGGTACCCCCAAACCCTTTTCTCCTTCCCCCCGCTAACCGGGGGGGGCTGCGCCATTGTTCGTCGCGTCAAGCCGACTGGGAACGTCTGGTGCAAGTTGCACGATTCTAGCCGCTAGCCTTCTGCTCCAGTTGGACGAGCCAACTGGGGGCAAGACCATCTTTGAGAAACAAAAACACCTTAACAGAAAGTCATGTTACCCCCGAAGTTCTAAATCCCCGGGGCAAACGCCCAACAAGTTCTCTTCCATCAATGCGCAATGAAGCCTCCGTCCATGGAGAGAATCGAGCCGGTGAAGAAGCTTGCGTAGTCGCTTGCAAGGTATGTGAAGAAACAAGCGACCTCGGCTGCGGTTGCGATGCGTCCGATGGGATGATTGTCTCTCAACATGCTTATAAACGCCTCTCGGTTTCCTGATTCGATTGCCGACTTTTCAACGATAGGGGTATCGACAGTCCCGAGCGCAACGGCGTTGACTCGGATGCCATAGGCCGCATACTCGATGGCCATTTGCCGCGTCATTTGATGCAGTGCGCCCTTGGACGGTCCATAGGCTCCCTGACCTTTGATTCCAACATGACCCGAGATCGATCCGGTATTCAAGATCACGCCAGAGCGTTGTTGCATCATCACGGGTACGATATGCCGGGCTGACCAATACAGGGCCTTGATGTTGCAGTTCATTACAAAATCCCATTCCTCAGGGGTGTGCTCGTGGATCGGTTTCACCACACTCACACCCGCATTGTTGACCAGAACATCGATACGGCCTAAGCCCGCCTTGGCCAACTCCGTAAATCGAATGGCGGTTTCCTCGAGACAAACGTCACCTTGCAGGTAGACGATCCGTTCTGCAAACTTGGCGATGCAAGCTTGAAGGGCTGGCGGCGGCGAAGGCGCAATGTCGACCGCAATCAATCGCTCGATTCCCGATTCGAGAAACTGAATGGCCGTCGCAAGGCCAACTCCCGAGGCTGCTCCGGTTAGGATCGCCGTCTTGCCCTTCAATTGCACCAACATTCCGATTCTGCCTTTTTCTTGAGTGCGATACGCATTACCAAAGAAGTGAGTTGCCTTTTTTATCCACGATTACTGGACTCTATCTTGACCATCTAATTCTTCGGTATCGGCTTACTCAAGAAAGGTAGTGTATCGGGTAACACCCGAACGGAAGTTGTAAGACGGATCGGAACCGGCGCTCCCACATCAAACTCGCACTCGACAAACGATGCTTGCCAGCCTTTTTCCGGTGCTACCAACTGCACTTCAAAAATACCGTCCGCTTTCTCTTTCAACTCGCTAGAAACATATGCCTTGCCAATCGTATCCACCCGAAAATCGCGAGCCTTTGGATTTTGAGCCTGCCAGAGCAAAACTCGCTTCGGTAGAGTTTTGCATTGCAAGGTCAGCTTTTCGTTCTTATCAATTTTCCAATCAAACACGGGGCGGGGCGTAGCATTCACGATCGTATGATGAAATGCGATCAGTGTTTCAACCGCATGAGAATCCTTCAGCGAATGGTCCGTGTTCGGAGCATAGCTAAGATGCTTTTCGCCGGGGAGTTCACTAAAGTAAAACTGCGATGAGTCAGGCAAGAAGAACTGGTCGCCCGTGGAATTCACAATGCACTTCGGCATCGTAAATCGATTGCGATAAGCGAATGGATCTTCGATCTGCATCAAGGCCTTGTACCCATCGGTCTCTCTGCGTTGCATGATGCGATGGTCTACATACTCGTCGATAGCGGGCGCCCAAAAACCATAAGCTGCGTAATGGTGATGCATTGATGCGTCCAAATTAAGAACATCGATGACCATCGGGGCAATCCCAACTACCCTCTTGTCAACCGCAGCGGTCATCCAAGTGGTCCAGCCCCTTTTCGAGCCGCCTGCTACGACAAATTGGTTAACGGCCATTTTTCCGCCCGCGTCGCTTGCCATTAGCGCTTCCACGGTATCCATCGCTCGCACCACCGCTTTGGTCATTGGCCCACGTGCTGGCCAGCGTTCGTCGCCCGTCTTAATGAACTGGTCCCATGTGTATCCAATCAAGTCATCCTCGACACGTGGCTTACCATCGCCATGAAAAATCAAAGGCTGATTCGGAATCTGCTTGATCTCCGCAACGACACTCTTGGTGGCCGCCGCGACTGCAGATAATTTGGAATCGAGTCCTTTCGGCGCTTCCCCTCCATTGCCACCTCCACCTATGAACATCAACGCCTTGTTGGAAACCGCACCAGTCGGCTTAAAAACGCTGAGCCAATGCTGCCAAACGGGTCTGTCTACTTCGTCTGGGCGAAGCCAAGTCTGGGACTTGAGGTCGATGACGAAAAGTGTTCCGGCCGCCGTCGTCTGAGTGCTGACAACTTCCCATCGGTAACTTGAGTCGGGGGCTGCCACGTAACGATCGATCGCTGTTAATTCTTTGTTAACAACCACCTGAGTAACCGGATTCGGACCAATCTTCGATCGATCGAGTACCGCGGAGTCTTGCCCCAACAATGACGAGGAAACTTCAAGACTCCATACCGTCGACATCAAAAAAACACTCGAAAGTCGCATCAATAGATTCCAAAGCAAGAGAGAAGTGCAAAGGTGGTTGATTCAGCTGAAGTGGCAGTCTAGCTTACCATTGCTAGCGATTCAATGACCAGAGTGGCATAGGCTTCCTGCCTGTGCATGAGCGTGTTCACAGGCTTTGCTAGCGCTCACGCTCGCCAAAAAGCTATGGGAGAGCGAGGGTGCTAGCAGTAGTTTGGGACCATTGTCCCGAACTAGGTGCATCTACCGAATCACAGGCTTTAATGGACGGGACAATGGTCCCATCCTACATCGGCAGGAGCCTCACCCTCCCTTGTAACCCCTTGTAATGAATTGGTGGGTAAACTCGTTGCAGCCATCACGTTCGGACTTCAGATTCCGCCCAAATAAACCGAAACAAACATACGACTGACGAGTCCACTTGAGGTCAATGGCAGGAAGCCTGAAATTTGCTTAGACAGAATTGTCCGTAGGGTGCATGGCAGGGAGGCCACGATCAAGTGCAGAACCGTTATCAAACCACAGGCGAATTCCGCCCAAAATGCATGCTGCTGGCGATCGCTTTCGGTTCGATTCTCTGCGTCTGTACGTCTCTAAACGCACAGTATGATGGCTTTACGGCACTTGCTGAGGAGCCTCCGAAAACCGACGAATTGGAGCAACTGAAAAAACGCATCGATGAACTTGAAAAAACAGTCAAGTCGAGCGCAAAATCGGAGAACAAAAAACCTTCGGACTCCGATGCGGGTTCGAAGGGAGCCGACTCCGGCAAGGACGCCGACAAGAAACCCAAAGACCCGGCCAAAGATGCCGCCAAGGATGCTCAAAAGTGGACGGTCAAACTCGGCGGTCACGTCCAGTTAGACTATGTCAATTGGGCGCAAGCCGACCCAGCGATTCCCAACACGCAAGATTACTTTGAATTTCGACGCCTTCGTTTGGTTGCCGATGGAACTGGCTACGGAAACTGCGATTTTCGATTGCAGATGACGCTTGAGCCTGAATCTCAAGGGGAAAGTCCAATCGGGCAAGTCACCTCGCCAGATGTTAAAGATGCCTATTTTTCAATGAACGAAATCCCACTTTTGGGACGCATGCGAGTTGGAAACTTCTTTGTGCCGTTCAGCTTGGAACAAGTTACCAACGACACGAACAACATCTTTATGGAGCGATCCATTCCAACGCAAGGAGTTTTTGCTGCGGATCGGGAAGTGGGCGTGGCTTTCTACAATTGCAATGATGCCAAAAGTGTGACATGGTCGAGCGGCTTCTTCCTGGATAGTATCAGCGAAGCCACGAAAGAGCGACTTGATGACAATCAAGGTTGTCGCGTGAGTGGAAGACTGACTTGGTTGCCCTACTATGATGAAGCGAGCAATGGTCGGTATCTGGTTCATACAGGGGCCGGCGTTCTTTACACTCATGATCAGGACAAACGCGTTCGCTTTCGAGCTCGACCGCAGATTCACGAAGGAACGAGAATCATCGATAGCGGGGTGCTGCTTGCCGACGATTACACCACGGGCAACCTCGAGTCCGCTATTGTTTGGGGACGCTTTACCATTCAAAGCGAAGCTTTTCTATCCAGCGTGCATCAGCTTGACGGATCGACCAACCAGGTCAACGGCGCTTACTTGCACACGAGCTATTTCTTAACTGGCGAGAACCGGATATTCGAACGCTTTGGGCAGCATGGAGCCCAATTTTCCCGAAACGTTCCTAAAACCAACTTTTCATTAACCCGAAAAGGTTGCGGATGGGGAGCTTGGGAAGCGAAAGCCAGATGGTCTCATTTGGACCTCAACGACGTCAATGCAGGTCAGTACAACGACTTTACCTTCGGCTTCAACTGGTATTGGAGCGATCGCACGCGAATGATGTTCGATTGGATTCATCCGATTACCAGCCAACAGGCTGTCTTCGGTGCAACCAACTCGGATATCTTGGCCAGCCGGTTTGACTTTAACTGGTAGATTTCAAGGCTCTCAAACCACCTGCCCCAATTGCGAAAGCCGCATACGCAGCAAACAGGACCGAAACACCCAAAGTGCAAGCGCCTATCGTATCCCAATCGAATCGATCTCGCCCCTGACTTGTTTGCCAAACAGCGTAGCCCAAGAACACGATTTGCGATGCAAGAGCGGATCGCACGATCTGGAGCGAGTTGGTCACCTTCAACACACGAGCCAACCAAACGACAATCGGAAGCAACTGTATGGCGTGAAGTGCAACTCCATGCGGGAATTTTAGAACTCCAGCTTTACCCCACAGCTCGTACGAAGAGCCTAGTGAGATGCTTACCTCCCCAAGTACGGATGTCGCCATCCCCAGTCCGCACGACAACGACAGCAGCCACATACCGCCGCGAATGGCTGTTGCCATGGCTGGTTCGATCCCATCGCGTAACCAAAACGTCCGCACGCTCAAGTACACGATCGCAAAGCTGGCTACCAGGATCAACGCAAGCATCGTGAACTCGATGGTTGCATCGACGTTTGTCTTGTGATTGAAGTGCGACGCCACACCCCGCCAGTATTGCATCGTTATCAAGGCTACTTCGACGAGCAGTGCAATCGCGATCGTGTTGACCAAGAATCGATCGTACCTCATCGGCCGCAGTTGTGTCATCAGCCAACCGATCGACCAAGTCGTCAATCCACCCGAAATACCGAACAGGATTGGTTTGCGAAGCGATAATGGGCCATGCCAACTCGCTCCCAGGATCGCATAAATGGCCAGGTGAACGAGACCACTCAGGCCTAGCGCAACCCCGGCCCAAAATGCGACTCGAAATGGGATCAATCTTTTGGGGGCGAGAGGAGCTGAGTGCTGTTCCTCGCTAAGTGTCGTTTCCATGATTCGATTCGATTCGATTTCTGTCGCAGTGGTTGTGGATACTGTGGGTGTTGTGTTTGCCGAACTGCAATATTCGTTTCAAAACACCTTGCTAGTCTTCTATTTTGATTTCCGAAATGCCAAATGAATGGGTTCAGTGCCTTCTATCACAATGTCTCGCCGAAAGAGGCAGAGTTTCCCAACGATCGGATCCCTCCCCTTTACTTCGACAGACCATTTGCCTGGCATGAGATGGTTAAAAAAGTATGACGTATCTAGATGGCCCGTTGCATCGATCGTTTGCGAAAACACTTTGCCGGTTGTCTCGTGACGAACGGAGAGTTCGCTCGGAAAAATGTCGAGTCCCTGCAACGAGATGTTGACGTCTAGTCGGGCGCCTGCTTTCAGCTCGATGTCGCCAAAATCAATCGATTCCCTGTAAAAGGAGACGTTTTGCAACAACGCCCACCCCTTCCGATCGTGAAACAGTACATCGTAGATATCCGTTTCATCAACAAAACAGATCGTAGGTGAATCGGAATCAAACGGTAAATGGAAGGTCGCCACTGCATGACTCCCTTTCACAAGCGTTGCTTCAATGACTCCGAAAGCTCCTGATTGTCCCAGTGATACATTCGCCGTCACACGACGAGAAGAAATCCTTTTCCTGACAGGACGGCGATCACGTTGGAATTCAATTTCGAGCGATAGCGAGATTTGGTCATCGCGAGTCTCTAGAGTGTATTGTCCCGCAGGCAAGTCAGCCGGTCCATGCACTTCATAGATTTGCAGACCGTTCCGCGACCGCTCTAACGAGGGAACAATCCAAGCTTTCGATTCTCTGGCACCACGGAGCAACGCTTTCTCATTGCAGGGCCTTACCATCCAATCGTTAGGCTCTTCGACTTCCAGTTTGCATACAATCGCGAACTCTAAAGAAACAGTGACCTCAGCTTCTTTTGAAATGACAAAAGGCAAATTGGTCACACTCCAACGAACAGAATCGCCGTTTCCTTCGGCACTGATCTCTAAACTACCCGTGAGCAAGTGGTCCAATTCGAATTCGCCAAGATGATTGGTGCGGAATGCTTTCGGCCAATACTCGCCAGTCCGGTTTAGGTAATAAACATCAAATGGCTGGATCTGGGAATCATGAATGGTAGTGTCAGAAAACGAATTGCCGCTATTCCACTCCTTGATGATTCCACGCGCCCTTCCTAATACTGGCAGTGTTACTCGGGGTATTTCGATATCTTTCGATTCCACGATAACGGGACGAAGTGAAGCAGTCTGGTCGTTGTAAACGACGAGCAATGCGTAAACTCCGGGAGCCAAGTTATTGAAAACATATCGCCCCTTTGAATCTAGATTCGATTCGTATCGATAGAAACGCAAAGCTTGGTCGTTCTCTTCTTTGTCGGAGCCCACAAGACCCTTCGCTGTTGCGGCAGGACCTGCATTGCGAATCGAATGACAGTTTTCCAGGTTCGTTAGAAAAACCTGTGTCTTTTTGGTATGCGACTTTGACCGATCAATAACTCCAGTCACGCAATGCCCTCGCGACATTTGAATGCGTTTCGAATTGTTGTTCTGAAATTCACTCGAATTTAGGTCGTTGACGCCAAAAGACAACGGAGCAAATCCGTCCACGTTGACCAAGCACTTAATCCATTTCTTGTTGGCGAAAATTTGAAATTGTCCGTCCGTTGTAGTGAATTCGTAATCCCGATACTTTAAAGCTCCGTTGATACCGTTTACAGCAGTCCTTATGCAAAACTGTCGGACGGGCGTCCCCCGATCATCGACAACTTGCCCGGCAAACTCGTACTTTCCATGATTGAGTTCAATTCGGCTCAATCTTGGCGAGTTGGCCAATGCAAATGCGTCTTCCCAACCTTCCTTGCCGAACCGAATTTGTGTGTGCATCGAAAGAGGTTCCAGGAACAGTTCAAACTCGCCTTTGGAATCAGTCGTGGTATTCCTACGGGGTGAAATTATTCGAAGCATAGCGGCAGTTCCATCATCAATTCCAATGTCGCCAACAAGTTGCTCATTTTGATTCAACGGTGCTCCAGTCCCATACATAACTTCGACCAAGCAATCGCTAACGGGCCGGAATGTTTGGCTGTCTACGACACGCCCCCGAACAGCTTGACCTTTACTCAGTCGCAGTGGTTGCGGATCCGCCACCGTTGCAAAGCGGTACTGATAGCGAGGATGGAATGCAAAGATCGCGTGTTTCGGGTTTGCTGCAGCGAGGTCAAAACGTCCGTTCGAATCGGTAATCCAATCCGCCGGCGGTAGCTCCAGATGTTTGTCAAACGCCAATCCGACAACGACTCCTGCGACGGGTTCGTTCGTCTCGTCATCCACCACACTTCCCATCATGGGTATGGAAGTTAAGGACCCGATGCGGAGAGTCAGCTCATGCGATGACTCTGGCAAAACAAGCATTGTCTCTCGCTCCATCGCTCCGCCTGCGTGTGCCTCAACGTGCAGTTTGCAAAAAGCTGGGAGCTTAAACGCTAACGGCGTGTCACCTTGGAACTTCTTCCAATCAGACCATTCAGGCCACGGCGGTGAAGCCTGCGTGATGAGCCAGGTGCGATATTGGAACTGGTTCAGTTGAATGCCAGTTGACGAATCCAGCACTGTGATGAATACATGCTCACGGAAGTAACGACGCCGTTCGAGCATGATAAACATGAAGATGGCAACCATGGTTGCCAAGATAAGGATCGAACGGATTCCAAATCGCAATCGTTTCATTCAAGCAATGATAACGAACTATTCGAAGGAATTTGTACTCGAAACGTCTTTTTGCCAGGAATGAACTTGGCGGACGGCACGTGGAACGTGCCTGCTACTTTCTAGAACGGTGCGTCGCCTTCGTCGTCGGCTGCGGCTTGGGAGAAGACATCGTTGAGGTCATCGTCGTTCGGTGAACCTTTGCCTGCTCCGACTTTGTTGAATCCCATCGCTTCGGCGCTGAGGAAATACTTGACTTCGCTCGTCGGATCTTTCTGCCACTTGCGACCTGTAAGACGATATGTCACGTCGACTTCATCACCCAGTTGCAGTTCGTCAGCCGCTTCGCACGCGTCGTTGGTGAACTCCAATGGAATGAAATTCGAAAAACGTCCATTCTGCTGTTCTAGAACGACCAGCCTTTTTCGAAACCCTTTTTGACCAAAGGACTTGGTATCTTCGATGACATGGACGGTGCCACGGATTTTTGTATTGGACATGGTTCGAAGCTTCTGAAAAATGGTTTCGGTCAAAATTGGAAGTGAAATTGTATCGAAGCCAGGCCGAATGGGGAAACAGACTTAGCAGATTTTTCCCCCCACAAACGAAAATCCCTGCGGTTCGTTCTAAATTGACTGCAAAAGTGATAGACCATCGACCGCTGCATTGGTAAAACCAAGGCTGAGAAACCAGTTCTATCGCTATCCTCCATCCTCCTCAATTTCCCAAACATGGCAGTCAAAGCGGCAGCGGAAAAACCAACTCCAGTCGTTGCGGCATTCGAATTTTTGGAATCGAAAATCGCGTTGCCGCTTCCGACCGTCGTCGCTTGCTTCGGGACCGATGACTTCTTGCGCCGAACGGTGATTCACCATCTCACGGACGCGTCCGGGATCGATCCTGAAACAATCCGATCGTTTGATGGCGAAACCGACGCTTGGCGTGACATTCATGATGAGCTTGCAACCCGCTCGCTCTTTGACGACGGTGGCACCAAGGTCGCCATCGTTCGTGGTGCCGACAAACTGGTCACCAAGAGCCGCGATCAGCTCGAACGCTGGACCGAGCAATCGGTCGTTGATACATGCTTGATTCTTGAGATACAAACGCTTGCGGCAAACACATCGCTCTACAAGTTGATTTCCAAAAAGGGGAAGCTCATTAAATGCACTCCTCCGCAAAAATCATCTTGGGGAAACCCACCAGACGAAAAGGCAATCGCGAAATGGGTTATCAGCTGGGCTAGCCTCAAGCATTCAGTGACGCTGACCGAAAAGCAAAGCGTGCTGATCGTCGATCGGATTGGAGGCGTTTGCGGACTGATCGATTGCGAAATTGCCAAACTCGCCTTGTTCGCCGATAGCAATGGCAAGATTCATGACAAACGCGTTTCCGAGCTGGTCGGAGGTTGGCGAACGCAGACCGCTTGGGAGCTTTCGGACGCGATAGCGGACGGTCAAGTTGCAGTCGCCATCCAACAGCTCGACAAACTGCTTACAGCCGGCCAAAACGCGGTTGGACTCATGGCCCAACTCTCATGGTCATTGCGACGGTACGGACTGGCCGCAAAACTAATTGAGCAATCCGAACGCGTTGATAGTAGAATAACACTGGCGGTCGCTTTGGAACGAGCTGGTTTCAATCGATTCGATGTGGCCAAAGCAGAAACGAGGCTAAAGCGAATCGGTCGGCCACGGGCTCGAGAAATGCTAACTTGGCTTGTCGATCTGGAGCTTCAACTCAAGGGAAGCCACAGCAACGATCAACGTGCTCGGCTTGCTCTCGAATCCATGATTATGAAACTGGGATAACCCAATCCTTACGGGAGTACAGATCATGTCGGTCGGTTGCATCAATTTATGGCATTACACGTTAGCGGTTGGGCGCAGGCCCTCCGGTTTGCGGCACCGTTTTTCGACGCGATGTTTCGAGCGCGTTACTTTGTCTTTTTCTCCCCCTCGCCCCGTTTCGGGGAGAGGGGGCCGGGGGGTGAGGGGCTGCGTTGCCAAGATCGCTTGTCCAATGAAATCACAATGCAGAACCCCTCACCCCCAGCTCCTCTCCCCTAAAAGGGGCGAGGGGAGCAAAGACCATTGGATGCGGCCAACATTGCATTGTATTACGGTGATGTTGATTGCCATGCTATCGTTGTTATCGAGCTCTCATTGCAATGCTCAAGAGCTCGTTCAATCCGGGACGTTCGAGCTATCAGCCCCTGGGGTCGCCGAATCGTCGGTTGCAACCGTGACCGCAAATGAGTTGAGCGTGCGAGACTCGGCGGGTGCAGTTTCTCGCTATCAACGTTTGCCTCGCTACGACACCGCCGACCAGCAGTTATTGGGCTATAGCTCACGACAACTGCAACGCGTCATACGCTGGCCGGCTAGCAGCTCGGGTCGAATGCAAATCGGAACACTCAACAGCAACGGCCAAATCGACTTCACATGGAGCAAGATGACCGTCGCAAATTCGCAACAAACGCGAGTGCTTCATCCGAGCTCAGAAATTTTGCCGCCCGGTATTGAGCCTTCATTTACGGGCCGTGTTCGAAACGGTGCAGCCCCCAGCGGCCAAGCCGGCAACTTGCTGAATCTACCGAGCATGACAGCCATGCACCTCTCGGTTGGCAATCCAAATGAGCGGCAGTTTTTAGGCCTTCAAGATGGCGATCGATTCGGCTTTACCAACCAAGCCACCGGTGCCGACACCGCTTGGTATATCGCTCCCGTTTCGGACAACATCGTTCGATTGCAACAACGACGCCAAAACGATTGGCTGGCTATTGGTCTTGGTAACGTACCCGACGGAATGGCTCGCAGCAGCCGACTCGACCATCGAGCGGGTGCATTTGGTGGGGCATCCTTTGGTGGTGGAGCATTCCCGGCTGGCGGTTCTTTCGGAGGTGGCGGTTTCCCATCCGGAAGCTCGTTTGGCGGTGGCGGTGGCCGACGAACCAATCAAGGGTTTCCAATATCGTTCTCCCGCATTCACAACGGAGCCGACCAATTGTGGCGAATCAACGCCATGCAAGGGAACGGTGGGTATTGTTTCGAAAGTGTTCTCTACCCAGGAATGGGATTGACCTGCATACCCAATCAAGGCCTAACATTGCAAAATATTACGTATGACCCATGGCAAGTGTGGTGGCCTCAGACTCCGACCTTCGCCTTGCCTCAGCCCCAGTTTCGCACCGTCCAACACCAAGTTATCTCCAACCCTCCGTTGCGTCCCGTATCCGCTAGGATCGTGAACTCCCATAGCGAGACGCTTGTTGTCTTAGTAGCCGATCGGCGACATGCTCAGTCGGTTCAAAAGCTTCGCATCCCAGCGAGAGGAAGTGAATTGGTTCACCTTGATCGCGATCCTGGTGGCACCATCGTTGAAACCGTTGAGACCATGGACGCGTTTGGAAATTGGAACCAACAGCAATACAATACTCCCATCCCACCGACCGTTTTATACGACATCAGCGTCTATGAGGAGTTCCTGCAATCGATCGCAATTGATCGCACAGGAAAGAGTCCCAATCCGATCGAAGACGTCAATTACCAGCCTCGCAGCATCGGCTTTTTTCTAGTGCCTCCTGGTGACGAGCTACCCGAAGTCGCTGAGATCGATGCTTATCGAATCGCCGAGGATTCACAAAACCCAGGAGCAGTGCGTCGACTCAATCCTCGCGACTTGCAAAAGAACAATGCCTCTCTGAGCGCAGATCCGCTCCGAGAGCTACTTAACAAATTCCAGAAGCAACGAGCGGCCTTTTGATCGAAAATTCAGCGGAACTGCCTAATGGGGCATTGAGTCCAAAACAAGAACAGCCAACCTTGGTTGCAGAGGACGTGAGTGACCCGTCCGGCATAAGTAGCTCAAGCAACCAATCTAACGCCAACATCCATAACGATGCCAGCGGTCAGGATGGACAGGTAATCCATGCGCATAAGCCACGAGCCAAGAGACGTCAGAGGACCAACTGGATGTTGATGGCTCTGATGGTTAGTCTTGTGATCGTCTATCTTTTTTATGTGCTCGTGCTTCCAGAGATTGAGATTATTCTTTTTCGACTGAACAATCCGAAGAAGCGATTCTTGCCGCCAGAGCTGGAAATGAAATGGGCCAGTCGGACGATGTTGAGATCGTGCGAGTTTCTTTTCGTAGGCTGGTTCTTCTACTTTGGAGCCAGCATTGGGAGCTTTCTCAATGTGGTAGCTTGGCGAGTTCCAGAGGGACGCACCATTGTGTTCGGCGGTTCCAAATGTCCGTTTTGCGATACCCATTTGAGCTTCATCGATAATACACCTATTTTGGGATGGCTGTATTTGCAGGGCAAATGTCGCACATGCCGATTGCCGATTGCTCCTCGTTACTTGTTGATTGAGATTGCCGTTGGGTTGGCTTTCATGTGGCTCGCACTTTGGCAACTTGTACGAGGCGGTGCCAATTTGCCGCATTGGAACACTTTTGGCCGTGAAGGATTGGTCAACATCGTGCTGGATCCGCCATGGCCATTAATTTCCATTTACCTGGTTCATGCGGGGATGTTTGGCATCTTGATCATGTTGGCGACAGCCAATACTGGCAGGAAGCCGTTCCCGGTTTTTGCGTTGGTTCTCATCGCGTTGGGATTGGCCTCGGCAAAGATCATTTACCCTGCTCTCGATGTGGTGGCCTGGAATTTGCCCTTTATTGAGACTGGGATTACCGGCTTTGGCCCCCGTGCGAACCCAGCGATATCGGTGCTCGTGGGCGGGGTGGCTGGGAGCCTAATCGGGTGGGTTTCTTCTTTTGTGTTTGCGAGGCGATTTGGCTCAGTTATCGGGCGGCATTGGGTTCTGCAGTGTTTTTTGGTTGGCACGGTACTTGGCTGGCAGAGCATAGTGACTATCGTAGTGCTTAGTTTGATTGTCTACGCTGTACTTCGTCCCGCCCACCGAATGATCTCGCCGAAGCTTTCGAACTGGACAATTGCAAACCAATCCCTCGGACTGAACTCATGCTTTATCATCACAGCATTGGTTCACCATACGTTTTGGTCTCAATTGGCTCACCTACTTGGTCTTATTTAACCGCACTATTATTCAAAAAAGCTCAGCTTCGCTGAAAACTCGTTTAGCAGTCAGCCGTAGGCGTACCACCAACGGTTTAGAGTACGCCTCCGGCTGACTGTTAAACAAAGAATGGAACGTTGTTGCGTTTAACCGAGACTTACCCCCTTTCTCTCCTTTATGAAGGTCCTACCTATTATGAACGTGTCTTTGATTCAATGGTCGCTTAGAGCGACTCTCCTTGGCGCCGTGGCGTTATGTTCTAACGTCGCGTCCACTTGCTATGCCGAAGTAAAACTTCCAAATGTCTTCTCGGACCACATGGTTCTTCAACAAGGTCAAGAGAACAAGATTTGGGGAACGGCGACCGCTAGCGAAAAAATTGCCATCTCGATCGCGGACAAGTCGATGGAGACAACGGCCGACGGCAAAGGGAACTGGTCCGCCAAGCTGCCGCCGTTACCTGTGGGTGGTCCTTACAAACTGCGTGTCGCTGGTTCGAGCGTCGTCGAACTAACGGATGTGCTGGTCGGCGAAGTTTGGATCTGCTCTGGCCAGTCCAACATGCAGTGGAGTGTGTCCTCCTCCAACAATGCCGACTTGGAGAAGCTTTCAGCAAATTTCCCCAATATCCGCATGATCAACTTCCCACAAGTTGGAACGCAAGAACCCGTGTGGAGCCACGACGAACGAAAGTGGATGGTCTGCTCGCCAAACACCGTTAGCAACTTCTCGGCAGTAGGTTATTTCTTTGCGAGACAAATTCATCAAACGACCAACGTGCCGATCGGCATGATCAACAACGCTTGGGGTGGTTCGGCATGCGAAGCGTGGGTCAATCGCGACTTGCTCAAGTCCAAGCCCAGATACGAAGGGCTGCTAGCTCGCTGGACCGGAATGGAAGGGAAATTTGCAGCGTTGACAGCCAAGCAAGATCGAAACGAAGCAGAAAATAAAGAACTGAACGTCTTACAAGGACAAATGCGAGGCAACTCGCGGCCAGGCAATATCTACAACGGCGTTCTCAAGTCCCACATTGGATACGGTGTCAAGGGCGCGATCTGGTATCAAGGTGAATCCAATGCAGGTCGCGCTTATCAATATCGCGATCTGTTCCCAGAAATGATTACCAACTGGCGGAATGAATGGGGCCAAGGAGATTTCCCATTCTATTGGGTTCAACTAGCTGACTTCCAAGCGGAAAAAGCGGAGCCAGGCGACAGCGATTGGGCCGAGCTTCGCGAAGCGCAAACCATGTCGATGGATAAGCTCGCGAATAGCGGACAAGCGGTCATTATCGACATCGGCGAAGGCAAGGACATTCACCCAAAGAACAAAGTGGATGTCGGTATGCGATTGGCACGATGGGCTCTGGCCAAGCAATATAACATTCCGATCGACTACCAAAGCCCTCGCTACCAGTCGATGGAAAAAGTCGGCAGCGGTATCGTCTTGACATTTGCGAACCGCGGAAAGACCTGGCGGCCATTCGATGTGAATTCGCCGATCGGTTTTACTATCGCCGGTGCTGACAAGAAATTTTACAACGCCGAAGCCAAGATTTTAGAAGATGGCCGCGTTCAAGTTTCCTCGGCTAGCGTAGCCGATCCAGTGTCTGTGCGATACGCTTGGGCACAGAATCCAATTTGCAACATGTTCGCCGACAATGGACTGCCGTTAACTCCATTCCGTACCGACGACTGGCCTGGAGTAACATTGGGCAAAGAGTAAAACGATTGTCTCAATCGTTTGTGCATAGTGTAAAACGATTGTCCTCAATCGTTTGTGCATAGTGTAAAACGATTGTCCTCAATCGTTTGTGCCTTAAATACAAAAAGGTGGCAGGTCGACCTGCCACCTTTCTTCTCGTTGACATTAATACTGCTTTATGGAGCACTTAAAATTACAGTGCAGTCCATTGTAGTCAAATAATCTCCCAGACCATTAGCCAAATTTCTGTTTGG
>JANPHB010000371.1:0-22356 GCA_031424235.1 Pirellula sp.
ATCAACGCTGCGGGCGCTTGTTTTGCGAACTGCCCTACGATTTTTGCTATCATTGCCAGTCTCCTCGTGCGATGGAAAGGTTACCCTTTTCATCATACGCACCGATGGAATGACGGCTTTACAGGATTCGTTGTCCTCAACTGTTCCGGCATTGTAGAACAGTTGCCTTAACTACGGAGCAGTGGCATTTGACAGCCACGGATGAAATCCTCGTCTTCACTCACATCTTTGAATCTACGGGGCGTTCCGGGATGATACATCGTCCCAATACCGTAGGTATGCTCAATTGCGTTTCATCCTGAAGGGATGATATGGGGTAGCCGGTGGTTTGAGCGAAGCGAACACCACCGGATCTGAGCGCGCCGTCGTGCAACGACCGTGAAGCGGTCGCATAGTGATCTTCGACCCGTCCCGGGTCGCGTCGCGTTGGGGTACCCAATCCGGGGGTGCGCCGCTGCGCGGCAACCCCCGGCTACCATATGCGACCCGTCCCGGGTCAAACGCAGACAAACCTCCAATGGAAGACAATAAAATGTGGGTAAAGATGAGGCCTTCGACCCCTGCAGAGGTTGTGTTCCCGTTTCAGGCTTAGGGTTGGATAGACAAGCTCACTCAGACTTCGGTGCAACGATTTGTTGATTCCCAATCCTCAATGATTTCAGCCGATCCATCCATGGCGCCTTTGGAATAGATTCGCCTGTGTCTAAGTCCATATCCAGCCAAACATCTACCAGCGTGGAGAACTCGATCGCAGCAATCATCTCGGCTTCGCAACGGGAATCACAATGCAACTCCAATCGCTTCAGTCCGTCTGTTTTAATGAGCGAGATGACTGCGGCCGTGACTATCTGATTTCCTCTTAAATTGATGATCAATTCCTGGATCGACTTGTTTTGGCCAAGTTGTTTAAGAACGTCCGGTGCCATCGACGGTCCTAGAAAGTATATGTCCGAAAGTCGGATCGATTGACAATGGGTCATGTTGCAAACGAGTTGCCAAGACTCGGTATCGAAATTCGCGCGGTAAATGCAAAGTGAGCCAAGAGGCAACTCACGCTCCGAGATTGACTCCAAAGCGGCTTTGGAAATGGGCCATCCTAGGAGGCAAACACGCTTCAGTTTTTCTAGCTTGAGGACGCGTTTAAGAAAGGCGGGATCGTTCTCAAGCCCTGCAAGCACCAGCGCGAATCCACTATTCAAGCCCTCAAGGATGTTGGGCTCAAATCGGCAATCCATGCCAAGTTCAATGAAAGGCAACTCTCTGCCGTATCGATTCGAGGCCATGCCGTTCAAAAACCGAATATCGTTTTCACGAAGTTCATTGGCGACGTACACCAACGGTCCATAGAAATAGTCACCCACCGATAGGAAAAAATTCGGCTGAGCATCGAGTGCTTCTCTAAAATCGGTAGCATTGTCCGCCCCATCCAAAAGCACTTCTACCCGCGAAAGACGAGTTACATGGAGCGACTCCAAAACTTTTTTATTCGCTAAGCTAGACGGAATAGCCAATTCATAGACTTCGACTGGGTTCAGAAACCTATTCTCTAAATGCTGAAGCAATGCAGGATACATGTAGCCTGATTTTGTCTGCACCCAGCCATTTACATTCGAAGGATATTCATCGCCGCCGCGGTAGGTTGAAACCGATCCTCCTTTTCGATTGATTAGTTCGATTGCGGCATTTTGATCCGACCGACGTTTCAAAGGTTGCAAAACAACACGAAACACAATCGCGCAGAAAGCGGTCAGCAAAAGCAAGCTCGCAAATCGAAATCGACCCTTCGATCTAAAAACTCGCAAAACGAGGGCAATCACGGAGAGCGACAGCAAGGTGAGTATCACTTGTTCAGCTGACCCAAACTGCATTCCCAGAAATGCACACGCCCCCAAAGTCAGAATTGCAGAGGCAATGATGACCAATAACCTTCTTTGCCAAATTTTTTTGCGAGTTTGGTGCGATGCAGGATCGATGCTCGTCTCCACCGCTGTTTCTTGTGTCATTGTCAGTGAAATCACCTTTCGGAGGGCCGAATCCATCGATTTTGCCAACCGTTTAGAATACGGGAAACATCTCCAATGCGCATTGATAACCAAGCTTTTCTTGGGTAGATTTCTCATTTGGCGAGCGGCGGTTGCCTGTTTTTGTAGCGGCAGGGCGCGAGCCCTCCGGTTTTGCGGCATTTATTGGCCATTCACCGGACGGCTTGCGCCGTTCCGCTTACAAAATATGCCATTTGGCTAACGCCCTTCGGCTAATAAAAACCCAACACCCTAGCTTCGACCGCGATCAAGGAAAGATAATCAGGATGCCTAAACCGAGAGTGCTCGTCCTGCGAGCTCCTGGCACCAATTGCGATGTAGAGACCGCTTTTGCCTTTGAAATGGCTGGCGCTGAGGCTGTCAAACTCCACGTCAATCAGCTGATCGATCATCCCGATTTGGCTTCCAACTTTCAAATATTCTGCTTCCCGGGTGGGTTTAGCTACGGCGACGACATTGCCGCTGGCCGCATTCTGGCCACTCAGCTTCAGACCTTTTTGGCGGATACCCTGGAATCCTTCCGTCAGCACGATCGACTTGTGCTCGGTATTTGCAATGGATTCCAAATCATGATGCGTTTGGGGATCTTTTTCGATTCGACGGAAAGCGTACAACCTGCGACGCTCACTTGGAATCGACAAGGTCGATTCGACAGCCGCTGGGTCCACCTCAAGCCTGAAACCGACAATTGTGTCTTCCTTCGTGGAATCGACCAATGCTACCTGCCGATGGCACATGCCGAAGGCCGATTCTTGTATCGGGACAGCGCAGCCGAGACTCTCTTGACGGAGCAAAAGCAAATCGTGCTTCGGTATGCGGATGCTGAGGGAACAACCGGCCGCGATGTGATCTCCTTCCCAAGCAATCCCAATGGAGCGCAAGGAAACGTGGCAGGGATATGCGATTCCACCGGACGTATCTTTGGGTTGATGCCGCACCCAGAGCGACATTTGTTTGCGACCAACCATCCGCAATGGACCCGTCGTGAAACACAACCCGAGCACGGCGAAGGGCTCAAGTTCTTTCAAAATGCGGTCGCTTACTTTGGCTAACGCATGAAAGTCATTCACGATCTTAACGAAATCTACACTCAAATGGATTTCGTGCGACGAGACGCTCGACGAATTGGCGTCGTCCCAACCATGGGCGCGTTGCACAACGGCCACTTGTCCTTGGTGCAACGTGCCAAACAAGAATGCGATGTCGCAGTTGCTACCATCTTCGTTAACCCAACTCAGTTTGGTCCCAACGAAGATCTCGCCAAGTATCCTCGGACACTAGAATCCGATTTGGAAGGGCTTCGCCAGCTGGGCTGTGACTTCGTCTTTGTCCCGCCATCGGATCGGGTTTACAGCACCAACCATTCCACCTTCGTCGAGCCACCATCGGTCGGCAACCGCTGGGAAGGGGAATTGCGTCCCGGCCACTTTCGGGGTGTGACGACGATTGTGCTCAAGCTATTTCAGTTGATACCTGCGCATGTTGCCTACTTTGGTCGCAAGGATTACCAGCAAGTAGCGGTCATTCGCGCGATGGTCGATGATTTGAATATCCCTATTCGCATTGAAGCATGTGCGACGGTTCGTGAGCCAGACGGGCTTGCCATGAGTAGTCGCAACCGATATCTCTCCAAGGAAGATCGCGTCCGAGCGTTGGGTCTTTGGCTAGCATTGACCAAAGCTCAAAATTGCTTGACGGCAGGCGATACCACTTGCGAGAGCTTGGAAAGGGCGATGCGCGACGAGTTGGCGAAGGCTCCTGTTGACTCGATTGATTACGCAGCGATCGTGGATCCTGTTACGATGGAGCCGATGCGGCAAGTTGACGAGACCGCGGTAGCCATCATTGCGGCTCGGGTTGGCAGCACACGCTTGATCGACAACATGACGATTGTGGCAAACGAAAAATAACACCTTGAAAGAAACGAACCGTGCGTCCAACACTCTTCTACGTACCGCATGAATTTCTCGGTATTCCGGTATTGGGTTTTGGATGGGTTCTCGCGGCGATCGCGCTCTTTGCCGTCGCATTTCTTGTGACTTCTCGAAAGAAGCAAAGCGTTGCGAAAGTGCTCGAGGAGCAAGGGGTCGTTTGGGGCGTGGCCGCGCTCATCGTGGTTTTTTTGTTGCCGCAGATCGAAACTCGGTTCCCATCCGGCAATGGCCAACCATGGATCGTGGGATTGCCCATTCGCGGTTACGGTGTCATGTTGATGCTTGGTGTCGTGAGCGCCATGGCGATTGCCATGTTGCGATGCGAGAAAGCCGGGTTGTCTCGCGACGCCTTTTTCTCTTTGGCGACTTGGACGATTGTGGCAGGCATGCTGGGCTCTCGCATGTTTTATGTGATCCAAAAATGGAATGAGTTGGCTGGAGAGACGATTCGCGAAAAGCTTTGGACCGCGTTGCAAGTGACCGAAGGGGGATTGGTCGTTTATGGTAGCGTCATCGGTGGCTTGATCGCAGTAGCCTTTTGGAGCCGCAAGAATCGATTCCCGGTCCTTGTGCTCGCCGATTGCATTACCCCAGCATTCTTTATAGGACTAGCGTTTGGTCGTATCGGTTGTTTGCTTAATGGTTGTTGTTACGGCGGATTGTGTGAGACATCGCTCCCCTCGATTACTTTCCCCTCGGGTTCCCCTGCCTATATGGACCAGTTGGTATCGGGGAAGCTCCTTGGCATGGAGGCCGAAAGCGATCCTTCGGGTGATTCTGCTCCGTCCATAGTGCAAGTGAAGCCCAACAGTTGGGCTTCTGAAAACGATATCCACAAGGGCCAAAAATTGATTGCGATCAAGGAGTTGCAAGTGGACGGTCCAAGCCCCAATGACTCGCTCGCGGCCCCGGTTTTCGAAGCGATGATTCAAGTTGGTAATCGCAAGCTGCAGGTCGCAGGAGGCGCGCTGCCGCAGCGTTCCGTTCCAGTGCATCCATCGCAAATTTACGCGGCCATCAGTGGGCTTGTGCTCTGCCTTTGGACGATCCTTTTCTCCACAATGACAAAGCGGCGTGGAATGGTTTTCGGCGCCGGTCTTGTAGCGTATGGTGTCCAACGAATCATCGAAGAGATAATTCGCGTAGACGAGGCTGGGCAATTTGGCACTTCGCTGAGCATCGCGCAATGGATCAGTATCGGCGGGATTGTCTTGGGAGCAGGGCTGATGATTAGCTCAAGAACCAACGCAAATCAGCTCAAATAATCGATCGCCCGGCTTAGCCTGCTCGCTTCAGAATATTGCGACTCATCAATTGGTCGCACGCTTGCGTAACATGCTCTGTGAAAATGGAGAGCATCGGGCCGCAGTCTTTCTTTCGATTTGCGGGTTTTAGGAGTGGAACGTTCTGAACTCCAACATGGCTCGCACCGTAGGGACTGACTCGCTCGATCGGCATGGGGCCAATCATACCGATGGTTGGAGTTCCGAGAGCAGCCGATAAGTGCATTGGACCGGTATCCGATCCGACAAACAAATTGGCAAGTCGAATTAAACTGCTCAACTGAGATAGAGTCGTAGGCGGAGCGAGGGACGCATGATTGCTGGATTCCGAAACGACGTGTTCGGCGACAGATCGCTCTTGATCGCCTGACCAAACGACGAGCGACGGAAGTCCCCACTGCTCGCCAAGGTGCCGAGCAACGCGAGCGTATCGATCTGCTGGCCAAAGCTTCGAAGCCCATCCCGCACCCACGTTGATGATGGCGAATCGCCCCTCCATCTGTAATGTTCGAATGGTCCGCTCGGCAAAGGTTGCATCAGTATCCGATTCTGGTAGCTCAAAGCTCACTTCGGAATCGTTCACTCCAATGAGTTTAAGTAATTCCAGGCTTCGATCTACGATATGTTTGGATTCGGGGCGATAGAGACGGTTGTTCAAGACGCAGCTTACTTCGCGTCCGTCGAATTGGTCGCGATGAAAGCCGAGTCGTTCTTTTGCGCCGGACATCCATGCGATCAGGGAACTCTTGGTCAGGCCCTGTAGATCGAGCGTAATGTCGGGCTTCCAAGCGCGAAGGGTCTTGCCAAAGGCCAAAAGTTGGCGTGGGGACTTGAAGGTCTTTTTCGAAACAACAAACAATTCGTCGAGTGACTCGTGTCCCTGGATGAGTTGCGAGGCAGCTCGTTCGATCACCCAACCGATTTTTGCGTTTGGGAAATTGCGACGAAGTGCATTTAACACGGGGACGCTAAGGATACAGTCGCCGATCGCGGAAAGTCGGACAATGAGAATGCGCTTCGCCATAAGAACACTCGTTGGAAGTGCGGGCGCTAGCCGCGATATGAGTTCGCCGAAACCAAAAAACGTGGCTAGCGCCCACATTTTCATCGGGAAAATAGAAGAAATGTAGTTGCGAATCAAGAGCATTCTCCGTTAGCTTGCAAACCGGCTTGTGTTTTGAACTGCCATTTGCGTATTGTTCAAAGGCGTTAACCAGGGATCGTTGTCAATGCACGCAAGCGGACGGCACGACGGAGCGTGCCTGCTACTGTTGTCGGCTGTGGCGAGAAATCGGATTTAATACAATGGTTCTTGAACACTGGTTTCTCACGAAACCAGCTACACGGATGCACACTGGTTTCTCACGAAACCAGCTACACCGATGCACACTGGTTTCTCACGAAACCAACTACCTTTGCTTGTTAATCCAACAAAGAAGAGACCGACATGAAGAGCGAAACCAAACTTTTTGTTTTGTTCGTTTGCTACGTTGTACTCGCTTGCATCTGGCTTTCTATGTTTCCAGGCAACGTGCCGCGGAGCCATTTTTTGACTGGGCTGTTTCTTGGTACGATCTTTGGTGTCACAATCCTGGCATCGATTTGGACTGTGTTTGGGCCTGGTCGGTTTGCGTTTAGAGTGTTTTGCGCAGCGACGTTGACGAGCGTATTTCCATTCGTCTCCTCACTTGCGGTTCGATCGGACTTTCTCGTTGCGTGCTAGAGGACCAAAGCGGTGTCCGGTCGGGGCGAGCCCGAACCGGACAGCACTGGCTGGGTCGGAGCCAGAAAACCTGGCGGTAGCAAACAATGACAATGGGAACAAAAGTTGAGAGACAAAAAGGACTGCAACCCCATTTTCTAAACAGCCTAGGGCAAGCTTGCGGCATTTCCTTTTTTTCAGCCAAAGCAATCGAATCAAAAATTAATCAGGATGGAGTACTGATACTTCACTGTGCGTTCCTCGGCTGGTTTCAGAACGATTGTCCAAAGCAGTTCGTTTCGCTTGTTCACGGTCCAGACTCCTTCTTCGCGAAGATCGATTTTGGGAGAGTCATCCCCTTTGATGTAGTCGCCGGAAAACTGGCGCTTGATGATCATTTTTGTTTCCGTTGGACGGCTGTTGTTTAGTCGAAGCTCACCATTGACCGTGACTTTTCGAAAGCGTCGACCACCAAGATTGACGAGATCGCGTTCGGACTTAGCGGGATCCGCGACTTGGTTTTCGTACTCGACATGCCTTGCTCGAATGCTGAGGGCTTTGTTGACTCGCAGAGTCGCTTCTTCGTTTTTGTTAGTCCAAAGCACTTGTCCCTGGCCGCTGAAATTGTCGCCTGTCAGCACGGTGGCTGGGGCTGTCGTCATGGGAAACGGTAATACATTCTTAAACTTCAGAGCATCCCATACGTCGTCTTGCAACGGTTCGCCCGTGTTTGGATCAACATTCTGATTGTTTATCGGGGTGCCCCATTCGTCCCGATTGTCTGGAATGGTCCACTGGACAATGCGTTCGTAATCGACTTGCGCCGCACCGGTTGACAATGCAACAGCGTCTCCTTTCTTTAGTGAACGCTTGCCGATGGAGTGGTAAAACAAATCGATGGTGTCACCTACGTTGGGAGCAACGACTGGTTCAGATCCGTCATCGCCACCTCTCCGATTGCTTGCCACCTGTCCCATGCTCTGGCTCATGAAGGCGTTGCTGGGTCCCCGTCGTTCTCCAAGTTGCTGAAAGAAATGCGTCCATGTTTGTGTTGCCGCCAGGGGCGAGACAACTTGGCTAAATTGAACACTTGGGTAACCGCTGATCACGGAGACTTCCGTATCCTTCAGATCGATAAGCTCATTTCGAATCACGGCATTTTGCTCGATGGACAATCGCTTGGCATCGATTAATGTAACTTTGTAGCTAGGTGCCCAAGAGATCCCATGGGAGAGATAACTGATTTGAGCCATATTGCCAGTTGACTTGGCTCCGTTGTCCAAAAGCAACACTGGCTTGTTCTCCATCACCGGCTCGCGTTTTGGATTTCCTTCGGCGTCGACAGAAGCGATTTCGTTGAGGTCGATGTACGAGATTCCTTTTTCGGTATTGAGCAAAAGAAATCGGCTCGGGTTGGACGCTAGCGGTAACACGTTGCTTGAGAATGTTGTGTAGGGCGTCCATCCTGTGTTGTCCGAGGCCAGATCCGTTTCCGGTTTCGGAATCCGGACAACCGTTCCAGTTACTGGTGTCTTGGCGTTCTTGCCATAGATCGTAACCTTGAGACCGGCTAACTCATCCTGAAGATTTTGGCCAAGCGAAGGCTGGTTCTTCATTGCAACGCGTCGCTTCTCAACACGAGCATCTAATGGTCCATTGCTTTCCACAAAGAACGTTCCGTGAACTGGTTCAGGAACATCCGCAACGCGAACGGTGCCGTTGCCTGGCAGAGAGACTTGACGTTTGATTACGGCGAGGCCGTTTTTGAATAATCCGACAGAAATCACTTTGCTTTCGACTTCCTTTTCGTCGTCTGGAGCCAAAGCGAAGCTAGGTTGGAAAGGCAAGCCAATCATGGCGACAAGTGCCGAATGATGAATGATGGTGCGTCGAAAAGAGATGGGCATTGTTGAGAGTCCTTCGTTTCAAGTGTAAACAATTGATCTTGGACACAATGTATCATTGGAGACAGATGAGAAAGTCAGGAAATTGTCAAAACCCGCAACGGGGCGAGGGAGGAAATCGCATCGACACGGTCAGGCTAGGGAGGGTGAGGCCACCCCGGTAAACATGTTTCCAACGAGTTTGCACAACGAATTTGTAACTAGGGAGGGTGAGGCTCCTGCCGAACCTTTGTAACCGCATCTTTACCCACATTTCTGGACAGATTTCGTACTCGCACTCAATGAAATGGTACTCGTACTCGACAGTCCATCCGATCGAGTACGAGTACTGCCCTTCGGGCGGAGTACGAGTACGAAAAACCCAAGGGAATTGGAATGTGATGTGCAAAGACGTGGGTAAAGATGAACCTATGCAACCCTGGCTCGGCAGGAGCCTCGCCCTCCCGAAGGTTTTGAGTGGACTTGGCTTTGCAAATATGTTTAAGGCTCCTGCCGAACCAGCGTGTTTTGACGCAAAATTCATGGACAATTACTTGACATTGCCTCCGATGGACTGGGAGAATTTCTGACTCGAAAATGCGAGCCTGTATTTGAGCATCCGTTTGTTTTCCTTTCCCTCTTTATTTTTTGTGGTGATGCACATGACAGTTGCATAACCATTCCCTTAGGAGTAGCACCGATCCCATGTCAACAAAACTACGCTCGAAATCCGCTCGCCGCCGAAAGCTTGTCATCGAATCGTTTGAGAGCCGCCTCATGATGGCCGCAGACCCCGTTCTGCTAAAGGACTTGAACAGCGCTCCGGATGCATCGATTGGGTCTTCTCAAATTGAATGGGCAGATACTCGGATCAACACGACCAGCAACCAGTTCTTTCTTGCGCAAGTGAACTCGCAAGTTGAGCTTTGGCGCACCAACGGAATCGAGGTCGACACAAGTCGGATCGCCACCTACTTACCGCAGGACGGCGAAGTGCATTTATTTCTGTCAATTGACCGCGTTTACATACATCAGTCCAACAACAACTCAACAACCGTTTATTCCTATGACACCTCGGGTGGTCTAATCGAAAGTGCCCAATTCGCCTTCGGAACCAAGTGGCTTGGTATTGGGCTCGACACCAACCTTTTGGTGATGCAACGCACCGACGACTATGTTGTTTTTACAACTGTCGGAGCCAACGCAAACTATCAAACCATGTTGAACCTCCAAGGGCCAGCAACGCAAGTCGCAAAAACCGAGGTTACGCTTCTTCTTCGATCGCCCAGCAGCCAAGGCATTGTGGAAAGTGTTATCTTTCTTGGGAATTTCCCACATGAGGTACGCAGTAATGTAGTACCCGAACCTCTTACTTACTACTCCTACGAATCTCGTGCAACGTTCGCATCCGATTCCACCGGACTCGTTTCATTCGTTGATTCGTTCTTTAATGTCGTCCGGCCCATCTCGAACGAAACCGTTCAACCAGACTCGATAGCATACGCCGGAAGACTTATTTATACGGCATCGTATGATGCAGAATCAGGAAAAACCCGTATCGGACGCAGTTTGGATGATGGAAAGCCATCCGAACAAGTTTCGGTGCTAAACGGTTTCGCATCGGTTTACGACATTTGGGACCAAGTTGTGGTGGTCGTTCCAAACGGAGTCGACAAAGGAGTTTGGCGCGAAGACCAGTCGACGAACACGCTTGTACTGGACACAGACCTTTCGAAATTCGAACTGAGCAACCAGAAGCCATTCCAAAATGCCGATCTTGCTAGCTTGTTTGGCTGGAGCAATTTCGCAGCAGTTGGGACCGAGTTGGCAATTCTGACTCCGACGCCCTTTATCTCGCTTAGCAATAGAGTTTTTGCTGAAAACAACTATGCGTTAGCATTTTTCAATCTTAACGGTGTCTTTGCTAACGCCATCGAGTTGGTCCCAGGGCCTGGCGACGACGACAACGCTTTCTTTGCGATCGATTCGCAAGGCTGGTTATTGCCACAGGGAACCTATGACTTCGAGCGGGAGCCGATCAAGCATATTCGGGTCAGAACTTTTTCGGGAGGCCAGGCTGTCGAGCAAGCTCTCTCGATCTTTGTCGTAGACATCGCTGAGACAGTTGCGATAAGCAAGGATTCCATTCCTGAGAATTCCGCTCAAGGGACTGTCATAGGCAAACTAAGTCCAGTTGGCTTTACGGGCGGTTCAACAGCAACTTATTCAGTGATCGCAGTCGATGGGAGCGCGTCAGATACTCGGTTTGGCGTTACCGATGGAAAATTGGTACTGCAGGGGACGATCGACTTTGAATCATCGGTTTCGCATACGGTTAGCGTTCGCGCATTCTCAAGCGATGGAAGCGTCGTCGATACGGACTTACTAATCCACGTCGAAAACGTTAATGAAAACGCGGTGTCACCAATCACCATCAGCAATGACAGGATTACCGAAAACGAAAGCGGCCCAGAGGGCTTGGGGCTAGCTGTAGGTACATTGGGTGTGCGTGCTCAGTCGGTTGCTTTTGTTTATGAACTCGTTTCGGGTAGTGGCGACTACGATAATTTCCTGTTCACTGTCGAAGGAGAAAGTCTTGTATTCAATTCGATTGCTGACCGTGAAACTCAGGGGAGCTATACCGTTCGAATCCGAGCGACCGATGGTACAAATATCGTCGAAGGAAGCCTTGATATCGACGTGAATCCGGTTGACGAATTTGATCCAGAATACATTCGGTTCATTGACCCAAACGGTTTCGAGATGGGCTTTGCTCAATTCGACGAGAACACACCCATAGATACGATAGGATTGACGTTCGAGACGGTTGACGCAGACAAGGGGGAAAACTACGACTATGAAATTCGTGGGCAACTCGCGCCGTATTTCCGAGTCGAAGGAAATCAAATGATTATCAACGCCCCGATCGATTACGAAACGACAGGCGGGTCTCTGGACTTATATGTTCGGGCCACCAACCCCGTCACAGGGAAATCGATTGAAATCTATCAACCAGGAACCACCGGTGGTTCCTCCCTCTCGGTCAACAGCGTACGAGACATCAATGAAGCACCGATTGTCGCGAATGTAGCGAATCAGTCCGTCGCGGAGGGGGCTGAGTTGCGTGCAACGCTCGCAATCCCATTGGCCTTTGACGTCGACAGAAACGATCAAGCTTATTTTCCAAGTTTCGAATTTTTTGCGAACGATGGACCGTTGCCAGCGTGGCTTTCGATCGATTGGTCGACGGGTGAATTGATTGCAGCGCCTCAATTCGGAGACGTAGGTATCTATCGCATTGAGATCCGAGCAACGGATGCAGGTGGACTAGTTGGTATTGGGACTTTTGTACTGACGGTACAACCGACTGTGCCCATTAACCTCTTCGGGACTCAAGGAAATGACAATATCGTTTTTAGGTTGCTCGGAAATACGGCCAATCCAATTTGGAACGCGACGGTCAATGGAGCGACTGTCTTCAATGGCCCAATCACACAAAGCACACTCTTTTCGGTTGACACTCGAGCCGGAAATGATACGGTTTCGGTTTTGGGTGGAAATGAGAGCAATGTATTCCGCGTGAGAGATAATCTAGTGTCGGTTGGAAGCGTTGCATTCCGCACGACGTCGGTGGAGACACGTAACCTGCGTGGACAAGCTGGTGCCGATACATTTTTGGTGCAACTGCCATCCACTGCCGCTCGCACTCCACAATCGAGCGAGCTAAATCTATTCGGTGGTACTGGTGCGGACACTTTGCACGTCTCAGGTAATTCTTCCAATTGGAACATTACGAACTCGGGAGCAGGAACGGTTAACGGGATATCGTTCAGCAGCATGCGAGACCTGATTGGCACGGACGGCGATGATGAATTTCGTATAGAGCGTTCGGGGAGAATTGTTGGATCCGTTAACGGTTCCTCCGGATTCGACAGACTTGTTTATGTCGAACCCAATCAAGGGGTTGAGGTGTCTCTTTCATCGTTAGCAAGCTCTTCGGGGAGTAGCAACCAAGTTCCGGCATTTACCCTCGTCGAAGGGGTACAAGCACCTCCGAATCGAGAAAACATTCTGCGTTACGAAATCGGAGCGTTGGTTTCGCCATACGATGTTGCACCCTGGACGTTGAGCAACACGTCTGTCCAACTTGGTGGGTTCGTCGCGACAGGCTTTACCGATCTGCGAGGTACCTCCGCGCCCGACGAATTCTATCTTTCCGAGAGTGTTGCACCAAACCGATATCGAATTGCCGGTGGCGATTCCACTACGACCAACAACTACCTCACGTTTGGTGGAAACGAGTCCATTGTCGTCAACTTGCAGTCCAATTCAGCGACCGGGATCGCTGAATTTTCGGACATCAAACAATTTTATGTGGTGCAATCAGGGACGAATTCAAAATTGATAGGCAAAAATTCGCCAGCGAGTTGGTCAATCTTTGATAGCTTTATAGCGCAGTCTTCCGGACCATCGTTTATCAATTTTCAGCAGATTGTTGGCGGAACTCAAGAAGATAACTTTCAAATCGTGATGCAATCGGCTCCAGCGTTCCCCATGACGGTCGATGGCGGCCTTGGACGTAATCGGATTGACTATAGCCAAGCGCCGAACGGCATCGAAGTGAATCTAGCAGCGGGAACGGCAAGCTACCTTCAAAGCGTTGCGCGAATCGCGGATGTGATTGGATCGGGATTTGACGACACTCTTGTGGGCAATCAGGCCAACAACAACCTGTTTGGAATGGCTGGGAACGACAGTTTGACTGGCAATGATGGAGACGATGTGTTGTTTGGTGGATCAGGAAATGATAGCCTTATTGGAGGCAATGGGCGGGATTGGCTGCTAGGCGGCTCGGACGCCGATAGGCTTGTCGGGGGATTGGGTGACGATTTGCTCATTAGTGGGCGCGGGAATGGTTTTGAAGATGAAACCAATGCTACGGCTCTTGGGATTGAGTGGGATAAAATCGATGCCATCATGAATGAATGGACAAGCAACCGAAGTTATGCCCAGCGAATTCAACGCTTGCTCAATGGCATTGGCCCCAGAAATTCAGTGAAACTGAGTGGCGCGACATTATCCAACGATAGCGCGATCGACATCGTTCTTGGAAACGAAGGAGAAGATTGGTTCTGGGCAAGTTCGAATGATACCCTAGCCGATCGACGAACCGCCGAGCGTCTAAGCAATCTGTAACTTTCTCCGCCTTAACTGCGTAGCAGTGGCATTGGAAAGTCATGGATGAAATCCGTGGTCAGCGTGGTACGGATTGTCAGAGAGTCGCAATGCGACAGCATTCTTACTGAAGCTAGTTGGTCTAATGGTCAACATTGCCTTTGGGCAGGGAAACGATTCACGGCCCATGCCGCTCCTTCAGAGCTCCGGATCAATCGGAGAATAATACCTGGGGTTTCGTTCGCGGTGCGAACTCACCCCAGGCTGAAAAATCCCATCGCATTCGCGATTCAATCACAGAAGGTTGGTATGGTTTAGTTATGTTATATTCTCCTGCGCAACCACATCACCAATCGACAGGAAGTTTAATAAATCATCGATTTGCTGCCCATTCAAGAAGCTAAATCCGGCCCCTTAAAGGGTGTTGGTTTAGCCACCAAAGTCCTTCGGCCACTCGTTGGATTCCATTTGTCGATCGCAGCAGGTGGGCCAGAATTTGAATTTCTCGGCGAATAGTGGGCAGACTAACTTAGGTCGCTCATTTTGTTTGCCACGTCTGGTGGGTCCTGATCAGCGAGCTTAAGATGGTGATGAACGTGAGCATGCTGCTTCCAGTGCCACCTTGGACCTTTCCCTCGAGACTAAAGGGCTACGTGTTTTACTCTGGTCGCGAATCCCAACTTGAGGTGTTGTATGTCTGGGCCGGACGATGACAAGTTGAAACCGAACGAAACGCAAGTTGGATCGGCATTTCCGAACCAAACCACAGATTTTTCCGTGACGACGAATGCGAGAGTACCCGATCCGAACGCGGCTTCGATCGATGTCTATTCAACCCAATTCGCCAACGTAACAATGCGCTCGGATGGAAACGATCCGTCCGCCCCTGCATTGTCGTTAGAAACATCCAAAAAGATTGACTTCCCCTCGGATATCCCAGGATTCGTCGTCGAGGGTGAATTGGGCCGTGGTGCCTTTGGGGTCGTCTATCGCGCTCGCGATGAATTGTTGGACCGCAAGGTTGCCATTAAGAGACCGCTGATCAATAACCCTGCCCACCGTCAGCAATATATCGACGAAGCGAAAAAGGCGGTCAAACTGGATCATCCCTCGATCGTGCCAATCTACCAAGTTGGAATGACGGCCAATCGGGAACCATTCGTGGTTCAGAAGCTGATAGAAGGTTCGACGTTACGAGAAATTCTCCAGAAGGGTGATATTCGATTGCCTCTTATGCAGACCGTCGACATCATTCGCCAGGTTTGCTTGGCGGTTGATGCTGCACATACTGCTGGGATCGTCCATCGAGATCTAAAACCGGAGAATCTGATGGTTGAACCGGAAGGGCGGGTTTACGTGGCCGATTTTGGACTCGCGATTCTCGAAGATGACGAACAAAACAAAAAGGGTCGAGAAATCGCGGGGACGCCGATGTACATGTCGCCGGAACAATTCGCTGGCCGTGTTGAATGGTTGGACGGTCGTTCGGACATCTGGGCACTCGGGGTTATTCTGTACGAACTTCTTTCAGGAAAGACTCCTTTTACAGGGGCGACGTTGAATGAATTGAGAGACCAGATCAAGAACAAAGATCCGCGACCTATCCACCAGCGCGATCCAAAAATCCCAAGTGCTTTTGACGCTGTGTTTCGCAAGTGCTGTGCAAAGAATGTTGGGGATCGATATGCAAGCGTCCGAGAGATGATTGCTGATTTGGATGTGATCGTAGAATCGCTTCCATTTCTGGAAACGGTCAACTCAATGTCGCTGTCGCGAAGTGGTGCCTTCAAAGCCTTGAGCTCAACGTCGGGAACGAACTTTGGGTTAGCTGTCGAAACAAACCAAGCTGGACAGACGGCACGTGGACTTAGCGCCTTTGGCACAGTTCAATCGACGATCCGAGATTCCACGGGCGGCTCTACGGTCCGCGAATCCAGTTTACTTTGGAAGCTCGCCGTGCCTGCCATTGTGACGATTGTTTTGTTGGCGGGAATCGGAAGCGTTGCTTGGTTTACCAAGTTTGGACCATTCGCGACTGAGACTGAGACGCCGAAACGACCTGATACGCCCCCCAAAAATGAGAATCCTAATACGGGTGTAATTGAAAATGGAGAGTCCCCAAGAAATATCCCAAGCGACGTTGGGATTGCGGAAATCAAACCAAAAGAACTAAAGGTTGAACCCAAGCCTCAGCCACCGAGCAAACCTTTTTTGGTTTCGATTGGAGGTAAAGGCACGCACGATTCTATTGCGAAAGCCATTGCCGATTCAGCAGCAGGCGAAACAATCACGATCCTCGAGGGTACCTACCGAGAGTCCCTTGTGATTGATCGTTCGATCCATCTTGTTGGTGAGGGGGAAGTCAAGATTCTTTCAACAGAGCAGGCCTGCGTCAAAATCCAAGCGGACAGCCAAGTCTCCATCGAAAAGGTAACGTTCGACTCTCAAGCGGCGAAATACAATACGATTGATTTAGCTGGAGGCAGCTTGCGACTCAAACAGTGCGATGTTTTTGCAAGTTCCAATCAGTCGTATAACTGCGTCAAGGCGAGGACAAATGCAACCTTCGTGGCGGACAAGTGCAAATTCCAGTCAACGGTGGATGTTGCTGTCTCGGCTGAAAAAACATCATCTGTTTCCATCCGCGATTCGACTTTCAACTTTTCGGGAAATTCCGATCCCAGTTTGAAACGGATAGGCGTACAGGGGAACGGCGCGTCCGGATTGATACAGCGATGCATGTTTGAGGGACCGTGTATTGCTGGCATCGACTGGATGGATAGTCCCACAGGTGAGCTCGCCATTGAAAGTTGTCAGTTTGATAATTGCGACATCGGTATCCAAACCAAGGCGTGCAAAGCAGTCGTTATCAAGGGGACTCCGGATGAACCTTGCGAGCTTAAGAATGCAATCTATGGCTTGAGCGTAAAGCAAAGTAACGTCAAGCTATCCTGGGTCAACGTGGACGGCGTCAGGGACATCAATAGCAATCGAAATAGAGTCGGAATGCAGATCACGGAAAACTCAGAAGTGACATGTGCCGATTGTGATTTTTTTGGTTCGGCGTGCGGGATCCTGCTTAATCAAAGCTCAATCGACATAGGCAATGTCGCGATTCGCGATACAAGCTTTGTTGGAATGCTTGTCGATGGCGGGACGGTTGTTGGCAATGAGCTAAACCTTCTCAGCGTTGCGAATTATGGACTAGCCGTTTTGAGCAAAGGGGCCTCGGTCAAGCTGAGTACTTTGATTGTTGAGGCACGCATCGTTCCACAGAAAATCACGCCGGCTGTTTATGTTGCTTCCGGAGTCGTCGAATTCAATACGGGCACATTCGCGAATTGCCTTTGCGGAATTTTCGTGGATCCCCCACGTGAACTGATCAATGGGACCGGCTTTCCCGAGAAGAGAAGCTTGATTGAGATCGTTGGGGAGTTAGCCAAGACGAAGTTGAATACGCCTGTCAAAGTGAACAGCGATCACCTTACCCTGACCAATTGCGACGGCGGATGGGTTTTCAACGGAATTGGTTCAAGTCGAATCAAACAAGTTGATGGAGACTTGTTGGAGAGCCAACTGATGCCAAAATTGATGGACGAGGATTTGGAACAGAAAGGGACAGACCTTACCAATTTTTCGGTTATCAAAAGAGCAGGTCGACCTTGACGTTCGAACGCAAAATCGCACTCCTCGAACGGCAACGCTGTAAAGCATTTTGTAGCGAAACTCGTCTAGAGTTTCTGTCGTTTAGGCGATGCGGCCGAAAGTCTTGACGACTTTCGCTACCAAAAGCCTGTTTTTAGCAGCGCAAGAGCCTTCACAGCGAGAACTGAACGGGGGGTGATTTCAGGACGTTTTTGCTTGGACTATGGCAGGATGTTAGGCTAATATTGGAAGATTAAGAAATCCGACACGATAGACATTTTTGGGGGCAATGAGCAAGTCGTCACCGAGCAAGTCATTGTCGAGTCGAAATCGTTTTTAGCATGTAAATCGCAGTGAGGGCATCGTGTCTCAGTCAGACTCTTCCGGTTGTTTCGTTCGCGTGAATGGCTCCGAATTCGTCAAGTCCGCATTGCCCCGGTTAGCAAATGCTGCCTTCGCTGTTGGACTTGCGTTGTCAAACGTGTCGAGTCTTTCCGCTGTGTTGGACGACGACAGCAAAGTCACCGATCCGCGTTTAGTAAAATTCTTAAATGCGCAGGGCCAAGAAATAGAGCTCCCTGAAGACTTCATGGTGAGGGTGGATGGCAACAAGATGGAAGTTGCCCTGGTAGCGATGGGGGCAATCAACCCCCAAGTGCCGAAGTCAAGTCTTCTGGTTCGATTGCTAAATTCCAGTGGAAAAGAAAAGGAAGCGACGACAGATTTGCAAGGGATTGCAACGTTCACGGACGTACAACCAGACGAACTACATGCACTGTTAGTGGTTGATGAAAAAGTCCATGCTGCGGTGCCCTTGTTGACGGTGAGCACTGAAAATGCCGTAAAACGAAACATCATTTCCAAGCCGATTAGCTTGCCACTAGCGCCAGTCAATCGAGATGAAATTTTGGGTTCGTTGGCCAGAGGCATCGTTCCGTCCGACGATCCAGGAGGAAAGCTTTTTGATAATAGCGAATACAAATTGCAATCGGTGAATCCGTATAGTGTTCGATTGCAGAAGGATGGAAGTTTGCCTGGGAAGATTGTGATTGCCGACAAAGAATTGGCCGAAAATCTTCGGTACGCCAAATTGACATTTCTGCGGGACAATCAAGTAGTCGCTCGAACCGATTCGAATCCGAGCGATGGGAGTTTTAATGTTGCCGGGTTAAAACCAGGCCCATACAGCGTGATTGCCGCCGGGCCAGCAGGCTACGCTTCTTATGCGTTCGACGTCCTACCGACAGAAAAACAAGCAAGACTGGGAGAATCTATTTCCGGTAGGCCCGTATCTTTTGTTCAGGCCGATACAAACGAAAAACTATTTGTCTTTTTGTGTCCTCCAAAACTAGTTCCGCAAATCACCGATCGAATTTGGCAAGCGTATGGCCAGTCCAACGTTGCTTCATCGCCAGCTAGTGCAGCTCCAGGATTGTCGATGGCTGGTAACAGTGGGGTAGGAGTCGGATCTTTAGGAGGTGGCGGCTTTGCTGGTGGTGGATTCGGAGGTGGTGGATTCGGAGGTGGAGGTATTGGTGGTGGAGCTTTAGGAATTGCAGGGCTAGCGGCTGTCACAGCGATCGTAGCTTCGAATGACAACAACAAGTCGAGCAATGTCGTCTCACCCATTGCCAAACAACAAGCTGCGAAATAGCAAACGCAGAGTGGAGCGGGGGGATAAATAACGGCTTAGCACGACGCGCAAGCTAGTGAATTCACTCTCGTTCCAGGGCTATGCCTTGGAACGCACTGCTTTCGAGGCTCCGCCTCACGTTTTTGTGACTGAGGAGGCGGGAGCCTCCGATGCATTGCGTTCCCAGGCGGAGCTAGGGAACGAGGTCATTGCAGGTGGATACGAGAATCACTAGCTTGCGCGTCGTGCTACATAGATTGGCCCCTATTGTTCCGCCTGGTTCTCTTCTCCAGATAAAGTGGCATAGGGGCCAAGTTCGTTGTCAAAGTCAATCGTCCCGTATGGGTCTTTTTCAGCACCCATGTGTCTGCTAGCCTCGACTGGTAACGAAACATTCGGAATCGATGCTCGAATCTGCTTGACCCATTCGAAGACAGTTGCATCTTTTTCTGCAAAAGCCAACATATCACCGTAAACCATGCCAATTGCGTTGTTTTCCGCGACAGCTGTTTGCCAATTATTGTGCGACTTTTCGAGGATACCAATCACCGTCAGTACTAAACTCTCTCGCTGGGATTTCGTTATGTAGGCATGTTGAACGAGGATCTCGTCCAGGGCCTGAGTTCGATTCGCCAGCCAAGCCTGAAATCCGACCAGAAACTGCGGAGGGAGGATAAACTGATTTTGAAGGGCTAGCAAAGCCACAAGCAGTCCGCGGTCCATTGAATTCACCTTTTATTTTACAAGCAAAAATGCTTTCCGAATTTTGCTTAAAGTATAGTCGATCGCAACACGAAGTCACAAGGACTGCGATCGCTTTCGACGCCTTCCAATGCTCAAGTACTTTTGCGCCAGTCGACTGGCAGCTTTTCTGAAGAGGGGTTTCTTCCGACCGTGTCATTACTCGTAACAGTCACTAGAAATGGGGCGAGTGTCTATTCTGCGTCGATAGATGAGGCAGTGGAGATTGGACGAAGGCAGATTGGCGAGCCCGAAGAACCGCTTTTGTATCAAAATCCACTTGGACAATGGCGATTGATCATCGCAGAGCTTGAACTGCGAACAGTACCTCGTTCTCTCATTCGTCTTGATCCGACAGAAGGGAATCAATGGCAAATAACGAACCTTCATAAAAGCGCGACTATCGCCGTGCCTGGCATCAAGACACTTGCCTTCCATGAAAGTTGCACAATTGCTTTACCCTCCAAGATTCAATTGCCAGAGAGTATCGCGTTGAACTTTGAGTCGAGTGTGGCAAAAAAGCCACAATTCGTAGATGAGGCCTGGGAAGGAAGTCTTTGCGCGTTGGGAGTATCGCCTCTAAGGCTATCAGGCAACGAGTTGTTTGAACCTCAACAGAGCTTTTCTCGATTTTCCATGCAGGGAGGGAGCGGGTCTCAGCTCGACGTCCAAGTCGTACTCGAGTGGTTGGGGCAAGCGGTAGCGGCAATGCAACGCCCAGTTTCTTCCGCTGGCTTCTTTTCGGGAATCGCGCAAGCGGTAGCGAGCATTATCGAAGTGGATCGAGCTGAAGTTATTTTGTGGGATGGCAAGCAGTGGGAGTTTGATGTCTCGAGGCGTTTCGTCAATCCTCGAGTTGACGAAGCGAGCTTGCGTGCTCCATCGAACACCATGCTACAGCAAGTGTTGGACACCAAGCGAATTGTCGTCTATCCGAAATCTCACAGAGGGTCGTCCGATCTTCAATCGATGAGTGTTCAATTGCTGCATACTGCCGTCGCGTGCCCAATTCTCGACATTCTCGAAGGAGGCAATGAGATTCTTGGAGTTCTTTATGCCGATCGGATGCTGAATGTGGAATGGCAATTGGGTAGGGTCATGGAAGCGGAGCAAAGATTGATTGCGATTCTTGCTACCGCGATTGCCTCGAGTATCGCGCGCATCAAGCGTGAGGCACTCGTGACCAAATACCAGCAATTTTTTTCACCCAAAGTGACTGAGGCAATTAGCCTAAATCCGGCATTGCTAGAAGGAGAGGACGTCGAGGTATCGGTATTGTTCTGTGACATTCGAGGGTTCAGTCATACGACAGATTTGATCGGCACCAAAGCAGCCATGACTTGGATTGGCGACATACTGAGTGAGCTGTCTGCCTTGGTTTTGGAATCGGACGGCGTCTTGGTTGATTACGTCGGGGATGAGTTGTTTGCGATGTGGGGAGCGCCAGAGATTTCTCCGGATCATGCGTTTCGGACAGCCATGGCAGCCCGAGAAATGATGGCGCTTCGAAAAAATTTGAGCGAGAGATATAAGGACTCGATTCCAGGCGGGATTGATTTCGGAATTGGTATCTGCACGGGGCCGGCGCGGGTTGGAAATACAGGTTCCAAACAGAAATTCAAATATGGTCCGATGGGCCGAACGGTGAATCTGGGAAGCCGAATTCAGGGGCTCACCAAACATTGGAAAGTTTCGGCACTGATGGATGAAGAGACCGCAAAATGCTTGCCGAGCGATTTGCTCAAGCGAAGACTCTGCAAAGCGAAAGTTGTCGGACTCGATGGCGATTTAGATCTCTTCGAATTGTTGCCGAACGACTCCCCGCAAAATGCCGAACTCGTGGTTGCTTACGCATCGGCTCTGGAACTTTACGAGTCGGGCAGTCATTTTCGCGAAGCGGTGCGTGCGTTTGGTGCGCTTGTACAACAATTCCCTGCTGACGGCCCATCTTTGATAATGCTTGTCCGAGCCGTCAACGAACTGGTAGAACCATCGCAGCCCTTTTCTCCAGTTTGGAACGCCAAAAGCAAGTAGGCAGCGACAGTCTGAATACTCAGCACGACGTGCAATTTTGAAGTTACACTATTGGTGTAGAGGGCCGAAGGCTCGACATGTCCTTTGCCGGTGCCGTAGGGCGCCGTAGGGCACCGGACTTGCCAATCCCTAGGATTTCAAGGCCCCAAGGGCCGACACACTACGATCATGTGTCGCCCCGACCGTGACTATTAATACGTGTCGTTTTGTCCGGTTCGGGATTGTCCCGACCGGACACGGCTTTGGTGTTCTAATGGGCCTCGCGATGAAAATGGCGCCTCCGG
>JANPHB010000372.1:0-3331 GCA_031424235.1 Pirellula sp.
TCTTCACCTGAAATCCTCCGTGCTAGCGATAAAACGTTTGTGTTGTTACTACGTTAAACCGCAAAAACACCAGGAGGTTTCAGGTTTTTTTATGAAATCGTCAAGAAACCTCAAACAAGCTTCGCTTGATTGAGGACTAGCAAGTCGATTACATCGATCCCCCTTGAGCCATAGGAGCTTAGAACTTCGGAGGCCTTTTCGGAAAAGTTTGGAGAAACGCAGAGTCTAGCCAAGTCCTCCCTAAAGCTTCCATTTCCAAAGGGGCCGTTCTCTGGCCAAACTTGATCGGATCCATCTGCCTTCAATTCTCGAGATTGCAAAAGGATATCCATGACGCTATTCGTACTTGGCGCGTCCCTTCCCGCAAGGAAGTATCTAAAGTCCCCCACCTGTCCCTTTGCAAACATTGCGGAACAAAGATGGGCCATGCATTGCCTTTCCTCCCCAGAAAACTTTTGATTGGAGAAATTTTCCACCAGCGTTTGTAGCCAAAGTGATCTGTTTGCTCGATTTGCAAATCGAAACGCAAATGCATTCCGAGATTGGAAATCCCTTAATAAAGAATACTCTTCCATAACAGGGTCTAACTTCCGTGGAGCGTAAATACCCGTTGGTGTTGGAAGCACTTTCGCTTCCTTCTGTTTCTGAGCGTTGGCAACTTCCTCCCAAGAAGACAGAACCCAGAACACGCAAAACAATTGCATAAGTTTTCTAAAATGCAGCATATCGATTCTCCATAAAGCTTTTGTAAAAAGGCTGCACACCAAATTCTGGTCCAACTCTACGTGCGGTGTCTCATCGGACCATCCATCTATGCTTGTCGACCAATTTTATTCAGCAGCAAATAGCTGGGGGGACACCGCATCCAGTGCGCCTGATGGTTACCGTCTACCGCTATTCACTCACCCTTTGGGATGCGTTTACTTGACCTTTCCTGTTTGTCTTCGTTCTCTTTCATAGCTGCTTCCATTTCATCTGCATGTTGCTTGCGTCGTTCTTTATCTTGGTCGGCAGAACACACATTTGGTACGACCACAGTTATCATTTCACTTGGTTCCACAATAGTGTATTCTTGAGTTTCCGAATCAAGTCGGTACGTAAGCTTAGCCGTTAGGTAGTTCACTTGGACCATGCGAGGCAAGAGAATGCGTTTCTCTGCATTATCGTAAATGGCAGATTCAATGGACCATTGATTTACGCAGGTTATGCGAACCCCATCTCTTTTCACTTCCCGTATGTCCTTAGTCTGAGGGCTGGATATTGCTTTTGCGATTCGGGTCGGTAGGTCGATCACTACAGGAACAAAGGGCTTTTCTATTTCCAATAACTCAGGGAGGTCCCCCCAGCCTCGTAAAACGTCTTTGTCATAGGCCCAGGGGCCGATTCCATGGATCGTGAATGTTAGGCTTTTTGGGTCAAAATGGTGTTCGGACTGTTCCAGCGTTTGAGCCCATTCGAAGCCAACGGTCCCAATTTCTCGCTCTCGTCCCATCGTCTTTCTGATGGTCGACAATTGGTCCACCGTGAAGAGTTCGTCTACGGAATACGACGTGTACTCGTTTCTTGCTAGATCGTAAATAACCAGCGGATGACTTATTTCCCCCGCCCACCAATCGTTGATCGTGATAAAAAATCGTCCGGCCGCACACAGACAGCAATGTTGGTAGTGGCATTGATGCATAAGAAATCGACTATGGAGTCGCCTCAACTTGAAATCCGGGGTAAGTACCTCATAGACCGTCAAATGAGCGTTTCGAGAAGACCCATTTCCATTGGCGAGGATCGTAACAAATTTACTGTTTTCGTGAGATTCTCCAATGAATGCGATCGCATCGTCATCTGCCAATCCGAAATGAGCATTCATCATTACAGCAATTGCGAAAAAACGTGTAATCACGATAAATCTCCGGGTTAAAGCGCAAAACGCGTGGGCGTGGGGCGAACTTCGTTTGGGTCAACTCTAGAATCTGGTTTCAGCATAGCAAATTCTTGCATGGGCAAGCATTGGTTTGAGTTGGCTGGATTGTCACGTTCCTGAGACCTTTTTTGCTTTCCCAAGCGATTGAGACAATCGCTTTACTCTTGGCTGTACCTGCCGAGTTGATGAACCGAGCAGTAGTTCTTTAAGTCGGGTGAAATGGCGTCGACGAACGCCGTTTTCATTTGAGGCACTTCAAGCTTTGACCTTGTCGGCCCTACAAATTGTGGGCTGGTCATGATAACGCTGACTGAGGCTATTGCTGGTCGCCAGCCAACGCGCCTTACCAACGCTTGTTGAAAGGCTTCACGGTGTGTGCCATCTTCGTAAGAACGGGCACCGTTGGCGAAGCATAACCACTCCGTTTCCGGACTCGAATCGCCAAACGCGGCTGCTTGTATTTGGAAATCGCCGCAGTCTTTGTTCATGTAAAACACCGGACGACTTTTCCACGCTTCCGAGGCTGTGATTTTTGAATCTAGTACCGCTGGATGGTCGATACGATCCCTTATCAAGTCCGCCAATCCACTCGTGTACACAAACGATTCATCCTGATAGTGCACCTTAAGTCCAGGGAACAGAAACGCCATACGCTTTAGCTCTTCTCTAAGTCGTGTTGAGTCGGGCCGCGTGTTGGGGAAAATTTGCGAATCGAGCACAAAATCGACCGTCGTCCCGCGTCCAGTTCCGGTTTGTACGATTGCGGCCTCGGCCAATGGAACTCCTCTCGAAAACTCCTGTCGCCAAAGACTCCCACTCCGCCAGGCACTGATCGTCAACTTTTCCGAAAGAGCATTCAGGCAAAACAACCCGCAGCCAAGACTGAAGCAATGAATGTGGGGCGAATGATCGTCCGCCGTATTGGTTTTGTGGATGGTTGTAAGGTATCTAGTCCCAAACGAAAGTCCATGATCGTCGCGTTGGTCGAACGGGTAACCCGGCCCGTCATCATAGACGACAATGTTATTATCCTTGACCTTAACAACAAGTTGGGTGGCTTTGTGAGCTAGGAACTGGTCAATTGCATTGTCAATCGTTTCAAATACAGTGTATAGCACCCCTTTTGTTGTGCGATCGCCGATATACATTTCAGGCCGACGCCGGATGTGCGCGAGGTCATCCAATTCAGCAAAATCGTCCATGCAAACACCATGTCGTAAAAGACCCAAACGTCCCGTGATCGATCGGACTCGTTGTACCACTCAGAGTGTCGAACGATTGTCCTCAATGAATCCTGTAAAGCCGTCATTACCTTGCATTGAGTAGAGCTTGAGTTGCGACGTGTCTTGAGCCGTTGAACTTGCGTTTTGGCCTGGGTTTTGTTGGCCCACGAACATGCTTTCGATATCGTTT
>JANPHB010000373.1:0-31574 GCA_031424235.1 Pirellula sp.
ATCAACGCTGCGGGCGCTTGTTTTGCGAACTGCCCTACGATTTTTGCTATCATTGCCAGTCTCCTCGTGCGATGGAAAGGTTACCCTTTTCATCATACGCACCGATGGAATGACGGCTTTACAGGATTCGTTGTCCTCAACAGCTTTGCGGTTTTTAGGGCGGGAACGGTTGAGGACATCCGTTCTACACTGTTGTTTTCAGGGCGGGAACGGTTGAGGACAACCGTTCTACACTGGCCGAAACCAAAATTCCAATCAAAACACAGAGCAAAACCCCTCACCCCCAGCCCCTCTCCCCTAAGAGGTACGAGGGGAGCAAAGTCAAAAGATTTGGGCTATGACTAGTCACGCAACAATGACGGCCAATGAACATGGCGTTGCATCGGGGCCAGCTGCCGATGATGCGCAACGGGCTGAGATGCTGGCTTACTACTGGCGGAAGGGAATCCCGTCCGTCGTCCTGGCAATCGTGACGCTCGTCCTGGCTGGCTATAGCTATTGGTTCGTTCAGCCCAATGTAAAACAACGTTACCGCGATATCTGCGCTCGTAACTTTCTGCTCCTCGAGGGAAACAGCCCCGACCAGAAGAAGCCTGACAAGAGCGAGACCACGCAACCATGGCAAGTTGAAACGGATGGAAACGACTCTGCAAACGATGCCAGCAAACGTGGTTCCGACGTTCGACGACGCTTGCTCGAACAAACGCAGCTTTGCCTGCGACGACTTATCATCTGGGACAAAACGGACGACTCCGTTCGATATCAATCCGCACAAGTTGCAAACCTCTTGGCCGATTGGTATCTCGATCGGGCTCGAGCCCTTCCTCGGGGAGAAGGAAGCCAAGACGAAATGGGATCGCTCGCCTCCCGTTCACTTGCAGAACGAAAAAAAGCTGCCGATGCCATGCGAGCTGTGCAAAAGCTGGAGGGCAAATACGCAGCCAAAGCAATCCTGTGGACAACTCGCCAGCGACTTCACGATAACCTCGAACTGTCGCCCGATGAGCTTGAAACGATCGCAACTAGGGTTAACGAATTGCTCGCAAAAGAGGAAGATAGTGCGGACGATCTCAAGGCCGAGGCTGGTGCGTGCCTTGCCGAGATATTCGTTCGACGATCGCTTAGCGTCGCCAGTTTGGACCGTGTCGACAATGCCCCCAAATTGAACAAGGCTAAAGAGAATGAGGCCAAGGCGTTTGAGCTCAATCCACAAGTCCTGTCGTTTTTCGACACCGCGATCAACACGTCGATCGCGGACTTGGCTTGGGCGGCGGAAGCGAAGTCGATAACGGACGTGACGGCGGGCCAAGCAATGGCCACAAGAGCGATGCAAGCGTTTTGGGCGAAAGGGGAGAACGAATCAGATTCAGTCGAGACCTTAATCGCGGTTTTTCGAAGTCTAATTCTTGTCAACAGTATCAAGGAATCGCAGGTCTTCCTTTCGGAACGCATCCAACAAATCGCTACCTTCGAACAAGCTCGTTTTCGATCGCTTGCGGCGGCCGCTTGTCTGCGACAAATTATGCTAACCACCATGGCCGAACCGCAAGGTACCGATTCTGCTCAGGCTTGTCAGGCATTGTTTGCGATGTCGCTGCAACTTAATCCAGAATCCGAGCAAGCTCTTGCGATGCTTGAGATGGTTAGCAACCCATCGAAGATAGATGCGAGTTCGCTTCGGTTAAAAATACTGATGAGAATGAGTTCGGAACCAGCCATGTCGGGACCTACTGATCCAGCGTTGGATGGCGGAATGCGAGCGATGCTGATCGCCAGCGTCGGCTTGCACGAATTCCCAATCAGCGATGTGGCCTTAGCAAATCTGACGACAGCGGTTAAAGCGTCGGCTGTTCATGGAATCGTAGCGAGTCGATTTGCGATACGATTGGTGGCTTCGGATTCGATACGTGTGGAGGAGGCGATTCGATGGATCAGTGCAATCAACGTTGCATCGCCCGAGGTGCTGGTCGCTTGGTCTGATCGGGCGAAGTTGCATATGCAGAACAAGGAATTTGCAAAAGCGATTGAATGCTATGAGTTTTTGCTTGGGAAGTTGCCTGGAAATGAACAGCTAGTTGAAGCGATCGATGCTGCGAAGAGTCAATTGGGTGGCGAAGCTAAACCAACCCCGTAGAAGAAGTTGTAAAACTTCCTGGAGTTTGAGGCAGGAACTCTTACGAGTTTCCGCTACTTGCAGATTTAACGCGTGCCCAAATGCACTTCGTTTAACAGTCAGCCGTAGGCGTACTGTCCATGTAGATAAGTTATACCTGGGGTTGCGTTCGCAGTGCGAACTTACCCCAGGCTATTAAATGTCATCGCATTCGCGATTTAGTCGCAAGCAATCCGTCGATTCTATCGCGTTCGCGATTTCGTCGCTAAACGGGCGGCGTAGGTGCTTGGGAAATCATTTGGGTCTTGCAACGCCATTGCCATGCTCCAACCTCCTCATCCCCCGGCCCCTTCTCCCGAATGGCGTTGAGTTAGCGGAACGGCGCGAGCCGTCCGGTGATCATCTATCGGGAAATCACAACTTCTGGCAACTCACCGGAGTGCTCGCGCACTTCCGCTAACACTAATTCAACGCCATTCCCCCTTCTCCCGAGGAGGAGAAGGGAGAAAAAACGTGGGCAGATTTCTCACGAAATCTGCTACATCTAATCACGACCGGATTTGTTATAATGGTAGTCCTCGCATAGTCTAAAATCCAACCTTCTTAATCACAACTCGGAGCCTGCGAATACGATGCTTACATTCACTGGAAAGGGCTCCGCACATTCCTGCAACGGCGTGACGCGTCGCGATTTCTTGCAAGCAGGAACGTTGGGGGCGATCGGCCTGGGATTGCCCGAGTATTTGGCTGCAGCAGAAGCAGGCAAAGTCGACCCGAGCAAGAGCAAACGCTCGGCGATCATGATCTTCAATCTCGGCGCGCCAAGCCAAATCGACACGTTCGATATGAAGCCGGATGCTCCAGCCGAGATTCGCGGTCCGTTCCAACCGATCGCAACCAACGCGCCCGGGATGCAGATTTCTGAAATCCTGCCCCTCCACGCTAAGATCGCCGACAAATTTTCGCTTGTCCGTTCTTGCTTTCATCGCGGGGCAGCCGTCCACGATGCCGGTTGGCAAATCATGCAAACCGGCCGCCAGTTTGCCGGCGGCGTAAATACACCTCACGCAGGTGCTGTGGCAAGCTATCTTCTAGGACGTCGGTCGGATCTGCCGCCGCACGTTGTCTTGCCAGAGATCATGGGCCGTGGCGGAGGGAATTTGCCCAATGGCCAAGCAGGCGGGTTTTTGGGCAAGTCGCAAGATCCCTTCGCATTGATGGCGGATCCATCGCAAAAGGATTTCAAGGTTCCAGACCTGCTACCACCGGACAATATCGGTACCGCTCGCATCGATCGTCGGCGCCGGATGCGCGATGTCGTTGACAACACCATTCGCAATTTTGAATCGAGCGAATCGGCAAAGCTGATGGATGAAAACTTTCAATCAGCATATCGGCTGATGACGAGTCCAGAAGCTCGAAACGCATTCGACTTGAACCAAGAACCAACATCGGTTCGAGAACGGTACGGTATGCATCGATTCGGTCAATGCTGCTTGCTGGCTCGGCGGTTGGTAGAAGCAGGTGTCCGGTTTGTTACCGTGAACACCTTTCTCACCGTTTTTGATGAAGTCAGCTGGGACATTCACGGTAGCAAACCCTTTACGTCCATCGAAGGGATGAAGAACATCGTGGCCCCAATGTACGATCAAGGCTATTCAGCCTTGATCGAAGACCTCCATCAACGGGGCATGCTCGACGACACGCTGGTTTGCAATTTGGCCGAGTTCGGTCGTACTCCCAAAGTGAACCCTGCCGGAGGCCGCGACCACTGGCCGCAATGCTTCACGGTTTACTTTGCAGGAGGCGGTGTGCAAGGTGGACGATTCGTTGGAGCTAGCGATCCGATTGGAGCTGTCCCTGTCGAACGACCAACTGAGCCGCCCGAAGTCGTCGCTACGATTTTCCATTCGCTTGGATTGAACCTCGAGAGCCATTTGCCAGGCCCAGCCGGTCGCCCCTTTCCACTGGTGGACTTTGGTTATCGCGAGATCAAAGAACTGTTCTAAAGAAGATTCTGAATCTCGTCCCCTGGCTCCGCCGAACGCGAGGCGGAGCCTCGAAAGCAGTGCGTTCCAAGGCTGAGCCTTGGAACGAGGGGGAACGCTGGTTTCTCACGAAACCTGCTATATATATGCCGCAAAACCCTGGAAGAAGCTAAGCACATCGCCATGTATTTTACCGGTTAATTAGCCGTTGGGCTTTAGTGGGCGTTAGTCCCGGTTAACTGCGGAGCAGTGGCATTTGAAAGCCACAGATGAAATCCGTGGTCAGCGTCGTACGGATTGTCTGAGAGTCGCAAAGCGACGGCATTCCCACTGAAGCTACTTGCCCTGATGGTCAACATTGCCTTTGGGTAGGGAAATGATTCGCATCCCATGCCGCTCCTTCAGAGCTCCAGATCGATCGGAGCGTGATACCTGGGGTTTCGTTCGCGGTGCGAACTCCACCCCAGGCTGAAAAATCCCATCGCATTCGCGATTCAATCGCAGAAAGTTGGTACGGTTTAGTTATGACGACATGCTTAGTATCGTTAAAAAGGGCACTAGAGGGGAATTGTAGTGGAAGCGATTGTTGAAATGCTCATTGCATGTATCGTCCAACCTATATTGTTCGCGATCCAGCTCCTTTTCTCACTTCTCGGTTTGGCCCTCGAGTTTTGCTTTTTATCGATTACCCAAGGGACGAAAAAAGCAAGACGTACAGTTGCTGAAAGACGTAAAACCCAAAGCGAGGAGCATCAGAGCAAAGAATCTAAACGAACCCTTGCAGACCAATCGCCATCGGCTCGTTGGAGCTTACTCATTGGCTTTTTGGTCTTTTTCGGAGTTATCGGATTTGTCGGATATCAAGTTGTGAACTACCGGATCCAAAAGCAGCGTGAGTCTATTACACGATCTCAAATTGCCAGCGTTGCCGATGCGACCATAGACAAGGAGCTACCCAAAGAGAAGTTCCAAAACCCTCGTGTGCTCGAAGAACAAGACGCCTGGGGAAAACCTCTTGAGCTATTCCACGATGATTTTTTCTTGGCAAAGCTGGTCGTAATCCGGTCTCATGGCATCGACCAAAGATCAGGTACAATCGACGACTTACTGGCAATTCGTTGGAAAAAGGTAGAGATACCCAAGGTGCTGGGCAAAGTGGTTGATCTTGGCGACAAGCAATTTCGAAAGTGGCTCAGCAAGTTGCTTGATGAACAGAAAGACGGCGAGTTGCCGAAGCAAATCGATTTGAAATGAAGCTCAATCCATGAATAAACAACCGGAAACGTTTGGCGAAATAGTTGGCGCTGCAATCCAATGGGCCAGCGACTTGGTGTTCGGGCCTTGGACGATTGCGTTGTTGTTTGTCGTAGGCTTGTTTCTCACGATCCGGCTTGGATTTGTGCAGTTCGTGTACTTCGGAGACGCGTTGCGTGGTTTTTTCGGGGCGGATGAAGCGAAAGCCAAGGGGGCCTTGTCCCCTTTTCAGACCTTCATGACCGCCCTCGGGGCAACGATTGGGACCGGGAACATTGCAGGGGTCGCGACCGCAATCGTAACCGGTGGGCCTGGAGCTCTCTTCTGGATTTGGGCTTGGGGCTTGATTGCGATGGCGGTGAAATTTTCGGAGGCCGTGCTTGGAGTTCACTACCGTCGCGATGGCGAAGAACGATTGTTGGCCGGTCCCATGATCTATTTGGCAGACGGTCTTAACATGCATCGGCTTGGTTGGCTGTATGCCTTGGTCGCAGGGATTGCGGCTTTGACCACAACTCCATTCACGCAACCGAATTCCATTGCGGATGTAATGAACTCGCAATGGCATATCCCCAAGCTTGCGACCGGGATATGTCTCGCGATTCTTGCGTTACTCACCATCATCGGCGGCGTTAAATCGATCGGTCGGGCTCTTGAGAAACTAGCTCCGCTGAAAGTACTCTTGTATCTGGTTGGTGGTCTTGTTGTATTGCTGACACATTTGACTGAGATTCCGTCTGTGTTGTCGATGGTCTTTCGTGGGGCTTTTAATACCGATGCAGCCCTGGGTGGTACGGCCGGTGTTGGGATCATGATTGCCATGCGATACGGAATTGCTCGCGGCATTTATGCTAACGAAGCGGGCTACGGGACAGCCGCGGTGGTGTATGGGGCAGCTCGCAGCAAGGACCCGTTCCAGCAAGGACTAAACTCCATCACGGAAGTCTTTATCGTCTCCTTTGTAACCAGCACAATCAGCGCACTGGCGATTCTGGTTACGGGGGTCTGGAAAGTTGGCGCGGGGGAGAAGCAACTTAACGGTGCGGCGGCAGTTGCAAGTTCGTTTGAGGCATCGATGCCTGGCTTTGGCGGTTCGGTGGTAACCGTGTGTGTTTTCTTGTTCGGCTTCACCGCATTGACTGGCTGGTCTTATTACGGAGAGCAGTCGCTCGAGTATATCTTTGGCCCGAAGGTGGTCGTGCCGTATCGATGGACTTATTGTGCGTTGATTGTGCTGGGGGCGACGAGCAAAGTCGATATTGTGTGGAGTTGGGGGGATTTGATGAACAGTCTGCAAATCTTCCCGAACCTCATCGGCATCATCGGCCTTTCTGGCGTGGCGGCGAAGATCGTGCAGGATCATAAGCGGCGGGCTTCTACGAAATACTGAATTGCATTTCGTTTAACAGTCAGCCGTAGGCGTACTGTCAGGGAACACAGTACGCCTTCGGCTGACTGTTAAACGACTTAGCCAACACGCAGCGTGTACGCAATCGTCGCGGAGCGACGAGCGACAATGTCGCCCATCGCTCCGCGACGTCAGCGTGCCCCACCGTGGGTCACTTTTGCCGAAAGTGACCTTGCACTGCAGCCGAATCAGGACTTTTTTGCAAAGAAAATCCTGGTTTTTTGTGCAATATCCAGGTCTGACTTGAAAATAACGCCGAAGAGTGTTATTCTTTCATCCGGATAAACGGATGATGCTTAGACCCAATCAAATGACCACTTCAGCCCCAATGATTCTCTGGATGCAGAGCCTCTCGGACCCCACTCGAGCTAGGTTGTTGCGTCTCTTGGAGCGAACCGAACTTACCGTCGCCGAAATGTGCACCACCCTCCAACTTCCACAAAGTACCGTTAGCCGGCATTTAAAATTGCTGTCCGATGACGGCTGGGCGGTGTCACGACGCGATGGGACGAGCAATTTGTACCGAATGCCGAATGGCGACATGGACCCGGCTCAGAAAAAGCTTTGGAATGTCGTCAAAAGCCACAGCGTTTCCGCCAGTACCTCCGATCAGGACGATGCAAGGCTTGAGCAAGTGATCGAGGCGAGGCGATCCAAATCCCAGGCCTTCTTCTCATCTGCAGCCAGCAAGTGGGATCGATTGCGAGCCGAACTCTTTGGGCATCGCGTGGATGCTTGGGCGTTTGCGGCTGCGTTGCCGAGCGACGCCATTGTTGGTGATTTGGGCTGCGGTACCGGTGCGGTGGCTCAAACAATTGCACCTTGGGTTGAGCAAGTGATCGCCGTCGATTCTTCCGCTGCCATGATGCAGTCTGCACGCAAGCGACTTAAAGATTTGAACAACATCGATCTGCGACGGGGCGAACTGACACAACTGCCGATCGAAGACGAGACACTTTCACACGCAATTTTGATTTTGGTGTTGCCGTATCTGACGACGCCACAGTCGGTTTTCGACGAGGCTTGGCGAGTAACCAAGCCTGGTGGCAAGCTGATTGTTGTGGACATGGTTCCACATGATCGATCCGAGTACCGCGAGGAACTTGGTCACTCATGGCAGGGGTTTCCTGCCGATCAGATTCAATCATGGATGAGCCTAGCGGGCTGGCAAAAATCGCGTTATGCGCTGATGCCACCCGAGACCGATGCTAAGGGAACTGGCTTGTTTGTTACGACCGCTATCCGATAAAACTTTTGTTTCTTTCCTAGGAGTTATGTTCGAATGAGTACTGTAGTTACGAAAAACACCCATGTTGGCAGCGCTAATGCTGGCAGCGTTCCATTTAAGGTCCGCGCTTTTGATTTCCTTGCAGCTGGTAACCGCAAGGAAGCCGAAGAGCTCGCATCTCTCGGACGCAAAGAGATTCAACTTGCTGAAGACGAAATGCCAGGCCTCATGGCTCTGCGTGCTCGCCATGGCAAGACCAAGCCATTGGCTGGAGCCAAGATCATGGGTTCCTTGCACATGACTGTTCAAACAGCCGTGCTCATCGAAACGCTTGCCGATCTCGGTGCTGACGTTCGTTGGGTAAGCTGCAATATTTTCTCAACACAAGATTCCGCAGCAGCCGCAGTTGTTGTCGGTCGTGGCGGCACATTGGACAAACCAGTCGGCAGCCCTGTGTTCGCTTGGAAAGGCGAGACGCTCACCGAATACTGGTGGTGCACTGTTCAAGCTTTGGTATGGCCAGATGGAACCGGTCCAGACTTGATCGTCGACGATGGTGGCGATGCAACCATGTTGATCCACAAAGGCACCGAGTACGAAGCGACCGGCGTAGTGCCTGAGTTTGACGCTGAAAACGAACCAGAAGAATGGGGCGTTATCCTAGAACTCCTCCGCAAGGAATTGGTCGTCAACCCAGGACGATACACCGCTATGGGCAAGGCTTGCATGGGCGTTTCGGAAGAAACCACCACGGGTGTCAAGCGATTGTACGAAATGGCCAAAGCCAAGACTTTGTTGTTCCCAGCCATCAACGTGAACGACTCCGTTACCAAGAGCAAGTTCGACAACCTCTACGGTTGCCGCCACTCGCTCATCGACGGACTCAACCGTGCAAGCGACGTTATGCTCGCTGGCAAGGTCGCTGTGGTTTGCGGTTTCGGTGACGTGGGCAAAGGCTGCTGCCAATCGCTCAAAGGCCAAGGCTGCCGCGTGATCGTAACTGAAATCGATCCGATCTGTGCTTTGCAAGCTGTGATGGAAGGCTACGAAGTCAAGACATTGGAAGACTTCTTGCCAACCGCTGACATCTACGTTACCGCTACCGGCAACAAGGACATCATCACTGCCGAACACATGTCCAAGATGAAGGACAAGGCAATCGTTTGCAACATCGGTCACTTCGACAATGAAATCGACATGGCTGGTCTCGAGAAGATGCAAAAAACGGGCAAAGTCGAACGCCGCAACATCAAGGCTCAATTCGACCAATGGTACTTCCACGACACCAAGCATAGCATCTTGGTATTGGCTGAAGGCCGCTTGATGAACTTGGGTTGTGCGACTGGCCACCCAAGCTTCGTCATGAGCACCAGCTTCACCAACCAAGTGTTGGCACAGTTGGAACTTTGGATCGAGCGCAAGACAGCAAAGTACGACAAGACTGTCTACACATTGCCAAAGCACTTGGACGAAGAAGTTGCTCGACTCCACTTGGCCAAACTCGGTGTCAAGCTGACGACCTTGTCGACTTCACAAGCCGATTACCTTGGTTGCGATAAGAACGGGCCTTACAAGGCTGACGCTTACCGATACTAAGACTTTGTAATCGGTGCACGCCAATAACTGAGCCGTGGGCGCTAGCCGCGATTTTCACTTGAGAGCCTTGGTTGTCATGCAATCAAGGCTCTTTTTGTTTGAGGGTGCGAGCGGCATGTTTTATTTCGCTTCGCACGACGCGCAAGCTAGTGATTTCTTCAGCCAATTCACTAGCTTGCGCGTCGTGCTACGATTCACTAGCTTGCGCGTCGTGCTACGATTGAACTCGTTCCCTGGCTCCGCCTGGGAACTCAATGCATCGGAGGCTCCAGCCTCCTGAGTCACAAAAACGTGAGGCGGAGCCTCGAAAGCAGCGCGTTCCAAGGCAGAGCCCTGGAACGAGAGTGATTCCATCCCTCCCCCCGCCCCCGCCCCCTCTCCCCAAAACGGGCAAAACGGGGCGAGGGGAAGAAAACACATCGTATTCACACAGGCAGACGCCAATTCCCTTGAAACCAATTCCCAATGAATAGCGATGACGTGCATGCCAATTTGGAACAACGGTCCTTGTTTCGCCACCGTCCTTTTCGCCACTATTGGTCGGCCCGTGTTTGCTCGATGGGGGCCTATCAGATGCAGGTCGTTGCGACTGGCTGGTCCGTCTATGACTTGACCAACAACCCATTTGACCTCGGACTGGTTGGGCTAGTTCAGTTCCTGCCGCGGATCGCTTTGACTCTTTGGGCTGGAGCTGTTGCCGATCGATATGATCGACGTTGGATCGCACTCATTTGTACTTTGGCCCAAATGGCAGCTTGCGGTATGTTGGCCATCGGAAACTGGCAAGGGTTTCTGTCGAGAGAGTTGATCTTCGGATTGATCGCAATCATCGGCGCAGCTCGTGCCTTTGAGATGCCAACGATGCAGTCGTTGTTGCCAAACGTTGTCCCGGCTTCGTCGCTGCCAAGAGGATTGGCCATGTCGACGGCTGCGACTCAGATAGCGATCATCGGAGGGCCCGCAATGGCTGGCTTGATTTTCCTGGCTGGATTAACTGCGGTGTACGCCACTGCAACGGCTTTCTTTATCGTGGCAAGTGTTTCCATGGCGACCATGCCACGAATCCAAGTTGCTGTGCAGCGCATTCGATCGAGCGAATCGCTGCTTGCAGGGATTCACTTCATCGCAGCCAATCCTGTGATTCTGGGAGCGATCTCGTTGGATTTGTTCGCGGTATTGCTTGGCGGCGCAACCGCGATGCTGCCCATTTTCGCGAAGGACATTTTGCATGTTGGTCCGACGGGGCTTGGACTCTTGCAAGCGGCTCCGGCCTTTGGTGCGCTCGCAATGACATTTTTCCTGGCGAAATATCCGCTTCAAAAACATGTTGGGCGACAGTTATTTGTATCGGTTGCAATCTTTGGTCTTGGAACCGTGGTCTTTGGACTCTCGACTTCTTTTTGGCTGTCGCTCACGACACTGATTGTTTTGGGGGCCGCAGATTGCGTCAGCGTCGTTATTCGACAGTCGCTGGTGCAATTGGAGACACCGAACGACATGCGAGGTCGCGTGAGCGCTGTGAACTCGGTATTCATCGGGGCATCGAACCAACTTGGCGAGTTTGAATCGGGCATGATGGCAGCTTGGCTGGGAACGGTCCCTTCGGTTGTGCTGGGCGGACTTGGGACACTGCTCGTGGTAGGGCTTTGGATGCGTCTTTTTCCATCGCTCGTTCGGCGCGATACGCTTTGAGTGGGTGTTGGTGTACATTTGCAATGGCTTTCGTTTAACAGTTAGCCGTAGGCGTACTCGGACGTTGGCAGTACGCCTTCGGCTGACTGTTAAACTCGTCCCCAGGCTCTGCCTGGTGACGCACTGCGTCGGAGGTTCCTGCCTCCTCAGTTTACGTATCCAGGGCAACGCGAGGCGGAGCCTCGAAAGCAGTTCGTTCCCAGGCAGAGCCCGGGAACGAGAGCGATGCTCTAGAATGGCGGACGGCACATGGAATGTGCCTGCTACTAGGAAGCCTCGGCTCGGATTGCCGAGCGACACTTGATTGCCAATGCTAATTTTTGTTCGATGCGAATACGAAGCGAGCTGAAATAGTCGGCTGCGTCGTCCAGTCCTGCTGTGCGAGCATAATGGACGAGAGGGTCGAGCAACCACTTTTCCGTTGGCGTTAGCTGAGGACTAAGCGTGCCTGCATTCAATTGTGATTCAATCCATTTGAGACTTGAGGGAAAGTGTTCGCCAGCGATCCTTGAAAGTCGCAGCGTATTGTCGTGGAGTTGGTCGAAGTCCTCGTCTGGGCGATAAGCTCGCACAGCTTGTCCAATCGCAAACAGGTGACTGGAAAGCTCTCGCAATTCTGCCCCTTCGGAGTCGGAAAAAATTTCACGGATGCATAGCAATCGAAACTCACCATGCGCATTGATCGCTTTCAGTTGTCCAAGCAAGTTGCTCCATAAGTAGACAAGGGCCTTATCGAACTCAACTCGCACCGGAGGCTCCTCAGCGGCTTCATACCAACCACCTAAGCCTTGCAGTAGCTCGGCACAGCGTCGACGTTTGCCGGGTTCGCCACCCGCTAGCGTCGTCCTCGCAGAAGCCCCAGCGCAAAAAACGGCATTAGCTCCGGTCCCTTCGCGATAGCCAGTTTGGACGGTCACGCCTCGGATCAGTTTGCCAACGATGAGCCCCATCCAATCATGCCACAAGTCAGGAAGGCGACCATAGAGCATTGACTCCTCAAGCAACTCCACCAGGAACCGACGGACTCGCTCGTGATAGATGCCGTTGCTGCTCAAGATCATGATGGGTAATCGCGAGATAGCGGATTCAAGACCGTAAGCATGGTGAAGCTGCTCAAGCAATCGAACGTAGTCGCCTACCACTTGAAGTAACTGATCCGGTTGTGTGCACACCAATAAGACGTCTGGCAACCACCCTGTTTTTACGCAGGTTACAAGATCGGGGCGACAAACGCTTGAGGCTGCGATCGAATGCACTTTGCCGTCGCCGGCAATCGTCAACGTACCGTGCTGGGCGAGAGCCACGTTATTGGTCGAGCCTCGACGTTCAATAAACTGAACTCGAGCTTGGTTCTCTGTACACCCGCGTGTGAGGTGATAATAAAGGGCAGCACCGAGCGCGCCGACAGGCAGTATACCGACTGTTTGCAAAGTCGAAGGCAACATTACTGATTTCCGCCTAAAGCAACCAGGACGGATTGGGCAGCACGCGGATTGGCCGTTTTGACGATGAGGCGACCTCGATTGCCGATCGTTGCCGTCGACGAATAGGCATACTCAATGTTGATGTCGGCAGCGGCAAGCGTTTCACCGATCAACGCGAGACTGCCAATGTCGTCGGTCATTTCAATGACCAACACGTCGACTTCAACTACTGGAAGCCCCGCGAACTGCAGGGCCATTCGGGCTGCGGTGGGGTCATCTGTGACAAGTCGCACCATGGCTTGTTCCACGTTGTCAATGACGCTGAAGGCACTGATGTGAATACCTTGTTCGGCTAACAAACGTCCGATTTGCCCCAGCCTGCCAGGCTGGTTTTCAATAGCGACGCTAATTTGTCGTTTGATGCCGATATCCATCCAAATCCACCCTTTCGAATCAAGCCTTCGCGATCGTACTTACCGCCGCATTTTAACTCCGCTCGAATGCGATCCTAGCAGAGCACTTGAGCCCAATGAAGCGGAACCAGGCTTTTCAAGAACCAAACGAGCACGGAATTACGTGCATGCAAACCCGATGGTCAAATTCTGTGCCGTCGCAAGAAAACAAGGTTGCTGCGCGCGACCTAAATTCTTTCTGCTAAAATCAAAGAGTCTTTGTCGGATCACTCGAACGGTTTGTTGATAACCATGTATTCCGCTTCCTCCAACGCACTAAATCGATTGCTTCATGAAGCCACGCGTGCTGGTGCGCAAGGGCTTGGTCGATCAGCGTCAAGTTCCGAGGTTGGCGGACGCGATGAAGATGGGGAGTTGCTAAAAGCGTTACACGAGCAAGCACTCACGGCAGTCAAGGCTGTTGAAGATCCTTTTCGCTTGGGACCTGAATTGCTGACGTATGTTTCGAGTCAGTTGAGATCGGTTTCGCTCATGCAAGGCTTGGTCGCGACACTAAGCCCGCCACCTCGCTTACCAAGCTCGCCAACCGTTCGGCTGCTTGCGGTCTGCCAGTTCACTCAGAATGGCATATCAATCGATTCTGGCAATGCATCGATCGCTATTTGTTATGCGGAAATTCTTGAGTCATTGCTCACCAACGATACTCTCTTCAATTCCCAAGTCTACTCGTCTCTTCACCAACAATTTATCCGCTTGATCGAGGCGTCGCCGAAGTGGTTATCACCCTTGATGCCACTCTATTCTCTATTGCTCGTCTCGGAATCAATGCGAGCCAACAGCGATTTAATTGCATTGGATCTCTTTTCCGAATCGTTGGAATTCGTGGAAGCTTACGCGGAAATGTGCGACCTTGCTGCGACGCATGAGCCGCTGAACCGCATTTTGATGGCTGCATTCCAAGGCCAGCATGATGCGACCGAGTGTTTGCAGTCTTTCGTTCTCTTGCAACCGAAATTGTCCAAGTTGCGTGAGCTAACGGGAATCGAATGCGAAGCTCTCATGATGCAACTTGTGAGTCAGCCAACGCTTGCACTAAAAGAAGTCGCCACAATGGCGCGTTGGTATCGCCAGTTGGCAATTCACGACGAACATCGAGAGTTCGCGAAATTGCTTCTGAGAGGATGGTCGATTACTTCCACGAGACGACACAAGCACTTTGTGTCTGAGTTGGGGCGATTGCTCGAAAATGCAATGGAGTCCAACGTCGATCGCTTTCGTATTGAATACTTGCTCACAGCATTTGAACGGGGCGAGATTTCCGAGGCGAGTGAACTTCTTAAGTCGATCGAACGGATAACCGATTTCCAACAAGTTCAAAGCCTTGCAAGGCACCGTGTGCTTACGGCCTCAGCGGTCAACCATGTCGATCGACTCAGGCTTCGAGAAGGCGCCCAATTGGTTTCGCCCGAGCTATTGCGAACGCGACTCGATCATTGGAATGAGTTGAATGCCATCCACCGCGGATTCACGTCGAGACTCATTTCAGCCAAACGAGGACCGTTTCGCGAACCACCGGATTTAGTGCAGTTCGCGATCGATGTCGGTTCCGAAAAATCCGTCCGTTATATCAATGCCAAAGATGCCAACCTTTTCCCTGGCAAAGGATTTTTCTTGACTCGCTTGAAATTGGCCCGGTGTTTTGCTACAGGGGCTATCGAGAGCGAGAGGGTAAGCAATGATCCATTTCGAATCTACAAAAATGCGTGGCCAGGTTTAGCGGAGGCCATGGATCATTTTGACGAAACAGAATTCGTTTTTTTACGTGGCTGTCTCCTCATCTCTTGCAAGCGACGCGATTACTTTCTGCCCAATGAAAATGGTGAACATTATTCGTTGATTGTCTTTAACGATCACTTTCGGAATCCGTTTCAAGAAGTTGCATATCTTGTTCCCAATGAAGGGGTCGCCAAGTTGTTGCTGGGGACACAAATCCCCTATACCGATTTCGTAGGTTTCGACCAACGCCGACCTGATCTAAATGAACAGCTTCAAAGCCCTCGAGCGTTCCTTGACCACTCATTGATTCGAGACAAAGCCATCGATGTGGGTGGGGTTTCTGCAATTCTTTCGGGCTTCGATAGCCACCTGATTCGCCTGGGGCAGCGAATGGGTCTCAATCAATTCAAACAACCCTTGGAGGAGCTGGGTCGCAGAACCGACGAGCACAATCAACATATTGCGGAATGGGAACAACAAAGTCATCGGTACCACCGAAGCGAAGTGGGGCAAAAGCGAATGGTCGAGTTGAGTGCGGCAGGCAAGCGACTTGAAGTCGAGTTGAGCCGATTGAATGAACAAAGAGCGACTATCCTAGGTTACGTGGAAGACCGGATTTGGAGGCTCGTTGACAGGTATACGAACCTGCATAAATTGTTTTGTATCGCTCATGCATATTGGCATCGGGGCTACACTGCAGGGCGAGTTATCACAACGGAGCATATCGACGACTCTATCGTCGGCGACGATATGGGCATGGAAGCTCCCGCATCCCAGGATCAGCTTCGATTAGAAGAGAGTTCTGATGCCGTTTCCAATCGGAATTCGATCCGCATGCTGGTGCAGGCGTATGAATGGCATGCGATGCGAGAAGCCGCGACGGCTCGAAAGGAGGATTTTCCGGTCCTGGTAATGTGCGATGCGCTGCAGCTTGGTTCGCAACCGGAAATGGATTTGTACATCGATACGTTTGACATGACCGCTGTTATCCAAGGCCAGAGAGTTGAGCTGTCGCAAGGCCGGATGACCGGTGACGATGAGCTGTTTTGGATCAGCGAAATTGTTCCGCGAATTCAAGACTCTCCAGGAGCAATTCGCGATCTTCGGTTCTACCCTCGCGCAAGCTTAGGGATGGAGGTTTGAATTTCAATGGGTACACAAACACCAACAAAAGAACCGTTGTCACCGACGATTCCGATGCCAACTACGCCAGCGACACCTTTGAAGCCGAGTCCAGTGCGTGTTCCATCGCCCGCTCCTTTACCTGACAAACGGCCTAAGCAACCGTTTCGGGAAACACCCACACATTCGCCACCGGAGAAGAGCCCTAAACCACTTCAGCCGTTCTGTCCGACTTGATTCGTTGGGGTTTAGTATTCAGGCGACTAAGCATATCGTCACCACTAAACCGTACGAACCTTCTGCGATTGAATCGCGATTGCGATAGATAATCGCTCGTGCCGCACGCTACCTTCGCGGAGCGAAGGGCGACATTGTCGCTCGTCGCTCCGCGACGATTGCGTACGTGCGACCTGGATTCTAGAGCGTCAACGAGACAACATAATGCTCGCTCCAAGCCAATATCAATTTCCAAGATACTCTAAGTACTCAAAAGCTCAGAGGCTTTGTCGCTTGCAAGAATCGGTGCGATGCGTCTTCCTCTCGAAACCAAGCTAACAGCCCTTCCGGAATGGCCGCGATTGGACCACGCCATGTTGTCTGAAGATCGATAGATGGATCGAGACCGTGGCCGATGAGCCGCAAGTTACGAATCGAGACTCGGGTCAAGCAATCGTCGCATAGCTGATTGCTCATAAGCCTGAGGTACTTTTCATTGGTTGAAATCGCCGATTCCCCCACGTTGAGCACGCGATCGCCAGGTGCAATGTCTCGCCAAGAAAAATGCGGTAGCTTGGAAGCCAGGTTGGCCGTCGCCACAATCCTCTCCGGCGTGATGGTCTCTAAGAGGTCGAATCGTTCCATGACAAAATAGGTCTTCTGAAACTCGCTGATCAAATAGTCCGTTGTTGCCAGCCGAAGCAAATCCGTATCCAACGATGGGTCAATCAAGAGTCGAGTTGGCTTAGGCGAGTTGACGCTGAACACGGTTTCACCTGGCGAAGACAGGATGCCCGCACCGAAGGCACGAACTTGCCCCTGTTGCATGACCAGACCGAACTCGACCGTAAACCAGTAGATTCGCTCCGCATATAACAAGAGCTCATCCGCCCTTTTCTGAATGGCTTGCCTCGCTTCTTCGGAAGTCGCTCGCTCTAGTCGCCGATCCCGTTCCTCATAGATGAGATTGCGCGCGACGCCGTGATTTCGCATTACGTGGGCAACGGCTGGGATGGTAAATGTTGCGACGTGACCGGCTACGTCATGACCGATGTCCGGCTCTTGAAGGTAGTCTTGTTCGATCGCACGCATGAACGTCGTTACCGGGAAAAAACGCCGGCTATGACAGGTAAAGAAGAGCTCAGCCGGAATGATCATACTCACGGTAGCCAGTTGCCAACTCGTCTGTTGGTAGATTCTTGCATTGAGCAAATAGAAATCGGGAATCACGCTTCCGCCGATTTCAAAAATCGATTCGCCATCCAAGTACTCTTGGCAAGCGTATCGATGTTTGGTCTTCTGCTGTTCGGCGATCAAGCATGCCCAGCTTAAGTGCTCTTCGCGAGTGTAGCGGTCATAATGTTGGGCATTGCGGAAGCTTCCTAAATCGACAGCTTCATCTGAAAGTGTTCCCACATCGAACGGGAGCCCGGCTTTGGCGGCCGCAAGATAAGTCGACGCTCTTTCGCAATTGATCGGATATGGTACGTCTTGTCGAGCAAGGCATAGAGCCAATTCTTGATTTCGTAAATCGAAATCCATTGGCCGAACCGATTGCAAATCGATGCCATGCCTGGCGCAGATCATGGCCATTTGGTTTTCGTCGATCCTCGTGCTCATGGTTGCAATTCGATCATCATCGCGACCGCCTCGCCACCTCCTAGGCACAATGATGCCACGCCGAGCGATAATCCGCGTGTTTTCATCGCGTGCATCAACGTCACTAGCACACGGGCTCCACTGCAACCGATAGGATGTCCCAACGCCAAAGCTCCGCCGTTGACGTTTAGTCTTTCCGGCGCGATCTTTAACTCTCGCATGCAGGCTATGGTCTGAGACGCGAAGGCTTCGTTGATTTCGAACAAGTCTACGTCGGACAATTTGCGATTGGTTTTGTGGAGCAGTTTCTCGATTGCTCCGACAGGCGCCAAAAACAGATCTTGAGGTTTCCGTGCATGAACTGCGGAGCCCACAATTCGAAATGCGGACTGCTGTGGCAGGGACATTCGGACCGCTTCGCTCACCACCACGACGGCGGCAGCACCATCGCTAAGCGTCGATGAGTTGCCAGCGGTAACGGTACCATTGGCGTCGAAGGCAGGTTTTATTTTCGCAAGTTTTTCTAACGAGGAATCAGCCCTAGGACCGCCATCGGATAGAACCATTTCGCCTTTGGCCCCAGGTACGGGTACGATTTCGGATTGGAACGCTCCCGAGGTCTGAGCGGCAACGGCCCGCTGATGGCTCTGCATAGACCATTCATCCTGAGCGCGACGATCAACGCCATACTCGCGTGCTACGTTCTCGGCATACACGCCCATGAGAGCTGAACCATGTGGGCAGTAAAGACCATCGGTTTCAATTGCGTCCAGCAACGGCTGCTGGCCATACTTCCAGCCAGATCGGGAGTTTCGAAGCAAATGCGGCGCTTGGCTCATGCTTTCCATGCCGCCAGCCACGACGATCGAGCTGTCGCCCGCTCTCAAGGCTCGATCGGCCAGCATAATGGAATAAAGGCCCGAACCACAAACCTTTCCAACCGTCGCGCAACCAACGGACTCGGAAATCCCTGCGTTGATCGAAGCTTGTCGGGCTGGCGCTTGCCCAACGCCCGACGTCAAAACTTCTCCCAGGATGACTTCATCGATTTGAGCTTTCTCGATTTGGGAGGCACCGATGGCCGCATCGATTGCGTAGCCAGCCAACTGCGGCGCTTTCCAATGAGAAAGCTCGCCCAAAAACCGACCAATCGGAGTTCGTGCGCCTGCGAGAATCCATGAATTTGTCATTGCGAAGACCGTTCCCAATCTGCTGAAGCCCAACGACTTCAGCTCCTAAAACGTAAGCCAATCGCTTCTCAAATCAAAGCGGTTCCAATGATCCATTGTACGCAATCCACATCGCGACGCGTAGGCTTCGATCAAAGTAGCAGGCACGCTCCGCGTGCCGTCCGCAATTCAAAAACCTTTGGTTTTTGTGGCTACGGCACACGGAGTGTGCCTGCTACCTTGAGTTACAGAGACCTTTGTCAGCGATATCGAAAGTACGAAATTGCATATCGTGTATCAAAAGACGACAGTTTTGGGAGAGTGGGAAGTTGTGTAGCGAAAGTCGTCAAGACTTTCGGCTGCATTGCCTAAACGACCGAAACTCTTGACGAGTTTCGCTACAAAATGCTTTTAAGCGTTGCGCTCGACGAATGTCGAGTAGAAAACCGGGGCTAGCGCCCGCCGGCTAATTGACCGGTTTAACACAAGGCGACGTGCTTCGATTCATTTCGCTTGACGGAAAAGCGCGTCAGGTACAGCATTTGCTAAGCTGACATGCGATAAGCAAAACGACTCGATCACTTCCCAGAGATTCTCATGCCCAAAAAACCGATGCTCAAAACACCGCAATTTGGCATTCGGACCATGCTGGTCGCAACAACGTTGGTCGCCTTGTGCTTGGTCGGTTGGCGTGAGAGAACACGTTATTTGCGAGAGCATCTGTACATTAATGTTGTCGATCAAACCACCGGAAGCCTGTTGCCGCGTTTCCAGTACCAAACTAGCGTCATCACAAGCGAGACCGACGAAGAAGAAATTTGGAGCCAGTGGCGAGATCATTCGGGACAAAAAGAACTGACGTTGAAGGTGCCCGAGTATTGCCGACTTGAGTTCCGGGCTCGAGCGCTCGACGTAGCAGGCGGCTATTCTCAACAAGAACAATCGATCCTTTTTCTGCCGCATTTGTCGCATAAAGCAACGCTTCGATTGACCGAAGGAAAGAGTTTCCAGAGCTTTCTAATCGATAGAACCACGGGTGAACCCATTTGCGGTGGGAGGGTCGTTCCGACCGATGGGAAAGAACGGGCAACCTTCCCCGGTTTTTTTGATCGACCGAACTTTGATACTGAGTTTGAGACATTTTCCGACTCTACGGGGAAATTTGTCGTTCGCAATCTAGACACAGGATTTGCGATCAGTGCGAAGGGTTATCAAAGCAGAGTAGTGCGTTTCGATTACCCTAATGAAAACTTGGAGCGTCTTCGAAACGAGGGAATTCAACTTGAGCTAGCGGTCCGAATCCATGGGCGAATCAAGTGCCGTGAAACGGGGCAACCCATCACGGATTGCGATGTCGTTTACGATAATAAACTCTTCCGAACGAATTCAAATAGCGACAGTAATCGAAATGCATACTCGATCGAAGAGCGGAACGATTTCAATCTGACCACAAAGACCGACCAGGAAGGTTGTTTTGAACTATTCTCGGACAGTGACATCAAGAACTGCCGTGTCTGGTTCTCCAAGAAAGGTTGGGGGCGAGAATCCATTGAGCTTTCTGAATGCGACGACGACATTTTACTTACCCCCTACCCTTTCGAACTTGTCGGCACGGTCGTTGATGAAGCGGGCGAACCAGTACAGGAATTTGAGATAACGACGTACGCCAATTGGACGGATGTCGAGACGTATCGTTTTCATTGCGAAAAAGGTTCTTTCCGAGTAACAGACGACAGCTCCATCTTTAACTTCGAAGTCCGCGCAAAAAACAAGGGGATTTTTTCGAAACAGATCCAATCAAACTGGGCCGAAGCGCAGCCAAGTGAACTTGTCATTTTGCCAAACGGCTTCGAGATCGCTGGAAGCGTATTGGGAATGACCAACGGTACAACAGCCAGGAATCGCGATGTTCAAGTCGAGTTGAAGCGACTCCCCTCGCAATCGGCTCCCTATGATGCGAGATTTTCCAGTGATGCCGTGGTCGCGAGCACTACCATCGAACCGGACGGTTCGTTTCGTTTCAGTCACATCGCGAACGGGTTCTACTCGTTGGTAACTACCTATTTTGGCCACGTGGTCAATGTAAGACCTGTTGTCGTCGACACGAGCAATATTCTAGTTGGCCGAATCGAACTGCCCCCTTTGGGTAAGATTCGAGGCAAAGTCCGCAACGATTACGGCTCAGACGCACCGTTTCATCGAACGTACATCACAGACAAAAATGGCAACCCGCAAAAGTGGTTTCACACCAATCATCGCGGTGAGTTTGAAATAGAAAATGTTCCATGCGGTCGGTACGGCATCGGCCCTAAACCAGAGCAACAAGAGTTTGTTGGATGTTGCTTTTGCGGCCGCGCATGGGATATTGACGGAGCCTTTTTGGTTGAGCCTTCACAAACCACCGAATTCTCCTACGAGCGTTTCCCTCTCTTCGAATTGCACGGGTTATCCCCTGAGGCTACTCTTTGGGCCAATGTATCTGTTTCGAAGCATTTCTCGGCTATCGATTTCGCTGAGTTTAAGTTCGTCAAATCATCCGATTCGTCGCAGGAAAACCTCAGTACCGTTCAGGTCGCATCTCAAAGACAAGCGAGAGATCAAGAGGCCTTTGTTTTGCATTTGACGCAAGATGCTTGCCAACAAGAACTCACTCTTGTGTACCGAGCCAATCGCAATGGGAATGCCAACAAGATTCTGTTTCGCCCTCGCCAATTGAAACTGACTTGTTCGGATGTTGATGTTCCGATTGAGAAAGCGAAACCAAAAGTGGAAATCACCACACCAAGCGATGATCCCTTTGATGAGGATCCCTTTAGAGAAGACACAAGCTCCAAGCGTTCTGCGCGGCAGTCCGAGTTGTATGTTGGCAAGACATCCATATTTCTCTTGAAACAGAATCGGGCCATAAGTGTTATCCAATCAACAGGCCTTCAAGAAATCGTTCCGTTCCATGTTCAAGACGATGAACCTGATGCTGCAATCATTCATAACACACGCTTTGGTTGGTCTCGAATCCATCTCAAGCAGCCGCTTGATAACGAACCCAAAGTTCATGAGTTGAAGCTAGAAAAAGGGGCGGAGGTTCTTGGCAAAATCAACCTAGCTGAGTTGCCGCTGATGCCTGAGGCTGTACGCCTAGTGGACGAACGAGGTGTGCGTTTGACTTGCGACGTCAAGGACCATAGCCAGTTTGGTTTCCAAATGGTTTGGCCTGGAAAGTGGCGGGTGCAATTACTTGGCTACGATCCCTATTTGGGAGAGCGAATTCTGGCCGAGCGAGAATTGGTGATCGTGGGAGTCGATAGCCGTGATTTGGAGCTTGGTGCGTCACAAGCATCGCAAAACCATTAGTGGTCTCAGGCACACCCGGCAGGTGTGCCCCACGGTGGGTCACTCTTGCCGGGAGTGACTTCTCAACAAGCCCAAATGACGTTGAATTAGCACGTAGCGGAATCTCGTAAGAGTTCCTGGGGTGCCTCGAACTCCAGGAAGTTTCACAACTTCCGCTACCCAGGAAGTTTCACAACTTCCGCTAACCAGGAAGTTTCACAACTTCCGCTACGAGGAATCGCAAGGTCACGAAAGTGAGCTGCCAGTACTTCTACTTGCTATCACCCGCATTTGGTGCCACCGTCTGTTGCGACGGAGCATTCAAACCGTTGAACTTCGTGAGCCGTGGCGTTGGCGTCGTTTTGATCAAGGCTCGGTGAACCAAGGTTTGGTATGCACCAGACGATGTCGCTGGTTCAATTTCCGTGACAAGAATTTGAGGCAGCGGTCCACTCGGTATAAGCTTCGAAACGGCCAACTGCACACTTTCGACACGGGCGTTTGTCTCTTGTTCCGAGGTACCTGACTTCACGTACACAATGCGTTGACTGACTGGGGCCTGTGTAACGATCCATTGCACCTTGATCGCGCCTGCATCGCTCAATGCTTGGTCTGGCGAGAACAGACTTGATCCAAGCGTATTGTTTTCCCGCCAACCGTTGTCCCGCATGACTTCGAACGGGGCAATAACAGAATTGGAGTCGGCTGCACGGAAAGGTTGGGGCCAAGCGACATTTCGGGCGTAGTCAATGCCTGCTTGATGTCGGACGCTTGCACATCCAATGAAGCTACCAGACAAAGCGGCAATAGTGAGAGCCGTGAGAGATCGTCGCATGTCGTAATTCCTTTTACAGCAGATCCGTTCGATCTGATTCAAGATAGCAATCCACTCGTCCCAAAATCCGTTCGGGTAAGACCTTTCCAAGATCGGCAGTCGGTTCTCAGGGACATCGCAATTGCTTGTTTAGGTCCGTTAGTCCACATATTCTGCAAACTCAACGTACCTAATTGCTATCATTGCCAGCACAATTCAGCCCGCAAATCCTGCCATCTTTACTCAACTTCTACAACCGGAACTTCCGATGAGAAGACAACCAAAGTGCGCAGCCGTCAAAGTCTGCGTGATCGTTCTGTTTTGAGTTGCTTGAGGTTTAAAACTATGGCATTGAGAGAGATCAGCGAATTTCGCCGGCAGTCTTTGAGAAACGCTTTGAACTTGGGCCTTGGAGCGAGCGTTTTTGCGTTAAGCAACTTCGCAAACGTTTCCTCTTCGTTTGCTCAACTCCGAACAGGCCGCAGTACCGACCGTGAGTTTTATACTCCGACCGAACCTAAGCCCGCCGCGACTGCGAAAGCTGCCAGCAAACGGACGAAATCGGAAGTCGTTCAAGCGTCCGCAAACGAATTGGTTTCTGAAGAAGAAGCACCGGTTCGGCAAGTCAAGCGACCGCAGAATGCAGTTCGCCATGCAGCCGGGGAACATCCACCAAGCCGAGTCGTCCAAGCCGGCTGCAAGAGTTGCCAAGCGGGAATTGCACACTCGCATCCCATCGCGGCCAGACCAAGCCAAGTCGTTGTCGAGGACGAAGAAACGATGGACTTAGGACTTAGCGAAGCGATTCACGACCCCAACGGCATGGTCTACGGATCGACTTGTCAGCCCTGCATGACCGGCCCAGAAACGGGCCTAATCATTCATACTCCTCCTGTTATCGGAAGCATTTTATGCCGAATGCAGCTTCGCATCGAGGCCGCGACGTATTGGCCACAGGGACAAAATTTGCCTCAATTGGTCACCACGCGCAGGCCTGCCAATGACCCCGCCACAGACGGTTTGATCGGTCAGGCTGACACCACCAACTTGTTTGGCGGTTCAAAGGTGCTCGGCGATTCGACGCAGGGTCTTCGAGGCGATCTGGGAACATACTTCGACCCATCCAAGTCGCATGGCGTGTTGCTGCGGTTCTTTTATGTCGGAAGCAATTCGCTATCGTACAACAGCACTCCGACATCGGAGCCGGTGGTCATGCGTCCATTTTTTAGTACTGCCAACAACGCACAGTCGACAATTGCAATCAACTATCCCAACAGCACCTCGGGATCTTTGAACGCAAACATCTCGAGCGATGTCTATGGCGGCGATATATTGTTCCGCAGGTTGATTCTGAGAGACTGCGCCGGACGCATCGAATTTCTCGCTGGATACCAAAACGCTAGACTTGCTGAGAACTTGTCTATCAATTCAACGACCACGGCTCTGGTGAACACACCGGCCCCGGCAGGAACGGTGTCGCAATTGTCCGACCAATTCCAAACCATCAACCGATTCAACGGCATGGCGTTAGGATTTAATGGAATCCTTCGCGAACGCAATTGGAGCCTCTCGGGGTTGGTGAAGCTTGGACTGGGAAACATGGAACGCAACGTAACCATCAACGGTTCGTCCACCATTACGGTCCCAGGCAATCCAGGAAGTACCAGTACGACGGCCAATGGTTTGTTGGCACGAGGCACGAACGATGGAAACTACATTCAGAACACCTTTGTGGTAACGCCTGAAACGAACCTGACGTTCGGGTATCGTGTAACGCCTCGCCTGGAAGCGACCGTCGGATACAGCTATCTATGTCTGCCGAAAGTCGCCCGTGTTGCGGATCAGCTTGACCCCAACTTGGCTTCCAATTTGAGCAACCCACCAACCGGTGCTAGCACACCAAGCTTCTCGCTCAAAGAAAGCAACTACGCGTTGCATAGCTTGGACTACGGTTTGCAATGGCGATACTAAGCATGCACTATTGCACGCTGAGGAGCATCTTCGCCAATAGAGTAGCGGGTTTCGTGAGAAACCCGATGTAAGAAAATGGCTTCTGAAAGCAGATTTCTCACGAAATCTGCTACATATGCTCTAGATGCATTGCTCCAAATGTTTCAGCGGCCTTCTGAGAAATATGTTATTTTGACTCCGTGTACGCCCTGCAAACTCATCGGCAACCCGGAGTTGTAAATCATGTTCCCACGCGCTTGCGTCGCCCTGTTAGCAATCGTGAATTGGACAAATCTTGCTTTTACTCAGCAAGAGGATGACGAAGCCACCCAGGCTGCGACCGCCAAACGATTTTTGCAAATCGTCGAGAGGAATCCCCAGCGTGGGACGGCGTTAGAAAAAGTGTTTTCCTATCACTTGCAAATGGGAACTCTAGATGCGTTCATTAGCGAATTGAGGCAACGCACGGAATCCGACCCGAAAGATGGCGTTGGCTGGATGCTCTTGGGGCTTTTCGAAAGCCAACGCCGCATGGACCCAGCGGCCATCCTCGCGTTTTCGCAAGCCGAGAAAACCCGATCAAACGATGCACTGCCCGCTTACTATCGCGGGCAATGCCTCATTCGAATGGGCGAACCGACACAGGCGGCTGACGCTTTTGAGATAGCGATTCAACGCAAACCGACTCGCATTATTCTTCTCGAGGTGTTTGAACAGCTCGGACGAACCCACCTGCGTCAAAATCGAAACGATCTTGCCATCGACGCATGGACGCGTCTCGAGGCCCTGTTTCCAAATGATCTGCATGTTCTAGAGCAAATCGCTTCGATCCAGAATCAGGAAGGAGACTACCAAAACGCCCTTCCTAGATACGAACGCTTGATGGCTCTTGCCAAAGAACCGACGCAACGCATCCAGTATCGGATCGAAACCGCACAACTCCGTATCCGATTGGGGAACGCTGCCCAAGGGCTGGGGGAACTCGAGGCGGTTCTTTCCGAGCTCAAACCCGACGGCTGGCTCTATCGCGATGTGCAACAAAAAATCGAAGAAGTCTTCCTGAAGTCAAGCGACTTAGCGGGATTGGTCCAGTACTACGAAAAGAAGTTAGCTAATTTCCCTGACGACATCGAGTCGATGGTTCGACTTTGCAAATTTCTAACCACATCTGGTCGGCTTGCGGACGCCAATCGATGGATCGTTCAGGCAATTGACCGGGCTCCCTCGCGAGTCGACTTGCGTAAGACATTTATTGAGCAACTGCTGGTCGACAAACAATACGCAACGGCATGTGAGCAATACGCACATCTTTCTCAACTCGATCCCAAAAACGCGGACATCTTGCGAGACTGGGGCAAAACTGTATTGAACGATCCCGGCCGTAGCATCGATGATGCAAAAAAAGAGGCGAGCCAGATTTGGAACAAAATGATCGACCCGAGCTCCGAAAGAGCCGTTGTGTTGATCCAAGTTGCCGATTTATTGAAGTCTGCGAGCATTCCCGCCGAGGCCCAAACGCTTTATGAACGAGCGATTGAACTACAACCTGAGGAAACACAGTATCGCGAGTATTTCGGCCAGTTTCTCCTCGAACAAAATCAACGCGACAAGGCGTATCAGGTTTGGGACTCCATCGCAGAGAGAACACGACGCAATGCAGAAACGCTCATGCGCCTCGCCGAAATTTACGACCACGCGCAGAGAACGGAGAAATCTGTTGTGCTCGCTGAAGAAGCCTGCCAACTAGTTCAACATGACTCCACGGCCTTCGTCAAGACGGCACGGTTTCAAAAAAAGGCAGGCCAGTTGGATGGAGCCTTGATCTCTTTGGCGACTGCTGGACAGCTCGCCGAAAACGAGGACCAACGCGAACTCATCTTGCACCTTCGCCTGGATATTCTAGAGGCAGCAAATCGACTTAACTCCGAAACGAAAACGCTGCAGGGACAGATTCGACATGAGGAGAAGCCGACGTTGGCTCAGTGGCGTCAGCTTGCTCGCTACATGATTCGACAAAAAAGGTGGAAGGAGGCAAGCTCAGCGGTAAACCAGGCCCTGCTGCTAGATGCAAACAATCAGGCTATGTTGCTCGCTTCTGCAGAAATCGCCGAAGGGCTTGGCAATGCGGAAGCCTCCATCCAATCACTTCGCAAACTAGCCGAATTGGACCGACGCAAACGTGTGGAATACTTCGAGCGAATTGCAAGACAGCAAGCGCGTTATAAAAAATTTGCCGACGCAATCCGAACAGCACAGGAAGTTGTACAAGCGGCCCCATCCAAAACAGAGAGTTATGAATTCCTTTCTCAAATTTGCTTTCAAGCCAAAAAACCAAAGTTGGGCATCGAAGCCTTGCAAAAGGCCCTTCGCATCGCCCCTAATTCAAACTCGCTAATTTTGGCACTCGGAACTGCTCTATCGAACAACGAACAACCCGGCGATGCCATTGAGCTTTATTGGCAGGCGTTTACGAAAGCTAGTTCACTCGACGAAAAAATCGACTTATCGACTCGCATGGTCAAGGTGTACCAGAAAGAAGAAAAAAAGCCCAAGTTGCTTGCGAATGCAATCCCGCTGTCGGAACTAATCCAACGGATGGAGACGGCCAGAAAAGATCCATCCCAACGCCGCGATTTAACGATTTGTCTCTCGCAACTGTACCAATCATTCTCAGACTTCGCGAACGCGAAACGATTGATGCAAGAGCTACTCTCGGACCGAGCTCGTGATACGACGATTCTGGATCAAGTCATAAAACTCTGCTTGGCCGAAGGGGATCTCGAGATGGCTATCGAATACCAACGTCAATTGATAGCGATCGCCCCAGGACACGATAACGAATCGTATCTTGCAGGTCTATTACGACAACGAGGCGATGTCGAAGCCGCCAATGAAATCGTACTGAGACTATTGCGAAATGAGCCAGACCTAGCGACGGTGCTGCAGAATGTTGACTCGCTCATGGAGCGAGGTGACCATGAGATCGCACTGCAAGTGCTAGAACCGTTGCTGTTAAAAGAGACGAATAAACTGGAACTGCTATATCGACGCGGCATCGCGCTCGCGGGTGTTGATCGATGGGCAGAGTCCCGAGCGACCTGGGAAAAGATACTGACGTTGGACCTGCCTGGAAGCGAGCTGGTACTTCAGCCTACCGGCGGGAGCTCGAACTCAAGTTCAAAACAATCATCTCCTTCCTCGCTGTCGACAGATCCGAATTCTTTAAGCCCTGACGCAATACTCCTTGCCACATCGGACCATCCAACGCTAACGGACATCGCTCTGGGGCGAGTGGACCTAACAGGCAACCATCAACAAAGAAACTCATGGCAAAACTGGTCTCCACGGAACATCGGAGAAATGAGAATCGCTTGTATTGCATGGCTAACCTGCTGCGAAAACAAAGACAACTCGGGCAAGTCCGATTGGTTGCGTCGTGCGATTGACGGGGTGGAAACGAATGGAACGCGTGCTAAACATGTTGAAGCCATGGCAGTTGCCAGGTTTCAGCAAGGCCTTGATTCGCAAGTGCGAATCGCAACCGTGCTTGCAGAGAGTGGCGAGCCCGAAATGCAACGCATGTACATGGGGTTGCTTCGCAATCGCCAAGTTTCCGGAAATACCTCCGAAAATAAAACTCGAAAGCCGCTGTCTGAACTGCAGATTCAATTGATGCTTGAGGCTTTTGACGAAGCGAAAGAGGAAGTCGTGGGCACTCCCTTGGCAAATGCGAATTCCATCCTCTCGAATGTTTTGATGTCCAGCAATAGGAATATGCAGTTGTTGATGCAGAAGATGACGCAACAAAATTACCGACTAGGTCAAGTACAAGTGCCCCCAAGCTTTTCCTCTGGAGTAACAATTTATTCTACCGGTGTTCAGGGAGCTTGGAGTCCAACCATCGTCAGTAGGCCGTTTGCGTTTTCTGCATCGACGTTCGGTGCGAATTCTCGCCTTGAGGGCTTTGTGCCGACCGTTGTCAGCGAGCTTCGATTCGCAGGGCGACCTGAACAAGCTGAAGAATTTCTTAGACGGCAATGCGAAACAGCGTACACGCAGTTTCAGCTCTCCTCGCTCTGCCAATATCTGTTAGGTGTCGGAAGATATCGAGAAATTGAAACTCCGCTTCTGCGTTGGTTTGAATTAGAACTTCGTCAAGCAAAAGAAAACGATGCTTTGTCATCGACACCTGCCATCGCTTCTCCATCAACGCAAGCGACCACGATACATTCGACAACGATGCAAACGATGCAAAGCGATGACGAGCCTATGATGGTTGCCATTAGGTTGCTCGAAATCGTTGACGATCAACTATCGACAGATTCTATGATTCGCATTCTAGACTCAGCACTAGCTGTTTCAAATGAAAGGTTCTTCAAACGAAGGTTTCCGCCTCTCGATGCAATGGCCTTGGGCTGGCATGAAACACAGCCAAAGCAAAAAAGGATCTTAGTACATGCGTGGTGCTTGAACTTGGTCTCGGAAGAGGAGCAATGCCTGCTGCAGTTGGTGAAAGGGATATTTGCCAAATCAAACCGCCTGGACGACTGGAAGAACTATTTGCAAGAGCGTGCCAAACGGGCTGAGCCATGCCCCGCTGCTCTCGAGCAACTCCGCTTTGGCCTCGCGAGTGAGGTTTCGGGATTGTTTCTGAATGAGTCGGTCGCATTGGAGGCATTGGAATCGATTGGCCGTGATTCGGAATGCGCGCTGCAAGCAGCCAAAGCGTTGCTTGCACACCAAAAATTTCAAGCAGCTAGGCAAATTGCCGATGCGATGACACCATCCAACTCGCAGGATAAATTGCTGAAGGAGTTAGTCGTTCTGCATGCCTCCAGTTGGCTGAATGACAAAAGCAGAACAGAGGAGTCAATCAAGAACCTATCGAGTCAGATGCTTGACAACACGACGTTGCTGTCCCTAGCAACACCGCTTCAAAGGGCCAACTCCCTAGGGATTTCATATCCACCGACGCTTGTCCCTGTCAATCCAAACAAAATTGCCCCGCAGGTCCAATGGACTCAATCTCCAACGACCGTGCAAACTAACTCGAATAACTCAGTTCGCATGAAGGAAATCAGCAAGGTACTCAAAAATGGCGATCAAGAAGAAGCGATCAAAATTGCACGCCAATGGATTAGCAAGCCAAGAACCTATCCCAATTTTAATCCGAATGAAATAGCGTTTAATAGAAGCTCATCTGGTCGCGTTGTTCAATTGAATCGATCTGCTACAGCAACCTTAGCGGAAAGCGAAAGAGATCACGCATTCGCGATCTTGAGGAAATTGGGGGAGCTGGAAAAGCTCATTTCCGAAACCGAACTTCGAGCAACCGGTGCTCCACTTTCTTTCGTCTTGCACGAACAACTTGCTGAATTGTACGAAGTCGCGGGGGACAAAGCTAACGCAGAAAAAGCCACACTTCAGGCTCTTCAAATACGCCCCAGCGCCAGTCCATTGCGAACCCACTATGCGAGGGGGCTTTGGAGTTCGGGGAAAACAAGCGACGCATGCAATCAGTTTCTCATACTGTTAAATCGCGATCCGAATTCTGCGCTTGCAATAGTAGGAGAGTGGGTCGCATTGTTTAACACCTGTGGAAGGCAAAGTGAGCTGCTCAGTGCGATCCAATCGGCCCATTTTCAGTCCGTGACGAATCGAGACGAACTCTTAGTGGTCGCCTGCTCCATTCTTGGAAGTCCCACGGGATTAGACGTTGGTTGCTTGATGTTCGAAAAACTAGCTCAGTTGAGTCCACAATTGCGCCAACAAGCACTATCGCTCGTTTTCTCCTCCGGAGTCAAGACATATCCGAGGTTAATGAACTTCACATTGGACGCGTTGATCCCTAAAGAGAATGATGTGATCCGCGATCCTTGGTTTGGACTTCGGGCTTCCGAGGGAACTTACGACGAAGGAGATGCGATCTTTGAAATGCTTCTCACTAGCAATCGGAGTGAGGAGATCGAAAAGAAACTGGAGCCAGCAGTGCTTGCCGCAGTGGAGAGATTTCCAAATTGGATGGCGGGAAAAGTCATGTTGCAAATGATTGCAGAACGAACCAATCGCAAGATGGAAGCCCAAAAACGATTGTCCGAATTGGCATCGAACAAGCGTTTAAGTATCGGATGCCCTCAAGGAGTTGCCCTGCGATTGGCAACGGAATTCGTCGAGTTGCCCGAAGCGAGAAAAGCCGCAATAAATCTAATCTCGCCTCTGGTCGGAAAGGGCCAAATTGCGTTTGGAGATCCCGATCATCAACCGAACTTTATCCTGGCGAGACTTTTAATCGCGGATGGCCAGCGTGCGAAAGCGATCGAAATGCTCTCACAAGAATACGAGTCTAGTCCTCAATCAAGCGAAGCTTGTTTGAGGTTTCTTGACGATTTCATAAAAAAACCTGAAACCTCCTGGTGTTTTTGCGGTTTAACGTAGTAACAACACAAACGTTTTATCGCTAGCACGGAGGATTTCAGGTGAAG
>JANPHB010000374.1:0-104932 GCA_031424235.1 Pirellula sp.
GCACCGCCTTTGGCGGTGCGACGAATCCGGAGGCACGCGGTCGGGCGGCGTGAATCTAGAACGCCAAAGCTGCGGACGGAGGGGCAAGCCCCTGCCGTCCTGAAATGCTTGACTGAAACGGAATCTCTAAATAATGCTTACTGTTTTTTAGTTCGCCAGGTCAACCTTGGGCGAATGACAGGACCAAGCCACGACCCTGTAAACTCCTGACGCATCGCACCCGTGTCATGAACGACAAAAGACAATGCCGAATCGTGCCGCACAGAAACGATCCCGACCTCAGGGCCGATGAGAACACTTACGAAGTAGCGTGTGTCGTTGAGAAAGTTGGCTGGGATACGGCATTCGCTTCGATAACTGCCAGTTGGATGTGGCTTGGCAAACCATGGGTCTGGCTCCAAGTTCATCGAGGGGGCATTGGCTGACCAGAAAACATATGCCCCAGTCTCGTCCTTGACTTGGATCTGAACGCAGCACGGCGTATCAGCCACGAGTACTTTGTATTCCACGACGATTGCAATCTCTTGGTCGATGTCGACTTCGCTGGCCGGCGCATCCGAGCCGTTTCCCGTAACAGATACCGATCGCAATCGAATTTCACGTGAGCTCGGCGCCGATTCGTCATCCTCCCAAACGCGCTGACCATCACCAGCTCGCATCTCCGAAAGATACTGATCAATGATGCGTTCGGGGACATCATCCGCAACCAGACGACCGTCGCGGATCAAGACAGCTCTTTGGCAGAGATTCGCCACCGCAGCTAGGTTGTGCGAAACGACTAACACCGTCCGTCCTTGTGCCCCCAACTGACTTGCTTTGCCCAAACACTTGCGCTGAAACGCTTGATCGCCAACGCTGAGCACTTCGTCGATGATCAAAACATCCGGTTCCAAGTGTGCCGCGACCGCGAACGCCAATCGGACCGCCATGCCGCTCGAATAACGTTTTACTGGGGTCTCCAAAAACGACTCGATTTCAGCAAAGGCTACAATTTCATCGAATCGTTTGCGAATCTCAGCTCGGGGCATGCCAAGAATGGCACCATTCAAAAACACATTTTCTCGGCCAGTTAATTCTGGGTGGAATCCGGTCCCTACCTCGAGAAGCGACCCGACTCGTCCACGCACTCCGACACGCCCTTGCGTCGGCGTTACGATCCGAGCCAATATTTTCAGCAGTGTGCTTTTGCCGGCACCATTTCGACCGACAATGCCTACGATTTCTCCGGATTGAATGGAAAGTTCGATGTCGCGCAAAGCCCAAAACCACCCCGCTTCGATCCGATCCGCAAAGGAATCAGGAACACGAATGGTTGCCGCGTCGGGAGATTTGCGAAAGAGATTCTTTACCCCGGTCGCGATGGCTTCTGTCAGCCGCCCATACTCATTGGTCGCACCAAGTCGAAAACGCTTGCTCACCTTGTCTAGTTGGATCGATTCGATGCTCATGGCTATATCCGATCCGCAAGCTGTTGGTCGGCATGCTGAAACCAAGCCAATCCGCTGAAGCACACCAAAGCGGTAATGGCAGCTGCCGTTGCCAATCCAAGCGCGCTCGGTAACTGAGTGCCGAGCAAAGACCATCGCAGGAGACCGATGCAAGTTGCAATCGGGTTCGCTTCATAAAGCCAAACCCACCGGTCTGTTAGGAGACTGCGCAATCGTTCCACGTCGTAGACCACAGGCGATACAAACATGCCTAACTGAAGCACAAACGGCAGCGCATAACCGACGTCGCGATAATGCGCGTTCAAGGCAGAAAGCCAAGCGATGCATCCTGCGCAAAACAGGATCAACCACATCGCGATCGGAATCGCCAGCCAAGCGGTCGACCAAACAAGGCCCGTCCCAGTCAACATGCAAACCGGCAACAACAGTAAGGAACCAATTGCGAAATCAAAGACAGCGCACATCAAGCTCGCCAATGGTAGCAGCATCCGAGGGAAGTAGATTTTGGTCACCACATGCCGATAATTTACGAGCGAGCCAGTCGCGTCGCGAAAGCTGCTTGCAACCAACTGCCAACAAAGCATGCCCGTCAAAATGATCGGGGCAAAGGCAACCGTCGAACTTCCTGCGTTGGTCCCCAGCACAAAAAAGAGCCCCATGAAGATGAGCATGCCCATCAGAGGTTGGAGCAGCACCCACAAGATTCCGACGACAACTTGGCGATAGCGGATTAATAGATCGCGAAGGAAGAAACTGTAAAGTAACTCACGCGTTCTCCAAATCTCCGCCAGCTGGCCAAAACCGAACTTGTCCGTCGGGCCATAAAACTGCATCGGTGGAATGGAGTCTTCATCGTTCGCCATGCGTTGTCCCGATCTTACATGCGTTCTACAACGCCGATTCCCAGAAGTTCCAGTCCTTTTCGAAGCGTGATCCCCGTTAGATCAATCAATCTTAGTCGGGACAGAACGCTTTCGGGAGTTTCTGCTCCAAGTACCGAACACTGATCGAAGAATCGGCTAAAAAGCTTGGCCGTTTCAAAGAGGTACTCAGTAACGACGTTCGGCAAGTAATCGACCATCGACTGATTGAGCATGTCTTCGAATCGGAGCAGTTGAAGCCCTAAATTCAATTCTGGCGCTTCGATGAGAACCAGGGGAGCATCGAGCCATTTGCTGGTCTCGATGCCATCGGTCTTGGCTTTTCGAAGGATGCTTCGTGTTCGAGCATAGGAGTACTGAATATAGGCGGCAGTATTTCCCTGCAACTGGACCATCTTCTTCATATCGAAGACATAATTGCTCGTTCGATTGTGGCTCAAGTCCGCGTATTTGATGGCTCCCAGGCCGACGGTTTCGGAGATTTCACGCTTCTCTGCTTCCGAGAAGACGTATTCTGACTTCAGCAATCGCTCCGGATCGCAGACGACTTCGTAAGCTCCGCTGACCGCTTCGTCCAACATCGAATTGAGTCCGACGACAGTGCCGGATCGCGTCTTGAACGGCTTGCCGTCGTCACCAAGCACCGTTCCAAATTCGACGTGCTTTAGTTCCGTGTGAGTCAGCCCAATCTTTCGCAAAACGTCGAACAGCTTTTGGAAGTGTTCGCTCTGGCGGTGATCGACGACATAAAGCGATGCATCTGGCCCAAACTCACGTTCACGAAAAACGGCAGTAGCGATGTCCGTCGTCGAGTACAGATAAGCACCATCTTGTTTTTGCACAATCATCGGGGCTTCGTAGCCATCGAGAAACACGCAAATCGCGCCGCCGCTTTGAACCGCTAGCGACTTGGTCAGCAGATCTTCGACGACTGCCGGAAGCAACTCATGGTAGTAACTTTCGCCGAACTCGTGATCGAACTGAATGTTCAAGCGAGTGTAGACGCTATGAATTTCGTCTTTGCAATTCGGCACGAACGCTTCCCAAAGCTCGAGATTCTCTCGATCGCCAGAGTGCAGTTTGGCGGTTTCTTTCAGGACGCGTTGCCCAAGGTCCGAATGCTGTTTCGATCGCTCGATAAAATCGCGATCTTGAGAGGACTCCTCGATACTGGCTTTGGCTTTTTGGAGTTCCTCATTTGCTTCATCAAGTTGCCTCGCAGCGACCGCGATTTCTTTGGCAAGTTTTTTGTCTTGTGGAGCAGCGGCCGACTTTGCTTTCGATTCGGTCAGCTTTTGTTCCGCCTTGGTCAATGCGAGCTCTAGCTTAGGGATGCTCGCGACCGCGTCTTGAAATCCGATGATTCGTTGGACAACGCGATAGAGCCTGCTGAGCTCAGCCACTGGAGCTTGGGCATAGGCCGCATCGTCGCGAAAGTTTTTGTAACCGTAAATGATCATTCCGAACTGCGTACCCCAGTCACCCAGGTGATTGTCTGAGATGGCTTTGTGGCCGAGGAACCGCAGGATTTTGGTAATGGAGTCGCCGATGACAGTCGAACGGATGTGACCGACGTGCATCGGCTTGGCGACATTGGGAGACGAATAATCGATGACTACGGTCTTTGGGGTAGCAACCGGAGCCACGGCCAAACGTTCTGGATCGGCATGGGCTTCCATCAGGCATTTGGCAAGCCATTTGGGCGACAGACGAAGATTGACGTACCCTTGGCCGGCGATGGTGACCGACTCGCAAATGTCGGAAAGATCGACCTGCGCGACGATCTCTTCGGCGATCGCGAGAGGCGGTTTGCCGAGCTTTTTCTGAAGCGGCATAGCGACGTTGGCTTGATAGTCGGCCAATCCGGCTTCTCGGGAAGCGACGATGCGTTCGAGAGCGGCGTTTAAGGCGTCCGGTTCGTTCAGCCAAGTGGCAAGGACCGGGGCAAACCTGGATCGAATGAGGGAAAGGACTCGCATCGCTTGAAAATGACTGAAAAGTGGATAGTTTCAAAGTCAAGCAACATAGCCCACAGCCCGGTTTTCATCCAGACCTAGCGAATTGCGGTTTGTCGACCGATTCGAAATGGGCTAAACTACGCTTCTTGCTGGGACCGTAGCTCAATGGTTAGAGCAGGGGACTTGAGCGATGAGGCCTAAGGCGATATTCGAGCGGAAACGCAGTGAGTTGCTATGGCCGATTCATTTGGGTTGCACGCTTTTTGTTGGTCTGCATCCGTGAACCACCAGATCGCATGTAGAATTTGTCAAATTCGGGGAAGGCTTCGCTAAACCCTCCAATTCCTTGGAGAATCAGGCATGTTAATCCCGAGCCAAGCCAATATCGAGTAGCCCGAAACGGTTTTCGATAGCGGAAGGTGTAGAGACCAGACGGCAAACACGTAAAGTGAAGGTATGGTCCAGACCCCAAACTCGAAAGAGGCGGCGAAAGCCGTAGTTGGTACGCATAATCCCTTGGTTGCAGGTTCGAATCCTGCCGGTCCTATTTTTTCGTTGTGCAAGTGTTTGTCGTTTAACAGTCAGCCGTAGGCGTAAGGGAAATGTTTTGAGTACGCCTTCGACTGACTGTAAAACGACCCAGCCACAAGCCCGTGGGTTGTGAACAATCCTTCCTAAACACATCTCTCACTCTCCATACATCAACCGACCTGTGTCAGACACAACCGAAGACTTCGCACCCCATCTGAAACCCTACGCCGATCAAATCAATGGCCTTCGACGGGTCGGCCACCAACTTTGGAACCGAGGCTGGTCACTGGGGACTTCCAGCAATTACAGCGTTGTCATCGATCGCAATCCATTGAGACTTTTGATCACCGCCAGCGGCAAAGACAAAGGGCACCTAGGTCCGAACGACTTTGTGATTGTCGACGAGCATGGCAAGGTCACGCCAACGAACCAACCCAAGAGTAGTGCCGAGACGCTGTTGCATTGTACGGCCGCCTCGCGATGTGGTGCAGGCGCGGTTCTTCATACGCATAGCGTTTGGGCGACCACGCTCTCGCAGCATTTTTTCCAATTAGGCGGACTTCGGATCGATGACTTCGAGATGCTCAAAGGGCTCGACGGGATCACGACGCATCAATCCTCGTGCTGGCTGCCGATCTTCGATAACACGCAAGACATCCCAGCCCTTCAAGCTCAGGTGGTGCGTTACTTGGATGAGCATCCAGAAGAGAAGTGCTGGGGCTATCTTATTCGCCGACATGGCCTTTACGCATGGGGTAAAGATTTAGCCGAAGCCACTCGACATATTGAAGTCATCGAGTTTCTGCTCGAATGCATGGGCCGAACGCTTCGACGGTAATTTATCGTTTTTCCGGTCTTGAAATTCGACGTAGCTTCAACTGCGGAGCAGTGGCATTTGATAGCCTCGGATGCAATCCGAGGTAGGCATTTTGCGATTGAGTTGAGAGTCGCGAAGCGACGGCATTCGTAACTTCGTCGCGATTCGAATGATTTCAGGCGATGCAATTGGCCAAACGATTATTCACTCCGAGTGCCGCTCCTTCAGAGCTTCCAATCAATAGGGCATTTGACCTGGGGTTTCGTTCGCAGCGCGAACTCACCCCAGGCTAAAAAATACCATCGCATTCGCGATTGAATCGCATGAAACTAATTCCATTAACATCGACTGAACCGACATTTCATGCTTTTCATCGCTTACGCTACTATGCGTCGAGTTGGGATTTCGCCATCAGTCGCTCATACATCTTAATGACTCGCTCCCCGACGACCTGCGGCGAACACATGGCTTCGGCTCGTTCCAATGCAGAATGTCCATACTGCGAAATTAGCTCCGGCGCGGCATGCAGACGTTGAATAATCGCAGCCAAACTCTTGTAGTCTTCGCTCGGAAAAACAACTCCGTCCACCCCATCTCGAACGATTTCCTTCATCCCACCTGCATCGCTGATGATCGGGCACACGCCTTGTCCCATAGCTTCGATGAGCGCTCGGCAAAGCCCTTCTTTGCGTGACGGCATCACAAACAAATCCATACCCTTGATCAGTGTCGCCGCATTGGGAGTATAGCCAAGCCATCGAATGCGATCTTTGAGTTGCGGATGTTCCGCAAGTTTCGCAACGACCGGATCCTGCAATGGACCAGCGATAATCGAGACCCAGTTCGGAATGTGTGCGCACTCCAACAAAGCACGAAGCATAACATCGATGCCTTTGACGGGGCGGACGCTTGCGACAGTTCCTACGACAAACGAATCGCTTGGGAAATCATATTTGGCAAGCAACTGCTCTTTGGAAAGGGAATGCCAGGCCTTCTCAACACAATTGTAAATAACTTCGCATTTGCTTTCCTTGATTCCAGCCTGCAGCAGTGCATGTTTCACAGCATTGGATTCGCAGGAATGCATCGCCACCTTTGGGCAAAGATAAGTGATCCAGTCCGAGGGGTCGCGCCAACTTGGTATGCGAGTTATCCCGTAAAATGAAACGATCTTTGGTTGCCTTTGCAAGCCGATCGTCGCGAGCACGGTCTGAGACAAAGAGCGAGGCAAGAAACAATGGACAATGTCGGGCTGAAAATCCCGAATGAGTTTCCTTAACCTGGCAATGGCTCCGAAGTCGACTTTTCTTCGGCTTACAAAAAAGGAAAACTCGGCGCTTCCGGTTACTTGGCCCAGCGGATTATTTCCACATGCAACCATGAGCTGGAAGTCATCGCTGCTGTTCGCGCGGTTCTGCAGTTCACGAGCCAGTATGCCTGGTGCATTGATGACCAGAACTCGCACTAGCTCACTCCTAAGTCTTTCTCCAGTCGGCTCAAGCGAGTCTGGAGATCGCTAATTGATTCCTTGAGCTCGACTATTTCCGATTCCAATTCCTTGATTCGATTGTTTGCGTCGACGTTGGCAGCAGCGTTCGAAGGGGCCGAACGGCTGACGGAGCTGGAGGGTTCGTCGGCATCACCACTCGCAGAAATGCCCGCGGCAACGGACTTGCGAACTTGCTCAAGTTCCCACTCGGGATACAGGTTGTGCGAGACGATTTGACCGCGTCCGGGCGGACTTAGCTCAACCACGAGATTGCGGCGCTTGAGCTCGTTAAACAGATCGGACATGTGCTGCAAATCGTTAATCGGCTCCATGCGTGCCGCTCGCGTCCTGAGCTCACCCAACGTCTGTTCGCCGCGAAGCAATAGTTCCGTCATGACCGCCGCCTCGACTTTGCTGATCGCTAGCCAGTTGTAGGCATAGTGGCGGACTTTGGTGTTTCGGCCCAAGCCTTGAACGATCGTGACGGCACCGATGGCCCGCAATTCGTCGACGATCGTCTCGACTTGTTCGCTGCTATAGTTGGTGATCGGAGCCCGGTTGGATTTCTGATTGCAACCGGTGCATAACCCAGCGAAGGTCATGGGGTAAGCGTCTGGCGTCGTCTTCGACTTCTCCATCAACGTGCCAAGAACACGGCGCTGCTTGGCTGTAATCGGCTTCCACTCAGGTGCAGGCTTGGGAGCTTGGCCTGCAGGCGCCGAAGCGGGTTGATTTTCTTGGATGTCGATTTCGTCCGAATCTTCCATGATGGTCTTTTCGTGATTGGTTAAAATAAACAAAAACGCTTGGGTAGGATGACAGATGCACTTCGTTTAACAGTCAGCCGAAGGCGTACTGTCAGCGAGAGTGAGTACGCCTTCGGCTGACTGTTAAACGACAAAATCAACTTGCCCTTACTCGCCTGGTAGTGACTAATCGAGCTAGCCGATACAAATCACAAGATAACATCGATCGAAGTTCGACGAAACGTGGACTGATTATTAAGAACGCGGCTAGTACTTCTGTGAACCACTCCAGTTCACACTTTAGCCACGAAAAGACACAAAAATCACAAAAGAAGAACCGCTATTGTTTGGTGATTTCAAGATCGAGTTCAAGCGTTCCTTTGTGGATTTTGTGCCTTTTTGTGGCCAAAAAAACAGAACGCCATCTCTTTTGTCCAAATGTTCAGAATTACCCGGGTTTAGCTGCCACGTCGGGTATCGTGACAAGGTTCCTTTTCGATCTTCTGAAAAACGAGTGCAAACCATGGCCCAAAGCAGTGCAGACATCAAATTGACACAAGCCGTGATCAATAAGCTGGCGATGCGAGGGATTCGAACACCATGCAAGGTGACTGTCACGGTGGAAAGTGGCTTAGCAACTTTGACTGGAACAGTCACTCAAGCCCATCAAAAGATGGCCGCGACGTCTGCTGCATCGGGTACTTCTGGAGTCAAACGAGTTGTCAATCAACTCGTTGTCAAAGCCGCGGAACGCGGGCAAAGAGCTTAGGACATCTAAGCCCGAAGGGCGTTGAATTGAGCTTGTCTTCGTAGCGGAAGTTGTAAAACTTCCTGGAGTTTTAGGCAGTGCAGGAACTCTTACGAGATTCCACTACTTGCTAACTCAACACTATTCATCTTAAGCCCGAAGGGGCTGGCACATCCTCTGCCGATGGTGATAACCGGTGATAACCACCGGATGGACCAGAAAAGAAATCAAAAGCCTGAAGGGCTGAAACACGAATTGAAGACGTACCTTCTCGTTAATGCTGGATGTTGATGTGTCGGCCTTTCAGGCCCTTGCGTTACAATCGCAAATTATTACCGGGGCCTTCGACGCCTTCGACCCCGGCGGAGTTTATGTCAGCCTTCAGGCTTCGAGCAGGACAGCTTTCATGAGGAACAAAACTTGACGCACGTCTTGGGCGGCGGAACGACGTTATGAGTCCCAAGCGGAGCCAGGGGACGAGCTTAATGCGAATGAGAATACCGACATTTATCGAGGGCTGATCGGCTCACCGCCTGCACGCGTAATAATTTTTTGCAATTCAAAATTTGGCAGCTTTGGCATTATTAAGAAAACGGAACCGTCAATGAATCCAACCAAACCTCCAGCCGAGAGCACTGGAAGGGCGGCTTCGCTGTCCATGTCCTGTGGTTTCGTCCAAGGGATATCTCGCTTAGCCCTTACGATTCCAATCGTATTGGACGTTCCGTCTGTGATATCTGCCATTGATGTCGGTCGATCGAGGGGGAACGCCGTTTCCTCTCCAGTGATAACGAAAAACGCGGAATTGGTTTGCTGGTCGTCGGAATCAGTATCCGAATATATTTTCGGCATTTTTGCGATCAGTTTACTATTGCTCGGACTATCCCAAGGTTCATCAAATCGATATTCGCGATAAAGATCCGAGTGCCCGAGCAAGGGCAAAAGAGCGACACGCCAACTATGTGGTGGTTGTCCCTTGACATGCCGATTGACGGCCCCAGGCAAATGTTGAAATACCTCGTGAAATTCGTGCATGGCATTGAGAATGCTCTTCATCTTCTCTTCTGTCGATGATGTGGTCACGAGTCTTTTGTTGTTCATGAGCTTATATGAAACCAGCGGATCGTTGCGCTCTGGTTTTACACCGTCAAGCCGAAGATATTTTGTTGCTCCAAAACCGATGTCGTAACCAAGGACGGGCTCCGGAGATGCAACTGATATCGCACCTCCGCTCATGCCCTCCAGAAGACCTGCCGACCCACTGCCCGAACCTCCCCTACTGCCTCCGAATAAATTGTCGCTGCCGCCACTATCACCGGCTCCCATTCCCGCGCCTGACATTCCTCCCGGCCCTGACATTCCTCCCGGCCCTGACATTCCCATGCCCGCCCCTGGCATTCCCATACTCGACGATCCTGGCATTCCCATACCCATACTCCCGGAGCCGCTGCCCGACTCGCCTCCCGGGATAACAAAGTCCAAGCCATCTGCCTTGTGGAGAATCTGCAATGTCTGAAGCTCGATAATTTCCTTTTGGCGGTCCAACCGATTTTGCAATTTGGACTCCATCTCCGCGATTCGGGCTTTGACTTTATCGAACTCGCCAACGCGTTCTTCCATGTCCAGTTGAAAGTAGTCAGCGAGAACGCTTCGAAGTAGTTTTTCGACATCTTCTCGTTTGTACTTTTTCGACTTGAGCCGTTCTCGCAACTGTTGGATAAGCTGAATCAGCTTTTGCTTTTCGCTGGACGGGCCGCTCATCCCACTGGGCCCTACGTCAGCACCCGAGCTGATCCCGCCCGGCATACCCATGGAGCCTGCACCCGCCATTCTAATAGTGCTTCCATCCGAGCTCATGCCCATGCCCATGCCCATTGACGATCCTCCGCGCCCACCCGACAGTCCGCCCTCAGCGGCACCTTCGCCACCATCCAAACCCGACGCTCCTTTACTTGCTTGAGGTCCGGTCTGTTTTCGTTTGGCTTGCAGCGATTCTCGCACGTGATCGAGCGTCTTTCCGTTGCTGGCCGACTGGCCTCCAAGTTCAGGACCCGACAAAAGTGCCGATGCTGCATTCGGATTTTGAGCGTGAAGTTGTTGCCCAGCGATCATTACGAACATCGCAAAGACGAACGGTTTGTATCTAGCTTTCATTTTGATCTCTTTTTGTGAGGGTTGTCTGTCAAACCGAATACCCCGTCAACGAAGCGAAGCTTCGTTGAAAACTCGTTTAACAGTCAGCCGTAGGCGTACTTCTGACAGTGCCCAGTACGCCTTCGGCTGACTGTTAAACAAATGATTGAACGGTATTGCTGTTAAATGGGAATTGCCTTGCTAATCGCTTTTACCTATTTCGACCAGTGTCCGAGCGATGGCTCCCAACTCTTCGTTCCATTGGTCCGCTTCCATCGTTTCACGCGGCAACGCGTCGAGGCGCTCGAGTTCTGCATTGATTTGCCCCAAGTTCCGGTCAAACTCCACTCGATCTGACGTGTCCAATGCTATTGCCACAGACATCGCATCTGGGTCGTTAACGTGATTGGTGATCTCTGCGTCGTTCCATTGTTTCACCACAGGAGCCAAATCGCCTTGTTGAGAACGCCACGATCGTGTCAGCAAGACAAACGCTGATATCGATGCAATCGCGATTACTCCAAACGCAGCTGACATGATGGTTCGTTGATGGCGATGCAGCCATGTGTTCAAACGCAACCCAATCGCAGGCCGACCGCTTTGAACCTTGGCTAAAATCCGTGTAAGCGTCTCACGTACAACATGCGCCGAGCCGACTCGCTTGGTTGGATTTTTCTCAAGCAAGCGATCGATTAACTGAGACAGCTCTTGCGGTATTTTTGCGTTGACTTGCCACACGGGTCGATGTGGTGATGTGCAAATGCGGTGCAGGACGCCCATCGCCCTCTCAGCGCGGAACGGTGGATGACCTGTCGCAATGAAGTAAAGAACAGAGCCAAAGCTAAACAAGTCCGTTCGGTGATCGATTGTTTCGCCATTGGCTTGCTCAGGCGACATGTAAGATGGCGTTCCAGCGATCACTCCCGTATGCGTCAGACTTGCATCGTCAACCGTGCGAGCCAGTCCAAAGTCGGTCAGCAGAACGCGATCGACACTGTTCTCCAGCAAAATGTTCTCTGGTTTGACATCGCGATGCACAATGCCTTGCTCATGCGCGGCCGCTAAGCCTGCTGCTGTTTGAATACCAATCCTCAGGATCTCCTCAACGCTCAGCGGGCCAAGTCGCTGAACTCGGGCTTGCAAGGATTCACCTGATACATACTGCATCACGATAAACGGCGTTTCGCCATCGGACTCGACGTTGTGGATGGCGACGACATGTTCGTGCACGACGGCTGCGGCCGCTCGGGATTCTCTTCCGAAACGCTGACGTGCGGCGCCGTTTCTTGCCAAGTACGGTGCCAGGACTTTGATTGCAACCGGTCGATTCAGCTCGGTATCAAATGCCTTAAACACAATTCCCATTCCGCCAGAACCAATTTTGCGTTCGATTTCGTAACGACCAAGCCGCCCCAACATCTCCGGGTGCGAGGGTGGTCCAAGCTGGACCTCCTCGCTAATGGCTACGTTGTAAAAGGAAGCGTTGGTCCCTGGGATGTTGTTCGACGGCCTGTGTCGCCATCGATTCGACCTCTCAGCCTCCAACTCAAATCCATAGGAAAACAGCATACTGATTTCTTCTTCGACCTCGGACAAAGGCTGAATCTCTTGAAGTCGCATTTGGCAAACCTCACACGTTTCCACGTGGATGGCAGTCTCCATTGTCGCGGGACTCTCCTCGTCGCCATAAAGCAAGTTGCTCAGTTGCTCAAGGCTCGCATGGTTATTGGTTTTGTTATTGGAAGCTTTTCTCATCGTTGAACCTTGCTCTCGATTGAATCCAATCCTTCCAAACTTTTGATTACGTCGCGAAACCTTGCCAAAACACGACAGCGAGCGACGAGCACGGCTCCTTCGCTCATTTTGAGTTCGCTGGCTACCTCCGCTATCGAGCGATGTTCGATGGCCGTTAGCCGAAAGGCATCCCAAGTTTTGGTGCGCACGGATTGGCTGACACGTTCGGCCCCAATCAAAAACAGCTCGCGTCTATATTCCAAATCAAATTCCTGCGAGGCTTCGGTCGGTTGCATCGCTTGCTCAAGGTGTTCATCCAGCAACTCGACAAACATTCCACGTCCTGCTCAAAAGGACTGGTGTTTTCTACGCGTCAAAAAATTGATCATGAGATTGCGAGTAATTCGAAACAACCAATCTCGAAATCGCCCCTTGCTTGGATCGGGTTCCCAACGCTCGATGGCTTTCGAAACCGCAACCATAACCTCTTGGACGATGTCCTCAGCGTCGGCGTCCTGAAAGCCTTTGGAACGAACCAAGCGAAAGATGAGAGGCTGATAGATTTCGACGAATCGATCCCAAGCCTCAATATCTTGCTTGTCGGAAAGCCTCAAGATGAGACTGTTTCGGGTATCCAAGTGTGTGTTGCTCACAGTCGCCATTCGCTGTTGCCTCAGGATTTGTGTTTCCTACCAATAGACACACATCCAATGGAGGAAGATTACAGCAAATCCTGGAATATTCTTCTAGCCCCGGTAATTCAGACTATTAGCTAGCGCTCGGGTGAAAAAAGTTCGGAGTTGTGGCGTTTGGAGCATGCGCAACTTTTGTTCCTTCCGAATTATGCCGGGATCGCTTTATATTCTACCACCCCGAGATTCATGCGGGAGAGCGAGGCTCCTGCCGAGCTGGGCGTTTGGATCGGCAGGAGCCTCTCCCTCCCGGTAACAACATCTCAGTCGTTCGACATAGGGCGTTTCGCGGCACAGGTTCGTCATCGCTCAGAAAGACAACCTGGGACTGCTATTGTATAATCTCCGCCAGCCTCCTCATCCCCGACCCCTTCTCCTCCTGAGGAGGAGAAGGGGAGGAAAAAACAAAAAGAGCTAGACCATTGTGTTGCAACAATAAGAGGATGGGAATGCTAGAAGTTTGTGTCGATACAATCCAAGGAGCGATCGCAGCGGAGAAGGCCGGCGCAGATCGAATTGAACTCTGCTCCGCTTTGGAGCTCGGTGGCGTCACGCCGTCCAATTCTTTGGTGTCTGCCGTTCGTGTTGCTATTCAATTGCCTCTCATCGTCTTAATTCGGGCCAGGGCTGGCGATTTCTATTTCGACGAAGTTGAACGGGATTTGATGCTTGAGGAAGCAAAGCAAGCCATCGAGCTAGGAGCGGAAGGTGTTGCGATCGGAGGGTTGACGAGCTCGCGCGAACTCGACCTGCCGCTCCTTCGATCTGCTAGAGCGGCATTGCCAAAGAACCAGCTCGTAATGCACCGCGCCTTTGATCAAGTCCGTGACCCACTTAGGGCTCTTGAGGAACTTATTGCAATTGGCTTCACACGCATCCTTACCAGCGGTGGCCCCAACTCAGCTCTGGATGGAGTATTGGCCCTAAAGCTGCTGAATGAATCTGCACGAAATAGAATTGGGATTTTGCCTGCGGGCGGAGTCAACGACTGCAACGCTAAGCAAATATTAACAACTTGTTGCACACGAGGTCTTGGTCAGCTGCACGGCTCGTTTCGTCAATCTTGGCTGCCGCGAATCGGTTATGCGTTTCCTAATAAGGCATCGATTTCGCAGACGAAAGCGGTTTTGTCTACCTTTAACCATCTCGACGATCATGAATAAGTCGCCGCCATTGGCTTACTGCAAATGAGCCCGAAGGGTTCTGGCTGCTTGTTCAGGTGTCACGGTGTTAATGAAACAATCCGAACCCCATTCGAATCCGGCAACTTTGCTTAGTCGCGGTATGATTCTTAAACGCCAGTGATACGAATCTTCATGGCCACCGGCAAACGGGCTGGTTTGCAGGACAAAATTGTAGGCCGCCGACGGTTGAGCTGATTCTAGCGCTGCCAACGTTTTCTTGACTACGACTGCAAGATCGTCGCGCTCGGTTTCCGTGACTTCTTCGAATCGGCTTTTGTGCGCTCTTGGAATAATAGAGAAGCTGTAGGGAAACCGTGAAGCGAATGGACAAAGGGCAACGAAGTGTTCGGAACTGGTTAGGATCCGCTCTTGTCGCTCTTCTTCTTCGTTCATGACTTGGCAGATATAGCAGGAGCCATATTTCTGTCGATGCAGCACCAGTCGTTGGTTGACCTTTTCGATGTCCCGCGGAACAAAGTCGAGGCTGATCAACTGGCTGTGCGAATGATACAACGAGGCACCCGCATCCGATCCGTAGTTCTTGAAGATCACCGCGTACTTTAGGTCTCGCTGGGCCCGCCAATGATTCAAGCGTCTACGATATGCTTCCAAAATGAGCGAGATGTGGTCTTCATCCAAATGCGTGAGGCTATCGACGTGGATCGGTGATTCGATGATCACCTCATGTGCCCCACTCGGTTTGTTGCGTTGAAAGAGGTGCTCTGCTTGTGCTGTTTGGACATGGCTTTGCGAAGAAAGACAAACAGATCCGTCCACATCGGGCAGCATCGATTTGGAGGCCAAGAGAGTATGAGGTATATCACATCGGGGCGAATCCAGTTGAGCAGATCCAAGCGCCGGGACGGCAGGGAATTTGTTCGGAACAACTCGTACTTGCCATGGATGTCGTGAGCGAGACGATGGGTGCTGTTTGCGACTGTTTGAAGTATCGTCGAAATCGTTTTCTGGCAAAACGAGCGTGGGATTGGGCGTTTCGTGTTCGTGGCCACAACAAAACGGGCATTCAATCAATTCATTTGCCGCAGGAGGCACACCTTGGCGATATTGATCAGGGCGTTCTTCACGATTTGGAGCAAAAATAACCCAACGATCCGACAACCAATCGTAACGTGTTTCGTTCATGGGTATTTGGGCTCTCTAGAGTCGACCCTCTATGGCTGCCAACTCGCGGGCTCGGCGGTAGGCGGATTCGTAGGCGGATGCACTGTTGGTCCACGACCAATCTTGCGTCATTCCCTTATCTACCAGTGTAGCCCAAACTTTGGGTTCACGCGAATAGGTATCTATTCCACGTTGCACACATTCTTTTAGAGACTCAAAATCGTAGTTTTGGAAGGAAAAACCGGTAGCCGTTCCAGCCGCCAAACTTGCCTCATTCAGGTTATTCACCGTATCAATCAAGCCGCCTGTGGCATGTACGATCGGCACCGTTCCATAGCGAAGGCTGTAAAGTTGATTCAATCCGCAGGGTTCGTATCGACTTGGCATCAGAAACATGTCGCTTCCAGCTTCAATTTTGTGGGCCATCGGATCGGAAAACTCCAATCGCACAGCCACTCGGTCTGGTCGACGCCGGGCCAATTCGGACAATGCGTTGGCAAACCGCTGTTCGCCATTGCCGAGAATAACCCATTGGGCATCCAGCGAATCCACTGTCTGTTCCAGCAGCGGCTTGACCAAGTCCCAGCCTTTTTGCTCAGCCAATCTGCCGATCAACCCAATCAGTGGCACATCCGCTCGTTCCGGTAGACCGACGAGTCGTTGAAGATCGTTTTTGTTTTGTGCTTTGCCCACCCGCCAGTTGTCAACGCTATATTGCTGGACCAAATGGATATCGTTTCGAGGGTCCCATACATCGTAGTCGACCCCGTTGACGATTCCTGCGATGCGATTTCCTCGAACGCGAAGCGTACCGTCCAAGCCGCAACCGAATGCCGGAGTCTGAATCTCCATCGCATACGACGGGCTCACCGTGGTCACATAGTCAGAAAAAGCAATTCCAGTCTTGAGCAAATTGAGATCGCCGTAAAACTCCATTTGCTGCCAATTGAAGTACTGCCAATCCATGGCCGTCAAACCCATGTCGTGTTGCCAATAACGACCTTGGTACGCCAAGTTATGAATCGTCATTACGGACGCAGCATTTCGATACCACTGGAAGTCGCGGAAGTTCGTCTTGTGATAAGCCGGAATCAAGCCCGCTTGCCAATCATGGCAGTGTATGATGTCGACCGGCAGTCGAAGCCGCTCGATGGCCTCCACCACGCAGCGAGAGAAGAAGCAAAACCGTTCGCAATTGTCTCGAAAGTCTCCACGGTAGTCGCCGTAAAGTTGATCTCGATCAAAGTAGAGGGGCTGATCCACGAGATAGACATCAACGGAACCATTTCCAAGCGTCGTTTTGAGTATTCGAGCAGCCATTGGCCGCCCGGCCATATCCACCACAAACGAAATATGGGTGTCGACCATAGGTAAACCGCATTCCAAAGCCCGTTTGTAGGCAGGAATGAAAATACTGCATCGGTGTCCTTGCTCGGCAAGTTTGAGAGGCAAGGTTCCGCATACATCCGCTAGTCCGCCTGTTTTAGCAAACGGAATCGCTTCCGCAGCAGCCATCACCACATGCATGGTTCACTGTCTTCATGGTTGGAGGTCTTGTTCGTCGAGCACACTAAGGGTTTCCACCGGTAAGGTGCCTCGAGATTTCGGACTGCTATCATAGCATATCCCGAATGACACCGTCGCAACGGGTTTGTCAACTTCGCGTCAACATGAGTGGATGCGGGCCAATTCACCTTTGTCAACACCATTACGCACAGAATGGAGGAAAAAAATGAATTGCAAAATTGTTGCCAAGTTGATCTTGGATGGGACATAATCCACGGTCTATAATCCCGCCCCCTCATCAATACAAATCATTCGATCCCTACAACGCAAGGTTTACCTCGTGCTTTCGATCCGACCGACAGTTGCCGAGCATGCTTTTTACGTTTTTGGAAGATCCATTCACCCCGAGTTGTTTAGCATCTATCGCAGTCGGTCAATCGACCGCAGCAAGTACTCAGCCAAAATTGACATCACCAGCGATGGTCACATCGTGACCTTCAACTCGCGTTCGGTCGTTATGACCGAAGTCGTTTGTTCATCAAAACAATTGCTTCCTCAGAAACGACGTTTGGTCGGTTCCAACCTTAAGGGCAAGAATGTCGAGCAAGTCGATCGTAAGCAAGGCGTGACCTACCATACGCAGTTTGAATTGGAGCATGTCTCGTCCGACATGTTCTGGATGCTGCACAATCAGTTGCAATCGAGCCAATGCGAAAACGAATTGGTTCATTCGTTTGACTCAAGCGGACGCATCGCTTTTGGAGCCGTCAGCTTCGTCCACGTCGAAGAGCGTGAACGCCAACTGCTCATCCAAGCGTTCCACACATTTCCAGACGACTGTGCAATCGTCAAGTCAGTTTCGACCTTCTGCGCTTCTTAGGCACATTGCCGTTTGTTTTTGTCAATTAGCCATTGGGCGTTAGCCCCGGTTTCCGAGAGTGCTTCGCACCCGTTCTCTCGTTCCAGGGCTCTGCCTTGGAACGCACTGCCTTCGAGGCTCCGCCTCGCGTTAGCCATGCTTTTATAACTCAGGAGGCAGGAGCCTTCGGTGCATTGCGTCCCCGGGCGGAGCCCGAATGGCGTTGAGTTAAGTCTATCCCCATAGCGGAAGTTGTAAAACTTCCTGCAGTTTAAGGCACTTCAGGAACTCTTACGAGATTCCACTACCTGCGAATTCAACGCCATTCGGGCGGAGCCCGGGCACGAGTGCGAAAACCGTGATTGCTCAAGGAAACCGTTACGCGGCTCAGTCGTTCGCTCTTGGTGTCAGCACCATCATAATAACTCCGTTGGCAGTCAAGGCCGTGAACTCGATCCAAGTCCACACGATCGGCATCCCCTCTGCCAAATCGATAGCGAGCATGAAACATCCTAATAGCGAAGTAACGCATCCAAGCGGCCGAACCATGAACAGCGATTGAGGCATGTTTCTCGCCACAATAATCAAAGTCGCTCCGTGCACAACGTACATCATCGACGAAAGCCGTGCTAAATAACCAGCCAGTGGAGTATGAGAAAGCGGCTCAACTCCCATAAAATCAGCGCATGCATCGGCCCAACTGTCTGGCATCAAGGCGGCAAACAACGCCGAAGATTGCACGACCGCTACCAAATACAGCCAGCGGACCAACCAAGCAATGCGTGGCGATGGTTTCATGTTTCTCTTTTGCTGCGACTCTTTGCTGCGTTTTTCATGCACACTGCGTAAACCCAATTGCGAACTGCTATAATTGAACGTCGACACGCTTTGATTTTGACACGATGTTTTGACACGACGCAAGGGGACTAACGATGCTTAAGCCTGTGACTCGGCGCAGTTTTGGTTTTGTGGCTGGCGCTGCAGTGATCGGCGTGACGGCAAACGTCTACGCCCAAGATGATCCCAATGCTCCGAAGCCCAAGCCAGTCCCAGTCGAGGCTCCTTTCGAGCGTGATTACGAGCCACCGTCGTTTCCGCTGTCTTGGAAAAAACCACAAATCAATCGCCAACTTGTACAAGACTTTGTCCTCTTTGCGCATTCAGATCTCGACATGGTCAAAAAACTGCTCGAGCGCGAACCGGCATTGATTAACGCATTCGTCGATTGGGGTGGTGGTGATTGGGAGTCGGCCTTGGGCGGTGCATCACACATGGGGCGAAAAGACATCGTGGAGTACCTGTTATCCCGAAGCGCGCGAATCGATATTTTTTGTGCTGCTATGATGGGCCAACTAGAAGCAGTCAAGGCATTCTTGACTTTGCAACCTGCCCTCATTGACGCTCGTGGCCCACACGGCTTCAGCCTGCACTTCCACGCTCAAGTCGGCGAGGAACAGGCTGCCGCCACCCTCGAGTATCTGCAATCGGTCAAACAGGTCGAGCTAAAGCCCAACCCGTTTCTAAAAAAGAAGTGATCGAATAGGAGCTTCACGCTTGTTCACGAACGTCGAAATTGCAACCGCCTTCGAGGAGATGGCCGATCTACTAGAGCTCTCAGGCGAAAACGCCTTCCGCATTCGAGCTTATCGCAACGGAGCCAAAGCCATCCGCGACCTGAGCGAATCGGTCGCCGAGATGATCCATGCTGGGACCGATCTGACCACGATCGATGGTATCGGTTCTACGTTGGCTGAAAAGTCTGCGGTGCTAGTCAAAACCGGAAACCTGCCTCAGTTGGACAAACTGCGAAAGGAAGTTCCGCCAACGCTGCGAGACATCATGACGGTTCCTGGAGTTGGCGCCAAAAAGGCGATGAAGATGTTCCAAGAGTTGCAGGTCTTCGACTTGGCAACGCTTCGGGCAGCCTGTGAAGCGGGATTGGTGGCCTCACTTAAAGGCTTCGGAGCAAAGACCCAGCAGTCCATTCTGCAGAACATGCAGATCGCGGAAAAGGCGGCGTTGCGACTGACCATTGACGTTGCGGACGATTTAGTCGAGAGACTGAAGACACACATGAAGAAGTGTCCATCGGTCCAACGACTAGACTTCGCTGGCAGCTATCGCCGCGGTAAAGAGACCATCGGCGATCTCGACATTCTCGTAATAAGCGACGATAACAATTCGGTGATGGACCACTTTGCCAAGTTCCCGGCCATACAAGAAACGATCGCTCGCGGTGACACGAAGATGAGTATCCGCGTAACCGATTCCTTCCAAGTGGACTTGCGCGTTGTCGCTGAGAAATCCTGGGGCGCCGCGCTTCAATATTTTACCGGTAGCAAAGAACACAACGTTCATATCCGAGGCCTCGCCAAATCCAAAGGGATGAAGATCAACGAGTATGGCGTCTTCGATGTGGAGGACGAGACCAAAGTGCTTGCTGGCGCAGACGAAGAGTCCATCTACAAGCTGGTTGGCATGCCTTGGGTTCCTCCCGAAATGCGCGAGGATCGAGGTGAGTTCGAACCGGCCATTCAAAAACGCTTTGCTAAGTTGATTGAGTTGTCGAATATTCGTGGCGATTTGCACATGCATACGGTCGCAACGGACGGCGAAAATACGATTCTGGAAATGGCCACCGCTGCTCGATCGCGTGGTCTTGAATACATTGCGATTACGGATCACTCCAAACGTGTTAGCATGGCCCGTGGACTTGACGAGACGCGACTCCTCCAGCAGTGGGAGGAAATCGATGCAATCAACGCCAAATCGGATGGCAACTTTTGGATCTTCAAAGGGGTCGAATGCGATATCCTAGAAGATGGCCGAATGGACATTGCCGACGAATGCCTTGCGAAAGCCGATTGGGTCACCGCTAGTATCCATTACGGTCAGCGTCAACCTCGCGAGCAGATCACCCAACGTATCTTGGGTGCTCTCGAAAACCCGCACGTCGATGCATTTTCGCACCCAACAGGTCGACTCATTTCGCGACGCGAACCCTACGAAGTCGACTTGACCGCTGTGATCGATGCGGCCAAGACTTATCGCAAGTTTCTAGAGCTCAATGCCAATCCCTCCCGATTGGACTTGAACGACATCAATACCGCTGCGGCCATCGCGGCAGGTGTCACGATCGTGATCAATACCGATGCTCACACCATTCCAAATTTGGACCTGATGAAGTTTGGTATCACGCAAGCCCGTCGGGCCGGAGTTGTCCCGAGTCATGTTCTGAATACGCTGTCGCTCGCTGACATAAAGAAGCGACTGGAAATCAAATAAGTTTATGGCCACCAAAGCGACCGTCTACAAGGCGGAGTTGGAAATCAGTGATATCGATCGGGGTTACTATGCTTCGCACACGCTGACTTTAGCACAGCACCCGTCCGAAAACGATCGACGATTGATGGCGAGACTAATTGCGTTCGCCTTGTTCGCCCACGAACGACTGGAGTTTGGACGAGGGTTGAGTACCGAAGAAGATCCAGACCTTTGGCAACGCGATTATACCGGCATCATCGAGAATTGGATCGAGCTTGGACAACCAGAGGAAGCCGCCATTCGCAAAGCTTGTGGCCGTGCTCAACAAGTCACCTTGGTTACCTACAGTGGTAGCTCTGCGGAAATTTGGTGGAGCAAAAACGAAGCCGCGCTGTTGCGATGCAAAAACTTGACCATCATCGACTTGGACTCGGCAGAAGTAGAAGCAACCACGCGCTTTTTGCAACGGACCATGCGTTTGCAAGTTATGATTCAAGAAGGATGCTGTCAACTGATGAGCGGCGATGATACGCTCAGCATTCGCCCGAGGATGCGAATGAGCCCGAATCGATGATGGCTACCGTAGCACGACGCGCAAGCTAGTGAATCGCCGCAACTAAACCGTACTAACCTTCTGCGATTGAATCGCGAATGCGTTGGGATTTTTCAGCCTGGGGTGAAGTTCGCTCCGCGAACGAAACCCCAGGTTGCACGGCCCGATTGATCCAGAGCTCAGAAGGAACGGCATGGGGCGTGAATGTTTGCCTCACCCAAATGCAATTTTGGTCATCAGGCCAAGTAGCTTCAGTCGGAATGCCGTCGCTCCGCGACTCTCAGACAATCCGTTCCATTTTGACCACGGATTTCATCCTCATCTTTACCCACATCATTAAACATGAAACTCCAATTCCGTGGGGTTTTCGTATTCGTACTCCGCCCGAAGGGCAGTACTCGTACTCGATCGGATGGACTATCGAGTACGAGTACGAGTACCATTTCATTGAGTACGAGTACGAATTCTGTCCCGAAATGTGGGTAAAGATGAGGATTTCATCCGTGGCTCTCAAATGCCATTGCTCCGCAGTTAAGGCTGCTGCGATGGCTACGCCTCGTCGGGGTTGCGATGTTCCTAAGTTGTGTTCAAGTAACGCGGCGAGCCAGCTTGCTGCTGATGTTCAATAAAGCAAGAAAACAAACCACCAATTGCCCCAAAAACTCTTGCACACATGCTTAGTGAATCGACTATTCACGTGCTTGGTATACACTATTCATTTCACGAGTTTGCGCGTCGTATGTGGTTTGGTTTGGATACTCTCACGAAAGCCAAAGTCAAAGTAAATGCATAGTCGAATTTATGTTGCGATAGCTATCATTTTCTGCGTGCAGCAATACGCTTGCGGGCAAGACTTATCGAAAGTCCTCTCGACGAAATACTCCGCATTGGAGATCTCCGAGAAAGAATCCCAAAGCGTCGACGCGCTTGTTGATCAATTGGTTTTTGCCGATAGCAAAGCATCCAATGAACCGGTCTTCAGTCCCGGCGTGAACGACAAATCGCCAGAATATGCTCAAAGATTCACGAAGGTCCAAGATGCATTCGATAAGCTAACCAAATTGAAAGTCAAGGCTTTCCCCGTTCTGGTCAAGCACCTTAAGGACGAACGTCAATCGATCAATTTCCGAAATCATTACTTGTCTAACTCTGTGGGCGACGCTTGCATGTGGTGCATTTATTTTCAGTTGCAGGACCGACCAAAGAACTATTCAAAGTATGGTTATCAACGGAAGGGACGAGACGGTTCAAGTCACCCCAAGCCATATTGGGAGGGTACTCCATTCGATGACGCTGGAGGAATTGCCAAATGGCTCGAACAGAACCAAGACTTGAGTTACGTTGAGATGCAGATTAAATGCTTGAACTGGTTGCTCGAGGGCGAAAAAAAGATAGGGGCGTCGGATGCTGATAGCTACTTTGAGAACATTCTGCCTTTAGACCTCCAAATCTTGCGAAGAGAGCTAGAGTCAGGAAAGGACGTCAAAGAAGAGCATGACGCTAAAGAAAAGGCTCTCAAAGAACGAGACCCGTCCGCAATTCCGCCAGAGCTGCTGCCCTCGAGATGATTGCCCGACAGGCATGGACTTTTCTTGCAAGGCTTAAAGGTCACCAGTCAACAACCAATCGAGCCCAGTGATGTGATTGTTTGTCGATTGCGGGACACGTTCAACCAACTTGGGAGACTTGACATATTATGATTGCAACGCTGAAAGTAACTCTCGTACGTGGCAGGTATTGCGAAGTTGACTGGACGGCTATCATCGAGTTGGACGAAGCATCGACGCTTGCAGAGCTTCACGATGCAATTCAAATGGCTGTCGTCTTTGAAAACGATCACTCTTTCAGCTTCTTCTTGTCACGCACCGACCGTAGTCGGAATCGTCAATACTTTCACGATGAAGACGAGTCCGTAGATTCGAAAACCGTGAAGAACATGTTTCCGCTGCCTGACAAACAATCTTTGTACTACCTGTTTGATTGGGGAGACGAGTGGGTTTTTAAAATATCGAAGACGCGAAAAAGCCTTCAACAAGCCTCACCTGGAGTTACCTATCCCCGAGTGGAAAGCGAATTGGGAATAAAGCCCGACCAGTATCCCTCCTTCGACGAGGAAGAGGATGAAGAAGATGACGATGACGAGGAATGACATTTCACATCGTCCTGATGCAAAAATGCCGGATTGCCCTGATATCCCATTGTCGTGGCTACAAAATGCCGTCCCTTCAAGACTTAGTAGGCACATACCATGTGCTGTTCACCAGGAATCATTCTCAATTCACTCCGGCGGACGACACGACGGAACGTGCCTGTTACTTTTGTCGGCTGTGTCCATTCGAACTGTCCGACTTGGGCATGAAAAAACCCTGATTTCTCAAGGATTAACCGAGAAAAACCAAGGTTTGGGGGCAATGAGAGCGCTGGGGCTCGAACCCAGGACCCAGGGATTAAAAGTCCCTTGCTCTACCAACTGAGCTACGCTCTCATTTTCTTCGAATTCAATACCCGGTTTCGGCTCGCGCCTCAACCTAGTTCTCTCCCGAAGCAATACGATGATATTACCAATGTCACCGAAATTTTGAAGGGGTTCGTTTTATGCTTTGTTTTTGCCCAATTTCCCCCTCCCCAATTGCTCGAATGCAAAACCACCCCGTTTTCCCCGCCAATTCGTCGCGTTTATTGAGATTTTCGTTCGTTTTCGCAATCGCTTTCTTCCTCCCAAATTTTCAAAAATCATCCGCTTTCGCCGGGGCCACCGCCAGCAATTGGGTCGTCGTCGTAAACGGCGATTCCCTCAACTCCCGCACAATCGCCAATGTCTATTGCTCAGCCCGCAATATTCCGAGCCGAAACGTAATCGTTTTGACCAAAATCCCCGACTCCGATCAAATCACCGTCGATCAGTTTCGCGAATTGATCCTTACCCCCGTCCTCAAAGAAATTGAAGTCCGCGGCCTGACTAGCCACATCCAGGGGATCGCCTATTCCGCCGATTTTCCCACCGCCGTTGCAATCGGAACCGACATCGATGCCGTGCCAAACAAATCGCCCTACTTGACCCCAGTCGGCTCCATCAATGGCTTGACCTATCTCTTTCGATTCGTGCTCGCGAAGAATCCAAGCTACATCGGCTTCGATTGCAATCTCTACGCGACGCGGCCCCCAAGCCAACTATTGCGTCCCTTGACTTCCAACGGCGAGCAAGCCAAAGAGCTGGCGGATTTCCTCTCGCAAATGAAACATGAGGAAGCGGCAAAGCTCCTCGATACCATTTGCGAAACTCTCGATAAGGAGTTGCTTTATCCGATGCAGTATCTGGCAGCACAGCAGTGGGCTCTGGCAGGAGACTCCAAACTTGCTCTTAAGAGAATCGAGAAATCAATACAAGGTGGCTGGGCCTATCGCTCGCATCTGCTCGAAGACCCAGCCTTTGTCAGCCTCGTCGAAGACAAAGACTTCAAACGGATCGCAAAACGTGCTCCGGAACTCCCTTTTGATTATTTACCAAGCCGAGGATTTGATGCACGGACTTTTTACAACGCAAACACCCTTGGCAGTAGTAATCCTCAGCTAGGTGTGTCGTACATGCTCTCGATGGTACTCGCAGTCACTCGCGATCTTGGTATTTCGCAATTCGAGGCCAAGCAAAATCTGCTAACGTCCGTTCGAGCGGACTTCAGTCATCCAAAAGGGGCTTTCTACTTTACCAAGACTGAGGACGTGCGCACCAAAACAAGAGAGCCTAATTTCGCGATCGCCATCAACCGACTGCAATCGAAAGGCTTTACAGCCCACATCGTTGAAAAAGATCTGCCACCTCGCGGGGCGGAATGCTCAGGCGTTATGTTTGGTACCCCACAATTCCAATGGAACGAAAGTGGCGCCAAGCTGCTACCTGGTTCTATCGCTGATAATTTGACCAGTCTCGGAGGTGCCATGACGACAACATCGCAAACCAAAGCAACCGAGCTACTTCGATTCGGGGCCGCGGCGAGCAGCGGAGCTGTAACCGAGCCGTATTCCATTCAACAGAAATTCCCCCACCCGATGATCCATGTTCATTACGTGGATGGACTCACTACCGCCGAAGCGTTTTATAGTTCGGTCCTTTGCCCCTATCAACTGCTCATCGTTGGCGATCCTTTGTGCCAGCCTTATTGCAATCCGCCTCGATTTACCATCGAGACAAAAAACGACAAGGACTTGGACAACAAACCAATGGTGCTGACTCTCCAAACCGAAGAATCACAGACGACCACTGAACCTGAAGTGCTTCAAGGGTTGCTCGATGGATTGCTTCGAACCCAAGATCCATTTGATCCGAACTTGCAAATGCGTTTCAATAAGTCCGACATCGGCGCCCATGAAATTCGGTTGATTACCAAAGCCGCTAAGCCGATCGAACAACGATTTGAACAAGCGTTTTGGATAACGATCGGCAAAGAAAATGAACAAATCAGTCTCGTGGCACCTAAGAACTGGCAATTTAGAGACGGCAAGCCTCTGGTTGTCTCGGTCACTCGCAAGAAAGAATTTGGCGAAATCAAAATCGTTCATAACTTTGAAGCGATCGGTACGCTGACAGGTAATGATAGCTCGCTTGAAATTTCTCCGTCCAAGATCGGCTACGGTCCTGTTCGACTTCATGCTGAATACCAGCTGAGTAGTGGACAAGCGGTAAGGAGCTTGCCGGCTGTAGTGCAAGTGGAGTTGTAGTGATGAGGGGAGTGACGGTTCGAAGCTGCCGTTTCGGGATACGAACTCGCTTGGTTTCTTAGCCGCGATAGCGGCGACACTTGGTAGCCGAGGGGCTCGCCCCACGGTCTCCAGGCACGATGAATATGCGAGCCGTGAAACGGTGAAACGGCGCCACGGTGTGGTAGCGCCGTTTCACGGCTCTTGCATTCGATTTCTGAATTTGTCTGCGGGGCGAGCCCCGCAGCTAAGAACTGTCGCCGTTACACGTTACACGGCTAAGCACATTTTCACAACAAAGTGAGACTGCCTCCAAGGCCGCTGGCGTCTCCACGGATCGAAAGTTGCTGGCGATTTGGACGACCGGCTGAGTTGGAAATAATACTGGACGTCTCGGTTCGGAGAACCGAGCTACACTTATTGGCCGTGTACGTAGCCTTTTGGCGCTAGTTGCTTTACACCGGTTTTGTCTTTGGACCAGAGCCCTGTTCGAGTTACGAACGTTCCGATTCGCGTCAAAGGCACCCCCAAAATCTCACGAGGCAGGGAGGCTAATTTCTCTTGAGGAACAGCAAGCAGCAATTCAAAGTCCTCGCCGTCCCCCAACGCGTGTTCGAGGGGAGTCCGGCCGGATGTGGTTGCGAGTTGTTTGGCTTCGTCGCTGATAGGAACCTGGTCTAGCCAAACCTCCGCACCGCATTTACTGGCGACTGTCATGTTGAGCAAATCGATGCCGAGTCCGTCGCTGATATCCGTGGCGGCAGACACAGCACCAAACCGATGAAGTTCCGTTGCAAGCTCGAGCCGTGGCTCGAACGTCAAGTGTTTTCCAAGAATGCTGCCACCAAGTTTCCCGGTTACCACGATCGCATCCCCGGCCGACGCTCCGCTTCGAAGCCAGCTACCACCCGTTGCTGCTTTCCCAAGTGCAGTCATGTGGATCACGAGGGGGCCGTTCCAAACGTTGGTGTCGCCTCCCGAAATTGCCACCCGGTATTTCTCGGCCAATTCGTAGACCCCTTCAAACACGCCAGCAGCGATATCGCCAGCGTTTTCATTGGGCAAGCAGAGAGAAAGGAAGACCGAAATCGGCGTGGCGGCCATGCTAGCTAAATCGCTTAAGTTGACGGCCATCAGTTTTCTACCTGCCGCCTGGGCTCCACATTCGGTTAGAATAAAATGGGTTCCATCGCAAAGAGAGTCCGTTGTGATTACCAAATCCGATTGGACCAAATCCAACGACTCCCCGCCGATCAGAGCGCAGTCGTCCCCAATTCCTAACTTAACCTTGGGCAATCGGGCTGCTCTTTGTTTGACCCATGCTATAAAACTGTGTTCCATCGGAGCTGCTGCAAGTTCCAAAAAAGTGAAAAACGCGGAATGAAATTTAAAGTGAACCAACACTCAATTCGATTTGGGACGCATTGTGTCCCATGCAACCAACTCATCGCAAGCGGTCAAACCACCATTTGTCGAATTCGATGGTTAGCAAATGTGTTTTTCCTTGCGATTTTCACGCTTTGCCAACCACAATCTTGCCAGTCACAAAGCGATGTGTCGGAGGCAGACAAAAAGGAAATCAAATCCTGGATCGAAGACCTTGGTTCTGACAATTACTCAACCCGACAGGTAGCTGCACTGCGACTGAGTAAATGCAAAGAAAACGCCATTCCGTTCTTGACCGAAGCGGCGAGCGTTGCGACCGGCGAAAAGTCCGATCGTCTCTTTCAATTTCTTTCGTCAGTCGCTTCGGACCCTTACAGTGACTCGGGCAAACTAGCATTCGACACATTGAACGAATTAGCCGCATCAAGAACCACGGGGAAAGCGATCCGAGCCGAAAAGATCCTGCAGGTTATCGGTGTTGGACAACGCGAAGCTGCGATCCGATTGCTGGATACTCTCAAGGTATCGTTGAGGGATCGCGAGCTCCAAGTTATGAGCAGCAGGGTCTATCAAAAACAACCTCTTGTGATTGACAGGAAGTTTACAGGAACGGCCGATGATTTGGCTTGTTTGAAGTGGTTGACGGACGTTGAGTTTGTCCGATTAGAAGGAACACAGATCAGTCGACAAGTGTTGAAGCACGTGATTGCATTGCCGCACCTTAAGAAGCTTCAATTGATTGAAACCGAGCTCAATGTGGAGGACTTGGCCATCCTGAAGGACGCTCCAGACTTGGATTTACTGGAGTTCGTCTATTCACCGATTGGCGACGAGTCGGTCGATTTGCTGCTTAAATTACCCGTATGGGGCAACCTCTATCTGTTTGGCACCAAGCTTTCGTCAAGCGGTCAACAGTCGCTGAAATCTCAACTGGATGGTGTTGAGTTGTTTATGTCCCGCGGCGGTTTTTTGGGTGTGCAAGCCAACGGAAATTCTCCTGTCATCAACGAAGTAGTGCGAGGTGGCGCCGCAGAATCCGCTGGACTTAGGAAGAACGACCGAATGCTTTCGGTCAACGGAGTTCCAATCCAACTTTTTGACGACCTCAGAAAGCAACTCGCCAAGTTTGCCGATGGCGAGGCTGTCGTCATTGAAATTGAAAGAAAAGTGCGCATCGATGGACAAGAAAAAGATAACCCACTCGATTTTCAACAATTCGACTTTCCGATGGAACTAAAGAAGTTTCAAGTACCAGTGACGCTTGGAAAACGCGCTGATATCACCCGGGATAGGTGATGCAGGACGATATCGAAGATTGGAGTCCTGAGGGCTTAAGTCGTTTGAGACGACTTGCGATCAAGTGGTTTGCGGAAAACGGTCGCAAGTTGCCGTGGAGGATCACATCGGATCCGTATGCCATTTGGGTGAGTGAAATCATGCTGCAGCAGACCCAAGTTGCAACTGTCATTCCCTTTTACCATCGCTTTCTTGAATCCTTCCCTGACGTAGTCTCTTTGGCCGAAGCCCCACTTGACGATGTCTACAGACACTGGGCGGGTCTGGGTTATTATCGACGTGCGCGGCAGATGCACCAAGCGGCCATGGTAGTGCAAGAAGAACATGCTGGAGTCTTCCCGACTGACTTCCAAAGCGTTCATGAATTGCCAGGTATTGGCCGTTACACTGCTGGAGCAATCTTGTCTTTTTCGGCGGACCAACGTCAGCCTATCGTGGAAGCCAATACGCAGCGACTCTATGCTCGCTTGTTGCATCTCAAACAGGAAACGACTTCTAAGGCTGGGCAATCGCATCTATGGTCGTTTGCTGAGCAGGTATTACCGAAGCGAAAAGGGAGCGGCAGCGTCAACCAAGCGTTGATGGAAATTGGCTCGCAAGTGTGTCTGCCTAAGAACCCGCTCTGCTTGGCCTGTCCACTAAACGACCTTTGTCCAACGTTCAAGTCAGGTTCTCAAGCCATGATTCCTTTGCCGAAACGGCCGAAAGAATTTACAGACCTTCGCGAAGTTGCACTGGTGATCCACGATACGAAAGGCAGGTTCCTGATGCGCCGATGCGGATCGGAGGAACGGTGGGCGGGGCTTTGGGATTTCCCCCGATTTGATGTTACTCCCTGCAAAACGGCATCGTCGGAAGTGGCACATGTTGTAAAGCAATTCCGAGAACGTTTCGGTAAGTCCGTACTGATTGGCCGAAAGATCCATGAACTCAAACATGCAGTAACTCGGTATCGAATCCTACTGAAAGGCTACGAGGCGGAAATTGATTCGTCGGTGCGTGCTAGGTGGAAAGAAGATATAGAAACCGCTTGGGCCGATGCCGATGAACTTTCGAATCTTGCGCTGAGTTCATCCGGCAAACGGCTTTGGAACTTTGTCTTGCGAAATAGGAATGAGTCTTTGAGTGAACCAAACCAATAGCCGTTGGGCGCTAGCCCCGGTTTTCGTTAGCGCTTCGCGTTTCGTCCATAACCGGGGGCTAGTAGCGCCCACCGGCTAATTGCCCCGTAAAACACAAGCCGATGTTCTTACCCAAAACACGAACGAGAGAGCAAAAGTTTTACTCGATCGCATTAGCACTCTCGCCGCCGGCTCTTGTACCCAAGGCTCGCCAGACTTCTTTTTGAACGCTGTTGCTCATCGCGTGAACTGAGCCGTCTAACATGACGATGTTCACGACTCCCCCGTGATAGCTTCGCGAGGTCACAGCCGCATAAGTGTCTCCGGGGTTCGATTCCGTGGCCAAAACGATGTCGACATCAAACTTTGTTCCATCGCTGCTACTGTAGATAACTTTGGTATTCGGGCTGAACACCGTTGTGATTCCTGTCTCGTGAACTTTTCCATCAACCCATTCCACATGAGTAAACGACGTTGGATTGAACACACCGAGGCCGATTTCAGAGAGCGAATTTGGTGGCTCAGGAGCGAGAGCGAAAGTTGCTGCATTGCTTGCGCCGCCAATGCGATTGGTGTACGCCTTGACTTCGGCTAAAGCCATGGTGTTGCTCAAGCCATCGAGCGAATCAGCTAGTTTGCTAGACCGGTTTGGGCTAAAGGGCCCGTCTCCCAATCGCATCCCTGCCGACTTGGCCGTCATGATTGCCCACGTACCTTGGTTCAAAGCATAATTGACCGGCCAGTACTTGTTTCCAAACGTGGGATCGGTTCCGTAACCGCGATCATTCACTTCGCTCGGGCACATGTAGGTACCAACGCGTCTCGATGATATGCCAGGCTGAAGGTTGTAGCCGACGTTGAAGTCGATACCTCGGAATAGCGATTCCTGTTCAATATACGGAAGTATTCTGGCTAAGCCCGACCAAGCGTTCTTCGTCACAACGGCAGAGCCGCTCCAGGCGTAGTTTCCATTCGGTGGCAAGCCGCGATGGGAATCGCAGTAGAGCTGCACGGCAAGACCGATTTGCTTGAGATTGTTGGCACACTGAATCCGCCTGGCTGCTTCTCTGGCCGCCTGAACGGCAGGCAAAAGCAGTCCAACTAGAATTCCGATAATCGCGATGACCACCAGAAGCTCTACGAGCGTAAAGCCTCGCGCAACCACCAATGTTGAAGCACTGCCGTTGGGAAAATGTCGTTTTGAACTCATCTGAAAAACTCCCCCTTTGACCAGGTAACAGCTTGCCCAAGCGTTCCAATTGACACTTGCTGGCGTTACGTGGCTGGCTGAGGAGTTCTTGCTTGCCGAAAGAGCCCAATCGCTTGCTGCGTTTTCACTACCGAATCTATTGCTAATGAGAATCAGTATCAACAACTATTGCGTTTTGCGGTGGCTTCGTCAATACTAATTTTGGTTTTCGCAAGTTGGATTGCGAAAAATAAGGTTTCGATATTCCCGGAAAGTACAAAATGAACTTTTTCCTCACCGACGGGGAGCCGCCGTCCAGTGGAGCACCAGCACCCGATTTTTCGAAGTTCCCAAAGATCGTCCCGTTCAAGGAACTATGTCGATGCGGCGAGGAAATCTGGATCGAAAACGACGGGCAGATTTATCGACTGCGACGAACGAAACAGGGAAAGTTGATCTTAACCAAGTGATCCATGCGGGGTGTTAACGCAAGGCGGGAATCGAGAGTAAAGCAGTTGGCCTCAACGTTGTCCTCAACTCCTTTGGAGTTAGTTCTGAGGCGACCGGCAGGCCGAAGACTCCCTGCCCAGGGTTCCAATGGGAGGGCGAGGGTGCTGCCGAGCCAGCGGTGCAAAGGTTCGGCAGGAGCCTCACCCTCCCGGTTTAAGTAGAGCTACCGCTCGCCTAGTTCCAGGGTCAGGCTCAATAGAACGCCAGATCGCAAATTATGTGCCGAAGGTTGTGCTTTGGCTTGGCGACGCAGGATGGGAACAATTGGGACAATTGTTCGACACTCGAGTTGGACAATTGTTCTACACTCGAGTTACTGGTTCGCGTATTTTTTGAGGGTTTCGAGTGTGGACTGCAGACGCGTCCCGGCATTGAGCAAAGTCGATTCGGCGAGATCATCGACCTGCCTGACATCCGTCGCAATTTCTTGCAAGAACTGATTCCATTGCATCAGGCACCTTGGGATCGCTCGCATCCTGTCTTCGCAAAGTGCGAGACGTTCTGTGGCCTTCCGAAGCATTTTACGTTGAACCGAACAAGATGTTTCGTCCTCAGCCCGCGACTTGGCGGTACAGCGCAAGAGTTCTTCGCGGGCTTCTACCCAGCGTGTCTCGGCAATTCGCTTTTCGTTGGACCAGTATTCAGGTAGCTCCTTTTCGATCCAAGTCGTGACACGCTGCAGTTGTTGACGAATCTCGTCGATCTGCTTCCGCGTATCATGCCGCAATTTGCCGATGGATTCGACAAAGATCTCGATAGCTTCCAAGCTCTTGACGTTGGCTTCACCCATTGCCGCGTTGATACTCCTCAATGAGCTCTGCTTTGCGCATCAAATAGGGAACATGCCGTTCGCTGGTCTCGATCAAACGCTTGAGCTGTTTCATCTCCTGCTCAAATTCGGCCGAAAACTTGACGTGCTCTTGGTCGCGCCAGGAGGTTGCCAACTGCTGCATCTGTTGCGACAGTTTTCCTGACGCGTCCCCCAGCAGACCAGAAAACCGCTTCAACTGCATCGCGAAATTGCGAAGCTGCTCCGGGTCAACGATCGCTTGTGCCATGTTCTACTCGATTCGATGTTGGTTTTTGAGAAGAGATGAAAAGGTGAGATTACTTGCTCAAGCAATACAGGAATTCCTGTCGCTCGGGACCGCTTTTTTCTGCTGCCCGATAATAGATTCTGCTACCACACACAACCATGGTCGACAGCACCTCATCGCCAAGTTTGTTTTTGCCCAATTCTTTATACGAGTTTGGATCCGCTCGATAGAGAAACGTTTCTCCAGATTCGTTGGTTGCAAAGATCGTGTCTCCCACTAAGACCGGCGATGACGAAAACGTCCCACCCAGGCGTGCTTTCCACTGTTCTTTGCCTGTTTCCGCCGACCAGCAAACAGCGATACCGGCATCCAAAACACCGTACAAGTAACCATCGCGAACCAACAAGGATGGAACGTAGAGACGGCTTTCGTTCTCCCACTCAAGCTTGCCTGACCCGTCCGCTAAGATGGCCGACATGTGGTTCTTTGGATAGCCACCACTTGTGAAGACTCGTTTGCCATCCGTGACCGTCGACGTGACGCATTCTGTCGTCGCGCCAGGAACCTCCCAATTCGATTTGCCAGTCAACGGTTCGAAGCTCGAAACCAAGTCGCATCCGGTCATGATGAGTTGATCCTTGCCAGCGACATTGAGCAAGATCGGGGATGGGTAGTTCGGCAGCTTGGGACGCTCGCGGCTCCATATGACTTGCCCGCTTTTCCGGTCCAAACCAGCGATGGCGCCGCCTGCTTTGTTATCGGCAGAAACGAGCACCAACGATTGATACAAAGCAGGTGACGATCCGTATCCTTGGTGTTCGATGTAGTCGCAAATCTTGGTCTGCCAAAGCTGCTTCCCGTCGAGATCGAGGGCTGTGGTGAGCAATGCACCACTATTTGGGAAATTCACAAAGACCCGTTGACCATCGCAAGCGGGAGCACTCGATGCTGCTGTCGATTTGTTGTTCTTTCGCATCCCGCCACTTGCATGCACCACGGTCATCCAAAGTTGCTTGCCAGTCGATCGATCGAAGCACAAAACCAATTGAGCTCCAGTCGATTCATCGGCTGTTTGCAAGAAAATACGGTCGCCGAACAACGTCGGTGAACCATGACCTCGTCCAGGAATCGGTGCCTTCCAAGCAACATTGCTCTCTAAACTCCATTGGGTCGGAGGAGTTTGGTTGGCCGAAGCAATTCCATTTCGACTCGGACCACGCCACCAAGGCCAGTCGGTCTCGGCAATTTGGAAACCATCATTCAGCTTGGCTGTCTCGTCGGAATGCACGGTTCCGATTGGTGCTAGTGTGCACAAAGCGAACATACCCAGTGAAACGAATTGGGTTCTCGACTGCGGCGCAGTGAATCGCCGACAGAAGTTCAAAAGTCTCGCTGCGGCACTCGAAGCGTGTCTGCTATTTAGTTTGCTCATTTCAAATACCGCCTACTCGTAAATGGGATAAAAACAGCCGAAGGCGGATTCGCAAAACACACCTGGATCGTTGAATCGCTGATTCTTGTCCAGTGCACTAATGCTCGCCATCTCCGCTTGAGAGAGTGAAAAGCTGGCGATGTCAAGATTCTCGCGAAGCCGTTCGACCCGCCCCGTTTTCGGTATCACCGCAGTACCTCGTTGCACGCCCCATCGCAGCACTACTTGTGCTGGAGTTCGGCCATGCGTCCCAGCAATTGCCGTCACAACTGGGTTCGTCAAAACAGAGTCCGATTCCGTAGCCATCCCAATTGGAATATACGACGGAGCGCCCAGCGGCGAGAACGCTGTAACCGCAATCGAGTTCTCACTGCAAAAACGAAGCAGCTTGGGCTGTACCAAATACGGATGTGACTCGATTTGCAGTACGCTTGGCCGAATATGACACTGAGTGAGTAAGTCCCGAGCAAGTGACACACAGAAGTTGCTTATGCCGATCGACTTGACCAGCCCTGCTCCAACAAGCTCCTCCATGGCTTGCCATGTTTCACGGATTGGAACCGAATCAGGTACCATCTTCGGCTGATCAGCATCTGGGTCAGCAAACCAGCCAGCCGGATAGCGTGTCTCAAACGGAATGTACTGCGTAGCGATGGGGAAGTGAATCAAATACAAATCCAAATAGTCAAGCTGCAAATCGCGAAGCGATCGCTGGACCGCAGGCTTCACATGCTCTGGACGATGATACGAGTTCCAAAGTTTGCTTGTTACCCAAAGCTCTTCTCGGCTGCATAGACCTTGCTTGGCCACCGCGGCAATCCCTTCTCCTACGTTGGCTTCGTTACCATAGTCCGAAGCACAATCGAGCAAGCGATAGCCGGCCTTGACGGCCTCAACTGTTAGTGCGGCCGCAGCGGGCTTATCTACTTTCCAATAACCAAGCCCAACTGCGGGCATTGGTTTCGAGTTGACGACGGGAATCGTGAGCACGGACGTTTGTTTAGAAATCGACATACTTGGAGTTGTTCGTACCTAAAGTAGGAGGTTTCGTGAGAAACCAGATGTTTGAGTAGCTGGTTTCGTGAGAAACCAGATGTTGTTCAACGGTTCTTGAAAGCTGGTTTCTCACGAAGCCAGCTACAGATACTCGCCCAAAAAGGAGCGAGGTGATCTTTATTTTGGAATTGCTTGCAATTTCAACGGGAGAGCGAGGCTCCTGTCGAGCTTGCGACGCCACGGTTCGGCAGGAGCCTCACCCTCCCGTGTAACAAATTGCTAGACCATTGGCACAGACGAGACAAGCTCGTCTGGGGCCTATCGCTTTTGAAAAAGCACTCTTACTCCTTTCTTGTTGGACGAAACGATATCCAGCAAGCCGTCACCGTTCACGTCCGTAACCTCAAATTGGGTTCCGATACCGGAGTCCGAGTCGATCAGTTTCGGTACGAAATTCACGAAGCCATCCGATTCTTTCTCGGCCCGAAGCCAAACCACTTTAGCATCCCAGCTTGAGCCTGGTTCGGAGCGACCGTGCGACCACCATCGCTTGCCAGTGACCAAGTCTTTGTTGCCGTCGCCATCGATATCGACGAAGTGTGCAGCGTGTGTTTCCGAGGCCAAGCGGCCGAACAGTTCGATCTTTTCAAAGACTGGGTGCGGCTCGTTCGCCTCTTTGTTGATTGGTCTTTGTTTGTACCACCACACTCCGAACTTATGAGCCGACGTGCTAATCACATCCGTCTTGCCGTCATTGTCGACGTCGAATGCAAACATATCCGCACACGCTTCTCCAAGATTGGCTGGATGAAAAGCCCACGCGGTTTTGCCATCGGCTTGTGCTGGTTGTTCCCACCAACCACCTGTGCAGATCACATCTTGCTTGTTGTCGTTGTTGAGATCACCAACACCAAGTCCATGGCTAAATCGCATCGTGCCAGGGATACCGTTTTTGCCTGGTTCCGTTGGCTCGCTAATAGGATGCATGTCCCACAGCTCATTGGGATCTTTTTCGTTCGGGGTGAAGTAGGCCATCTGCCCTTCGTTGCCATCCGACTTGGCTCCTTTGGGTTGGAATCCCATAATCAAAACGCGTTTTCCCGTCCCGAGCAAGTCAGCATAAATCGGAGTTTCGTTGCAAGCGCTATGCCAAATCGTGTGTTTGGTCCAGTGTCCGTTGCCACCTTTGGGGTTCTCCATCCAGTAGCACGGAACGCCGGGAAAATCGATAACGATCAGATCGAGATAGCCATCCTTGTTGAAATCGTCGGACCAGCATGCAAACGAGCGGCTGTAATTCTGAAGGCCATCTTTGTGGTCCATCGGTGGCTGCAATTCATGAGGCTTCCAATCTGGAGCTTCGTACCAGTATTCGCCATTCAAGACATCTTTTTTTCCATCTTTATTGACGTCTGCGACAGCGACCCCTTCGGATCGAAACTTCGTATCGAGGACTTGTTTGGTCCAAGAGATTGCCGGTGGATCGGCGGCTTGAGAGCTTGCGTTCGCGATGAGTAATAGGGAGGCACACAGGAGGAAATGGCGGGTTCGCATTGAGGTGGTTCCGAGAGGTTCAAGCGTAAAAAGTCGCATTGCGCGAGTGGTGGGATCAGAGTGCATTGTAGCACAACGCAGGTGGGATAGGCTTCCAGCCTGTCGCGAAACAAACGATGGGTTGGAAGCAACGGGAGAGCGAGGCTCCTGCCGAGCATGCGACGCCACGGTTCGGCAGGAGCCTCACTCTCCCAAGTAACAAATACTTGGGCGAAGTCGATGCAATACGAAGCCACTAGGCCGAATGGCGTGGATCAAACGGCTTGCCACGCAACCATGCAGACCAGCTTCGGCCATAGTCGTACCAACTTTGCCGCACGGGTCGGCTGGCAATCAGATACGTGAAGGCTGCCGACTCCCTGGCCTTCACGCTTTTAGCCAACTCGCTTTGCGTCTGCCGCAATCGCTCCGTAAGCAATTGATTCCAATCCGATTTCGATAGTGGCGTTGGCGAACTGACCGGCGCTCCCATACGAGCAAAAATCTGCGGACGACTCTCGTTCCAAAAAGCGTACTCGAACGCAACGGGTACAAATTTCACTTCAGGGAATTTCGAAGCCAGATGCGCTAGGCCTGGCATCAAGGGCAATGTATGGTCTCGCACATCCGCAAACTGTCCTTCGGGTGTGATCCAAATTGTGACCTGCTTGGCCTCTAAAATGGTTTTCGTCACGCTCAAAAACTCGGACGCGCCATCAAAGCTCTCCATGCGAACTCCGTAGAATCCGAGCTTGGCCATAATCCGGTAGTTCTCTAACGCGTCGGCATCGATCGGCGCGTAAAAAGTGCGATTCGCAAAGTAAGCCCGCTGCAATAACATGGCCGCGATGGGATCCCACCAGCTGGCGTGGTTCGCATAAGCGATGACTGGAGCTGAATCATCAATCGTTTGTGCGTCAAACAGTTCCTTCTGCACACCAAAGGAAATGAACTGCTTGGCAACCATCCGTTGGATATACCAACAGAAGCCATCGACCAGCCATTTCGTCGAAGTTGGCAGCTTGCCTTGTTCGCGTTGACTCATGGCAATTGCTCAGTCGCGGCAGAAAAGTAAGAATGAATGAATTCTCGAGGATCCTCTGCTTTGGAGTACTCGACCAACGCATAAAGTTTCTTTTGGTCTCGCAAAAGCTTGGCCGCTCGCTGCTGGTTGTCCGAGAGGGAATCCGGCAATGGACCGTCGACACGGACATTCGTTAGATCCAGCTCATCTTCGATGACGCCATATCGCTGAAGCATGGCAAGCACAGTCTCAAGTCTGCGATCTCGTTTTTGTCGATCGCACAGGCGCTCACGCAACCACTCCAAACCAAACGAACGAACCGCATCGGTATCGTGCAACAACAAATCGTAAGTGCGTTCATAGAAGTCAGCGTCGGGGTTGCTCCATCGCATGAACTCGACCTGAGTATTCAAGTCGCGTTGGTCGTACATGAGAATGCACTCGGACGGCAAACCATCGCGACCAGACCGACCGATTTCTTGGTAGTACGACTCCATCGATCCTGGCACTTCGGCATGAAGAACGAATCGAATATCTTCTTTGTCAATTCCCATGCCAAACGCATTGGTCGCTAAAACCAGCGGGTTTCGACCTCGCATAAAACCATCTTGAACTCGGCGGCGATCGTTTCTCGCAAGATCACCATGATAGCAGATATGCTCGATCCCTTGCTTGAAGAGTCGTTCGCTCATTTCTTCCAGTGTTCGAATCAAAGTAAAGTAAACGATGCCGCTCGAATTGCCCCAGCGTTTCAAGGTTTCTTCTACGATGCCCACCTTTTCATCCAGCCCCCAAACCTCTCGAACTTGTAGGGACAAGTTCGGACGCTGAATTCCCTCATGAAACAGCTGACAAAGTTCAGTCGCTTCCCCGAAGGCTGCGATGCCGAGCTGACGAAGGATATCCGTTTGGACATCGGGCGTGGCCGTAGCCGTGAGAGCAATGGTGGTTGGATTGCCAAGCTCGCGACGAAATTCTCCTACGCGCGTGTAGTCTGGCCTAAAGTCATGCCCCCATTCGCTGATGCAATGAGCTTCGTCGACGGCGAGCAGTTTGATTTCGCAAGCGCGGAGCACAGCCACGAACTCTTCTTTGCGGAAACGTTCGGGAGTGACATAAAGCAACGAATATTGCCCTGCTGCGATCTGGCGATAGCGACGATTGCGTTCGTCTCGATCGAGCGACGAGTTCACGAAGGTTGCCTCAATTCCCTTGGCTTGCAATGCATCCACTTGATCCTTCATCAAAGCGATTAAAGGAGAGAGAACGAGTGTCAGTGGCGGTCTAGCTGCCGCCCGATCGCTCGCGGATTTGTTTGCATGCTCTTGGGCGTAAACGAGCGCAGGTATCTGAAAGCACAGCGACTTGCCACCGCCGGTCGGCATGATGACCAAGCTATTGCCACCGGCTAACGTCCGATCGATGATCTTCTGTTGAGTTGATCGGAAGCTGTTGTAACCAAATCGTCGTTTGAGGATATCGATTGGATCGGTGGCGGTACTCGACATCGACAACGCTTATGCCTCGATCTTCGAGCCGAGCAATTTTGCAAACTGAGCGATCCAAGCTGGATGGGCGGGCCAGGCAGGTGCAGAAACCAAATTGCCATCGGTATGAGCTGAATCAAAACCGGCCGAGGGTTCGACGTAGGTCCCGCCGGTGCTCGAAACTTCGTAGCGAACGGCAGGGTAGCAACTGCAATGTTTGCCGGTAAGCACTCCGGCTGCTGCCAAAATCTGCGGACCATGGCAAATAGCTGCGATCGGCTTCTTGGCCGCATCGAAGTGACGCACGATGTCGAGCAACCGATCGTTTAGGCGAAGGTATTCCGGGGCTCTGCCACCTGGGACAACAAGTGCATCGTACGTTGTTGGATCGATTGTCGCGAAATCGGCGTTGATTCGAAAACGGTGACCGGGCTTCTCGCTATAGGTCTGGTGGCCCTCGAAATCGTGGATCGCGGTCAGGATGGTGTCGCCAGGCTTTTTGTCAGGGCAAACAGCGTCGCAATGGTGTCCGATCATCATTAGCATCTGAAACGGAACCATGATTTCGTAGTCTTCCACGAAGTCACCAACGAGAAACAAGATTCGTTTTGCAGCCATAATGAGCGATCGGTAAGGGGGTTGAGTTGAGAATTGAGGGTGAAACCAGACTATTTTTAAACCGGTTTTGCGTGGAAGTATAGAGCCAATATGCAGCCCTAAGAGCCACCTGGGTCGCTTTTGGAATATAATGAGGCGCCGGCTAGCTTTGTTAGCGGAATGGTGTCCAAATGCATTTCGTTTAACAGTCAGCCGTAGGCGTACTGTCAATGACAGCCAAGTACGCCTACTACGGCTGACTGTTAAACGACAAAATCAAGAAACCTCAAGCCGTCCGGTGTTTGCCTTTGATTGCTTCAAAACCGGAGGGCTCGCGCCCTGCCGCTACAAGAACAGACGCAAATCCAGCCAATGCCCCTCCTCACCTCCAAGGACCGTTCCATGCCTCACCTCTCTTGTCCCGCCATTGTTTTCTCCTTATCGCTGATCGCAATACATTGTGGCGGGCCAAATGCTGCTCAGGCTCAAGAGCCTTTTTCTGTCGGTTGGGCATGGTCGGCAAAGGAAGTTGAGTCGGCAGGCGATTCTTTTTGGCCACAGTTCCGCGGACCGGCTGGTGATGGTCATGCAAAGCAAAGTGCCAATCCACCCATCAAATGGAGCGAAACAGAGAATGTTCGGTGGCGGACCGAGATCGCCGGCAGAGCTTGGTCGTCCCCTGTAGCCTGGGGAGACACACTTTGGCTGACCTCGGCTTCGGAAAATGGGTTGAGCATGTCGGCGATCGCAATCGATCGAAAGACCGGCAAGATCCGATGGGACAAAGAAGTCTTCGCCAACACCGAAACGCAAAAAGATTTCCACGTATTCAATTCGTACGCTTCCCCAACTCCAGTTCTCGACGGCGAACATCTTTACGTTTCATTTGGTGCGTACGGTACTGCAGCTCTGAAAAGAGAGAGTGGAGAGATAGTCTGGCAGCGGCGCGATTTGAAATGCAACCACTTTCGCGGATCGGGTTCTTCGCCCATTCTTTTTCGCAATCTACTCATCTTCCACATGGATGGGCATGATCAACAATATGTAGTCGCACTCAACAAGCAAACGGGCGAAAACGTTTGGAAAGTTGATCGAACTGTCGATTACGGAACAGACGATGGTGACGTCAAGAAAGCTTTTGGAACACCACAGGTCATTGAAGTTGCGGTTCCCGGCAAGACGGAAAAGCAGCTGCAATTGGTTAGCACAACGTCCAAGGCGGTGCTCGCATACGAACCGATGACCGGCAAAGAAATATGGCGGGTACGCTATTCGGAATTTTCCTCCGCGACGCGCCCGCTGTTCGATGGCAAACATATCTTCACCAACACGGGTTTTAGCAAAGGCAAATTGCTGGCGATTGAAGCCGGAGGCAATGGAGACATCACTAAAACACATGTGACCTGGGAAGCAGCCAAAGCTATCGGAAGCAAACCATCACCATTGCTCGTTGGCAACGATCAAATCTGCACAATAGACGATCGCGGTGTATTAACGGCCATGAAGCGTGACACCGGCGATCTCGTTTGGCAAGAGCGACTCGGAGGCGATTTCAGCAGTTCGCCGATCTTAGCAGGAGGTCGAATCTATTGCTTTGACGAAAAAGGCAAAGGACACGTTTATTCGACAGATGGCAAGGCACTTGCCGAAAACACATTGGAAGCAGGCTGTTTGGCGTCGCCCGCTGTTTTGGGGGATGATCTAGTCGTGCGAACACGAACTGCGTTATATTGTATCGGTGCAGGGACGAAGTAAGGCGTTCAACAACGGGAGAGCGAGGCTCCTGCCGAGCTGTGCACGCAACGGTTCGGCGGGAGCCTCACCCTCCCAACGTATTCCCTCGTTTAATTTTGACTCGTTACTTCGTTTAACAGTCAGCCGAAGGCGTACTTGTTTGCTAGATCAACCAGTACGCCTTCGGCTGACTGTTAAACGACGCTCACTAATGGATTGCAATGCCTACTTCGGATGAACAACTGGCTTCTGCCTGGCAAATACACCAACAAGGCAACACTCCCTACGCGGAAAAAGTTTACCGCTCTGTCTTGGAAAAAGAGCCGAACCACGTAAACGCTTGGTGCTATCTCGGCATCGCGATGCATGACCAAAAGAGGTACTCGCAATCGGTACAAGCGTACGAGCGGGCTCTTGCATTACAGCCCAACTTCCCAATCGCCTTGAACAACATGGGGAACTCGCTCCGCTATCTGGGACGCGTTCAAGAAGCGGATGCAGCTTTTCAAAAAGCGATCGATCAATCGCCTAATTACTTCAACGCGTTTCGCAATCGAGGGACGCTTCATGCTTGGACGGGACGCGTCGATCTTGCGTTCAAGTACTATCATCAGGCGATGCAGCTCAATCCGAACGACGCCGAGCTTCATCGCAACCTAGGTGTGATTCACCTACTGCAAGGGAATTTCCAAGAAGGCTGGCGCGAGTACGATTATCGCTGGAAATGCTCCGAAGCAATTCAATACAACTATCGTCAGCCGAAATGGCGAGGCGAATCGCTCGAAGGCAAAACGATCTTGCTCTATTGCGAACAGGGACTTGGAGACACAATCCACTTTATCCGATTTGCGAAAACGTTAAAGGATCGCGGCGCGAAAACGATTGTCCATATCCAGCCACCCCTTCTGGCGTTGCTGCAAGGCTGCAAAGGGATCGACTATTTGGTTCCCAACTCGCTCAATATCGACCAGCCATTTGACTACCATTGCTCCCTTTTGGATGTCGCATATGTATTAGGCATCGATAGCTCAAACATTCCAAACGAAGTGCCTTATATTGGCTGCTCCAAGCAGTTAATCGAATATTGGCGAGGAGTTCTGACTCGCGAACTACCGCCAGCGAAATTGCGGGTCGGGATCGTTTGGCAAGGGAACCCGGACCATCAGGCGGACATGTTTCGGTCGGTTCCACTGGAGAAGCTTGCGCCGTTGGCAGAGACGGATGGAATTCAATTGATTAGCTTGCAGCGCGGGGCGGGGACGGAGCAGCTCAAGACGTGGAAGGGGAGCAAGCTCATTTATTGCTTGCCCGAGAGCATCGATCAAACCAGCGGCGCTTTTATGGACACGTCAGCCATACTCCATTTTTTGGACTTGGTTGTGACAAGCGATACATCCATGGCGCATTTGGCAGGTGCGTTAGCTAGGCCAGCTTGCGTCATGTTGGGGTATACACCTGACTGGCGTTGGCTCCAAAATAGAGCCGACAGTCCTTGGTACCCAACTTGCACGCTCTTCCGGCAGCCAGAAGTGGGTGATTGGGATACGGTTGTCCAAGGGATTGTTCAGCACATTGGCAATCGTCCGGTTTAGACGCTCCCTTCCGCTGGAAGGTTCGAGCGAAGCACCGCTCGAAACATCTTTTCAATGCCAAGTCCCTTAAAAAACTTCGGGAGAGCGAGGCTCCTGCCGAGCTTGTGACGCCGCGGTTCGGCTGGAGCCTCACCCTCCCGAGTAACGAATTGGTTGGGTAAACTCGTCGAAAACTTGTTTACATCGGAGGGCACGGAAACTCGACAGTACGCCTTCGGCTGACTGTTAAACGAGTTTAAGCTCTTTCACTTACAATACCGGCAGGACGGGATAGTCCGCAGGCTGCGATGCGTGGGCAATCATGACACCTGTCTCGGGATCGCGATCCGTTCGAATGGGATACTGCAAAATGGGTGTGGTAACACTCTTGATCGCGGTGACGACTTCAATTTTTTCACGATACTTGCCCCCCCAGAAGTCCGCAATTTCCTTGGAACCCAGGCTCATTTCCTCGACCAAGTAAACCACATCCGCGGTATGCATTAACGCTTCGCCCCCAACCGGCATTCCGGTATCTCGGATTTGGCCAATGCAAACGCAAGTGATCCCTTTTTCATGGTTATAGGTTTTTAATGCCGAAAGATTGTCGGCGGTTCGATTGCGAGTTGGATCGAGCATATTCAGCGAGTCGATCACCACGAAGCGGATGTTTTCCTTTTCGACCAGATAACGATACTTGCCGACAAAGTCATCCCAGCTCTTGCCGCGATGGTATTGGCTTTGCATGACGAAGATATTGCTTAAGACTTTTTGCGCAAACTCTTCTTCACCGAGCCCAGTCGCTTTCATTCCAATTTTGGTCATACGGCTGCAGAGGTCATCTCGGCCAAATTCCGGCGGATTGTAAAAGCCTTCTTCGGCGATCACAAATGCGACCGGCATACCGGATAAAGCGACTTTGGAGAGGCCGGCTAAACTGGACCGGGTTTTGCCTTTTCCTGGAGGGCCAGCCAATGCGATGGTACATCCCTTAGGGACACCACCTAGCGAGTTCTTGCGATCGTTGGTCAAGCAAAGGTGATCGAGAACACAACCCAGCGAAATCCCTTGCTGATTTTTGATCCGATTCTTCAGCAGCATCGGTCGAATGATATCAGAGTTTAGACCAGCATCGTCATCGGTGGCGGTCGCACCGATTGCAAATGGAACAGCAGACGGATCCATCATGCCGCCGGTAGCCATCGGCACGCCAACTCCCATCATGGACTGCATCATTTGCATCATGGCGAACATGGGATTGCCAGCCATCGGATTTCCGGGCATCTGCGCACCGGGCATTCCCATTTGAGGCATTCCCATTTGAGGTGCGACTGCCGACTGCATTGGGTTCGGTGCCATCCCGGCTGTCGGTGAGGAAGCGAGGATATCCGTTGGCGTTCCACTTTTCTTTTTGGCCATTCTCTTTGTCTTTCAAGCAGAGAGGAATATGGTTTGATCGACTTGACCTGAAGGCAAATCAAAGGATTTTGATTTGCGCAAGGCACATGAAATGTACATGGAATGCACATCCGCTTGTGTTTTTCGTGTTAATTAGCCGATGGGCGCTAGCCCAGATTCTCGACCAATGTCGAGCAATTGAAAAACCGGGGCTAGCGCCCAACGGCTATTGGTTAGTTTCACTCGAAGAATCATGTTGATGTGCTTGTTTTCAATTCCGCTGCGTTACAGTTCTCAAGAGCTTCGGGATGCGGCTACCTATTTCCCAATCCGGTGTTTTCTCCACCTTGACTAGTTACCATGCCTTGCAAGAATTGCTGGTCCGTCCTGTTCGAAATGAATTGCACTGAGCCGTCTCCCATTGCAACGTTTCTTCCGCCTAAATGTGAACCACTGGAAGCGGATAAGAAACTTAACATGCTTTGATCCTTAGGCTCCGCCCAATGCACTGCCATGTTTTCATCGAATTCGACGACGAACAAAGTATTGCTCAATCCATCCGTGATGTTGCGAAACTTTTGGGAAGTGCTTCCAGGGAATGCACTCGTCGGGTCGTCGATCACTTGATACGTTGTCATTCCAGGAGCGATTCCCGAAGAGGGACAACGGAACGTCGCAATGTTGGTGTCTTGCAGGAAGGCGTTAGCAGGATCATCCCAAGGCTTCGAAAAATCAATTTGGCGATACAACGCTTGTTGTTCCATATAGGGCAAGAGCAACGTTCGCCAACTATGCAATCGATTGCCATTTTCGTCGACGGTATACGCCGGAGGTAACTGTTTGTATTCCGATTCGTAGTTATGAAGTGCCAGCGCAATCTGCTTGATGTTGTTGCTGCATTGCATTCGACGGGCTGCCTCGCGAGCTGCTTGAACTGCTGGCAAAAGTAACGCTACCAAAATCCCACCACATACAAGCATCATGCCAAATATGGATGCCAATATGACGCCAATTATGGCTGCTGTGCTCATTCCCGACTGAGAAGGTTGGGAGGACGGGAGTTGGTAATTGTAAGGCGTGTTTGTAGACAAAATTCTTGCTCCAATAAAGATGATTTAGAAGTCCTGTTCCTAATATAGCCATCCTAAGACTTCAATGTACTGGCTACGATTATTTATTGTCGAGTTCAAACGTTTCTCCCCCTTGGCGGGTCGCAAGCCCCTCTAAAACTTCCTGGTCGGTACCGTTCGGGAAAAATTGGGGAGAGCCATCCACCATCACCGCATTTCGCCCGCCTCGATGCGAGCGCTTAGCCGGGGAGGACTCATTGTTGACTCTTGCCTGGAGTTGGGAAGCGGACAAGAAACTTGACATGCTTTGGTCCTTGGGTTCGGCCCAATGCACTGCGTTCACACCTTCACACTCAAAAAGCAAAATCGTATTACTCGATCCGTCTGTAATGTTCTCGATTTTTTGTGGTTCGCTCCCTGGGAATGCGCTTCTCGGATCGTCAATCGCTTGGTAGGTTGTCATGCCTGGGGCGATCTTGGAGGCAGGGCAACGGAACAGCAAAATGTCCACGTCTTGAAGGAATGCGTTTGCTGGATCATCCCAAGGTTTCGACAAGTCGATTCGGCTGTACAAAGCTTGCTCGCCCACAAAAGGCAATATCAACGTTCTCCAAGTGTGCAAGCGTTTGCCTTCTGCATCGACCGTGTATGCGGGCGGCAGTTGTTGGCAAGCCGATTCATAGTTTTGAATGGCTAACGCAATTAGGTTAAGGTTATTGCTGCACTGCATTCGCTGCGATGAATCGCGAGCAAGAACCAAAGTTGGGGTTACGAACGCGGCAAAAAGACCGCTACAAACGAGCATTGCTCCCAATATGCACACCAAAATGATGGCGATGATTGCGGATACGCTCATTCCGGACTTCGAAGATTGAGATGGCGGTAGTTCGTAGTTGTGAGGCGCGTTCGTGGACAAGAGCGTTGCTCCGAGACAGGATCTAAGGGTTGAATCACAATATAGCTACTGCACCCCTGAAAGGTACTATCCTCAAGGATTTTCTGTTAAGCATGAAGGCCAGCGGACACAGCCGACAAAAGTCAAAGTAGTAGGCACATCCCATGTGCCGTTCACCAGGAATAGCGTGCCTGCTACCTTTGTCGGCTGTGTCCCTGTGGCGAACGGGCAGACGAGGAAGTGAATATGGATTCAATTGCCGCGACGTGGTAGATTGAAAGGATGATATCTTTTGACAACCGTTTCGTCGATAAATTGCCGGGCGACGCCGAACAACGCAATTTTTGCCGACAAGTTTTTGGTAGTTGCTATTCCCTGGTTAAGCCAACTCCGGTTTCTCAACCATCGGTGATCGCATTTTCTAGCGATGTCGCGGGGTTGCTTGGGATTGAGCTAGACTGGATGCAAAGCCAACAAGCCGCGTCCGTGTTAAGCGGCAATGAATTGTTGCCTGGAATGAAACCCTATGCCGCTTGTTATGGCGGCCATCAATTCGGAAACTGGGCTAGTCAACTTGGGGATGGTCGCGCGATCAATCTCGGTGAAGCCATTGCTCCAAACGGACAGCGTTGGGCGATGCAATTGAAGGGCTCCGGGCGCACCCCTTATTCTCGCTCCGGTGATGGCCTCGCAGTGCTGCGCTCTTCGATTCGCGAGTTCCTTTGCAGCGAAGCCATGCATCACCTTGGCGTGCCAACCACTCGAGCCTTAAGTTTAGTCTTAACCGGCGAGCAAGTTACACGTGACATGTTCTACGACGGGCGGCCGCGGAAAGAACCAGGAGCCATCGTCTGCCGTGTAGCACAGTCCTTCACACGATTCGGGAATTTCGAAATTTTTGCCCACCGCCATGAAAACGACACGCTAAAGATGCTCGTTGATTTCACCATCGCAAATGACTTTCCGCATTTGGATCCAAATGACCCCGACGTTCTGCAAAAGTGGTTTACCGAAGTTTGCGTTCGGACTGCGGAAATGGTCGTGCATTGGATGCGAGTTGGGTTCGTCCATGGTGTGATGAACACTGACAACATGTCGATTCTAGGTCAAGCCATCGATTACGGTCCCTACGGTTGGCTTGAGGGATACGATCCTAACTGGACTCCCAACACTACCGACGCCGCCCACCATCGTTACGCATTCGGCCAGCAACCCCAAGTCGCACATTGGAATCTATTGCAGTTGGCCAATGCGATTTGGCCGATAGTAAAACAAGAATCACCGTTGCAAGAAGGCCTCAATCGCTACTTGGATGCATTTAAGTCGGCATACCAATCGATGATGGCGAACAAACTTGGCTTGCGTAAATGGCACGAAGACTATGATGCAGTGCTGACGCAAAAATTGGATTCCGTTTTGCAGTTGGTTGAAACGGACATGTCGATTTTCTATCGGAGACTCTCGAGCATATCTCTCGATCATGTCTCGCCCAATCATATCGATGGCCTGGTCACCGATGAGTGGCTTCTTCGCCATTTTGAGGATGCATACTATGATATCAAGAATGTAAACAGCGAAGTTCTGTCGCAAACCAAAGATTGGTTGAAGTCGTACGTTATCCGGTTGCTGCAAGACCACCAAACCGACGCAGAACGGACAACTCAGATGGACGTAGTCAATCCCCTCTACGTCCTGCGGAATTACATCGCTCAACAAGCCATCGATTTGGCTGAACAAGGCGACTTTAGCGAGATTGCTCGGGTACTCCAGTTGCTCAAGAATCCATACCAATCTCAGCAGGGCATGGACGCATATGCGATGAAACGCCCAGAATGGGCAAGGCACAAGGCCGGATGCTCAACGCTGTCGTGCAGTTCGTAGCCCGGGTGGGTCACTCTTGCCGAGAGTGACCGGCCCATTAGCCGTTGGGCGCTAGCCCGGGGTGTTAAAAACACCCTCGTTACAAGACTCTACCTTAGAACGCACTGCATTCGAAGCTCCGCCTCTCGTTAGCGATGCTTTTACAACTCAGGAGGCAGGAGCCTACGGTGCATCGCGTCCCCAGGCGGAGCCTGGGGACGAGTGCCGACGTACCGATCAATGATATCGGCGAGTTGTCGTATGCGGTACGACATGGACATGTCCGTGATGTGGAACCACATCCAAATGCGTCGTCGTATGACGCACGGAAGGTCGGTACGAGTATTGTGGAACCACAACAACTGGGCGATGGGATTGATACGTGGAGTATCCGCCAACACTCATGCGATGCGACGTGTAAGGGACCGCATCCAAATGAGTTGTTGTATGTGACACAGCATCCAGATGGGTTGTCGTGTGCGGGACAAGGTCGTAGTGATTCCCATGTCGGACTTCATCGAAGTGAGTCGTGGTATGCGGAACATAATCGATATGTGTGGATGTGTGAGGCACATAGTATTGGGCCTGTGCGGAATTCCCCAAGCCCATCAAGCCCAAACCAGCCAACATTGTGCACAAAGTACTTCGAAGCATTGCTCTATTCCCTTAAACAAACCTGCGAACGACGAGCGCTCCCCTTGAGACTCGTTCCATGCAGCGATCGTCTACCTACGCAAAGTCCGTGCCGAAACGGTACTTTGGTAGCGTGCGTTCGAAATGTCAGGGCTTTTAGGATTATTCTGCCTTCACGCGAAGTCACGTGCCTTTCCGACGTCATCGACTTGAACTCGATCGGTTCAATCCGACGACACCATCGACTTGGCCCGTTGTGAGTACGTTAGCCACAGTTCTCGACGAATGTCGAGCTAGGAGGCCGTCTTACTTTAGAACCCAACAAAACGCTTTTGGGGAATTGGGAGGGCGAGGCTCCTGCCGAGCCAACGGTGCAAAGGTTCGGCAGGAGCCTCACCCTCCCAAGCAATGAATTGCTTACGTAAACTCCTAGAAAACCGGGGCTAGCGCCGAACGGCTCATTAACCGGTAAAACACTTGACGATATGCTTAGAGCCTGTTGGCAAATAAGGGAACGGTGACAAGCTTAGTTGTACTTTCGCACCAGAAGTTCGAGCGACTCAGTGATGTTCAAGAGTTCCAGGACTCTTTCTTTGGCTTGTGTTGACGAACAGGAAATTTGTCCAATCCCTTGGTCAATAGAGACAAATTCGTCGATCATCGACCTGGCCACTGAGCTCGACTCGGCGGTGTTCCTGGCCACTTGTTCCGACGACGCAGAGCTTTGTGCGACCGTGCCCGCTAGCTGTCTCGCTGTGATGCTTTGCTCCTCCACGGCTCCTGCAATCGTGCGGGATTCTTCGCTCACGCGTTGGATCGCTTGAGTGATTTCTCGAATCGATCCGACAACTTCTCTGGAAGAAGATTGGATTCCACCGATTCGATTTCGAATGTCGTCGGTTGCCAACGCTGTTTGCTTAGCGAGTTCCTTGACCTCAGTGGCGACGACAGCAAAACCTCGGCCAGCTTCTCCAGCTCGAGCAGCTTCGATGGTTGCGTTGAGAGCCAATAGATTTGTTTGTTCCGCAATTTCCTGGATCACGTCGATGACACGCCCTATTTCGGCAGCAGCCGAATCAAGGGTCGCAATCGTGTGATCTGCGGACGTGGCTAGTTGAGATGTGTGATTGGCCACGCTTGCCGCTCGTTCCGCCCCTCGGGCAACGTCGGTAATCGAAAGCGTCAATTCATCTACGGCCGAAGCGATCTGTTTGGCGTTGGACGAAAGATCATCGGTGTACGCAGCGGAGTGAGTCATCATATCGTCCAACTGCTTCGCAGCCGTTGCGACCGTGGACGAACGCAGCTTCAATTGATCGGATTCATCAGCGTTCTCAATCGAGACTTTGCCGAGAACTCCACTAGAGCCCTCCAAGCGTTTCGCTTGCTGCCCAATCGCCTGAACAATCGTCTCGATCTGCGATACGAATCGATTGAAATGCTTCCCTACTTCTCCAAATTCATCGGAACGTTGATCGTTCAGGCGGCATGAGAGATCACCGCTTCCGTCCGCAATGGTCTTCAAAGCGGAAGTGGTTTGCCGGATTGGGAGAAGGATCGATCGCGACACGAACCAGCTTGAAACCGTCGCAAACACGATTCCGCCAAAGCAAAGAAAATAACCCAAGCGTTGCTGGAATGTCGCTTGATCAACCACGCTATTCATAGCTGCCGAAAGCGATCCTGTATGGAACGAGACCAATTGTTCGATTTGTGTCGTTATCGCTTCTGCCGCCGGATCGAACTTCTTCATGATCGCATTGCCGCCGGATGGACCATCCGCAATATAGGTTTTGGCCATTTCAATGCCGACGCTGTAATAGTTGTTAAATGCTTTTTCGAGGTCATCGGTCTTGGCAAGTTCTTGAGCAAGGTCTTTGGACTTGTAAAAGGTCTTAAACTCACCAAGTATCTCGCGGAACTTTGCTGCGTTGGCTTCCGCTTCATCAAAGCCGTCGTTGTATCCCTCGGCCCCACGCGTCGCAGAGATGTCGGTCAGCCATTGCTGAACTTGAAGCGTCGCAAATTGCAGGTCCTTGGCCTTAAGTGCAAACGCCGCCGCTTCGTCTCTTACCACTTGTGCATCTCGCAAGGTTTGACTGGTAAGCCATAAGCTCGCTAGCAGGTTAGCAACGAAAAGTACGATAATAACGGAATTGCCGAATACGAGCTTGCGAGAGATTGTAGTGAGCATAGTTTGGAGAAGGGACACTCTTGATTACAAGGATCGGAAGGATTGCTGAACCATACACCTAAAAGAAAACGCGGCCTTAGCGACTGCAAATTATTCAGAAAGTAATTGTGCAATTAGGTGCAATTCTGACGCTGCATTGCAATTATCATCTTCGAGATGTGAAGCACTTGCCGTAGGGAAATAGCAATTCGATTTTGAATGTTGTGTGGAGAGTCGCATCCGGCAGATGCGACCCACTTTAGTCATTTGACCGAAGTTGCTCTTTGAGCTTGTCCAATCGCTTTGGCGATACACTTACACGCGTGCCCAGCTGCTGGGCAAACATCGAAACGCGAAGCTCTTCGATCAGCCAGCGGTACTCGAGCAACGGACCGGTTGGCTCGAGTCTTTGCGTCGCTCCGCCCGGAACCGATTGCAACGTGGTTGGCGATGGCTGCATTCCTGCGATTTGAGCAGCACAGTCCTTCCAATAAAGCGTTGCCGTTGCGTCCGTTGCTAAGTCCTTGATCGGGCCAACCGACTTGAGACGGTCTATTCGCACCGCGATCGCTTGCAGATATCGCGGCATCTCTCGAACGTAACACCACGGAACATGATACGAAAGGGAATCTTGAAACAACGCAGTCAATTGCTCGCGTATCGACCGAACATTCTCGGACCACGTTGCAGGTGTCTTCTCTAACAAGGCACGCACTTTATGGTTCGCTTCGGCAAACCTCGGCAACCATCGACCGATTTCTGCTGCCGCACCTGCAATTCGCTCAATTCGCTTGATGCGACAAATCTCAAACTCGACCTTCGTTCGAAAGACCGGTGCAACTTGCTCGCTCGCCCAGTTCGTGTCAATAAACGCAAGTCTGGCGATGAGATCGCTCACCAGATCTTTGAGTCGATCCCCCGCGTAGCGATCCGACAACCACAACGACGAAGTGGTCCACTGAGGCAAGAACTGGATCTGACTTCGAATTTCACGCCGCTCGATCTTACTGAACAACGACGTCATGCCTCGACGAAATAATTGCTCTGCAAAAATTTCGTGGTCTACCAACCCTGTTGCGATCTTTTCCTTGCCAACGATCAAGGTCGGATACATGTTCATCCGAACACCACCTCGCACCTCAACAACACTCTTTGGCAACGTCTCGATATCCCAGGTATCCATCGAAGTTCGAGCCCAGTCATATACGATTGGTTTGCCAGGCGTCGTCGTGGGCAACGCTTGGACGGCCGCCGTTCGTTGTGTTTGCTGCAATTCCGATAGGTCGCGACTCGACTGAACGGCTACCCCTTTCTCATCAACGATCTCAATGCGCATCCGCAAGTGCTCAGGTACCCCCGTCAAATCGAAGTCACTTTGCTTGACCGACTCGCCGAGAAAACTACTTAAAACATCGCATATCGATTTCCAAAAGGGAGCCTGCTGGCTTTGGCGTTCGATGACTTTGGGCAACAGTTGCTTCACCGTGTCAGGGACAGGCACCAACTGCCGCCGAAGTCGCTTCGGAAGTGATTTGATCAGACAAGTCAGCTTCTCCTCCAGCAAGCCAGGCACCAACCACTCCAGCCGTTCGTTGTGCAATTGGTGCACGATCGCTTGTGGGACAACCAGACTCACTCCGTCCGCTTGATCGCCGGGCTCATAGAGATATTTTACCGGCAGCTGGCTTACCCCGATTTCAAGCTTGGAGGGAAAGCGTTCTTGGATCTCGTCGCGGTCCAACTCGACCACGATATCATCCCAAGTCAAATAAGGTGATAACGCACCAGACTTGGGAGCTGCGTTAGCCGTTGGCTTCGCTGGCTGATTCGGCGGCTGTACGGTCCGATCCCATTTTTCAAGTGTCACCCGATCGACCACAAACTCAGGGATTCGAGCTCGATAAAAGTCGGTAAGCACATAGGGATCGACGACGAGATCGCGCCGCCGAGTCTTGTCGCCAAGCTCTTTCACGGTCTCTAAAAAGGCTTGGTTGTGTTGCCAAAAACGGGCGCGAGAAACGAACTGGTCTTCAGCCAGTCCCTGCTCAATGAGAATCTTGCGAGCGAGAACGGGATCGATGGGTGCGAGAGGGACCGCGAGGCGTGGCGATACCAGCATCCCATAAAGTGTCCCGCGACGCATCACCAGTGCACTTCCTTGTTTCTTGCTGAAGTGCGGTTCGTCAAAACTATACTTGATCAAGTGATGAGCTAGTTGCTCAATCCATTCGACCTCGATCTTAGCGACCACGCGTGCATAACGCTGAGTCGTTTCGATAAACTCACCCGCTACAATCCACTTCGAGCGACTTTGCTTCAAGCCCGATCCAGGCCAAATAGTCACATCGAGGTTCTGAGCACCTTTGTACTTGCCCGTATCCTCAAGCATAGCGACACTCGAGAGCAGTCCGCTGAGCAACGCTCGATGAAGCGATTCGTAACCGTCAGGCAGCCCTGTTGGCTGTGGTGCTTGGGGTTGTTGCTGCTGGGCCTGGGGCAAGTATCGCTGCTTGTGCTTCGGAATGACTTCTTCACCGGCCACCGGCAGATCAGCCAGGACCAGCTTTCGCATGCCAAGCGATAGTTTCAGCTCTTTGCACTGCTCTAACAACTGTCGATGCACATCCGCCCACTCTCTCAATCGAACCAGCGACAAGAAATTTTCACGACATGCCTTTTCGAGGCGCGAACGACCAAGCTCCTCACGCAACTTTTGATAGAAGTCCCAGATGCGAACGTAACTCAGGAAGTCGCTATTCGGATCGCGGAATTTGAAGTGGGCTTCGTCAGCCGCAGAAGCTTTTTCGGGTGGACGCACGCGAGGGTCTTGCGTCTCGATGGCTGCAGCCACAATCAACGCATCATTGAGACAGCCGTTTCGCTCGGCTTCGATGAGTATCCGACCCACGCGGGGATCAACTGGCCATCGCGCGATCTTGCGACCAATTTCTGTTAAGAGGCCCGCTTCGTCGACGGCGCTGAGTTCACGCAAAACATTCATCCCCTCGCGGACCGCTTCTGGCCGCGGCGGATCGAGCCATGGCAACGACTCGATATCGTCGATTCCGAGCGATTTAATGTGAACAATCGTGGAGGCTAAATCGCTGCGACGTATCTCAGGCGTTGCAAAGGCAGCTCGCGATAGGAAGTCCGCTTCGTCGTAAAGCCGGATCGCGATGCCAGGACCAAGTCGACCGCAACGGCCGGAACGCTGGTTGGCTGACGCTTGTGAGATCGGCTCAATGGGGAGTCGCTGGACTTTGCTCTTAGCGGCAAAACGGGAGATACGCGCGGTACCGGTGTCGATCACGTATCGAATGCCGGGCACGGTCAGCGAACTTTCCGCGACGTTGGTGGCCAAGATGATGCGTTGACTGCGGTGAGGCTGGAATACCCGTTGCTGTTCGGCTTCCGTGAGCCTTGCATACAACGGTAACACTTCGATCGAGTTTTGCTGTCCACGGTCGGTCAAATGGCCGCGAAGCTGTTTGGCTGCATCGCGAATATCGCGCTCAGTCGCAAAGAAGGCCAAAATATCGCCACGACCTTCGCCGAGCAGTTCATCGATCGCATCGCAAAATCGCTGCGTCATCGAATCGAAATCGTAGTCGACGCCACCTTGGCCTTCGCGAGCACTCATCGCACCGCGGTAGCGAACATCGACAGGGAAGCTGCGTCCCTCGACCAACACAATTGGAGCTGGCCCAATTGCGTCGGTGAAGTGATTGGCGTACTGCTCCGCATCGATCGTGGCGCTGGTGATGACCACTCGCAGATCAGGTCGCTTTGGCAACAATCGTTGCAGATAGGCCATGAGCAGATCGATATTGAGCGATCGCTCGTGGGCTTCGTCGAGGATAATGCAATCGTAAGCGTCCAGAAAACGATCGCGTTGGATTTCGGCCAGGAGCACGCCGTCCGTCATCAGTTTGATACGGCTGGTCGGTTGAGTTTGGTCATTGAAGCGGACTTTGTAGCCGACGACATCGCCACCTTTAGTCTCCATTTCTTCGGCAAGGCGGTGTGAGATCGATCGAGCTGCGATCCGACGAGGTTGCGTATGCCCGATCCAACCGAACTTGCCGAGGCCGGCTTCCAAGCAGAATTTTGGCAATTGAGTGCTCTTGCCGGAACCGGTCTCACCGCACAGCACGAGCACTTGCCGATGGACGAGGAGATCGATGATTTTTTCGCGGTAAGCCGTGATCGGCAACTCCGCGTCGTATTGGAGCTTGAATCGTGCTGCACTGCGGGCAGCGAATTGCTCGCGGGCTTGAAGTGCGGCCGAATTCCAGCGATTGAGGTCGGCTTCTTTGCGGCTGCTGCTGGGCAATCGATCGATGCGTTGACGTTGACTGCGCAGCCGGAATAAATGGCGACGAAGCACTTCGTTTGCGTTCAAGGATTCGATCGGGTTTGCGTTCAGATCCATCGACTCAGAGGGGCCAGGGCCACTCATGCCAGAAGCACTCATGTACGTTCCCAGCGAATAGCGAATACGCGAGCGGCGACGATGAACACAAAGCCACTGGCAGTCAAAACAGCGAGCTCCATGCCGACTTCTTTTAGTGGCAGCTCACGCCAGAAGATCTTGTTGTAGCCATCGAGCGCCCATGCGTTAAAGGTCCAGAGCCCCGCCTTTTGAATCGTTTCGCTCATCAAGTAACGAGGAACCATACTTCCTCCAAGTGCGCTCATCGTTAGAATCACAATCGTCGAGACCCAGCCCAATTGCATGCGCGATTTGCAAAGGGCCGCCAGCATCAAAGCAAAGCTAGAAGCGGCCCCGGCAGTGACCAGCGTCATAGCCACAAAACCTTCGACGTGATGTTGAAGATCGATTCCAAAGACGATCGCGCCGAAGGTGAACATCAACGTCATTTGAATCGAGCCGATGATGGTTAGGAACGCCCATTTGCCTAGCAGCAACTGGTCCATGGTAAGTCGGCTACAGAGCAATCGATCGAGGGTGGAGTTTTCGCGTTCTTCGAGCAAGGAGCCGCTGGCAGTGGTTGCGCTGAATAGCAAAAACATGACGGCGATTCCAGCTGCATACATGGCGATGACTGGGTTGGTCTTCTTGCCACCGATGATATCGACGGTTTCAATCGAAGGGGCCTGCGGAAAATTGGAGGACGGCATTGTGCTCGCAAATGATGGTCTGTTGCTGAAACTGGCTTGGGTGACCGGATTGACTTGGGCCGGGTTGAATTGGGCCGGGTTGAATTGAGTCGGATGCGATTTTGTGATTTCGGCATTGGCTGTCATAACCGCTTTTTGGACGACAGCGGTTAGTACTTGTGAGGCCACTTGGTCGAATGAATCCGTAAGGATTTGGATTTCAGGCGGACCGCCTGATTTCGGGTCGGCTTTGGCGAAGACAACGGCAGCCGAGACCATACCACGGCGCACGAGATCTTCGGCAGATTCCCGACTGACGGAAATGGAGCTAGTCGCTTGGTCCGTCGATTTTTTGGACGACTTGGTCGACCGGTCGGTGAGTCGCAGTGACTTTTGTTCTTGAAGAAGAGCGACGGAGCGGTCCGAAAGTTCGGTTGGGAATTCGTTGCTGATGGCAACCTTGATTTTGGGAGTGGACGAGGAAGAATCGCGAGAACCAAAAATCAATGCGAAGATGCTAAAAAACACCATCGGAACGATAAAGGTTAGGAGCAATTCGGACCGGTTATTCCGAAGTCGACGCCAACTGGTCTGAATGACCGTCCAAATCATAGCAAGCAATCCTTTTCAAGGTCTATTGTGGCGTGATTGTACCACAAGCCCCTTCGTTTTGCCAACGTCTGATGGAGCATTCGGGAGAGCGAGGCTCCTACCGATGTAGGATGGGACCATTGTCCCGTCCTTTAAACTAGTTTGGGACAATGGTCCCAAACTACTTCTATTGGGCATCGCAAAGATGTTTGGAGCGGTGACCTCACCCTCCCGATTGACGCTGTGGTTGGTAAACTCGAAAAGAACATGTTTATTGCGGAAGCCTCGCTCTCCCTTTTTTAATCACCTACCATTGCGACGATGTTTGCACTTATTTCATGAAACACTCGATTTTGATCACCGGCGCCGGAAGTGGCCTGGGCCGTGGGCTTGGACATTGCTTGGCCGAACAGGGCCACTCGATCATTGCAACCGATATCGACTCGGCGCGGGCTTCCGAAACCGCGACAAGTATCCAATCAAAAGGAGGAATTGCTCAATCCTTCCGGCTGGATGTTACGTCCGAAACAAACGTGGCGGAGACCATTTCGAAGCTCGGAACGATTGATGTCCTCATCAACAACGCAGGATTGCAGCATGTCGCTTCCTTGAAAGAGTTCTCCACCGAAAAATGGGATGCGATCATGGACATTATCGTTAAAGGGAGTTTTTTGCTTAGCCGGTCAGTACTTCCAAAAATGCAGGCTCAAGGTTTTGGTCGTATCATCCACATTGGCTCAATCCACTCGCTCGTGGCGTCACCTTACAAGTCAGCTTACACGGCTGCGAAACATGCATTGGTCGGGCTTTCTAAAGTGTTAGCATTGGAGACAGCCGATCACGATATCACCAGCAATCTAATCTGCCCAGCATATATTCGAACACCGCTAGTTGATGCTCAGATTGCGGACCAGGCGAGAACACGGGGCATTTCGCAAGAGGAAGTGATCGAACAAGTGATGCTTGCCCCAATGCCCAAGAAGTGCTTCGTCACCTATGAAGAGGTCGCAGCAGCTGTTTCGTATCTGATCAGTCCATTGGCCAAAAACGTGACGGGACAAACCATCACGATCGACGGAGGCTGGACGGCTCAATAATCCGCGACTAGCGTTAGCCGTTGGGCGCTAGCTAGCGCCCGTCGGCTCATGGCGATTTTTTTACTTGTCGTAGTTGTCGGATTAATGTGTCCATGTCCGGTGTTCGTTCGTCCGGATTGGGCTTGATCGCTGCCATGATGGTACTTGCTAACGCCTTGTCCAAGTCGGGACACAGTTCGAGGATTTCTTGAGGCGGTGCTGTATCGTGCTGCAATGCCGCTTTGCCTGTTGTGTCCGAAATCTGCCAGGGCAAATCCAACGTGACTAAGTGATAACAAGTTACTCCAAACGAAAAGATGTCCACACGTTGGTCGGTCGATCGACGCCGTACGATTTCCGTTGCCATGTACAATGGCGTTCCGGTTCGATTGCCCGGAACCATAAACGCCTTCGTGGCCGGCAAAGTCAAACCGAAGTCGATCAGCTTCACCGTCTCCAGATCCTGGGTGCACATGAAGTTGCGAGGGCAAATGTCTCGGTGAATGAACTCGCGTTTGTGCACGTAACGAAGCGCATCGGCCATCTGCGAGATCATGCTCAATCGGCGTCCTTTGAGCTTGTCCTCGGCTCGCTCTTGAATGAGCACTTGCAGGCCCGGTCCGTCTACGAACTCCATCACCAAATAAGGCTGGCCTTTGGTGGAGACTCCATATTCTAGAGTCTTGGCAATATTAGGATGGATCATGCCCATCGCAATCTGACCCTCGGACGGTTTGTTCAAGCCCTTAAAACGATTCTCGAAAAACTCAACTTTGTCGATGTCGCATAACTTGACCCCGACGATCTCATTGTTATTGAGTCGATCTTTGGCGACAAAGAAATTGCTCATCGTGCCAGAAATGGCCGACCGGATGCGCTCAAAACGAAGCTCAATGTCAGCTCGTTTGTTGTCTTCGCCTTTTCCAAATAATTTGTCGAAAAAACCCATCGTTTATGCCGTAAGTGAAAAGTTCCTAACCGGGACGGTCTCCCGAGGAGCGTGAGTTCTCCGTTAAGTACTCTAGTATACACTGATTCTTCGAGACTCCTCGCGGATCACCACCGCTTCTATTGCACTGCCAAAGAATCCCACCGGTTTACCCGGTGGAAGCTTAGGTTTTTTGCTACCAAACCGTCTTTTGGCGATCCTCGCATGGTCGCCGGATTTGCCTTCGGCAAATCCGGCGGCCATGCGAACGAGGGAGACGCAGAGTAGCGAGAACCCTAACCATCCGCTGGGCAAGCCAGCGGGATTTGATGTATCCACTAGGCTGCTTCGCTGGCGATTCGAGGAACAAGCGATCGTAGTTCATCAACCATTTGTCCTGCGAGGGTTTTTTCGAGTTCTTGCAATGCTCTTGCCCCCAAGACACCGTCGAGGGTTCGGTGATCGCACAGCAGAACCACTTCGCAGTTTCCGTTGTCATTCACGGGTCCGAACGCCAGGCTAGAAGTGGTGATGAGCGGATGATGTGCGTTGAGCGCACCTTGACCGCCAACGCTTGAGATGCTGAAAGTTCCAATGCGCTTGGCTCGTTGACGACCGGACCAATTGGTAACCCACCACCAAACGAATTGCCTCAATTGCGAAGGCATTCGTTCTAGCCATAGGCCTTCGCCGAACACGTCTCCAATGGGTGCATTGCAAAACGCGTCCAACTGCTCCTGCAATTCCGTGAGCGATGAGGATTCGGGACTATTCCATCGGCCCCAAATCAATCGATGATTGCCGTCCTCGTCCTGCCGATGAACCGATAGTGAGGCAACGCTATTTGGGTGAAGGTACAAGTACTTGGTTGGGTATTTTACGAACAGCTCTCGGAGTTCCGGATGCCGTTGGCAGACGAGCCCATAGGCTTTCGCAAAGAGGGTGGACCAGGCAATTCTTGGATTGGAGGCTTTGCGAACGGCAGAGAGTTCGCCAAACTGCATCGTTCGCACCAGTGGGAAGCTCGGGACTTTTTGAGAGACGCGAATGATATTGAGGACCGTCTCGCGATACTTTGGGAATGCGCGTCGGCTTCCTTTATGTTGCGAGGCTGTTTGGTTTGGGTTCGTTTGCATGATTGAAACCGCTTGCGTTAGGGCAGTGCAATGTCACTCTCGGCAAGAGTGACCCACCGTGGGGCACTCTTGCCGAGAGTGCCTTACTAGCGGAAACCGGGGCTAACGCCCAATGAGACTCGCTTTGTTCTAAATGAGCCGCAGGCGCTAGCCGCGACAACCGTGTTTGCTATGGAAACCGTAACGCGGCTAGCGCCCGCGGCTCAGTAACTTGCTTGCGCAAATTACAAAGTGAGTGCCAATTGCCTTGCGCTGAATGGCTAATTGAGTGGTAAAACACTAGACGTTGTGCTTAGCGACGCACGCCACCGTTTGGCGGGCCGGCTTTCTCGAGAGTTTCCATTGCAGCCTTGGTTTCAGCAGCGCCCAATCGCGTCTTCTTGGTTAAGTAGTTCGTGATTTGCGCGTCAGCAATCATCTTCGAGAGATGGCTGTCCATCGCCATGCGTTGCTTCTTTTCGAGAATATCTTTGTAGAGCTCGTCCTTGACTGCGTTAAAGTCCTTGACGACTGGCGTGGTTAGCCCTTGGCTCTTGAGGATTACGAATTGTCCGTTGACTTCGATGATCCCGGAGAGGTCACCTGGCTTGAGGTCGAAGGCCGCCTTTTCCAGATTGGGTTGGCCGCCGTGTCGTCGAAGTGGTGGCACCTTGCCGTGGTTGCTTTTGGAGCTTGGCTCAACGGAGTATTGGTTCGCGAGTTCGCCGAAGAACTTTTCAGTCGTGTTGTTTCTCGCCAACTCCCAGACTTCTTGGGCGGTGCGTTGGCTGCTTAGGACACACGCGAGAACTTCGGCTCGTGGTCCGTAGTTGGAGTCAAAGCCTCGGCGCAGATCTTCGTCGGTCACTTGCACTTTGCCTGCAACCAGTTTCTTGAGGGCAACGCTTGGCCAAATCGCATCATGAACATACATCTCGAAGGTAATATTGTCCGCGGCCAATACGCTCTTTTTCCACTCTTCGACGTTGGGGCTTCCGTCTTGATTCATGTACCCGTAGTAGTCAGCGGCTCGCATGATTTCCGCATCGATATCAGCTTGTGTCACTTGGAATCGAGCTTGAGCCAACCCACCTTCGATTAGTTTGCGATTGATTTCGCCTTCGAGAATTTGGACACCGTGTCGTTTGACACAAGCTTCGTCAAAGCGTTGCATCGGCACCGCTTGACCTTTGACAATGGCGGCAACACCTGGGTACTGAGCCATGAGCTGGGGATTGCCGTTGACGATTGTTACGTCCGCATTATCGCGAAGCGACTTGTAGACAGTTTCCGCGGTGTCACGAAGTTTGTAGTCCTCGATTTCAACCTTGATTCTGTCTTGGATCTCTTTCATTTGCGCAGAAGGTGGATTGGTTGGTTCTAAATGACGAACGCATTGCAGGACGACGTGCATCGCACCAGCGGTGAAGACCTGTGAAACTTGGTTGGGTTGCAAACTGAAGGCGATCTTTTCCAGTTCTTCGTCGCCGCTAAAACGTCGGATCGGTGGCAATAGCCCTTCGACGCTAGCGCTGCTTGGGTCTTCGCTGTGGTTCTTCGCGAGGGTCTTGAAGCTTTCAGGGTTGCTGGTCGCTTCTTTCTGCAATTTTGTTATGTTTGCAAGATCAGAGCAGAAGAGCCCTCGAACTTGGACCTTGGGTCCGAATTCGCTTTGGTAGGCTCGGTCAATTTCTTGTGGAGTAACCTTGATCTGGCCTCGGGAAAGCGAACGGAGGGCCAACATCGGCCAAATCACGTCGGAAGCGTATTGCTCAGGCGAGATATTTCGTTCGTCTTGGATCAGCTTGAGGTACATTGCCGTGGACAGCTTGAATTTGCCGGCGGTTCTAGAAATCTCTTCATCGATGTCTTTTTGAGAGATGAAGATCTTTTGGGCTTCGCAAGCTTGCAAGATCAGCGTTTTGTTGACGAGATCTTCGAGAACATCTTCGCCGAAGCGAACTTTGCATTGAGCCGCAAGGTCATCGAGCGAAATGGGCATTCCGTTGACGGTTGCCACGATTTTTGGAGCGAGGTTGGGGTCGTCCGAGACTTTTCTAGTGGACGAGGCGGGAGTTGCTGCGACTCCTTTTCCGTTTTGGGTCGGTGGTTGCTGCCTGTTTTGTTGAGCTAATGCCCCCGTACTGCACAAGGAAATAGCGATTGGGACTGCGACGGAAAGTCGGAGGGCGAGGCGGAAACTGATCTGACGGAGTTTTTGTTGGATAGGACGCATGGGTTTTCCTCGTGAAAATGCAGGACAATATTGAGTCGTCCACGATCGATTCGCACCAGCCGCATACCATCGTGGGGCGGCCGTTTGGTGAGAACTGCGTAATTCGGGGAGTGTACGAAGATCGCGGGGGGCAGGTCAAGGCGGAAACTCGACCGGAAAGGGGGCATCTGGGAAAGTCTGGACTTGTGACGTTTTTTGCGTAGCCGTACACTGCTTGGTTTGCGTTTCCGAACAAGACTTCCACGGGTTTCATGACTCGCTCCCCAATGCCTCGCTTTGTATTCGTTTTTGTGATAGCCTCCGCCGTGTTGTGTTACGCAACAGAGGAGTCGCACGCACAAGACGCAGAAAACGTGAAAGCGGCGGATACCGCGAGCGAAGTGGGTGAACCCGTTAAGCAGTTGGAAAGCGAGACAACCGAAAAGAAGGCTGAATCAAGTCTTGCATTGGAGCCCGTTCTCAAAAAGAACCCGAGTTTGCTTGAGGAGTTTTTCTCTAGCCCACTCAATTACTTCTTGGTTTTGGTTGTTTGTTTGTACATCTATTTGATGTTTATACAGCCTCGAGGTGCACGCAACGAAAAGCAATCGCAGCTTCTGCGGTTGAGCAATTTAAAAAAGAACGACCGAGTGGTCACAACGGCTGGAATTCACGGAATCGTATCCAATATCAACACGGATGCGGGGACGGTGACTCTTCGAGTCGACGAAAACTCAAACGCAAAACTAACGATTGATCGGAATTCGATCCGTTCGGTCGCTAGTTAACACCATTTACCCCTACTACCTCCCTTGATAGCGAAGCCAAAAGCTTCACTGAATCCAACGCACGGACTAAATAGCAGATGTTTGGAAATTTCTTTCAGGAAATGATCGCACAAGGCCCATCGAACGTTGGCGGCATCCCCGGATTGGCCGGAACTGGAACTGGAGCTGGTGCCGCACCCTTGCCTACGGATTGGGTATCTGGAATCACCAACCTCGCCGTGATGGGTGGGGCTGTTTTGATACCTTTTCTTTTGAGTAAGTTGGCCGCGAACAAGCTAAGGATGCCAACGCACTTGACGGCGTTTTACTTGATCATTTTGTCGGCGTTATCGACTGCGTTGGTCTTGGGGTTAACCTTTTTTAACCCCGCAGCGAATTACAAGCAGAGCTTCAGTGGTTCAACGGAAAAGAAACCGTTTGATACTCAGTTCCGATTGAAATTCGGTCCTGAAATAGTCGGCGGAACGAATCTCATTTATCAGATCGATCGAACAAATGAGGGAACCGGATCGGTCAAGGTTTTGGCCAAGGCTTTTATGTTTCCTCTGGCCAATCGTTTGAATCCATCAGGAACGAAAGAGTTGTTGATTCGTCCTATTGGCGATGACCAAATTGAAATTACGATTCCAGATGTGGACGAAACGGAACTGGCTGAGATCAAGCGTCAGATCACGGATACGGGGATTCTTGAGTTCCGAATCGTTGCAAATCGAAACGATCACCAAGGACTCTTTGATTTAGCGACTGCGCAAGCGAATAACCCTGATCAAGGTGTTCGAGTTCGACGCGAAGTCAAAATGGTTGACAAGACGACTGGACAAGAGCGGGTTGTTGGTAACTGGCGAACGCTTGGTCGTGGGGTCGAAATTGATGGAATCCGCCAAGTAACAGGTTACCAGCCCGGAGATTTGATTCGAAATTCCCAAACGGGTCGATTGATTTCGCCACCAGCAGGTGGAAAGCCCAACGATTTTGAAAAATGGTTGGCGTCTCAGAAGATTGTTGATGTCGATGTTTTGCTGGCGACTGAGCGCGCTGGCAAGCCCTACGCTGAGGTCAACGGTAGTGACTTAGCCACGGCAAAGAAGTCGATATCCTCAAAGGGCGGCTATGAAGTTAACTTCACAATGACCGTGGGTGGGGGCGACAAGCTGATGCGTCTAACCGGAGCAAACTTGCCTAGTGGTGATCACTTCCGCCGAATGGCTATTTTGCTTGACGGACGTATTCTGTCCGCACCGCAATTGAATTCAACGATTCGAAGCCAGGGGCTGATCGAAGGTCGTTTTACCGAAAAAGAAGTGGACTTCTTGGTCGGTATTTTGAATGCTGGAGCGCTTCCAGGTGCGCTGACGAAGACCCCGATCAGCGAGAATACCGTCGGCGCAAGCATGGGACTTGATGCGATTACCAAGGCTGAATACGCCAGCGGCATCTCCCTGATCGTTACGATTTTCTGTGTTTTGCTCTACTACCGATTTTCGGGTATCGTTGCGACAATTGCGCTCCTACTAAATCTTGGGATGATTCTCGCTTGCATGATTGTGATCAAGCAACCGCTAACCCTATCTGGTATCGCCGGATTGGTTTTGTCCGTAGGTATGAGTGTTGACGCGAATGTTCTCGTATTCGAGCGAATTCGCGAAGAAACCGAAAAGAAAGCCACGCCTCGAATGGCCATTCGCAACGGCTTCGATCGCGCATGGACAACGATTTTTGACTCAAACTTAACAACCCTCATTACCGCAGTTGTTCTGTACTTCGTTGGAACGGAACAGATCAAAGGCTTTGCGATCACTCTGATTATCGGCTTGGTCATCAGCTTGTTCACAGCCGTTTTTGTAACCCACAAATTGTTTGAAGTTGCTGAAAAGTGTAAGTTTTTGTCCCTTGGAATGATGGACTACGTGAATACAGCTCGTAAATCGATTTTCGGTGACAAGGATGTCGACTTCATGAAGTACCGTTTTGCGTGCTACACAGGATCACTGATCTTGATTGTTGGCGGACTGATCGCAACGGGACTGCGAGGCAGCCAGATTCTCGATATCGATTTCAACGGTGGTGTCTCTGTTGTTTTCACACTCGACAAAGGTACCTCAGTGGAAGATGTGCGAGAGATTTCGGACAAAGTCTTCGCGACCGATTCGAATGGGTTGCCGATCCAAACAACATTGACCAACGTTGAAATGTCGGGACATGAAAAGAACACGGTCTACAAGTTAGACGTTTCCATCAGGGACAAGGAAGATGTGAAGTCTCGTTTGGTTAAGGGATTCAAAGAGAGCGGAAAGGCTGGATTGGTTAATTATGACGTCTTCGTCAAACCAGTTGCGAACCCTCAATCCGATTCTTGGAGTCCCAAACGTTCCGCCAAATTGATTTCGTTCCAAGAACCGGGTGCCGCAAATCCAAACACTGCCGCTACATCAGGAGCAGAAGTGAAAACGAACGATGAAGTGAAAGCAGAAGTGCCTGCTGACGATTCCGTGATCAAGTCTTCGTTTGATTTGGAGTTCAAAAGCGGCAAAGGCGACACCGCCAAGATGAATGCCATGCAAGTTTCCGAGAAACTGATCAATGCTGCAGAAGCCATCCAGACAACGTTGGTGCCAGCCCAAATTGAAATGGTTCCAAAGGATGCTACCGGCTGGACCACCGAATCACTGGTTGGTTATGAGGCGTGGACCGTAACGCTTCCATTCGACTCAGCTAAAGCCACAACCGTTATTGACAAAATGAAGGAGACGATGCGGTCCGAGCCTGTTTTTGAATCGGTAAGCACGATCGAGTCTCGCGTCGCAGGCGAAATGCAACGACGGGCTATCGCTGGTCTTTTGCTGAGCTTGGTTTTCATCGTTGGCTACATTTGGTTCCGCTTTCAAAAACTAGCCTATGGTATCGCAGCGGTAATTGCACTCGTTCACGACGTCTTGATTACCCTCGCGTTCATTGCCGTGAGCCATTGGCTGTTTCAGCCGTTTGGTTTCTTGCTCATCGAAGACTTCAAAATCTCGTTGACGACCATCGCTGGATTCTTGACCATCATTGGTTATTCCCTCAACGACACGATCGTCGTGTTTGACCGAATCCGCGAAGTCAAGGGAAAGAGCCAGAACTTAACTGAGCAAATGATCAATGCCAGCGTGACACAGACGCTGAGCCGAACTTTGTTGACTTCGTCAACAACCATCCTCGCGATTCTTTTGATGTACATGTTTGGCGGCGAAGGCATCCATGGATTTGCCTACTGCCTATTTGTGGGTATTGTGGTCGGAACCTACAGCTCGATTTTCATCGCATCACCCATTTTGGTGTGGTTCGTACAAAGAGAGCAAGCCGCAAAACTAGCTGGAAAAGTATCATCGAGATAGCCAACTTGCTAAACTGAAGTCGAGGCTGGGGGTGTTTCCCGGCTTCACCGCAGACGAGGTTTCTTTCGATAAAGGAAGTCAAAGATGTCCCAAGTAGATTCACGTTTGGAAATTGTGGAATCAACCAGCAAGGCACGATGCTGCAATTGGACGTTCGTAGCGTATGGTGTGCTAGCCGGTATTGCTCTCAGCATGATTGTAGGGACCGCGTTTTGGCTTGGACGAGAGTCCGCAGCGACAGATCAACCAACAACCTGGAATGGTATTGCGAGGGACAAAGTTCCTGCCGATCTTCTAGCTGCGTCAGCAACACACGGTGGAGCAAACCTAGCGGTTTGCACGGCTCAGGTTGGTGACGATGCCGAAGGCTTTTTCTCATTGGATTTCCTCACGGGTGATCTTCGCGGTTGGGTCTACTATCCAAAGCAGGGCGCGTTCGGCGGTATGTTTATGACCAGCGTGAGACCACAATTGGGTCAGAGCAAGAATCCAGAGTATTTGCTTGTCAGCGGTGGCACTTTTGGTGCTCGTCTTGGAGGCAACGTCAAGCTTGCTCAGTCACTGATTTATGTGGTGGACACGCGCTCGGGACTATTTGCAGCCTACACGGCGCCTTGGAACAGTGCACTGGAAAATTCGGCTGGTGCACCACAAGCTGCTCAAATGATTTTCATGGCCGGTGGTCAGATTCGAGAATCGGATTCGGGAGTGAAGAAGCCAACTGCTCCCATGCCAGGAGTTGCCGCACCTGGAAAGCCTGGCGCTGCAGACCCTAACAAACCAGCAAACCAAAACAACAAGAAGTAAGCAACGAGTCGATGGCAATCAGTGAATGGGTCAGCGGGCGAGTTTTTAAATTCGTCCATGGAAATAATCTAGTTTACAACACCTGTTGGGAAGATCCTCGATTGGACCGGCAGGCACTCGAACTTACTTCACAAGATCGTGTTTTGGTCATTACCTCTGCGGGTTGTAACGCATTGGATTACTTGCTGGCGGGAGCAGGGCATGTTTATGCCGTGGATATGAATCCACGTCAAAATGCGTTGCTCGAACTAAAGTTATCCGCAATTCGTAATCTCGATTACGAACGTTTTTTTCAGATGTTTGGCCAGGGATATCTGCCAAACGCCGAGTCCGTTTACGCATCGCATCTTCGAACTTCGCTTACGCCAACAAGCCGAAAATACTGGGATCGATGGATTCGCTTTTTCGATAATCCAGCCAAGTCCTTTTACTTCCGGGGAACGTCTGGGGCTTTCGCTCGATTGATTGGTATCTACATCAATCGCATCGCTCGTTGTCGAAAGGAAGTGCAAGAGATCTTGGACGCTCCGACCTTGGCAGCTCAGCAGGAAATCTACACGCGAACGCGAGACAAGATCTGGTCCAAGACACTTCGCTTTGCGATGAATCGTGACACCACCCTCAGCATGTTGGGAGTCCCAAAAGCACAGCGGAAACAGATCGACGAGCAATACCCAGGTGGAATCGTCAAGTTCGTCGAGGACTCATTGGAAGCAGTCTTTGCGAAAATACCTATTCAAGACAATTACTTTTGGCGAGTCTATGTCACCGGAAATTATACACCCAATTGCTGCCCAGAGTATGTCAAACAAGCCAACTTCGAGAAGCTCAAGGATGGATTGATCGATAAGCTCACAGTGAATACGAACTCGGTTCAGGGCTTCCTTGAAAAGCACGATGGACAAATTTCGCGGTTTGTTCTGCTGGATCACATGGACTGGTTGAGCGATCACTATTTCCCACTCCTCGAATCGGAGTGGCAAGCGATCTTGAGTCGTGCCGCTCCCAAGACACGGATTCTTTGGCGCTCCGGCGGTTTGCGAACGGAGTTCATGAACGATGTCAGCGTTCAGCGAAATGGACGGACCGTGAAACTGCCCGAGCTCCTGAGTTTCAACTCAGAGCTCTCTTCGCGTCTGCATCAGTTGGATCGCGTGCATACCTACGGCAGTTTTTACATCGCGGATCTTGTCGGTTAAACACATCGGCATGAGAAACAAACCAATAGCCGTAGGCGATAGCCAAATGGCACTCACTTTGTATTTTGCGCAAGCAAATTACTGAGCCGCAGGCGCTAGCCCGGATTATTCATACTGAGCCGCGGGCGCTAGCCGCGTTACGGTTTCCATGGCAAATTAAGTTGTCGCGGCTAGCGCCCGCGGCTCAAGTTGAACAAAGTACCGCCCTTCGGGCGGAGGACTCGTAGCCTCGTCCACTACTCTCGTTTTCAAGGAGTCGTTATCGTGCATCTTCCAAAAGGATTTCGTTTTGCAGGCGTGGTTGGCGGAATCAAGACACGCGCTGGCGCTCGTGACGTAACCCTCATCGTATCTGACGGACCTTGTGTTGCCGCAGGCGTGTATACGACCAACCAAATTGTTGCGGCTCCGGTTGTCGTTTCTCGCAGCCGAACCCCCAGCAATACCATTCGAGGAATTGTCGTCAACAGCGGAAACGCGAACGCTTGCACGGGAACGCGAGGACATCAAGATGCAGTTGAGATGACTAGGCATGCAGCGGCCGCCATCGACCCTCAAGGCAAACTGACCGCAGAGCAGTTCGTCGTTATGAGCACCGGCATCATCGGTCGCTTTCTACCTATGGAAAAGATCAAGGCTGGCATTTCTGCCGCGGCAGGTGAGCTGGCTGCAACCGAGCAAGCATTCCTGAACGCATGTGACGGGATACTAACAACCGACATTGCACGAAAAACAGCAGAACGCAGTTTTCAATTGGAAGGTACGGAGACACACATCGTTGGAATGTGCAAAGGGGCTGGCATGATTGGTCCCAAGATGGCGACGATGCTCGCGATCCTCATTACGGACGCGCCGCTCGAACCGACGCAAGCGCAGCGTTTGTTGCAGTCAGCTGCCAACAAATCATTCAATTGCATCAGCGTGGAGGGGCACATGAGCACGAACGATACGCTCGTGATGTTGGCAGCGCAACCGACCGATTCCGTCCCAGCCCTGCACGGCGACAGCGAACTCGCATTCGCAAAACAGCTCAATGAAATGGCGATCGAGTTGGCCAAGAAGATTCCAGACGATGGTGAGGGTGCGACCCATCTACTGGAGATCCGAATTCAAGGAGCCAACACCGATGCCGATGCGGACGCGGTTGCGAGAGGTGTCGCATTGAGCAATCTAGTCAAGACAGCGATCACGGGTGGCGATCCAAACTGGGGACGTATCGTCTCGGCAGCTGGCTACGCAGGCGTTCCTATTCGCCCAGATCATACAGCTCTTAAGATCAACGGCATTCCTTTGTTTGAACGAGGTGAGCCATTGGCGTTTGATGCCGCCAAAGTAAGCCAATCGATCAAAGCCAGGAAGCTCACGGAAATCGATCTGCAAGTTGGCCTTGGCCCGGGCGTGGCTACGCACTGGACCACGGATTTGAACACCGAGTATGTTCGGTTCAACTCCGAGTATTCAACGTAAAAGAGACGGCAGCGTGAAAACTACGACGCGTATTCCTCCCCCTCGCCCCGTTTCGGCAACGCTGTGAAGCATTTTTTGCAATCTTATGTAGCAGATTTCGTGAGAAATCTGCGTTCAATGACCATTCGATTGCATTAGGTTTCTCACGAAACCTGCTACCCTATTCGCGAAAATGCTTCAAACATAACTAACTCAAATCCCCTCACCCCCTCTCCCCTAATAAGAGGCGATGGGAGCAGGGTCAAAAGTTGTGGCCGGAGCCAGAGCCTACATGACCGTCCGCTTCATGGCTGAGCCGCAGACCAGGGGGCGAGCATGCTCGCTTTCTCATTTTTTTCCCTGCCGACGTTTTTCTTCGAAGAATTCTGTGAGTACTCGGCCGCACTCGATTGCAAGTACTCCCCCTTGGACTTCGCATCGGTGATTGAGTCTGGGGTCAGAAAGCAGCTGGTACAACGATTCTACCGCTCCGGCTTTTCGGTCGATTGCGCCATAAAAAACGCGGGGGATGCGAGACTGCAAGATCGCACCAGCGCACATCGGGCAAGGTTCGAGCGTTACGTACAGTTCGCAGTCGATCAGTCGCCAAGATTTGAGCTGCGACGCGGCTTGTGTGATAGCGATCATTTCCGCATGCGCAGTTGGGTCCGCTAAGTTCTCGCGTTGGTTGTAGGCCGCAGCGATGATTTGATGTTTGTGAACGATGATCGCACCGACTGGCACTTCGTCTTCGGTTGCCGCTTGTTGGGCGAGCTCGATGGCGCGCCGCATAAAGTGCTCTGCCCCGAACGGGAGTAGTGAACCTGCTCCCTCGTCGTCTTCTAAGAACTCCATGTGTGGTCCGTTCTAAAACAATTTACAGAATGGGTGGCGTCGTCGCCTTAGCCATGATTCCAGGATTGGATGGATTTGGGATCGCTGTTGTGTCCATCATAACTGGCGGCGCAACATCCATTGGTTGTATTCCATCATTCCAAGGGAGCCCATTGTCACTTGAAGAGCCACGGAATCCGAAGGCTTGCGAAGTGATCGAGCCTGGATCGACCCAGATGTTATTCTCATCGACGCGGATGGTGCCCAAATCCTGGTCTAGATTTCTGCGTTGAGCTTCATAAAAGACCCAAACACCGAGGAATGTGTTTTGAGCATTGAGCAAATCCTGCAAGGCGGACACGCTATCTCGAGCGGCGGTCGGTCCAGAGGCTAAGCTCAAGCTTTCACGAATCTGTCGCAAGTCTTCGTTGATGGTAATCTGTTGTGCTGCGATTCGAACGGCGTATCGTTGCAACTCAAAGTTATATTGGTTGTAGCGAATGTTTCGCAGTTCAGACCGAAGTGTTTGCCACACTCCATCCTCGAAACGATAGTAAGCGCGCTTGGCCTGCTGGTATTCGATGAGGACTTGGCGATATTGATTTCGTTCCTGCATTCGAGTGAGTGGCGAGTCCCACTGCAGGCCTGCACGAAGTCGACCGGTTTTACCCCGCAGAGACAGTGGGTTATCGGTTGCGTTCTGCATGTCACCGGAGAAGACCACATCGAGTGTGCTTTCCAAGTTATCGGCGACAACCTCAATGGCTCGCCACGAATCCACAAGACCAGCCCTGGTGTTCATCCAATCCAGACGATTCGCTCGAGCGATTTCGACTGCTTCTTCAGGCATTAAGTCGACTGGAGGTAATACAACGCTTTCGATTCGGGCACGAGCCTGCAATACTTGCAGCGCGAGCACATCTTCGGCAAATTCAGCCAAGATACTTTGACTTGGTAGTAGGGCTTGGTCTCGCAAAGACTCAAAGAGTTTTCGAGAATCACTTTCGTCTTGTTTGGTGAGAAGGTTGTCGAGGGAGGCGTCCAATTTTTGAATTTTGGCTTCGCGATCTTGGAATCGCTTTTCCAACTTTTCGACTTCCTTGGCAAGTGTATCCGGCAACTGCATGATTTCCCCTGAGTCGAGAAGAGCGATATCTAGGGATTCTGTAGGAAGCAAATTGCAAACGGTGGAGCGCTCTTGTTGGTAAATTTCGCGAAGTCGGGCAAGTTCCGCTTCGCGGGCACCTGAAACGCTACGAAGCTTTTCGATGTCCTGTCGGATTTGCGTGAGGTCGCTATCTAACAGTTTGCGACGAATCGATTCGATTTTGCTGATGCGGCCCTTGATTTCGCCGATGGCTTTTGCGGCATCGTCGCTCCACTTCAAAGAACGGAACTTCGTGCCGGTCGCTTTTTCGATCTGTATTGGGCTTAGCTCTAGAAGTTTGCCGTTGCTGTCGCCGATTGCATTTCGCAAATCGGAAACTTGATCTCGCCTTTGTTTGAGTTCTTTGCTGATCAAATTGAATTGGTCGAGAATTGGGTCTTTGATTTCTATGCAGACATAGGGAGGTAGCCCCAATGTGCCTTTGAAATTGTCCATCGATTGTTCGTAGTTGAAACGCAGTTGCAACAACTGAGCTTGCGATGAAATCAAAGACTGACGAGCCTGTGCAACTTGTAGTTGTTGGCTTGGGATGGCATCCTGGCTAGCGGGAATGACCAACAGTTGTTCACGTAGTGTGTCCTCGAACCTGGCGAGATTTTCTCGTTGTCGAGCGACGTTCTCTTCGGCGTTGCTGATTTGAAGTTGGTTTTGCACCAAGCCCAGGAACCCGCCCACCGTTGGGACGGCACCGCCACCGCCAAAGCCACCGGCGGCATTGTTCTGCACTGTTCCCACGGTACCGAATCCACCGCCTAGTCCAGTAAAGCCTTGCAAACCTGCTCCACCGAACAATCCACCACGACGAGTCGGTCCTGGCTCTGCGGCTCGTCCGACGGTCACTGTCGTGTAGAAACCGGTGCGATAACGCTCAAATGCTCTCACGTTGTAGAGAAGTGTTCGTTCGGCGAGAGTCAATCGCTCCATGATTACGTCTCGTCCACCGCCACGAAGTAAAGGTTGGATCAAGCTGAAATCCAGAAGCGTGGTAGCGCTTTGTGTGTCGGGGCCTGCCAATTGCCATGTCATCGAGTTTGCAAAACCAACGACCAAGTCTGCACCGTTGGTAAATTGGCGTTGCAAGGCCATTCCGCGTTGCCCCCGAGAGAACGTCGACGCATTTACGGTCGACCGACTCGTTCCGCCATTGCCTCGCCTTAACGATCCATCGGCAGTGTAGGAGGCGCTATAGCCTGCGAACAATTGGTTTCCAAGAAAGAAGCGTTCGGAGCTAACGTCGAGCGCCGACAAGTAAAGTGTTTCGATTTCGGATTGGTAGACAGTGTTGTGCAATACAGCAGTTCTCACCGCCGAGTCCGCATCGAGCACAAGGACTCCGCGCTCGTCTAACGGAAGATACTGCCACCAGATTGGATTTTCGGCTGTGTTTGTTTTGCCGTTAACATCCCAAAGTGGATAGCCTTTTTTCCCATTGAGCACCTTCATGTATTGGTGGGCGGTATTGTCATCCTCGGGCATGGGAGGACGGTCTGGGTTGAAGGGATCGAACATTCGGGATGCTCGGTCCATTTGAATGCCTGGAATGGTTGGGGCGCATGCGTCGGCGATTTTTTCACTGATGACATTGGTCACTTCTTGATCCGCTCGATTGCGGTAGTGCGCTCGGTTGCATCCCGTCGGCAGCATGACTGCATTCGTCAAGAGCGACACACAAGAAAGCTGCACGCTAAGCTTCAACCAATTCCGTCTGCGAGATTTTTCAGACATTTCAATACCGCCGCTGCCAAAAAGAAAGCCAAGAAACGCATCTTTCCTTTCTTTCGGCTTTTGACGATCTTGCTGTTGATCCCTGTAATACCAGCCTTGCATGAACTGCCTAGGCTGACTGTCTTGCCAATCTTTCCGAATGTCCGCGTCTCACGCTAGCAAAAGTGATCAATTGGGGATTTAGGCTCAAGAAAAACACACTACGATTCGTAGCTGGATTCGTAGCTGGATTCGTGAGAATTCAGCGCGTTCTGAATTCTTACGAATCCAGCTAGGGTAGTTTTCATTCTGCCGCTCGCCTTAGGTCATGCCGGTTGCAAAAGCGGTTGCGTACGCCCGGCAATGGGAGATCGTGATCATCACTTCGCGGATGCCTCTTTCCTTGGCAATTTCTGCCGCCTTGCCGGTAATTTTGATGACGGGCGCACCGGAAACTTCGTTCACGACTTCAACGTCAGTCCACTGGATTCCTTTTGCCCATCCGGTACCTAGGACTTTCAAAACAGCTTCTTTGGCAGCCCACCGACCGGCGTAATGTTGCGTTGCGGCTTTCCGGGAAGAGCAGTAGAGAATTTCTTTTTGCGTGAAGACGCGTTGCAAGAAGACCTCGCCATGCTTTTCGATCATTTGGGCAATGCGCACGCACTCAATGATATCTGTGCCGATGCTAATCAAATTCCCAGGCATGTCGTGTTGCATTTTGGCTTCGAAATCTTGGTGGAGGACAGTGGACCATTGCGGCCCGAATTATACCTTCGAACGGCTTGGAACATAACCGCTAAGCTTCACTCGCCCAGCGATTGCTTGGGCTACCTCCTCTGTTTTGATCAATTCGCGATGATCTGCTTAGCTTGTTCAATTAGATTTCGAGACTGAGTTTCGCTCGGTGTTTCGGCGATCAAGCGTACGATGGGTTCTGTGTTGCTGGCTCGCAATAGCAACCACGAGTCAGGCCAGTCCAATCGGACTCCATCCGAGTTGCTTACCGACTCGGCTTTGAGCTTATCCGAAAGTCGACTTATCGAAGCCGAAAGCTGGTCCTTGCTTAGGACCATCTTGTCCTTGATCATGGCCATCCGAGGCAACTCATTGACGAGCTGGCTCACAGTGGAACTTGTGGCGGCCATGAGGTCGAGCATTTGGGCCATGCCAACGAAACTGTCGCGGATGAAGCCTACTCGCGGATCGATCGGGCCTCCGCTTCCTTCGCCGCCATAAAGTGCGTTATGCAACTGCATCGTGTCGACCACGTTGGCTTCACCGACTTTGCTTTGGTAAAATGGGACACCGTGTTTTTCGGCGAGCCATTTGGTCATATTGCTCGAAGCGCAGTTGGTGACAAGCGGCCCTGACTTTAGCATTAGAGCGCGTTTCATGCAGAGAACGGACGTGTATTCCTCGCCGATAAAATGCCCCGTCTCATCGATCACAGCAAGTCGATCGGCGTCTGGGTCTTGGCAAAAACCGATTTGAAATCCCTGTGACAAAACCGAGGGCGAAACCGTTGTCAGATTCTCGGCTAGCGGTTCTGGCGGATGGGAAAACAGTCCGTCTGGAGTTTCTCCAAGGATCAAAAACTCGCAGCCAAGAGTCTCCAATAGTATTCGCCCGAGAATGGAACCCGCGCCGTGGTTGCTGTCCAGTAGGACTTTGAAGCGGCAGTTTCGGATCGCCGAAACGTCGACGGTTGCCAAAATCAACGCGAGGTGTCCCGCATGAGGTTGTTCGATGCGGTCTCGGGTTCCCAGCCGCTCGGTCGGTTGCCAGTTGGTTTGATTTTGGCGATAGGCGCTGAGAACTCGAGTTCCTGGCTCGCTCGGCAATACTCTCCCTTGGGGGTTGAAAAGCTTCATGCCGTTGTAGGCTGGGGGATTGTGGCTTGCGGAGATTTGAATGGCGCCAGCCGACTTGGATTGACGCACAAAGGCGCCCACGGTCGGGGTGCTGGCAACTCCGAGATCCAAGCATTTTCGGCCATGGCCCACGATGGCGGCAGCGATTGCGTCGGCGAACATAGGGCCGCTGGCTCGGCCGTCTCGGGCCACTGCGATGGCTCCCTCGGGGGCTTGGCAGCAGAAAGCAGCTGCGAAATTGCTTGCGACGGCAGGGGTTAGTTCTGAACCTACGATGCCTCGCAAGCCACTGATGCTGATGATAGGTTCAGACATTTTGAAACAAATGGTTAAGGGGAACGGACTAGAAAACCGGATAATCGCTACAGACGTGACGGCTAGTATACCCAAAACTCATCCAATTACTTGACACTCCAATCTGCCCAACTTAACATCGGAATGCGGGAGGATTTGATGGAATTCTTCCCAATTCCAACTATGCTTTGGAGTAGATCCTTAGCGTACGTGATGTGCAAATACTGCTAACCCAAACTTCGCAACAACTCACCCCAGGCAGACCCACATGGAAATTTCAGGCATGCTGATCTGGGCAATGGTCCTCGTCTCCCTCATCGTTTTCATCGTCTTATTGGTCAAAGCGTTTCAGTCCTGGGGCGTTGCTCATACTATTTTGCTCACGATACTCTTCATTGAGTGCTGGACTTTCTTGTTCTTTGCTGCAGGTGTCGCTCATCATCGCATCGCGATCACCAAAAAGCATGATGAACTTGTCGCCAAAGTCGAGGGGCTTCTAAAGTCGGTCGATTTGGAGATGTACGGCGATCGACTTGACCCCAAATTGGACCTTACCAAGTTCGTGCCGCTCACCAATGAGCTCAATCGATTAACGCTCGAACGTGGCCGAGTTTGGCGAGGAGCGGCCTTGCAAAAAACGACTCAAGCGAGCGGAAAGACGCCAAGCACCGCGATCTTGCAATTGCCTGCCAAGGTCAGCAATTTGCCTGCGGCTACCCCCGAGGGAGTACCAGCTGCTGACGCTGTGGCTGTGGTACCACCCTCGGAAACTGGACTGGCGCTGGAAAGCGTTGTCTATTTGTTTGGCGAAAAGCTTGAACAGGTCGGACCGCTTCCACAGGTCTTTTTCGGCGAGTTCGTCGTCAAGGAAGCAAAGGACCTGACTATCACGGTGGTTCCGACTATTACTATGACCAAAGAACAAGAGACGGCGATCTCCGGATACACATCCTGGGCAATCTACGAAGTGATGCCGCTGGACTCCCACACCGTATTCGCTGCTGACGGCTCCTCGCCTGAGGAAACCGCCGCTTTTGGTCGAATGGACAAAGAGAATATCGCCAAGATATTCGAGAGCGCATTTGCCGGATGCATTCCTCCATTGACCGAGGCGATGAAGGCAAAAATTTTGGATACTTACCTAAGAGATGGTGGGCCAGCCTCGGACGATACTCCTCCAGAATTGCTCGGCTATCAAGCAAAATTCCGTAAGGATTTTTCGGAAGGTGTTGACGCAAAAGTAGTACGACTTCCATTGGAGGGCGGTTACCACGATTCCGAAGGCAACATGATCGACGATCGATTGAAGCGAGATGCTCCTGCCGAATTTACCTTCAAAGAGGGAGACGCTTATGTTCTGGATTCCGGTTCGGCTGACAAGCTCCAAGCCAATGGTACAGTCGAACTAGGGTCTCGACTTTTCATTCGGCAGCTTATCGACTATGCATTTGCGTTTCGTGAGACCCGACGCGTAACCATTCGGACAATTCAAGATGATGCCTTGATCACCCGAGAGACCGAGCAAACGGTAGCCCAAACCAAAGTCACCGATACGCAAGAGCAGCGAGGTGAAGCGGAGAACCGAATGCTCAAATTGGACAAAGGGCAATATGAGAAAGAAGCCGAAGTGATCGCTTCGGTGGCCATGGACTTAGATGCTCAGATCGCTGCTAAAAAAGCTGAGCTAAGTCAACTCTATGGCTCGATCGTTGCCTATCGCGATAGACTTGTCAAACATCAACGTGAATTAGCGAGTATTTCCAACGCTGCCGCCCTTTCCACAAATCCTTAGGCTGCGGGCTATCTACCCCCGTTTTGATGTTGATTTTATGGTAGCGAAACTCGTCAAGAGTTTCGGCCTGATTGGCAAAAACCGAAAGTCTTGACGACTTTCGCTACAGGATAAGTCCGACCCTAGCGTTTCGGTTATCCTAGACTCTCTTTCGATCTCTATCACCAGCATCGCGAAGAATTGGTACTTATGCGCATATGTACAGGATTCCATTCTCGTGGTTCGTCTAACTTCGCGTTAACTGGCGTCTTACTCTCGGTGCTTTGCTATCAGAAAGTACTTCTATCTCAGGACGATCTATTTGGCCCAGAATCATCGACCGCGACCTTGCATGTCTTGGTCGTTGACCCCGAGGGGCGTCCGATTCCAAACGCGATGTTTCAGGAAGGCCTTGATTTGGAGCAAATCGAGAACAACTTTATCAATATCCAAGTTTCAACCGGTATGCCGAAGAGAATGGCGTGGTTTTCGGGGAGGTTTGAAAATGACGGTCATTTTGAAATCACAATACCAAATGACGTTCAAGATGACGACGTGCTCACGCTGCGAGTTCCAGGAACCGAATTGCAAATCAACCAACGCACACCGTGGAAATTGAGTCCCGTTTCGAGCAAATAAAACAGTCCCATGTCCGTCAAAGGGCTAGGGGAGCAAGCACAAAAGGTAAGACTCGTCGCGTACAAAAAACCAGCAACTCACACGCCATTCGAGCCTAAGGGCTTGCGCCCCATAAGGCCACTTGGCCAAGTGTTTTCCCAAGTCTTCCACTCGGTACTTGTTGCTGAATACAGCACCTTCTCTCGATCGATTGGTCCGAAACCTGCTTTTGCGGCTTCCAGTTCAGGTTCTGGAATTATCTTTCCTTCGCTGTTTAAGTCCATCACGACCTCCACTTCGAATCGGTTCGATGGCCATACGACTAGGCCAGCCAAGTCGATATCATACGGATGAGACTTGGTTACATTCGCCTCTAGCTTCTCGCGAACTAAATCGATCCCGCACTTTCGGTAAAACCCATCGAGAGCGTTTTCGAAGGATTCTCGCTGATCCTCCGAAACGAACTTGAGCCAACCTATTTGAGAGACGCTGGCCACTATCCATCCACTCTGTTCTTGGATTCGAATCTGCAATGGTGTGTCTCCATAAGCTTTGCATTCGAGTTCGATGCAAAAACTGTTCGAGGCAGCTACGACATGAGCGCACTGAAAAGATTGGCCCTTCCAGACATCGCATTTCCTCAACAACGAGATAAGTTCACGATCCACAAATGATTGGATGGCTTTCTCGACATGATGGAGTTGACCACGGGTTGAGCGTCGACTGGTAAATCGGCTGAGCGACGCATCCTGGTTCTCCAGCCTACGAAGCTTGCGAAAGATTTTCGGCAAAGTCCCTGAATGAAATCCAGGTCGAAGCAGGCGTGCGATCGTCTCACCATGGCTACCTACAGTGACAGGCATCAGTTTGTTCGTTCGATTGGCAAGGTACAGCTTCCAATTTCCCTTTAATTCCCAAACCACAAACCCAAAGAATCCAGGCAGGAAGAGCATGTTGAACCACGTGATGGATCGAGCAAGCGGAGTTCCCGTATACTGCCCCAGGAAATGAACCATGTTCCCCTCGAGCATGATTAGCGCGGGAAGGAAAATCTTGTGGGCTACCGTCACAACAGGAAAGTGCTTTACCGGATGAAACGTTGGCTCGATTAGCAGATTCACGTAGATCCGAATAAGAAAGGAGACAAAGGACCAAACAACTCCTAGGATTGCCTTTGCAAGTACGACGAGCAAGTTTTCGTCGCTGTGAAATCGAAGCCATTCATCGACAGCGTAGAGCACCCGCTCCAAAGTGCTCATTAACAACCGAAAGAAGTCAAACACCCAGCCAATGAATGCGAAGACAAATCGGGCCTGCAGTTGGTGCAGCGATTTCTCGAGCCAGTCTCGGGTTAATTCTTGAGCATCACGTCCAATTCTGGAGTTAAGCAGTGCGCTAAAAAGAATCGAAATGATGCCAACCATCCACCAGTCCAACAATTTCCAATTGCAGAGCCACGGTAGGAATCGACCAAAGAAAACCGCGAGGACTACGGGACCAAGAACAAATCGTCTTAAACGGACAAATGGATCAGCCATCCAAATGTGCAACAAAACAGGAAGCTTCAGGAGCAGCAATGGGGTTTCGAATAGAACCGCTCGAACCAAACGTAACGCCTTAAAAATCAGCCCAACGAAGAATTTTCGAAACGCTGGCATATGGATCAGCGCCATTAGCAATAGCCCAAGGATCAGTACAAGCGAGAAGGTCGGCGTTTGGCGAGAAAGGATTTGACGAGCAACTTCGTCCGTCGTTTTCGGAGGAATAGAAATGGTTGTCTCGATATCACTCTGCAATAGGGTCGTGTCGGTTTCCTCATTCCCTACTTCACCTTCCTTAGGTTGGTCGACAGCAGCGACCTCCGTAGGCGTAGTGGTCGACAAAATTGGCTCAACCGCCAAACTATCGGTGTTTTGGTTTTCCGCGACTGTTTTGTCGGTGCTTGTTTTGACTACGTTTGTTTTCTCGTTTGTTCCTTCTGATTCGTGCGTTGCTTTCGCTTCGACATGGTGAGTTCGAGGCTGGAACATATGAACGATGTGCAAAGTCCCTTCCACGATCACGACCGCTCCACCGAACGGGATGATCAAGTACATGGTTACAAATCGGCCAACGCGAGTGCCAAAGAAAAAGGAACTGACGACTTGCAGCCATCGAAGATAAAATTCTCCTCGACGATAAACGCCATCCAGGGCAAGATCCAGTTGGTCATCCGCTCGCAGTAGCTGGTCGCCGTGCCAGACTTCTCGCAACTCCTGAATGTCCGGAAGCTTGAGATCGTTTCTACTGATCGCATCACGAAGGTAACCCATCGTAAGATAGCCTCGTTCCGCGATGCAATCCAATGATTCCTCAACGAGCTTTTCGGATGCAACTTGCTCGGGGACGCTGGAGGGAAGCAATTGAATGGAAACTAACGTCTCCGCCAGAACGGGTCGCATTCGCTCTCGCATTTGCGTTTCAGCGAGCTCCGCTGCGTGCTCGATCAATTCGGTCAAGTTATTGCGGTCATTTCCGCTCAATCGGACGTGCGTAAGTCTTGACGCAGCGCTGGCAAGGTGCTTGGCCATCGCAACCTCACGAAGACTTTTCAATGGACGTTTCAATGGCCTCTTGCCGCGGCTGACTACCCATTTGACCAGATCAACTTTGAAGGTTACGCGTTCGTGGTCGAGGCAAACCTTCTGAAGATCGTAAAGTAGACGTTTCTCTGCATTCCAAAACCCATGAACAGAGTTTTTTGTGAGTTCCCATAGGGCTGATTGCCATTCGTCTTTGTCTTGTTTGGCGAAAGCGATAGCGTTGCGCAACCGATTCACCAAGGTGCGGACATCATCTCGAGCCTTCTTTTCCGCAGCGAGTCGCTTGCCTTCTGTGTTCGCCCGTTGTGTTGCACGCAATGCGCAAGCGATGGCAAAAACGGTGTTGCCTCTCTCGTTGGCTCGGTCTCGTTTGCGTAAAAGACGTTGATAACTTTTTTCAGATTGGGAAACACCGATTGCCAAAGACCAATTGCGACGCGTAGTCAATAATCGATCTTCATCCGACGCTGCGTGCGATATCAACTCAGGAGCCGGGGCCCCCTCCAGTTTTGTTTCCCGAAAAATTTGTTCGACGTTCAAATCTCGAGCCAAGAGTTTTTGAACCGACTCACTGTCTCGCAGAGATGGAAACCAAATCGGAAGCAGGTCCGGTTCGAAATAACGCATTTCAAAGTATACCGCTGCAAGTTCACGCCATGCTTCCTCACGCGAATTGGGAGTCATCAAGTGGAGTTCGCTGCGCAAAACATAATGGGCTTCGTCGAATTCGACCTGCCCGAAGGCTGCGATGCTCTCGCGCAAGGCGATCCGATTTCCCGCCTGCTTTTCATTCTTAAGTTCACGATCTAAAGTTGCATGAAATAGTCTTCTCCAGGCTTGCTGTTTTAGCTCTTGCAACGGCCAGTGGTCGAGTTCTCCACGTTCTGGCTCACAAACCAGAAGGCACTCTTTGGGGAGCAACTCGAAAGAACTCAAGCCCAGTTCGTCTGGGTGTGCGAATTTTCGAATATCCTCTTCGCTCACAACTTGGCAATGCGTGTGAGGCAACGCCACCACAACGTTGGCCACCCCATATCGCTCACGAATAAAACGACGAATGACGCGGGCTTCAACAAGAAACGCAGTACGATCCGCATCAGACAAAGCGGTTCGCAAAGCCTGGATCGTCGAAATCTCCTCAGCCATTCGTGCTTAATTTCATCGTTACGAGTTTCGCGTCCGAGTCAGTGATCTTGCCTCAACAATTCTAGCATAAGCTCCCGTTTTTTGGCTCGGACTGATCGCCTGGGACCGATTGCCACAAGGGCGCGCAAACGATTCAAATCGGCTCATTTTTTAATTTTGAGGACTGCAGCAAGGCGTATTTTCTTCTTTTCTTTGACAGACAGCTACTTGGTATCCAAATTGCATCTCTCGGATTTACTAGCGGCCTCGACTCAACGAATTCCCCTAGATTCGGACGGTAAAAAGAAGGAAAAAGAATGAAACGCACATTAGTGATCGCAATCCCGGCTTTAGCAGTGATGCTAAGTATGATTCCCCTCCATGGCAAACCGCAGGAGCAAACAGGAAAGGCTAGCAAAACCCAGTTGGATGCCTTTATGGAAATGAAACTGGAACACGCCAAAGCGATCCTTGAGGGACTCGCGACCGAAGACTTTGAGCAGATCGCAAGGGCATCGCAAGCCCTGACCGCACTTAGCCTGGAAAGTAGTTGGAACGCGCACACGACGGTGGAATACCTCGACCATAGCTCGGACTTTCGTCGTGCGTTGAACGTCGTTACCAGCGCTGCGCGCGAAGAAAATCTAGACCGGGCTGCACTTGGTTACGTCAATATGACGGTCCAATGTATTGAATGCCATCGCTACCTTCGTGTCAAACACAGCGGAGATGCGATCAAAAAATAAGAAGTGAACGACAGCCGATCGTCTGGTTTAATCACCCTCCCGCTGGGAGGGTCGAGCGGAGCGAGGGGAGGGTGCAGTGCCAGTGGCAATTGTGCAAGTCAGTTCACCCTGCCCGGCCTCTGGCCAATCTGCGCGGTGGTAATTTTCTGGAGTGTTAAAGGGTGAGCATACATGAATGAAAGTGTTATAAATCACTCTTTCCGATGACACTCCTCTTTTGCGAACGGCTCGGCGAGATGCCCCCCACTGATACGGACAATTCCACTATTGTTTTTGGCGATGTCCCCTTTGCGACCTCGCGTCCGCATCGCTTCGGATTGGTCATCGAAGGGCCAGTGCCGTCTGCCGGCAAGGAATTCTCCGAGGACTATTTGCATGAAATTTTGCTCGCGCCATCGAATCGCGATGCTCTGATGGATTTAATTGAAAAGGAAGGGCTGGTGGTTTGCAAAAATGTCCGATCCGACGCTCCTTCTTATCGTCGCGTCCGTGGGAAATCGAGTTTTTCGAAGTTAAGTCAGGCCGAGTATTATCATCATGATGGCTGTAGCTCACCGACAAAACCACGGGTAGTCGAGATTCGTTGCCCACATCAAGATGTGAGCCGAAATGTAGCCACTGCCATCGCCCCATTTCCGGATGTCATTCGCGCGATGCTCCTGGCATTGCCAGACAGCATGCTGAATCACGATGGGATGCGAGCATCCCGGGAATCGTTTGCAGGGGCCCCCGAAAACGTTCCACCTCCGTCCGAGTGGGACGCGATTCAGGGCAAGGTGACACGACTGGTGCGAAAGGAGATGGACGCTGAGGCATGCCGAGCCTACTTTCGAACCGTAGACGAATTAGCAGGCGCGTACGCATTGCCATGGGAGATGGGAGAGAGCAGACTGATGCTGAATTCAACCGACGATCTCACTCAAACGATGCAGCATCGCCGAGCCTATCAAAAACCCCGCGGCCAAGCCGAACAAAACGGCAGCCTAGTCAAACGCTGGACCGCCGAGGAAGCATAGTTTCCATCGCTGTCTCGAACGACAACATCAACTCCAACGTCCTCAAGTACCGTATCGGAGGTTCGGTTTGCGATTTCTAGATTTGCATTGAATGCCGTCCGTGTCGCAAAAAGATCTTGTTGGATTTGAATCTTTATCGAAGCACATACGCCTCCTTCTCGGAGCGCGATGCCATCTGGTGATTTAGAGTCCACGGTTGCACCTGACGCTCCAAGCAACGGTGTACAGGGAATGGACGTGCTTATACTTGCTGGTCCGCTAATGCCCGGACTCGAACTGGGACTAGAACCTGATGAAGGCACCGACGTACCGTTAAGTGACACCGAAAACGCCAGGAGGCGGCGGTCTTCTAGCGGTTCGAAACCGAGCAGCCTTCTTCGCATTTTGCGATTCGAACTGGCGTGGATGCTTTGGATTGGCGACTTCGATTTCTTGATGGGAGCTTCATGGCGTATCAATTTTGGAATACTGTTTTGGAATACGGTGCCCAAGGACGGATTTGAACTGCTTTTTCAGCGGTGGGTGGGAATCGCTTCAACCCGCTAACCAGAAAGACGCAAAGCTTTGTCGTTCCGAACAAAAACTTCCGCTACGTTACCAAATTTTTTCAAGTCGAGGTGAAGACGGAAAATTAAAGCGATTTAGATGAGGCAAGCCGTTTTTCGTCTGAAAAATCGACGGCAGCGATCAATAATTCCTGCCTACGGATCGTGAAACGACTATCATTTACCCGTTACTTTCGAGGGATGAGGCTTCACGCTCTTCTCTCGATCATCGAATTGCGAAATACTCCGAATAGAGACTTCACCATCCATGATGGAATTGCAAGAATTCGAACCGGCGAAACCGAGAGTCGACATTAGCGAACTGCTGACTCGTCGCGATCCTAACGCCCTGGAGGATCTAATCACTTGGTATCGGCCTCTACTCAAGGGGATGGCCAATCGGGATTTGGACCAGTTATTGCGTTCGAAGATCGATGCTTCTGACATCGTCCAGGAAACTTGCGGCGATGTGGCTCGCAGTTTTCCCTCCCTGAAAACAACCAACCGATTGCAGTTTGTGGCCTACATTTCGACGGTTCTCAAGCATAAGATCGAGGACGTCAGACGCCGATTTTTGATTTGCCAAAAAAGGAGCATTTATCGCGAACTACAAATCGAAAAAGTGGGGCGGGACGTCGAAAACAAAATGGTCGATTGCGACTCGCAACCCATCGAAAATCTTCTCAATCAAGAAGTATGTGAACGATTGCATTTTGCGATGGGGCGATTGCCTCGTGAGTTGCAACGCGTTTTGCGATGGCGATTTCGCAAAGGAATGACGTACAAGCAAATCGGCGAAAAACTGGAACGTACTGACGATGATGTCCGGATGCTCGTCAATCGATGTCTCGCTCGTTTGAGGTCGGACGTGTTTCCGAATGGCTTGAGTGTTTGACGATAGCAGTGCACGGCAAGGTACCGATAGTTCAAGCTCTTCGGCGGATGATCCGATCGAACTTGATCGTATCCGCGAGTGGATGGACCAACACGATTGGGACAGCCTCGACGAACCAACCGAGGTTCGCCGCGATAAAGAGATATGTATCCAGATCTTGCTGAAAAACAGCGTCAGGACGGACAGCGATTTTGACCTTCTGGAAGCTGCAAAAGGATCGCAGGAACCATCCGAGAAGTCCACCGGTGTTTCGGAAGAAAGCAATCGATCCGGACAACAGATTCCAACAGAGCCAACTCATCAAGAAGAAAGAAAGCCACGGTTTTCTGCACCGCAATTTCTAGGGACGGGTGCATTCGGAATCGTATTTTCGGTTCGCGATGAACTGTTGGGCATGGACGTCGCAATCAAAATCCTTCGTCCGTCCAAGAGTCGATCGCAAGAGTTACGAGCTCGCTTCATTGGCGAGGCCCAAGTCACGGCTTCGCTGTGTCATCCAAGCATCGTGCGCGTGTACGACACGGGGCAAATCGGCGGATTGCCTTACATCACTTCGTCGAAGCTGGATGGCGGTACACTTGCCGACCATATCGCAAAGGCCAAGCCATTGTCGATTCGGCAAGCGGCTTGGATGGTTGCTCGCATCTCGGACTCCGTTCAATTCGCTCACTCGAAGGCCATTTTGCACAGGGATTTGAAGCCCAGCAACATCTTGTTGAAGCCATGCGAGCTTGACCGTTCCGAGCAGTTCGGGTTTGAACCTATGCTCACTGACTTCGGCTTGGCCAAGCGTTTGGATCAGGAGGGCTCCAGTACCAATAAGACTCGCGATGGACGTGTGCTTGGTACTGTGCGTTACATGTCACCTGAGCAAGCCAGAGGTGCACATTCCGAAGTTGGAACAGCCTCGGACGTTTTTTCGCTAGGCATCATTCTCTATCAGTTGTTGTTGGGGAAAGTTCCGTTTGACGACTCGCTCGATCAAAACATTCGAACGATGATCTCCGAGAAGGAGCCGACTCGTCCTCGATTGGTGGATAAGTCTGTTCCGTCTGATCTGGAGGCGGTTGTCTTAAAGTGTTTGGCCAAGGAGCCAGCGGCACGCTACCAATCAGCATCGCAGCTTAGTTTGGAGCTCGATCGATTTCTTCGAGGGGAACCGGTCGAGGCAAAGAAGAGTACGCTCGTTCGGCGTTGGAGCTACTCCGCTCGCAAACATCCCGCCGTATCGAGTTTGTTGGCGATAGCGTTTCTTACTAATTGCATGGCTCTCGTTGGTCTGTCGATTTCGCTCAGAAACGAGAGGATATCGAAGGGACGAGAACGCCAGCGTGTGATCGACCTTGTGTCGGTCTACACGGAAGTCGGTGACGATATCTTTGCAGGTAAGCGTATCAAGGACAACGTCATGTTGGACTTGTCCTTAAAGATGCGGGGAGCGCTGGTCGAATTTTTGGATGAAAACCCTGACGATGAAAGAATATTGCATCTCAAGAGTGTGCTGAGCCACTTTCAATCGATGGCCTACCAACGCGTAGGAACAAAAGAACAGTACATCGCAGCTAGAGCAGAAGTCCTAGAGATTCTCGCCAAGCTTCTCCAGTCTCATCCCGAAAACGATCTTTATCTATACCAGCAGTTTTTCTCTCGATTGATCCTGGGTGAATGGCTGGTTAACATGCCGGAACTACGACCAGCGTCCATTTCGTTAAGTGGAATTGAGTTGCTTGAGAGTGCCCATTCGGACATCGAGACGCTATCGCAAAAGAACCCAACCAAGATTGAATATTTGGATGCGCTGGCAGCGACGAAACTGAATATTGCAAGTCTCAAGTTTTCAGCCAATCCAGATAAATGCAAACAGTTGACGTTGGAAGCGGTGTCGATTTCGGAAAAATTGTGGCGAGAACATCCAGACCGGCCAGTGTTAGCCAAGCACGCGATTAGAGGATATGCAAGAATCGCCAGCTATGCGCTGCTGGAATCGGAAAACAAACTTGCACTTGAAGCCTATGAAAACGGGATGAGATTGTTCCAGTCAGCATGGAAACCAATCGAGAATGAATCATGGGTCCTAGTTGATAGCTGCCCAGTACTCGATGTATGGATTGATGTCTTGGTGGCTAACGGGAAATTGGAACAAGCTTTGCAATCTCTCGATGATTCGGATCGCTACCTCGCGATTAGGCGAGCTGATTTTCCGAACGACTTCGGTTTGCAGTTGGCGATATTGAACACGGGTCTCACTCGCCACGAAGTATTGCTACAAATGGAGAATGTGGAGGCTGCCCAAACAGAATGGAACAGGCTCATTCAAGTTGGCAAAGAATTGAAATCTCAAAAGGCCTTTTTAGACGCACTTCCAATCAAACTTGGGTCTGCAAAACGAACGAATGCGGTTAGTGCCGTTTTGGGGAACTGAGTTTTGCTTCTGCGGACTCGACTCGCCATGGGTTCGACCAAAGCTATTGGTTCAGAATCGCTTCGAGTTGTCGCAGGAGTTGCAGGAGGCGAACGTAACTTGCTTCATCTCCAGGTGCCGCAGGCGCTATCTTACAGCCATTGTCTGCAATGAACTTCGCGAAGGGCAATATCCCGTCTCCATGAATCGTTGGATCATACTTGCCTCTTGGAAATTTCAGGATCTCGGACGAGCCCTCAAGCTCCAGGCGATTCAGCAGTCCACGCAATCGATCTCGGTAGTCTTTTGCGGACTGCCATACACGGTACGATTGCACACCCTTTGCTGCGCATTCGCGGCTCGTACCGATAGTATCATTACAAGCCTTTTCGAGTGTTCTGAGCGCATCCGAGAGCTTGAGCGTTGCGGCGTAAAAATCCGCCCCTGATTCCATCTCGGCAAGTTTGTCCAGTTGCCCTTCAATGTCACGGACCACAGGAAGCAAGGAGGGATGGTTCAGGACGGTTGGCAACTTTCCGAGATCGCTCGAACCTTTTGTGGCTGGGAAACTCACCGGCTCTCCTTCGTCATCCAACTGGAGCCGTATCTTCTTGAAGTCATCATACGGCAACGTTAGCGACGAAAGCTCGTTCTTGTGGCGTGGATCGTTGCCGATGGTGTAACCATAACTGAGCAGCCCAGACTTCATCGAGGAAATCAATACATTATGGAAATTGCCTGATTTCGCTGTTACCGACCGAATTTCTTCCGACTTGATCAACCGGATACGATTGGCGAGCGCGTTTTGTCGCATTTCATACGCGGCATCCATCTCCTCCTTTTTTGCTTTGACCTTGGCTTTGATCAATTCCGTCGCGAGTTGCAGTTCCATCATCTTTCCGCTCAGTCCACCAGCGCGAATCGACGACTGAACACCGCCAACTTTGATACCTTGCTGCTCGAGCATTTGAAGTTTTAACGAGTGTTCCATCAGTCGTCCCTGCTGCTCAGCTTGGACCGTTGAGGTTAGCAAGGATGCGTTTGCTAGTGTAGCAGTATCAACTGCGGCCGAAACCTCCTTATTCGCATCCTTCTTCATGGCCGATAAGTTTGCAATCAAACTGGCTTGAACCGTAGGTTGGTTGTAGACCGGAGCGACAAAATCTAGCAGCTTCTTTTTGAAATGGTTGCTGTGGTCGTATCCGACCATCGCATTTTCCGCTGCCATCAGCTTGATGGCGTCGTCGTCTCCCAGCAAGATTTGTGAAAATCCAGAACAAAGGGACAACGCGAGACCGAAACAGATTTTCGAATCTGAGAAAGTCATTTCCAAAATACCTCCACGCTTGTTATTTGCGAACGCTGTGGTGCGTCAACACTTTGAACTGGCTCCTGTCGAACGCAAAGGCCTGCGATCTCGGAAAGCGAGTTCAAGCAAACCATTGAGACAATCGGAACACCGGGGAAAGCACTTGTTTCTACAAAAAGCGAAGGCGTTTTCATCTTGTTGTCTAATTGGACTTTGCCCGTTCCCTCAAGATAGAAGCCTTCAAGTTTGCTTTTCAAATCCGGACTAGGAACAATCATAGGGTATCCCGCAATCTTGCAGTCCTGCGGCTCAGAAGTTCGATAAGCAGCAGCAATGGGAAGCAATTTCTTAAGTGGCTCTGTCGTGATTAAACATGCCAAATCGCATTTCGAAATCTCCGACATTACGGTCTCCAAACGCCCAGACCACTCAAGGCTATCTTCAAGAGATGGCTGCGCTAGTTTGTCGATTGACTTGAGCTTTTCTTGGAGCTGTGTCTCAAAATTAGCCAATTGACTCAATGCTTTCTTGTAGCCGGGATGCAACGCAATTTGCGTCGGCTTAATGGAAACACCCGCTTGCTGATACTGCTGGAGCACAATCACAGGATAGGTGGTCTTTAACTCTTGAATCGCTTCGACAATCGAAGCCAAAGTGAGGAGGCGATTCGGTTCAATGGCGACCGCAGTACCGACCAATTGGCGATTTTTGCCGTCTGCCGATTCTACGATGATTGCCCAAAAAGCTGACTCAACCGTAGGAGTTACCTGGATGCTTGCCGGTGGCGAGGATTTTTGAACCGTATCCGATTCCCCAGTCTTAGGCTGCGTTTTCCTTTCGTCCGAATTCGAAACAGCCGCCGCGCCCAGGTCTCTGTCTTTTGACGGGTTTGCCCCAGCTCGAAAAAAAACATACATCCCAAAACAAACAGTTATCGCGCTGAGCCCCATCGAAATTAGCCCGGTATAAGAAGGGGCCACTTTCCTTTTCGCTTTCGGTTTCGGCAACTTCCGATGATCCAATTCCATGAACGCAGACTTCGATTCCGTTTGTGGCGATGGAGTCGGCGGTAGTGCCAGCGCTACGCCACGTCCCAGCGTAATGCTGTTCTTTGAATTGACTATGCAATCGGCATTGATGCGAACTCCGTCTACAAAAGTCCCATTGGTCGAGTCCAAGTCACGGAGGTTCCAATCCTTTCCATTCCAACTCAACTCGCAGTGATGCTTGGACACCGTTGCTTGTTTAATGACGATGTCTGAATCGTCTGCCGAACCGACTCGATAGGTTGTTTTCAAATTCATTTGATTTTGTGTGTTCTCTATCACCTAGGTACGATCGACAAATTCGAATCTAAATCGTTGCTCGCCAAGTATAAACGAAGTGGACTGCGAGAGCACAGCGCGTCGAACTCGCAACCAAACTCCATTGAGAGATTTTTGATCGACGAGTTTCCATAGATGTGCGTCCAACTTTTGAATGGCAGCGTGCGATGGCTCAACAAACGGATCGACCGAAAATGCCTTAGCGGCTTCCGCTTGTCGTCCAAGATGCAATCGCTTTCCCTGGAGCGGAACGATGACTGGCTCCTGAGAAAACAAATACGAGCAAACTTCTAGCTCAGAGATGCTTCGGATATTTTCCGGTGCGTCGGTAAAGGCGGACCAAAATGGCTTAGGTTCTTCGGATTTGCGAATGAGTTGGGTGTCTCCATGTACCTTTACTTTTGTCCCTCCAAGGAGAAACTCATTGCCGGGACGCAGTTGAAACTCGCTCAATCGAACAAATACGCCATTGCTGCTGGAAAGGTCCTCCAGAACCCAATCCCAGTGGTTGGGCAACGTTTCTTGAAGGGAAATTTTGGCGTGCGCCGCCGACATCAGCGCTTCGGCCGGAAAAGTGAGATCGCAGTCCAAACGACCAATGGAAAGGGAGTCTCGTCGCAATCGGACAATTTCACCCGAATCCGACGAATGATCATCGACAATAATCAGTCGTGGGTACCACGGACGCCGTCGGGGAGCAAAACCAATACTCTCTTCCAGCGTGTGACAATCCTCGGATGTCGCGGACTTGGCCGGCTGTTCGATGGCGGTTTTCCATTCGCTCACAGTTCGATTCCTGCTTTCATTGCTGTAAGTTTCAATGCATTTCGCATCGCCCCCGCATCCTTGAAACGATCTTCCGCCTCTTTCGCTAAGCACTTCATGACAAACTTGGCTAGCTCCGGATGGATATCAGAGACAATTTCTTGAATGGGTACAACTTTGGACTCGAGAATTGTGCGAATGGGATCGCAGCCTTTCTCCATCGGCCTTGGTAATTTGAGTGTCAAGCATTCATAGAGAATCGCGCCAAGACTCCATACATCGCTTTGTGGCGATACAAATCGGAAATTGGTCAACTGCTCCTTGGGCATGTACGCCCAACTACCTCCAACGGAACCGTTGACGGTCATGCCTGACTCGCCCGCCTGCATGTAGCTCTTGGCCAATCCAAAGTCGCTGATCTTGGGTGCATATTTCCCACCGGGGTCCTTGTGAAGCAAGATGTTCGACGGTTTCAAATCGCGATGCACAATTCCCAGCACATGTGCAAAATCCACTCCAGCAAGCAACCGGTCCATGAGCCTAACAGCCCGCCGAACGGTTAGCTTTCCCGACCTCTTCAGAAGCTCATGAAGATTCCCTCCATTGCAATAGTCCATCACAATAAAGAGTTGACCATTTTCGTCACCGCAATCGACGCATCGAATCAATGCATTGTTTTGCATGTTCATCGCTATCTCCATCTCGCGAACAAATCGAGCCCGGTCCATCTCGGAAAGCTCAGCTTGCGGCTTCAGGAATTTGATGGCCCATTCTTGTCGTGGCGATGCGATCTCTTTGGCGAGAAACACTTCACCCATCCCTCCGACTCCCACTCGCTTTTCTAGTCGGTATTTTCGAAAGTCCCCGGGGACCTTGAATGCAAATGGGCTAGGCAGATTGCCATCGTCCGATCCTGCCCTGCCAAGCATTCTGTCAGATGACTTCGCCTGAGTCGGCTTGGCCTCTTTCGGAGGCGAGACTAGAACCGTTTTGGGACGGTTCATTGGATTGGTAGACGTCTGTTGTGTAGACCGAGGGGTCTTTGCAGAATCGCTGCCCCGTGCCACTTGTTTGTTATCACTGATCTCTTGGGGACTGCGACTAGGAAGGAGAAATTCAGTATGGGCATCACCGTCGCTAGCAAAACGCTGGGGAACCAAAATCTCGGTGTGCTCCTCCCTTTCCGTCTCAATGTGCAATCGCAAAACCGCCTCGCCAATGCCAATTTCATCCCCATCGCAAAGTGGGATCGGTTGCGTCATGGCAGGAAGACTGGTCCCTGCAAACGCTTTACCATTGACGATGATCCCGTTTGTACTGCCCAAGTCGATAATGGTCCAACCTTGTCGAGTCGCCTCAAGTTGGCAGTGCTTTCGGGACACACCTTTGGCGTCGATCTTAAGCCCGCAATCCGTAGCCTTTCCAACCACGAGGCTCCGGTCGGCCTCAAAAACGTGACGCGATGTGGGGCCAGAGCCCGAAGAAAGAGAAATGGTTAGCTTGTGCAAACTCTGCATGATCGTGCTAGTTTAGTTTCCCTTTCTACTAATCTCTAGCCCAGCCCAAGCAACTTGATACAGCGCAGCCGACAAAAGTGAGGCGCTAGAGGTTCTTCTCACTTTCGGGCCCGTTTTCATAGGCCCCAGACGAGCTTGTCTCGTCTGAGCCAACGGTTCGAAGCTAGAAAGCGACTTGAACTCGCAAGATCCGCTTCCCCATGCGATCCGACGCCAACGGCGTCGGATCGCATGGGGAGTGGGTAAACATGGGGGAGATTGTTTCTAGCTGCGAACCGTTACGTCCGATGGGACAAGCCCATCGGGGCGTTTAGAAAGTGGGAAGAACTCCCGTCCGAGTTCTTTCGACTTGCAAAAATCGGCTTGCGCCTCCGGCTCATAAAAACGAAAATCGACTTTTGTTCGCTGTGACGAGCAGCCGAAGCTATTTCTAGGCTTTTTTAACCTTAAAACTCCGAAAAGCGACGGGGTCGCAGTTGCCGGCAAAACCCCTCACCCCCGACCCCTCTCCCCGAAGCGGGGCGAGGGGAGTATGACGCGTGAGCGCGAACGGCGAATAACGGACGATAGTCCGCGTGTTCAATCATTGTCACGCTTCAATGTGTTGCCATCTAATTCATAGATGCCGACGAACTCCCTCGCCACCCCCCAATCTTCCTTTCCGATAAAGTCAAAGTGCCCGCTAACTGCATCTATCTCGAATTTCCCGATCAGTGCGTGGCGAGTGCCTCTCTCCGTTCGTTTCATTGTGTAGGAGTTGCCCTTGATGGTTACTCGACGATCCTGCTCTTTATCAACATTCTTTTCGAGACTCTTTCCAATTTCGTCCATCGCAATGCACTTCCATTCGCCTTGAATGGCCGTCCTTGTCTTAGCAGTCGATTCCGCATCCTTTGTTACGGTCGTACCCGGCTTACCATCAACTACTTTGTGTTTGGTGATTCAGCATGAAAAGCTGCCGTGCCTTCCGTCTTGGGAATTTCGCGAACGAAAATATTCCGCCATTGAACTTCGGCCCCTTTGAAGCTTTGCAATTGAATGATCCCCTTAGAAAAGAGGGGCTGTGTTTTCTCCCAAAAGTTCTCCATGACACATCGATCGACCACGTGCTGGCCGTTTAGCCAAACGCTGGTACGGTTGCCGATTAGGACGATTCGAATCGAGTTCCAGTCACCAAGCGGCTTATCGGCCAAGACGGACGGCTCCTTGCCTGCGGCTCCTGGACTATTGCTATAGAGTCCACCACTGCCATTGCCAGCTCCGTGCTTGCGCAGTTCCGCGTCTGTGTAATCCCAAATCTGAACTTGGGGCGTTCCTCGTAAATAGACTCCAGAGTCCGCACCGGGAGACAATTTAACTTCAAGCAACAATTCGACATTACCAAATTCATCGTTGGTTGAAAGATTGACACCCTTGACCTTGTTACTGAGGACCGAGTCTTTGACGGTCCAGTGCGCTAACATTTCACTGTTCCATTGGGACTTTGCCGCATTGCCTTCTTCGTTCCACTTTCGGGGATCGCTATGTAGGCGACCATGCCAACCCTGCAGATCCTTCCCGTTAAAAAGCGATCGAAAACCGGGAGGTGCTGCGTTCAATCCGCCTTGCTTCGATGGCCGCGACGGGGAGTCATTTCTATTGCTGTTACTGAGAGAATTCCGCTGATCGCTGGGCAGTCGCCAGAACTGCACAGCATTGAGCGTATCATCTTTCATGTCGTAGCCGCTTGAGAACATAAATTTGCCATCCGACGAAACTCCGAACCCCTCATTGCGTCCGGTTGCAGCATTGTTTCGCCACGTTTCTTTCCCGTCCGCTACGTTCCACAGACGAATCGTTTGGTCATAACTCGCAGAATAACACTCCCTTCCGTCAGGGGTCCAATCGATCGCTTGAACGATACTGCTATGTCCTCCGAAACTACCAACTTGCTTGCCGGTGTCAGCTTGAAGAATAACACACTGAGTACCATGCGCGATGGCTATTTGATTCCCATCCGGAGATAGATTGATCGCACGTGGGAGGAATGGCGCGTTAGCTTGTGCTGGTCCGGTCCACATCAGCTTTGCGACCTTGTCTGTTTTGAAAGTCCAGCCAAATAAATGCCCGGCTTGGTCTTTTGCGCCTGAGCTAATGAATAAGGTCTTAGAATCGTTTGAGAAGTCGAATGCACATGGACTGTCTGGTGCCGGCAATGTCAATTTAAATGACTCTTTAGGTTTCTTCGGATCACCGATATCCCAGACTAAAACGGGTGTGCTTGGTTTGGTTGAGCCAGACGCAAAGTAACGACCGTCAGGACTAAATGCCATTCCGAAAACGGTCCCATCAAATCTTTGGAATGCAGTAAGCAAAGTTGGCGACCTGGCTTCCATGTCCCATAGCGCGATGGAACCATTTGCTGCACTTGCCATAAGTTTACCATCGCTGGAAAAAGCGAGACTGCTTATTCGCGAATTCGCTGCAGGATGCTGAAGGACAAACGAATCACTCCCGTTTTGATCGCTGCTCATCGGCCAAACGCGAATGGGTGCTGTTTGAGGCTGCTGAATAGCTGGGTTTTGTTCACCCGCAGCGATGAAATTCCCTGTTGGGCTGTAGCATGCGGACCACCATCGTGTTTTTCCAGTAGGCGAACTCCAAACGAGGCCTGGTGGCTGTGAATCGTTCTGTGCTGGAGTGGCTCTGCTGTTGTTCTCTGGCACTTGGCCTGAGGTAGCGTTCGACGACTCAGTCGCACTTGCCAGGAAGCTCTGGCTGTTTGATGCGGCAGGGGGCGAAGAGTTTGGTGGAGTTGTTTGCGCTGGTGTCGGCGTCGCAGGAGGCGTAACTTCGTTTTTGGCGAGTGAATCGTTTACCGTTCGCGTTCCTGATCCTCGGAAAAGGAGCGCCCCTATGAAAACCAAGACTGTAAGTCCGACCATGGTCCCAATTGCAATCGGTTTTTGATAAGTCGCTAGTGCTGATTTTCGCTTTCTGGTTGTGGGCTGATAGCTTGCGAACGGCGCATTGCTCGCTGCTAAAGCGGGGACTGACGCGATCGCATCCGAGGGTGATTGCGATTGTCCTGAAAGATAGCCACCTAGCGCCTTACCAAATTCTTCGGCAGTTCGATAACGCATACCGGTGTTGGCAGAGGTCGCTTTTCGACAAATCTCATCAAGAGCTGCATCAAGACCAGTATTTACGGACGAAGGAAACACCGAATCGGTACTGAGCACTTGCGCATAGATCTGTGGCAGGGTTCCTTGGAATGGCCGTTGGCCAGTGAGCAACTCGTAAAGGATGATCCCCAAACTATAGACATCGGATTGAGGGCCCACTGCATTGTTCTCGCCACGCAATTGTTCTGGGGCCATGTACGCTGGAGTACCCAGTACCGCACCAGTGGCAGTCAATTGCACTTCTTCTTGCTCCACGCGGCGAGCTAAACCGAAGTCCATGATCACAAAGTCGCGATCCTTCTTGATCATGATGTTGGCGGGCTTCAAGTCGCGGTGAATGATCCCCTGAGCGTGTGCGACTTGAACGGCACTTGCGATCCGCTTGACTAGATTCACGGCGGTACGAGGTTCAATGGCTCCTTTAGCCTTGATGATGTCGTTGAGCGTCTTTCCTTCGATATACTCCATCGTCAAGTACATTTGAGCATCGTGTTCGCCAATATCATGGATGCGACAAATGTTGGGATGACTTAGGTTGGCAGCTAACCGCGCTTCGCGTCGGAACCGTTCGCCCTGATCCTTGGACTTGCCGCCGACGAAGTGCGGTAGTTTCAATGCCACCTTCCGATCCAATTCCGTATCGTGTGCAAGATAAACGGCCCCCATGCCACCTTCACCGAGCACCTTGAGTAATCGATAGCGACCGAACTCGATTGGCAGTTCGGTGTTTGTTCGTCTGCTAGGTACATTGGGATGAGTCGACAAACCATCGATCCCGAGGGTGTTGTTGGCTTGTTCCTTTGGAACCGGTTTCGGATCTTTTTTAGCGTTCATAGGCGGATGATTTGATTTTTGTTTGTGCTAACAACACAATTCCCAGATTTATTCTCCCCCTCGCTCCGCTTCGGCGAAGCGGGGCGAGGGGAGTAAGACGAGCGGGACTTTGAAGAGGCTATCCGTTTTGCGAAAGCACAACACTGCCTGACTTTGCACAAATTGTATGGCAACGGCATCGCAATCGCAAAGGCATTAGCCAATAGTTTCGTCGTTAAGCAATTCGACACAAGTCTTCCTGTGAAATCAACCATTAGCGGAACGGCGTTAGCTGCGGTTCCCGTGGAATTTGCCAATTAAGTAAGATTGTTTTGTTCGGTTCAGAATCGGAATACGTCTTGTAAAAGCCACAGTTCCAGCTCCACTCGCACCGCTTCGGGCAATGGGCAGATGCGCGACTACTAATCGTTGATGATCGTAGACCTTGTCGCTTTTCTTCGTTAGAATTTGACGTAGACTTGGGGCTGAAATGAATACCAATTATCGCAAACCTTTCTCCATTCAATGAACACAAAATCCAGCGAGTACAATCCACAGGAATACGTCGATCACTTTGACCCGAAAAGGTATCTCGATGAGTACTATTCGTCTGAGGAGCAAGGTGATTCGGATATCGCCATCTCGAGCCGTATGTCTAGTTGGCTCAAGCGGACGAACCGGATTTTCGCATCGTCGTTGGATGTCGGTTGCGGGCCGGTGCTTCAATATCCATTTTCCTACTCTGCCTTCTCGGAACGCATCGATTTGGCCGACTATCTGGACAACAACTTGGCTGAAATACAAAAATGGTTGAGTCAAGCTTCAGACGCCCATGATTGGGATCCGTTGTTGCGAGGGGTTCTCAAACAACAGGGCATACCACTCGATGAATTGGAAGAATGCAAGAAGCAGTTTCGCCAGCGTGTTGGCAAACTGCGCCACTGCGATCTTCGGCAGGAGTTACCACTAGGTGAGGCTGCGACCTACGATTTGGTAACCTCCTTTTTCTGTGCCGAATGCGTGGGCTTGACGCTCGACGAATGGAAGACCATCAAATCGAGAATCCTCGGTCTTGTTGCACCTGGTGGATCGGTTTTTTTTGCAGCGGTCCGGAACTGCACTAGTTATCAAATCCTAGGGAAATGGTTTCCTGTCGTACCAATCACCGAGGACAACTATCGCGACTTGTTGGCGAGCCACCAATTTGGCGAGATCGAAGCGACCTCGCACTCGAGTCCGGAATTTCGCGAGTCCGGATTTGACGAGATTGTCTTGGTTAGCGCTACTCGACTTTAACCGATATGCTGCCTGTTTTCAGTAACCCGACAGGTGAGCGACGTCCTGTATGTACATCGCCACGACTACACAGTACATGCCTTGCTTGACAGTGCATACCAATGCGAATCGAGTGAGCGTTTTGCGATAGAATCGCGAATGCGATGGGATTTTTCTGCCTGGGGTGAGTTCGCTCAGCGAACGAAACCCCAGGTAATACGTCCCATTTGATCCAGAGCTCTGAAGGAGCGGCATTGACTTTGAAACACTCCTCAACCAAACGCAATATTGATCATCCGGACAAGTCGATTCGACGGGAATGCCGTCGCTTTGCGACTCTCAGACAATCCGTTCTATGCCGACCACGGATTTCATCCGTGGCTGTAAAATGACACTGCTCCGCAGTTAGGGCTGCTGTCTGATTCACTAGCTTGCGCGTCGTGTTAGGTGCTGCTGTTCAATTCACTAGCTTGCGCGTCGTGCTAGAGGATCGATGCAAGATGTCTCCTCGGGTATTGTAGGCGGTGTAAGTACAATCTCCGTTTGACTCACGACGAAACAAGACAATAGTCGTAGGTTGCGTTCGATTGAACTCGGTCGCTGTCACTGTCGTATAAGCCCCCATGCAGCCGATCATGAACAAATCATCGGTCTGCAATCCATCCGGAACACGATAATCGTCAGGCGGTAAAATGCGATCAAACGAATCGCATGTCGGCCCCCACATGATGCACGGAAGACCTTTTCCCGTGATAGGGACTTCGTCTTCATTAAGACGAAACGGAATCGGAGCATAACGCCTACCGTCATGTAGTTGCCCCATCAAGTTGCCGTACACGCCATCATCCAAATGAATCACTTTGTGCTTCTCAAAAACTTCGGCACCATTCACGGCACGGAAGAAGGAGTCCGCGACGATTTTGGCTCGCATGATCACAGCAGCAGTATCCGCAACCATGTAGCGTCCGGGTTCCGCGATGATATGCGTTTCGTCACCGTACTCCGCTCGAAACTTTTGACTGACACGATAGATGGCTTGCAGCAGCGCTCGCTGTGTTGTGCCATCCGCGTCCGCGAACATGGAGTCGCAATAACCGCCACCGATGTCAAAATGCGTAACTCGAATACCAGCCCGCTCGCGGAGCTCACGACCAAGAATCCGAAATGTTCCAAACAAATGTTGATAGTGACTAGGGCTGGTCGTGTTCGTACCAACATGTCCCGCAAATCCAAATCCCCCGTAATTCGCAACTATCTCCTGCTCGACGCGTTTGGCAGCGGCATAAATCGTTTTGAGAGGACGGTAGTCAAAAGCGGTGGTGGTACCTGTTCCGTCTTTCTTCTCCATCGGCACGATACACTGAACCCCAAACTTGTTCAAGTTCGAATATGGCAATGCAACGCGAACGAGCAGAATCGGTGAATACCCAGCGTTCGGAATTCCAGCGTCAGCAAGTTTCTGAACCTCGTCGGATTTTTGAACGACCACGGCTTTCGGCTGGTATCGCTTGATCGACGCAAGATCCGATTGAGTGCGAATCGGATGTGTCATGACGATGTCGGAGCCAGGGACTCCCAATTGGTTAAGTCGCTCGAGTTCGCCCCCCGTTGCCGCATCGAACGCAACGCCTCGATCACGGAGATGTTCGAGCACACCTGTCGCATCACATGCTTTCACGGCAAAGTGAGGCTTGATATCCGGCATCTCGGCAAACCATTGGTCGATCTGGCGATCGAGTAGGTTTCGATCGAAAAGCACGCATGGAGTCGTTATCGCGGGCGAATCCTGCAGGAGGGTTTTCGCGGCTTCTATAAATCCTTGTTTGTGGTTGGGGCGATCCATTGTGTCCGTGAGTTCGGTAGAGGCTTTTTGCATAGCGAGTCTTTAGGTGAATGTCGAAGTCAAAACGATCGTTGAACAGTCAGCCGTAGGCGTACTCAGTTCCTTTGACCGTACGCCAACGGCTGACTGTTAAACAAATTTTCAGCGCTCGCCTAGGAGGTCTTAGTCGCGGACACCATAACGACACCAGGAATGTGAACATCCGGGTTTTCGATCAAGTGGGCTTTGACAGTTGGATTCGCAAATCCCAGTTTCGGAAGGAGTTCCTCAAAGTGCGATTCGTCGACTGGAGCGCATCGAATGCGGCGAAACTCACTTCCCTTCGGATCCAACAACACATATTCGGACATGCCCCGCAAGGCGCTGATAAACAAATGGCCGCCAACAGGAATCGTTGCACTCACGCATCGCATTACGTCGGCCCATCCCGCCAGATCGCCTCCCACCTCGGCGCTGACGAAAAACATTCCAAACAACGTGTTTGAGGATACGGGCAAGTCAACCACTAGAATTGCCCGGACGTCACACGGAACAATCGATCGTATCTTGCTCCTTAGTTCAAGCCGTCGTGTAGCAATGGATTCCTCGCTGACGAGTATTCCTTGATGCTCCAAACTCTTTGCGATGTAATGGTCCCAGGAAAAACAGTTTTCAGCACCCTCTACCCATTGCTGTGCTTCGCGACGAGCGTCCTCAAGGTAGTCGGTCAAGACAATGGAGCGAACCCACGGCACCATTGGGACAGAATGATGGAGAGTGCCGCCGCAGCCAATTTCGATGTAAGAATCGAACTGCCTATGCATCCGATTTAGCTCGCTGAGCATGAACAGGCTTATTTCACGTTCATCTTCGGACGGAGCACACGAATAGTATGTGTCGAGATAGGGTCGGGCAAAACTTGGAATGTCATTGTATTCGTAAAAAGGTGCAATTTGATCGGAATCGGACGCATTAACTTCATGGCTCATTTGGTAACGAATCCTCTGATGCAAAGGGAACCTGGATAATGATCTGACTTACCGAACCAGCTGCAGTCCGATAACCAACAGGGCCAACCCTGCATATTGTTTGGCCGTCAATGATTCTTTGAAGACTACGATAGCGATAGCGATTGTGAAAATCATCATTAAGGAGTCTACGACTCCAGAAGCGACAGCCAGACCGAAACTCTTGCAGACCGCGCGAAAGGTCATAAAAGCGCCGACGACAAGAAAGGACACAACGATCATCAACCACTCCCAACCAGCGTCCAGTGACTTCTTGGTCAAGATATTCGCAAGCACAAAAAGCAAAGCGACACCTGCCGAAAAAGAAATCCCCTTGTAGTCCATCGTTTTTTCCAAGTTGTTCATGGTGTGGTTTTCGGCTTTTTTCGTCCGCTTAGCAATTGGGACCAAATGAGTCCAATGCGGTATTTGCTGCGGCTCAATCCAGCAAGCTTTTCTTCAAACGCGAGCACTGGCTTACGTGCCAGATAACGGTTGATGTCGTCCGAAAACGCCTGGACCGATTCATAACCATTGCTCGAGTCAAGCTGCATGCACTTCATCACAATAGCATCGAGTTCGGATGCGATTGGTTTTTGCGATAGTAAGTCAAGGATATCGCTATCCTGTCTAGAAACGTTCGCTGTATTGCAAACAACCTCGAACAAAGTTGCGCCCAACCGTTTCAAATCCTCATTTGAGGTCACGGTGGGCATCACCTTACCATCTATTCCGGACACGCTGGGCAGCAGGCCCCAGTCGAGAACTTTGATTGCTTTCGTCGCTTTGCAAACACGAAGACTCGATGCAGATAGTTTGCCGTGGGTAACGCCTTGACTGTGAGCCAACGAAACCGCGATTGCGGCGTCACAGATATATCGCAATACGGCAGCACCCGAGCCAGTTCGCCAATCAATCGCGTCGCCAGAGAGATGTAGCCCAGGTCGAAGCTCCTCCAAAGTATACCCTTCGATGAACGCGGTTACGAAATAAGGCAGGCTTCCTTTCAGCTTTCCGCAGAAAAGGATTTCCGGAATATTTGGATGCTTCAGTTTTGCGGTTCGTTTTGCTGCTGAAGCAAATAGCTCGCTGAGCGCCCCTGTCACTTCACGTTTCGAAATCTTGACCACAACGGAACGGTCGGATTCTACATGTTTGGCAGCCACGGTCCAATGATGCTCGCTCTCATTGATAGGCTTCGGTTCGGCCAAGGGGTAGTCTTTTACAAGACCGACAAGATTTAGAACGCGGGCCCAGCCAGCGGCACCTTCGGTTTCGCTAGATGTACTTTGATCTTGAACCGATTCATCAGGCTCATCGTCCAATCGAACAATTTCCTTGGGGCGGTACCTGGACAGATCCCCGACATCTTGAATCAGCACCGAAAGCGTAGGAAGATTCAATTCACTCGCGGTTAGATAGGTCGACGTGGTAAGTTCGTCCGGCAAATCGGATCGAGAATTCGAGGGACGCGGTTGATTTTCTTTGGCCATAGAGGAAACGCAAAATCTCGAACTTCGGAAAACGGATGCGATCACAAGGATAAACGATTCGCGAAAAGGTTTCTATTCCGCTCGCATCTTTTTGGCATCCGATTCGATTTGAATTGCAAAAAATATATTTGATTTTTTCGTTTTTCTCTGTTCGGTTTCTGAAGTTTTTGCGTCCATCCGATCTTGCCAAATGAAAGCCACCATAGGCGAGCGGCAGACTAGGTTAATCCAACCCGACGCGTGAGTTTTGAAGTTCCGTTATTTGTATTGAGGGCCGAAGGCTCGACACATCCTTTGCCGGTGCCGTGAGGCACCGGACTTGCTTTCCCCAAGGATTTCAAGGCCCGAAGGGCCGACACACTCGATCATGAGTCGCCCCTTCGGGGCTCGTCTTTCGATTGGTCTTCGCACCGTGGCTTATCAGCCACGGCTAGAGATATGTCGGCCTTCCATGCCTAATTTGCGCAACTTCAAAAAGCGTGAGCGAGGGGCAATTCCGCAGGCCCCTCACTCACGTTTCGGGTTGTGATTGGTTGTTTTCACTCTGCACCTCTCCTAAGCAGCCGAGCAGTATCACCAAGTGCTGCATAGAAGTAAGATAGAACGCAATTGGTTAATTCCCTGAGACGTAGTACATATGCCGTTGGAGTGGCATGTGTTGCGAGGGTGGCGACTCAGCATAACGTTCCATGCAGTTCAAGCTTCCATGCAAACAAACAAGATCAAAACCTCGTGCCCAAATTGCAATACTAGCTTAAGCGTGAAGTCGGAGCTCGACGGTCGAGCCGTCAAATGCCCGAATTGCACGGAACGGTTCGTGCTCGATCTAACCGCGAGCAAACTAGCACTGCCAAGCCAAAATCCCTCCTCGCAGTCGCTCGCAGAAGAAGCGCTCATTGCTACGCACGAAACGCAAGGCTCAACAGCTCGACCGAAAAAGCTTGAAAAAGTGGCAATCGATTCAAGACTTTCCGATTCAGGTACAGCCACTACGAAGAGAGCGCATGTGGAACCCACATTGTCCACGTTGGGTCGCTTCGAGATCAAAGAAGTGCTCGGCCAAGGTGCCTTTGGGCGCGTTTTTCGTGCCTACGATCCACAGCTCGATCGCATGCTCGCATTGAAGGTACCACTGTTTAGCCAGGAGGAAAAGCAAAAGGCCGCACGGTTCCAAGCGGAAGCCAAAGCAGCAGGACGTTTGCGCCATCCCAACATCGTGCCGACATTTGACTCAGGAAGAGTGGGGGACCAGTTCTACATCGCATCGCAGTTTATCGAAGGCAAATCGCTATCCGCGACGATTAAAGACAAGAAGATTGACTTCAAACAGGCAGCCAAATGGACGGCTGCCATCGCGCGAGCACTTGATTATGCACACGAGATGGGGATCGTGCACCGGGATGTGAAGCCGCATAATGTGATGCTCGACGGACGGGACGAGCCGCAATTGATGGACTTCGGATTGGCCAAGCGGGTCAATGAAGACTCCAATATGACGACCGAGGGAGCGTTGCTAGGAACGCCAGCCTACATGGCACCCGAGCAAGCTCGAGGTGACGTGGCCAATGTCGGACCGTACTCCGATCAATACGCAGTCGGTGCGATTCTATACGAGTTGTTGTCAGGCCAGCGAGCGTTCGATGGTCCGCCGCACGCCGTTCTGGCTCAGATACTTACACGAGAACCGACAGCTCTCGAGACCTTGGACAAATCGATTCCAAAAGATTTAGCGGCCATTGCGCAAAAGGCAATGAGCAAAGTAGCAACGCAACGATACGAGTCGTGCGGCGAGTTGGCCGAGGATCTCCAGCGCTGGTTACGAGGTGAGGCCACGCTAGCCAGGCCGGTGACGACGATTGAAAAGGCGATGCGATGGGCCAAACGAAATCCAATGGTCGCGGGATTGTTGATGGGCGTAGTAAGCGTGGTATCCGTCGCTATCTTTAGTGTTTCGATGGCGCTTTGGCACGCCAATTCTGCCAAGGCCAAAGCTCTGCTGGCTCTTGTAGAAACCGAACAGGAGCGGGTACGGGCAGACCAGAAATCGCTTGAATTGGCAGATGCTCTGAAAACCACTGAAGCGGAGCGCAATCGAGCGGATACTAAAACTCGGGACGCAATCGCCGAATCTAAGAAAGCTGAGGATGCACTCAAGAAACTAGCGGTTGTCTCGTACCAGCCGATGATTGAGCGCGCTCACAACGCGTACTGGGAAGGAAATTACTCCTCGGCCAAGAAAACGCTTGCGCAAGTAGATACCAACGCAGAGGCTTGGGAGCGGCGCTACCTTACTCGCCTGATACAGCCTGAGTCGATAGAGATTCCATTAGCTTCGAAAAAAAGAGAAGATCAGCACTGCGCGTTAATGGCATTTTCCCCTGATAACAAAAACTTGATTCTGGCCGATGGAGTCGATGGTCAAGTCTCAGTCGTTTCTCCTAAGGATGGAGTCCGGGCTCGCAGGATTCATGTCCACCCAAGACCGAAAGGAGAGGGGTCGAGCTCTCCTGTGGCAACAATGGCACTAGATGAAACAGGTCGGTATATGATCTCGATGTCGGAAAGAACAGGTGAAATAGCGTTGACGGATTTATTAAATGGTAATGTTCTTCATCGTCATCAATTTGGCGGAGGTTACCTTATCTCGCTTATCTCGCCTGAAATTATTCCCGGGCCTTCGTTCAAGAACGGGTTTGTTTTTCTTCAAGGTCGACGCTGGAGTTATGAAATAAACGAGGACTATTCGTCTTTTCGCGTTTCTGAAATGGGTTCTTCGCCAATTTTAGTGGGTAGGTTTGAAAACACAGTGGATTCGGTATCCTTTTGGGATGAACGAATTAACCACTGAACATTATCGTGCATTACTGGGCTTTGATTCCAATTGGAAGGTAACCAAAGTCGAGTTTT
>JANPHB010000375.1:0-16763 GCA_031424235.1 Pirellula sp.
TGGCGTTAAACATTCTGCAAAAGGACACTACGATTAAAGATGCAATTCGAGGCAAGCGTAAGCGATGTGGCTGGGATAACTCTGCGATTGAGAAGCTACTCGCAGGTTATTCATGCTGCTAACGTGCGATTGCCCTGGGGGTCATCGGCCCCGGCCCAGACCAACGCTCCACGGATTATGCAACTCCATTTGTCGAAACTTCCCCAAGCGCCATTTTGCTGCGGAGGACAGCCAGCAGCGAAATATGCTCGGAGCAAAGTCAGACAACGAAAGACATAGTGTGGCCTATTCTGTAGCGAGTGATCCAACAGGTTGTTGTAGCGAAAGTGCGACCGAGACTCGGGAGATTCCTCTGAACTTTCCAAACGAATTGGTAATGCACGGCGTGCAGTATCGGCCGCATACAACATGTTGTTTCCGGTAGCGGCGAAAACAGTGTCCATCACCAACTCACCCGTTGTTTTCGACATGCTGAGAATACGATCACACCAGATTTGCGTCGTCAACACTGCGTCAAGCGTCGAACCGGCAAGCGGGACGTTGACATTGTCGTAGACAACAGATGGAATACCACCTAGAGCAATAGAAGTGATGAATTTACGCTGTTCGTTTTCACTCGATGCAAATGGATATTTTGCCGCTGGTGTACCAAACGCGATTATGCTGGCAACATCCGCGAGCAGCGACTTTCCGGTCCCCGGGGTGTTCGCGGAGATACCGAAAAGTGGTACGCATCCATCGATTGCTGGCCTAGCGATTAGGGTGAGCAGGTAAGCAATAAATGCACTAAAATCAAAGCCCGTTGCGAACGGAAAGTCAGACACAAGGTCACGCAAGTCTCTGAGTGAATCTAACGCGTCTTGGTGGGAGGGTGACTCAGGAATAGTTACGTATTCCGCATTCGGAAAGTAAAAATTCCTTGTTACTGGGTCCCATCCAGGTTTTTGCATCACGGTACCATCAAATCGAAGCAAAGGCGACCGCCTAATTCCCGTAAGTCGGTTCAAGGCCGAATGATTTCCTCTAAACTCAATTGCCTCCACTAGCCAAGGAGGCGGACGTTTTTGGATGCGCTCAATGCTTCTGTCTTTGCCCAGCCTAGTTTCAAATAAGTCGCACGAATCCGCTATCAACTCGCGAATGGCTGGCTTTTGCAATAGAATGATATTGCAATTCAAAACGCCTGAATCGTTTGAAAAATGGATTTTTGCTATTCCCGACTTATACGAATATAGCCGTGACTCCTCATCTGAGTCAGAATCCCAACCCATTTGTGCCAGCACACCAATTACTTCCTCGGCCACTGTGCCTTCCTCATGGGTCAATTTGATAATGGCTTTGGAATTATTCGGTTCGATCGAGTCAGGCTCCTCAGTCGAGTCATCGGCCACGTCATCAGCGGACAATCTCAGCAACTCTTCTTGGATCGTTTCCGCGGAAAATTCAGGAATACGATTGTGTAAGCCATCAGCGTACGATTCAACTTGTTCGAGCGATGTCAAGTCGATTCTTCGGGCAAATACCAAGGCGCCATCAAGACGAGCTTCGACGTTTGCGCGATTTTTAGTTGAGTGGGATATGGAAAATTCGAGTCTACTATTATTTGGCACGGGTTAACCTCTCTTGTTGTTTGCTTGCAAATACTGAACATACGACCGCTTCGACGGTCGCTCTGTCTGCTCCATGCCTGATCCAAGCACGAGCATCCTTGATGCCCTCTGGCGGCATGATCACCACCGAGGGCGCGATAGACTGAAGCGTCTCTTGCAGCTTCAACGCGCCGCGAGATCCGGCGCCATGCGCGTCGCGATCCGCGAGAAAAATGATTACGCTGGGATTCAGTTTCCGACAGAATCCCAGCAGCATGGGACCACACTGGCCACAGCTTGGAGCACCTACAGCATCGATTCCGATCGAAAGCAATGCTGCAGTATCAGTTGCTCCCTCGCACACGAAGATACATTCCATTGAATGTGATCCTAATATTGCAGGATCAAAGAAGAGCCCTTGCTTCGATCCGAGCATCATCCGTTTTCCCGAGCCAGTTTGAGCTCGGGTGTGTATTCCGATTACCTTGCCGTCATAGTCGCGCATCGGCCACGTTGTCGCAGCACCGAATGCAGTAATTCCAGTTCCCAATCGAACAAGTGACGACTCACTTACACCCAATTCAATAGCCAGATCACCTAGCAATTTTGGTGATAGAAGCTGTTGATAATATTGGCTCAAAATTGAAAAGCAGTTTTCGAAGGAGGTAACTTGCATCATTTAGTTTTCCTCCCACTGCGTTCGCAACTTTTCGTCTACGTCATCCTCATTGAGCCACTCATCGATCCACTTCAGTGCGGGTAAGAAATCTATCTCCCGGATCCACTGAACGGATGCGATACCATCACCTGGGCGCGGATCGCAACCCGATGTAAAGCAATGGCGGCAGTGCACAGCTCCCCGGTCTTTCAAGTCCGAAAATGGTGCGTACCGATCATCGCCATCACACTTTGGACAAGGGCGGCCGTGCGTGCCCTTTAGTTCATTCCGCTCGAAACCTGCATCGAATAGGATCCTATCCCATCGACCTTTCGCTCGCTCCTTGACCTTTTTTGCATCGATCCGCATGTCAATCAGGAGCTTACGTTTACGTCTCATCCGTACGTTGGCCTGGCTGTTTTCCACTGGCTTGGGTCCCATCATTCTTCCTTTCATTTGCCTTAAACTTGGAGCCCACATTGAGCCCCAACGCGACTAGTTTGTAATCAGCAATCTGTGGTCCGCAACTTCGCATTTACTACGGCGCAGTAGATGTCGGGCCTTCGGTTAGTCATCATGGAACTCAATGAATTGCACTTTTAGCAATTCCGTGAAGCAAATAGCTGAATCCATGCAAATCAATGCAAAGATGACGTTCCATGTCAAAAAAACACAAAAGCGAGTATGCCAGCGATGCCTGGCGCACTTGGGCGCACAAGAGCCAGGCTTCCCAAAACTAGTCAACATTGCGAGCCAGTTCTGTGGCATGGCTGCGACCAAGAAAATTACATCGTTCTTAGTAAACGACGATTGTTCGATCGTCCTTGAGCTTGCTCGTCGTTGACGTCGCAATGCTTCCATTTTCAGGCGTCAGGAGGGAAGTCTTATGCCGACTTGTGGAATGAGTGGAAGTCCAGGCTGGATCATACGGATATTGACGCAGCGGCGTGTCAAACCGACGCGTTGGCGGTTGTGGTAAATTCACTTCCGCTGGGTGCGTCTCTGATCCAAGCTTGATTACGACAGATGAACCGCTTATCGCTTCCCTCATGCTAGCTACGCTTTGTGCCAGGGGGTGGCGTTAGTCGCCATGACTACTGGTACTCGAGCGGTTCCCATCTGTCGAACTCCGCCTTGCCATGTTCCTCCCGAAGTTGTGAAAACTCGATGTTCTTACGATCACTGCCTAAGAAGGCGCTGATTCTGCGAACGCGCAGGTTGTTCAACACGGGCAGAAGCTGCCGGGGACTCTGCTTTCGCCCGTCATGCTGGACGAACACTTCCAGCGCCTACGCTGTCTCCAACCACGCGAAGTCGTTAAGCCCCTTGAGGTTCTCGATTGCGATCCGACGCAGAGCCGTCGCGTCTAGCAGTTCAGGGAACGATTCGACATGCGGCAATGATTGTAGAAAGAGATTCTGCAGGCCGGGCAAGGTCCCGGCGACATCGATACCGCGGAGGTCTTGCACCTGCCAAAGTTCCAGGTACTTGATGCTCTGTTTTCCCTCGACGACAGCGAAGCCCGGATTACCACCAAGTTTGATGTCTAGTGACCAGAGTTTCGGCAGGTCGCTCAAGTACTGAAGATCAGGTGTCGTGATTGACCGTAACTTAACGTCTTCGAGCTCCCTCAATTCGGCCAAGAACTCGATATCCTTGCTTTGCCCCTCGAGAGATAGTACGCGAAGTGAGGGGAACCTATTCAGTGGCGCAACGTGTCGATTCCGGCCAGGAATTGAGCAAGGATTGCGATTTGGCCGGTTGGCTGGTTACTAGATTGTGGCCGTGGTGGCTGCGATTCCAAGTTGTTTAATCTGAGATTTGGCTGGTCAAACAGATGCTGACTCAGTTCGCTGGCGGCAGTCTTCAAGTCGATCTTGAAGTATCGGCTCCAAAGATCCAAGAGGTTGCCGCCTTGTTTGCACCGAAAGCAATAAAATAGCTTTCGGTGTCGATGGACGGCGAACTCACGGCCTTGGCATGATTTGGCTGTTCGAAGTTATTCGGCCGCCCCACAGAATGTGCAGCGCCCCGGAGATAGTCGCCTCGAGTTTCGTTGGCATGCCAATCCATCCATGCCAAGTGGCGTGGCAGGGGGCCTGCGAAATCCGGCTACTTTGCCGATTCATTGTTTGTCCTTTACTTTCTCATGCAGATTGGTCTGAGTTAGGTATTCGGATGCACCGTATGCATCGTGACAGTTTACACATGACTCGATTCGTCCCCGCGCAATTCCGTGCTTCTTTTCTGAATCTAGCACACTACATTCCCAGTCTCCATACTGCGGCCTAGTGCGCCATAGTGCGCCGAGATGATCACGGTCTCGTGCTTTGAAAATTTTCTTTCGAGTAGATTTTAGCTCTTATCGGGTACGCCAATAGAAAAGTCCTGCCAATTCAAAGGTTCGAGTTGGGGCAAACGAGTTTGCTATTTCAATCCGGCCTGAAGGACGATCGAAGCAAGTGCGCCGGCAAAAAAGCGTAGTGGACCGCCACCTTCATTCTGCCATATTGGTTTCTAGGCCTTTCAGCGTTTCTGTAACTGATTGCTAATAACTCGTTTCTTTTGGAAAGCTATGAACGAAGAACAAAAATTGCTTCCCCTTTCAGTCGCAGTTGAAGCAGCGACCGGTGCACGACCGAATCTTGCGACGATCTTGCGTTGGGTGAAGTCGGGCGCAAAGGGAATAAAACTCAAATCTGTCATGCTGGGTGGTCGGCACATGACTTCCATCGCCTATGTCAAAGATTTTGTCGAGCTAACAACTAGGGCCTCCAAAGAGAGTCCAACGTTACCCAAGCTTCCCACAAACCGAACAAAATCGCTTGAACAAGCTAAAGCAGACTTTGAGAGCTTATCGAATCGCTCTCCTGCAAAACGCGATCGGCCCTGACCTGTTGTTTAGCTGAAGCACAAAAACCAGCTGAATTCAGTTAGCTGTAAATGCAAGTACCACCACTAACTTTTGATTTTCACGGGAGAATTTCCACGTATGCCTATGATGTCTAACACCCAACAAGAATTGGCCCCCAGCGAAGGATCTCGATCCAATAACCAAGCAGTGTTATCAACCGAACAATTGGCCGCGGTCCATGCCGTTAAGTCGTCTCCACGCACTCGAAAAATGAAGATCGTCAATGGACCAACAGGATTTGGAAAGACCCGCGTCGCCTTGGCGTTGGCAGACGACTTTCTGAAACAAGGTTACGATGTATTGTGGGTGACGATGGATTGGGAACTTGTGATGCAGGCCAACGAAGAAATGTTAAAACTCTATCCGGCTCACGGGAAAAAGCGACGGTTCATCGGCGGTGATAGAGATTCACTTCCTGACTTGGCGACAAATGCAAGCGGCAAGATCTTTTTTACCACGCTCAGCACTTGGAATCGCCGACTTCAAACTGGAAAACTACCTATCGCAGTCGGACCCAAAAGAGAGTTGCTGATAGTTTGGGATGAATGTCACTTTGCAGTGAATTCGAAACTTGGAAACACACTTCTACGCCATTACCTTAAGGGAACTGGTGAAGTACCCGAATTCATCGGCTTGTCTGCGACACCAAAAGAAAACACATTGCAATTAACGGAGCAAGTCTATGGCATCCCTTTTGCTCAATTGGTCGGCAATCGCGTAGCTAGTCCTCTGCACATCAATGTGCAAACGGGCGTAATCTGGGATCCTATTCTAAGAAACCGTCTTGTTTCTCCGGAATCTCTCAACGTCCTCGCGCAGAATCAGGATCGCAACCAAATGGTGATTAACGAGGTTTTGAAAGGCCGGCAAGCCGGACGCTTCAAGAAAATCCTGATGTTTGCTTGCAACATCATGAACGCAATCAATCTAAACAAGATGATTTCTGAAGCAGGGGCACCATCCGCTGTGCTCCATTCCGGTCAAGCGACGAATTCGAACGACCTTGCAATCGCCAAGTTCCGCAGAGGCGAAATCGATGTTCTTGTGAATGTCGAAAAATTGATAGAAGGATTTGATTGTCCGCAAATTGATACGGTGGTCCTCGCGAGGCCTGTAACGAGCAAATCATGTTTACTGCAAATGATAGGTCGGGGCGCAAGACTCTTGCCGGGCAAAAAGTGTTTCTATGTAGTCGAGTTTTCCGACACAATCATCAATAATTCGAATGACTTTTACCACTTCAGTTCGTTGATTGGCGACGCGGCGATATCCTCGGCTACGATCCGCAAGGATTGGCACCACGCTCCCGTCCGCCACAGTGAACCCGAACATCCGAAGTTTGAGAACGTCTATTTGCCAGACGTGGGAAACATTCCCTATGTCATTGGTCAGACTTATGGTGTTGAAATCGAAATCACAACAAGGGCTGGCATCCCAGAAATGAATGAGGAATGGAGAAAAACTGGTGCCGAAATTGCGAAATGCCTTGCCCAATATGCCGCTTCGCCCGTCTGTCCCGATGCGTTGAACTACCATGAAAATTGCGATCCAAGCCGGTGGGTGGTCGAACGTGACTGTAGTGCGGGCTGGGAGGTGGTTTCGCCGATACTACAAAATGCTGAGGGCTTCCAAGAACTCCAACGAGTTTGTGATGGATTGACCGATTTTGTCGCAAACTCAAATCTTCACATCAACTATACAACTGGGCTTCATGTAACTCTAGGCACTCGACTCAATTCGGATGAACGTCTACGAGGTTTAATGAAACGCATTCAGCGCTTGGAACCAGGCTTGTTCACGCTGGTATCGCCATCACGCCTTTACGAATTTGATGGCCACGAATACGACATCGCTCTGTGCAACGATTATTGTATGCCCATTCGCGAGTCAATACCCGATGTCGAAAGCTTACGCATCGGTGAATTCGTACGCAGGTACGACACTCGATATCACTCGGTCAATTTAACGCATGCCTACAAAGACGTGCAAAAATTGGAAATCCGGATGCACAACGGAACGACTGAGTTTCAAAAAATTGCGACATGGATTAGCCTGTGGATGCAAATCTTTAATCGATCGAGGTATGCGTGGGAGGGAGACGGATATCACGGTGATGTTTTCAACGAACCAGACAGAGAGTTGAATCAAAACGAAGCCCAACGCGAAGATATTTTTCATCTGCTGGAAGCCGAGGGCATCTATCTGAATGCGGACATGGTGCGTCTACTAACGAATCGGCGCAACCAACTTCGTAAATCTTGGGAAAAAGTCCTTGCCAAAAGAGTATCTTCGTGGGCTCGAGCCGGTTGGTATGCGAGTTCAGCGCAAACTACGAATGCAACTCCAAGCACTTGACGTTGAGTTCAACGTGTAGAACCTTTTTTACAATTGAATCTAGCATTGCGAGGTTCCACAAGTACGGAGCAAGACAGAAATGGATCACGTTGAGCCAAGCATCTAAGGGATGCACGCGATATTAGATTCACCGGTAGCCGCTCTAGCAAATTTGGCCTGAGAGGCTTTCGGTGGATTGTCGGGACATTGACACAATCGAAACGGCGTTGGGAAGAACGCAGCCGAAATGTGCTAACTCAACATTGACGCCGATGCGTCAGCAGCCCCGTGCGATCTAGAGATGCGGTCAGAGATTGATTGCTATCTGCTAACGACACTTTTCAGTTTTCCGTATGGATGCAGATGCCGGATTGTTCGCAATCGCATACTGCCTTTGAATTCGCGACCAAAGACGACCATGCGACAACTTCACACGGCCGCCTATTTTGGTAACCCAGGTAAACCAAAGTCACTAGCCTAGTCGTCGAACAACTTCGATAGCTTTGTTCCGATCGGCTTCCGCGTACACCTGCGTTACCCCCACGTCGCTATGCCCCAGCACTACCGCTGCTGCTTCCAAGCCGTCGGATCGCCGAATCATTGTTGCAAGAGTATGCCTTAATTGATTTGGAGCCCAGGCATGGTCAGAATGCCATTTTTTCAAAGCTTGACCTTCCAAATCTTCTGGCGCCGGGAACGCTTTCTTGCAGGCGTATTTAATCGCTCTGCCGTACGATTGGGTCGTATAGCGATTGCTTGGTTTCTTTTGAGGCTTTGGCGTTCGGTTTGATCCGGGTTTGTTTCCACAGCTTAATGGCGTGGTGCGTTCACTATGACGTTTCTCGCGTTGTTGCCTCGTCGATTCAGCTGCGGAAAAACAATAGCTCTCTAGCGACCGATTCAAAAACGGCTCCAAAACCGCTTGCGCCTGTGGCCCAACGTAGATCGTTCTAGATTTGCCCCTCCACGAGGTCTTATGGTCGTCCAGGTGGATTTCCCAAAGGTCGGGGAGTGTCTTGACAACCATCCCTGGTTTTAATGCACATACCTCACCAGGGCGAGCACCGGTCAATCTCTGAAATCGAACCATTGCGGCGACGACATTCGTCATCCAAGGAACAGTGGCTTCGACGATGACATCGTCGATTGGCTCAACGGGTGGTCTTTCATGAGCTTGGGATCGCCCCTTACGCAGTGGGTCAACGCATTTCAGGGCATGATGTATCGAGGCCTCCATCTTGCCTTCTTGCACCAACCACTTAATGATCCTCAGCAAACGCTTCATTTGCTTGTTGACATATTGGCGTGATACTTCGCGATTGATCCACCACGCACGAATGGCCTTAAATTGAACCGGTCCAAAGTCAGCCGCTTTCGTATCGGCATAGAGTTCCATTAGCGGTTTGGAGGCCAGGTAGAGGTTTTCGTACTCGGTAGATACTCGGTAGTAATCTTTGGCGAAACTTAGGTAGGCGACTACACATTCTGCGATGTAGATCTCATCCGCCTGAACCTGGAAAGCCGTGGAACGGTTGGAAGCCAAGTATTCGGCGAGCAGTTTGTTGTATTTCCTGCGGCTTTCGGGGTCCTGAAATGGACCGAAATAGAAATCCTTGCCTCGGATGTTGGTAATGCCTTGCCCACTAGCTTTGTGGAGGCGGTAAGAGGGTAAACGGACCATAAGCTGAGCCTTTCAAATTCGAGTCGGTATAATACCGACTGACCATTTTTGAAAAACAGCGCTCTAACCACGTGGTTAGGTGACGTTTGACCAACGAATCGCTTGGTGAACTTTAAAATACACCTATCTGGGTTCGAACCAGAAACCTTCGGTTCCGTAGTGGCATGATGCCTTACGTTTGCGTTCTGGATAGATGCCGTATCAACAATTCGTCAATTGTTTAGGATTGCGGACTTCCCTTGCAACGGGCTGGTTGAAGACGATTCTGGGTACACTTTTGGCACCTGTACCCACTGCTTGCAGCCTCGCAGTCTGTCCTGATCATTCAAGCAAAGTCCTTCCCTCAGTTGCTGAATATCGACTCTCGTTAATCGAGTCCATTCCCGTTTCGGATATCGACACGATCCAATCGGAGGTGTGACCCGATTGTATGCATCGAGATGGAGAGCAGGCAATAGCCTCCGATCTGTACTCAATGAACATCCTTGCAAAACAACCTTGACTTTTGGTATCAATCGCAACTTAGATCAGCCATTTTCGCAGGGTGGCTTGGTTGGTTGCGATTGATACTTTTGGTTGTAGGCCTTAGAATACTGGCCGGCATGGACGCACGAATTCACTAACGCGACAATCGCACTAAATAAGCGCGACGATCGCACTCCTAAATATGGCTGGAGGTTAGTTAGTGGAAATGCCGAGCATTGATGCTCTGCGAGCACAGCCCCCTATGCTGCTCCCAAGGCACGGTTATTTCCATTTTCGTCTGGCGTACTCACTCTCCAACTGAGTGGTTATTGCGCTAGATATCCGTGCTTTTTAGGGGAATCTTAGATGTTAGCTGATCATTCTGAATTGCTTCGGCTACTTGCCGAAATTTTCGAACTCGCAAGCGGCCCGGTAGCTGGTTGGCCTCGAGGGCGAGTATCTCTAAACGAACAGGAAGCGGCTGAAAGCATCGGCGTTCCACAGCACGTGCTGCGGGATGTGCGCTTGCGCCAAAAACTCTCCTACACAAAGGTTGGTAGATGCATAACCTACCGCCCCGAGCAACTCAAGGCTCTGTTAGACCAGCTCCAATGTAGCGATAGCTCCCACATCGAGACAAAACCCCAGAACTCGGAAAGGAGCTAGAAAATGACGCCACTTATAGACTTCGAAAATTTGAATGCGACTAGTGAATCCCAACCAACTTCCGATCGCTGGCAGCGGGACTCGACCGGGACATATGAAATCCAGTACGACAAAAAGGGGAGGCTTCTAAATCGGATCGCGAATCAACTCGTCAGAATCATCCAGATTCTGTTTGTCATTGTCGGCAGAAAGATAAATATCGAGTATTGGGTAGAGTTTGCTGACGCTTACAACAACGTCAAAGTTCGAATTAGACACGAAGACTTGTCGGATGAAAAAGCATTTTTGCGCTCTGCTCCTGCCGGATTCTCCTTTCGTGCCTGCTTCGGAATATTCAATTTGTTTCGAGAGTGCGTGATGTCGGACCTTTCGCATGCCACGCGTACTGCAGTTCTAACCACCTTAGGCTGGTATATCTGGAAAGGTGAAACGATTTTTGCCCATGCGGGTGGCATTTGTTCCGCAAGTCCCTACTTTAAAAAGGCGGATCCAACGGACAACGGAACGGCGGAACTCCTTGATCTGATTGACATTGACGTAGAGTGTTCCGAATTTCCGATTATGGCCGGACAACACAAGCCAATATCGGATGTTCTCGTCGAAGTTCCGCCTCAGTTTGCGAAGTACAAGCTTCCGAAGCCAAACTCAAAGGAGGACGCATTCAACGCTATTCGGAGAGTAATCGAGTTGCTTTCTTGCGATATCCCTGCGATTTACATCGGTGTAGCTGCGGTACTCGCTACTGTCATACGTGATCCGCGGTACGCACTCTTTCTTTACGGTGAGACTGGTTCACTGAAGACAGCGTTTGCTTTGATACTTTTGCGATTCTTCGCACCAAACGCCGGTGAAGCAGATTGCGTCTCCTTTACTTCCACCGCGAACGCGATTCGAGCCTACTTTGCAGTCAGTGGTAATGTCCCCGTCGTGATCGACGATTTCGTACCAGGAAATGGGTATCGTCAATCGTCCGAAGAAGTCAAAAAAACAGAGGACATTATACGACCTGTGGTGAATGGTACAGGCAAAGATCGGTGCGGCAGCGACGGTCAACTTCGCAGCAGTCCGCGTCCTCGCGGATTAGCAATTTTGACAGGCGAAGAGCTTCCCGATGGATGCGAATCCTTGAAGTGGCGGACCATCAACGTGCCAGTAGAAAAATCTACGTTTGCACCACTCACGAATGGCGACCGTCCTAATCGCTTCGATTCTTTCCAAAAATGCGCCGCGCGAGGGGACTTCGCAATGGCTACGTATGTTTTTGTTGAGTACCTCGCTGGAGGACTAAACATTGCAAGGACACAACTAGGTGGTTCGTCAACCGACTCAAAACTCCAGACTCACAGACGTTCAGCGGACTCGACCAATGAACTACTGTCTGGCATGGCAAACTTCCTCTATATGACTATGAAATTGAAAGCATGTTCGGAAGAGGAGGCTGATGAAATCTATGACCGAACCAGCAGTGCAATTCATGCGAACCAGCAGCGAGCGGTTCTAGAATCGTTAGAGGATTCTCCAGTCGAGAAATTCTTAATGCTTCTACGGGAGTGTCTGCAAGCTAAAAAATGTCACATTGAGAGCGAACGTCCAGATTTGCACAACGAAGTTGACAACTTCGTTCCACTGAAATTGCTTGGTTATTCTGAGCATAAAGTAGAGAAGGATCAAGAACTAGCCGCGGACGAATCCAATGAAGAACCGGTTGCTCCAGAATACCAAACTATTTACAAACCCCACGGCAAAACTATCGGTTTTGTCGACCGTTTTAATACGCTGGACCTTATTCCGTCCGTTGCTTTAGAGGCTGCAAACAATTTAGCCAAGAACTGCGGAATGAATCCGCTGCCATCTGCAAAAGTGATGGGAAAGATGTTGGCTGCAAAAGGATATCTACACAAGCAGAGTAACGACCGTAACACCTACAAAATTCGATGTGGTAGTGTAACTAATGACGTTTGGAGAATGGAAATCAGGCACTTGTTTGAGGCCGTTATCGACGCATCTGAATTCGAGGTTGGTTGTCTCAAAGACTTAAACGAGGAAGACCGGATAGCAAAAGTAAGGAGCTTCACCGAGGAGGCAAGGGCGAAGCTACTCCCAAGGTTTGCACAACGATTCGAAGCTATATTGAATCCGTTCCTGGAACAAACCGATCGAGCAGCGCTTCTAACGCCACCGCCGTTGCCGGCAGCGTCGCATGAACACTCGCGTTGGAAACCTCAGGCAATAAATCCACCGCATGTTCCAGGGTGGAGCAAGCCTAGGGGTCCGGATGAATTGGAAGCGTGAGGCAAGTGCCTCAGGCCGCCGCCAAATCTGCCCATCCTCAGACTTTGCTCCCTTGCGGGGAGGTTAATTTGGCGCGTTCTGTGTATTGACAGTGGAGCTTTTGGAAGTTCGAAAAACTCATTTTAACACAAAGAAATCAAATGAAAAAACAAAAGTATTACGTAGTATGGGTTGGCAGGGAAAAAGGAGTCTTTGACACTTGGGATCGCTGCCAACAAGCGATCCTTGGTTTCCCAGGTCATAGGCACCAAGTTTTTAAGTCCCTCGAAAAGGCAGAAGAAGCTTTCACCGATGGCTGGAAGATGCACTGGGGCAAAACTGCCCAAACTGCCACCGGTTCGAAGCCCGAGGGTCCTGGGTTATGTGTTTGTGCGGCCTATAACATGGACACGCGAGTGATGGAGTGCCGCGGTGTGTGGTATCCTGTAGGCGATATCGCTTTTCCTGAAAGACCGATTCACGATGCCACGAACGATATTGGAGATTTTTTGGCGATTATGCATGGACTTGCCCACTTGAGAAAACTTGGTTCCGATCCTATCTACTCGGATAGCATAACCGCTCTGTCTTGGGTGCGTAGCAGAACTGTTCCGTTGTGCGAAGTCGGTTCAGCCCATGTTCCTGCAACAATTGGAAAAATGATTGCCGGCTCACTGAAGTGGCTTAATGAAAACCCTGACCACAATCCTGTTTGCAAGTGGAACGTCGCAGAGTGGGGCGAAAATCCTGCACGATTCACAAGGGGCAATTAAAAGGCACGGCTTGACAACTGTACGAGACTACCATCGGAAACTGCTTCAAATGCACCGTGAACACCATGGAAGGCCACCTAGGTTTACTTCGCCTTCCATGGTTCTCGGTATGCTCCCTCAGAAAGGCGTCGCATTTTAATGTGACGAAGGGAATCCAGGCAGATCGATGCAACGACGTCTTCGTAGCAGCGTAAAAACTGCATCGTCGAGACTCCCCGAAATAATTTTTATGGAAAATAATTTACAATGAACAAGCAGCGTCATTGGTTTGTTGAAATCGCTTTAAATCCCCACAGGCTGGCGTTAGGATTCCAGTTCCCAATTGGAACCTCTCAATGCGAGCTGGGGCAAGCTGCCTTTTGAGTAAGCAATGATCGGTTGTGGCCATTGCACGATTGATGGTTCGGCGCTAAGATTTTGGAAGATAGTGAAACTTCACTAAGCAAGTGATGGCTACGACCTAGGTGCTCAACACACTAGGCATCGCGTAAAGGTGGCGGTGCTGAATCAGGACATAAGTATCACTTGTTGCTTGCGAGCCTTGGACTGCCACGTTGGATCCCTCTTCGTGCCATAGACTCACCGGCCCTTTCGTCGACATGGACTCAAGGGGATGGTGTGCATTGGCAACTTTAGCAAACTCTTCGCATTCGTGCGCGTTTTATCAAGCCGCATTCCATCCCTGTTCGTGTCTTCGCGTCGCTTGCTTCCGTCAGTTTTTGCTTGACGGGGTAAATAGTGCTGGTGCAACCCAGCATAGCAGCGTCGAACTATTCCATTTTAACGCTCTTATACAGGGAGGTACAAGGCACATGAATTCAACTAGCGATACCGGCCATTTGGAAATGGCAGGTACGAGCGAGAGGTTTATAGATGTCAAGTGAAATCGAAGATGCTATCGGTGTTATCAATCCAGATCACCTATACACGTTAAGAGCTTTTAAGCTGCGATTGGGAATACGCGACTCAACCCTTCGATCGGCTCGACGACGAGGGTTGCGAGTCGTGCATCTTCACAAGCAAGGCTATGTATATGGCCGCGACTGGATTGAATACGTGCTTAAGGAAAACGTAGCAAGCCAGCCCGGAAATGACGAGCGATAGCCAAGTCAGAGAGTGTCCAAAACGATTCGAATGAACAAGAGATTGATGGCCCAACATCCAGAGAAACATCCGTCCGTACCTAATCTCGTTGCGGTTCGAATCGCCAAACCCGCCGGTCGCCCCTATCAGATTCGCTATACTTGTCCGATCGAGAATCGAGAAGTTCGTATTTCTGTTGGCAGTCGTAGCCTGGACGAAGCTGAGCAATTGAAAGCAACGGTTGAGGCCAAGTTGCGTCTTGGGTTAGCGGTTCGAAGTTCGGCCAAAAACTATGGACCTGACATGGGCTGGGAGAGCTTTCGCGAAGAATACCGAAGCCTACATTTAATTGCTTTACGCGAAAAGAGTGTGCAGAACGCCGAGAGCCGACTCGACATCGCGGGGAAGATCGTCAAGCCGAGAACACTCGGGGACATGGCTGAGTCTGCCACATTGCAACGGCTGCAAGCGCGACTGCTAGCTGGTGAATTTAGTACTCGCGGACGCTCACGGTCGCCTCACACGGTTCGCGGCTATATGAAGGCCGTTTTGGCGAGTCTCAATTGGGCTTACCTACAAGATTGGCTGACGTTACCGCCAAAGATTCCTCGATTCAAGGTTTCCAAGCGAAAGGTGATGAAAGGTCGTCCGATTACCGCAGAAGAGTTCCAAAAAATGCTTGATGCAACCGAAGGCGTCGTAGGGATGCAGGCAAGCGACTCTTGGAAATTTATTCTGAGGGGACTTTGGGAGTCAGCCCTTAGAATTGAAGAAATGATGAACGTATCCTGGGACAAGCATGACGCAATTCGCCCCGTTTGGATCGAAGGTCAAAACCCCGTACTTCAAATTCCTGCCAAGATGCAGAAGAACGATACCGACGAGTCCATACCCTTGTTGCCGGGATTCGAACACTTGCTGAAAAGTATCTACACGGGCATCAATCGTGGTTGGGTCTTTAATCCCATGTCTTTGCAGACTAAGCTCGGACGCGAGGCTGTTTGCAAGCGTCCTAACGCGGAATGGGTCGGCAAAATCATTGGAAGGATTGGAAAAGCGGCAGATATCGTCGTGGAGCCGGGCAATGTCGAACTTGGAATCAAACCCAAGTATGCATCAGCCCACGATCTCCGAAGATCATGCGGCGATCGCCTTCGCAACGCGAGAGTTCCACCACTAGTAATTTGCCGCGTAATGCGCCATTCCTCATGGGACACCACTCGTCGCCACTATGCACCAGGCGACGTACAGGCTGACGCTCAATTATTGCAAAATCTACTGGCGACTGTCCCACCGAAAGTCGTTGATCCTTAGGCCTACTGATTTCCATCGTTCACAACCTTGATGCGGGCCGGCATCGCAATAAGGGCGAATGTGACATCAAAAGTGGACCATCGGATCTTCCCATTCCGATGGCAAATGTCCTTCTGAATTATCGATGTTCTACGTTGTTCCAGCCAACTTGATTTCAAAGCTGGTTGAAAAGCCATAGAAAGTGAAGCGATTCGCTTTTTACAGTGGGGCGTTATGCACACTTTCGACTTGCTCGGGTAGAGAAATAGTTGATTGATATCTAACCCAACCTGGAGAAACTCAAATGGCTCATGAACTGGCTACAACAAATGGCAAAACTGCGATGGCATATTTTGGCGATACGCCGTGGCATCGACTTGGGACTAAACTGAACGAACCCGCTACGGCGGCAGAGGCAATCGTCGCAGCGGGCTTGAACTACCAAGCGGATTTGAAATCGATTCAAACGCTCGACGGCAAAGCGGTAACACAACGTAAGGCCGTCGTTCGATCCGACACCGGCGACGTTCTTGGTGTCGTGGGAAATTCCTACGTACCTGTCCAAAATCATCAAGCGTTCAGCTTCTTGGACGACGTTGCAGGTGATGGTGGCGTGAGGTATCACACTGCTGGGGCACTTGGAAACGGAGAGCGAGTATGGATGCTCGCGAAACTCCCTTCTGAAATTCGGGTCAAAGATTCCGATGACGTAACCGAGAAGTTTCTTCTTCTCAGCAACTCTCATGATGGAAGTTCGGCTTTGCGAGTATTCTTCACGCCCATCCGAGTCGTATGCGCCAACACCCTGGGCGTTGCCGAACGCAAGGGACGAGGACAAGGTGTTTCAATTACGCACAAGGGCGACTTGAACGCGAAGGTGCAAGAGGCACGAGCAATTTTGGGAATCGCAGACCGATTCTTTACAAATCTTTCGGGACATATGGATCACCTTGCCAGCGTCTACCCAACTCGGCAGCAATTGGACGTGTACTTCGAGTCTCTCTATCCGGACACCGAAGGGAAACCAAACACTCGT
>JANPHB010000376.1:0-7195 GCA_031424235.1 Pirellula sp.
CAATGTTTGACGGCGGCGTTCGGTTCTATCATTTGAAGGAAGAGTTGTTATGGCCGAAGGTAGCATCAAAAAGTTGACGGACAAGGGTTTCGGGTTCATCAACGTCGGCGGCGGCAAAGATTTGTTTTTTCATTCGTCGAGCGTAAAGGGCGCAACTTTTAATGAGTTGCATGAAGGCCAAAAAGTCTCCTATACCGAAGGAAAAGGCCCAAAAGGACCTTGCGCTGAAAACGTAAAGCCTGTTTAGGTTTGGTTGATAGGCTTCTGTTTTGCGACGTGACAGGGCATCCTGTTACCCTCAAAGCAGTTCGAATCGCAATTGAACACGCTCCGCCTCCAGTTTGCATCCGAAGCACTGGAGGCCAGGATTTTCCGACGAGTATCTCCCTTGACCGTCATCAGGCCCGTTCACCTCCAAAACGAAAATTTCGACTTGACGCCGAAATTAATTTTTGGCCCAACCTCTTTGCTACCATTTCAATCTGCTAAAATCGAGGCTCACGTGCACCTATTCGGGCAAAATCGCTAGGGCGGTTTTAAGGGGAATTCGACGCGAGACAGGATTGCGGGCATCTGTGGCAACGAAAATACACGGCAAAATTGTACAAGTCAGCGAGGACGGTGACTTGATTACCGACATCAGCGAAGCCCAACTCGCTGGCGTGAGTCGAACGACTGATACCAAAATCGTGGTCGACAATGAGCATGAGACCTATGGGTTGTTTGATGCGAATCATAATCAACCTTCGATGACACTTGTTGCGATCGTGGAACCAGAGCGGCCGCTTAGGCTCCATTTAGTCTCCGATTCTGCATCGATGATGTTGGGAGTTACCAAGGGTGCAAGCGTTGAAGTGCGCTGGTAACCACATCAATTAAAAGCCTTCACGTAAGTCCATCGATAGAACTAGGAGGATAGCTTGGCTCAATTACCATTCAAACTAAATTTCCGCTCATCAAAACCGCGCAGCGTTGCTTGCCTCGTGGCGTCTCTTTTGTTGACATTTGCAGTCTTCTCATTTGGCTCAGCCCAGGAAAAGCCGTCTAAGATGCTCCGGCATGTGGTTCTTTTTAAATTTAAGGATTCGAGTAGTAAGGCAGATGTTCAGAAGGTTGTCGATGCATTTCGATCGCTGAAAGCGTCTATTCCGCAGGTAGCGGCGTTTGAGTTTGGCACAGACAATAGCCCAGAGGGGTTGGCCAACGGTTTCACACATTGTTTCCTTGTAACATTCAGATCCGAAGCGGACAGGGATGCCTATCTACCGCATTCAAAGCACAAAGAGTTCGTCGAAGTCCTCAAACCTCATCTCGACAAGGTTCAAGTAATTGACTTTTGGGCTACTGAGTAAGTTGGAATACGCCGAATCGAAAATGAGAAACGAATGAATCTTCCTGACCAGCCTGTGAACCCATTCTCGGATCAGGCCGCTAATCCCTATTCTTCTACCGTAACGCAGGTTGCGCACGGGCCGCAGAGATCGCCTGTCTATAGCGGATTGGTGAATCATGTAGTGATTGTTGGGATCCTCCAAATCGTGTTTGGAATCATGGAATTGGTCATGGGGGGGCTTCTCGTTTTTTATGCGTTCTTGTTTTCGGTGATTTTGCCAGGCATGAATAACGGTGCTGCTCCTCCCCCGCCGCCCGAAATGATCTTTTGGCTTTCGATTGGTTTTGGACTTGGCGGGAGTATTGTTTTGTTGTTTTCCATTTTGCGTATTATCACAGGCATCATGTGTTTTTGGTTTAAAAACCGAACACTAATGTTGTTTTCGTTGATCGGCGGCTTAGTCACCGCGCTGACCTGCTATTGCTCTCCGTTTTCGATTGGGATTGGCGTCTACGGGATGGTCGTGATGTTTGACGCCGCGGTTCGACAAGCGTATCAGTTGTCTGCAGAAGGCGTTTCCGCCGAAGAAATACGAGCCCGATTTGCTCGCGCTCGGTATGGCATTTAGGACGAGCGCATACGTAGATGGTTTCACAAGAATCCAGTTGGTTCTGAATTCTTACGAATCCAGGTAGGGCAGGAGCAGCTAAGATGCGAAAGATATAAGCTTTGGGTGATCTGGCGATGGCGGCACACGCCAATCTGTTTGTGGGCTAACTTGACAAATTGCATGTATGTCTTGTGTTCCGATTTAACCGATATCACCATCTGTCCCTTGGGTGTTAACGAGACAGAATCTTGAATTCGATTGAAGTTGGCTTGCCCTTTCTCGTGGCGTTGCAATCGTTACGGTCGTCACAACTGGATGGCATCCGTAATGTTCTTTGTCGAATCGAAAAAATAGACTGCTGTTTTTGTTGACCTAGGACGGGGGTATGGCATCTCATTAGTGCACACTTGTTTGCGTTTCCATTTTGACAACGACATTGTTTTGACACCGACATTGTGCCTTCCTCAAGTCCCAACAGGAAATGTACGCCATGAAGTTAATTCCCAAGCATCTTTTGATCGCCGCCACCGCCGCTTGTTTCGCTTCGGCGGTGAGTGCGCAGCCTAGCCACGCGGGACAGTGGCTAGACTCGTGGTTCGGGCGTCCGCAGCCTGCTTATCCGGTTGGCACGCCGGTACCGGTAAACGGGCAAGTCGCCGCGTACTCTCCTGGTGGATACACACAGGGAGCCTATGTGCCGCCAGCGTATTCGAATTTGAGATCGCCTCAAGTCGCTGGTTATGGCAGCTATGTTTCACCGCCGACCTACAATGCACCTTTGCTTGCCCCCGGTTTTCCGCAAACCGTAGCTGGGCAGTTGCCAACGGCTGCCTACGATACTCAATGGGCACGAACTCCAGTAACGTATTATCGTCCGGTGACGGCTTTCGATCCAAGATATGGCACTACGGTAACAAGCCTACAGCCTTGCACGTCGTATCAGTACCAAGCGCAAAGGCAACCCGTTATCGCTCCTCGACCTTTGCTCGGCGACTATGGATTGCAAGCAAACCGATGGCCTTCCATCACAGGACCTGGTTACAATCCGACCGGGTTAGCGAACACTGCCATGGTCGCCCCAGCTGTTGCTCCAGTCCAGAGCATTCCGAATGCAGGCATGCCGGTATATCCAACAGGTGCCTTGGCCCCGACAGGCGTTGGTGTTGCGAGCGGAATGCCTGCAAGCTCGTTGCCGTTGACGACCATGCAATACAATCCAGCCGTTTCGAGCCAGCCGTATGTTGCTCAACCCTACTCGAGCCAGCAGGCGGCTTATTACAACGGTCAAAACTATAACGGTCAAAACTACAATGGCCAAGTGATTGGAAATCCGGCCTATTCGAGCAGCGTCTCCGCTTTGCCATACAACGCGTCGGTCAATCAACCAATCGGCTCGGGCGTAATTCCGACTGCTGCTTGGATGCCTTCGACGGCTGCTTGCCCGAATGGGTTGTGTCCGCAGCAAACGACTGCACAGTCTTATCCCAACCAGCTGACGCCGCCCAATATTCCTGGAGCGACGGTCACTGCCGTTGGGCCTCCAGTCTATTCTGCAACCCCGAATCCGACCTCGGGAACCAGTGGCCTCTCACAGCCAGTGAATCCGGTTTCCGGTTATAGTTCAGGAGCCGGCTACAACCCTGCGACCTCGCCATACAACGCTCCCTACAATCCTGCCGGAGCATCACCTGTATTGCCCAACAGCCAAATTATGCCGCCTGGCACCAACAACATTGACCCTGAAGCGACTCGAAAACCAACACTATCAGGTGTAAGTCAAGCGAGTGCCCCACCTGCTAACAATTCACCTTACGGTAATCCTGCGTCGAAACCGATTGAGAGTTCATTCAAAGCTCCAAACAATCCGATGGTTGCCGCGGAGTCGACGAATAAAGAGTCGACGAACAAAGACTCTTCGGCACAATGGAAGAGTTCCGAACAGTTCGCCAAGTCTCGGGATACGATTGCGGCGGATGCTGGCGCGACTCGCGCCACGACCGCTGCTCCGGAAATACCTGAGACGCTTCCTCCGCGAGTCAACTATGGGATGAAGCCGCTGACCGCTCCAGACGATTTTGATACCAAGCCGCGATGGAACCCAACACTGTTGGACCCAGATGATCGAACAGCCATGAAGCGAGCAGGACAGTTGACGCCAGAAAGCACCAAGTTGGTTGGTCGCATCCGCACTTTGGAAGACCGAGAATCCGCCGTGACTGCTGTCGCGATTGAATCCACACAACCTGGACGCAGCAACATTCAATTGGTTTCCGGCGTTGAAGCCAAGCGTCCTGTGACAGACACGAAAACACCCGTGGACAACCAGTCAGTCCGATTTCGTCCAGTGGCTACCCTCAAGTAGTCGGATTTCAGGTACACTAGCGACTTGTCGAACAACCTCGCCAGATTTGGGCGAGGTTATTTCGTAACTAAACGCTACTACATCCGCCCCTTCCATCCTACCTGATGCGAACGTATCAATTTGTTGGCCTTCGCGGTCCCAATCGATGGTCACCTTTGGCCATGCTTGAAGTCCACTATGGCAATCCTTCAGATTCGGATTGGTCTGTGCCTGCAAAGCGGATTGCAGACTTGTTAGGTCCCTTTCTGGAAGCCAAACAATACGCGACGAGCCACCCCCAAAGCGTTTCGAACGCAACGAATATCGTCGAACAATTGCCAAGTGCAAAATCTGAGAGTGAACTCTGGCTAGCATGTGCCCGTTGGCTTTCCGCCATGGCGGGCGTCCCAACACGAGATCAAGGTCATGGGCTCGAACTGCGGACGGCTTGCTCTACGATCGGGACTTCACCGGCGACTTCGGAAGCGGTTGCGACTCAAGCGACTGTGTTGGCAATGGAAACTGTGTTGGCAATGGAAATGGAGGAGCAGTCGCTCAGTGAACGTTGCTTTACGTTAGCGTTGGAGTTGATGGATTCGAACGAACATCTGCAGGAATTCCCTCTCGGCGTCAAAGTTCGCGAGCTGTTCGATTTTGCGGACGATGTGCGACTCGGGCCAAGCTCTCGCGCGATCTTGCGCGCGGCTCGTCGTCGTAACATTCCTTACACGAGACTCAATAGTGGATCGTTGGTTCAATTAGGCGAGGGCAAGAATCAACGGCGGATTTGGACAGCCGAAACAGACGCGACCAGTGCCATTGCCGAAGCGATTGCAAGCGACAAAGATTTGACGAAGCGATTGCTTCGCCAAGTCGGCGTCCCCGTCCCACATGGGCGAGCGGTCAGCAGCGCCGAGGACGCTTGGGTTGCATCGACCGAAATCGGTTTCCCCGTTGTCGTTAAACCCTGTAGCGCCAATCATCAACGCGGGATTTCAATTGAGTTGACGACCAAGGATGAAATCTTGAAGGCGTACGACTTCGCAGTCGAAGCGGGAGAGACCGACGACATCTTGGTCGAGCAGTATGCGTTGGGACAACATCATCGATTGCTCGTCGTTGGCAATCGGCTTGTAGCAGCCGCGAAGGGGCATAGCGAATGCATCGTGGGTGATGGTGTCTCCACGATTACCGAACTGGTCGCGGTGGTCAATTCTGACCCAAGACGCGGTGAAGCGTACACGGATCAGCTGGGGACATTGTTGCTGTCGGCACCAGCCATCATTGAATTGAACAAGCAAGGCCTGACAGTAGACTCCATACCGGAGGCTGGGCGAACGGTTGTCGTGAGACGCACTGGAGATTTAACAACAGACTGCACCGACGAAGTGCATCCCGAGACAGCGGAACAGGCGGTTATTGCCGCTCGCATCGTGGGATTGGACATTGCAGGCCTCGATGTCCTGGCAACGGATATTGGTCGTCCTCTCCAGGAACAAAAAGGGGCTGTCGTCGAAGTCAACGCGGGCCCATCGCTTTCTCCGCACGTTTCGCCGCTTTATGGCAAGCCACAAAAAGTTGGCGACGCCATCATGACTATGCTGTTTCCGGAAGGACAACATGGTCACATCAAATTGATCGGCATTGTCAAGTCGAAGACATCCGATTTGTTGGTACAACAGTTTGCTGATCAGCTTCGACTTCGCAATATCGACTTCGGCATGGTGAGCAATGGTCAAGCTGGGTTCAATGGTCGCATTGTGGACACTGGTTGCGTTAACGATGAGACGCGAGTCATTGCATTGCTTACGAATCCTATTTTGAGTGCAATTGTCGTGCACGTAGACTTGAACCAGTCGGCGAAGAGCGGCGTTTGTGCGCCACGCTTTGATCGGCTCCTTTTCCCAGGTGATGCGCTAGACGGGGAACTTGATGGCGAAAAACAGGCAGGTATTCGCGCTGTGTTGAATGCCGTTCCAAGCAAAGGTTCCATCTTTGGCGATCGACTTCCCGACTCTGCGTTTGCTAAAATCTCGGCATGGAAGCTCGAGTCGAGTTTCGCGCGCAACACCCTAGAACGCGCTTTTGAGATTCAATTTGTTTAGGCGATTCATTTCCCAACATAAGCCGTGAGCCCAGAATGAAAGTCGAACCGAAAAGAAAGCCCCTATCACACATTGCATGGTTCTCGATCGCATCCGCATCCCTGGCTTTGCTATTCTTGCAATCCTCGTTGGCAACCACTTTCGACTCGACGGGAGACGAATTGATTCAAGTTGTTCAAAAGCAATCGGCTGCTTGGAATCGAGGGGATTTAAACGAGTTCATGAGCCCGTATTGGAACGATGAGCGATTGACATTCAGTTCCGGCGGAAAGACACAGCGAGGTTGGAAAGCAACATTCGAAAACTACAAGAAAAATTATCCCGACCAAGCGACGATGGGTAAACTAACGTTTTCGGATCTCGAGACTCAAGAGTTAGGTTCCGAAGCGATGCTTATGCTCGGGAAATGGCAGCTCGAACGCGAAGCCCCAGTGGGCGGCAACTTCTCTCTCGTCTGGAAGCGTATCGATGGCAAATGGGTCATTATCCATGACCATTCGTCAGCCATTCGCCCTTAGAGCACTCACTTTACAATTTGCGAAAGCAAATTACTGAGCCGCAGGCGCTAGCGCGGATAATTCATGCAGTATACGGATTTTCGATGTTCTCTGGTTTTTTTGAGTTTTTGCACCTGAAGTGTTGCAAAACTCATTTTGCAGGCAGTTCGCCCCCCACCCCCGAAGTCGATTCGAGATTTGAGATTTGTGATTGTAGGTTCCGCCATCAACCAGAACTGGGATGTGGAAGGGTCGCCAAGAGATGGCCTAGCTTTTCCAGCAAGTGAGAATACGGCCAGCTCGATGCAA
>JANPHB010000377.1:0-1950 GCA_031424235.1 Pirellula sp.
AAACATTGAGAAGGCTGCATACTACTACTTCAGAGCCGCAGAAATCGGGGACCTCGTGGGATTGCATAACCTTGGACTCTGTTTTGCTTACGGACGGGGAGTCCCCAAGAACAATAGCAAGGCGTTCGAAATGCTTAAAAAAAGTGCCGAAGGTGGATTTGCACCGGCCAAACAGACTATAAAAGAAATCGAGATAGAGGGATGGTTGAGCATCTTGCGATTTGCTGCTTCACTAAGATCCACAAGTGAGTCCATCGGAAACACGGAACCCAGTAACTACGGAGAAGAAAATCGAGCGATGCAACGGAAAATCGACGCGGAAAACGACGAGAACAAAAAACGCGCTGAACGCGAGGAATACAATAAAAAGCTTGATGAGCAGTGGAAACGGCTGTTGACTCCAAATCGCTAAATCAAAATCGGTGACGTTGGATTGGACGCACAAGAGTCGGGGTTCATATTTTGCCGTCCACATCAGGGTCCATGGGTAGGTAGATTCTGGCCAGGCCCGGACCCCCCAGTATTTCGAAGAATTCTTCCGCTTCCCTAATGCGGTTGAAACAAAGAACACTATCGTCTCCAACCGAATGCCCCTAGGCTAGAACAACTTCCTGCCAAGCATCAATGTGAGCGTCGAGTGAAAACAATTCCAAGCTAGGCAGTCCATGTCTCGATGACGACACTATTGCTTTGGCCCATTCGACTGGGCTTGCGTCTATCGGGACAGTGATCGCCACGCCTGGCCGACTCGCGATGCCTACCGGAGATGCGACGATTGGGACACCCGCGACGCTCGCTTCTGCCATGGATAGGCCAAATCCCTCATAAAGAGACGTCGACAGGAAGCAACTTGCAACCGCCAGCCAATCCCCCGGGTTTGTTGGCGGCAATACGCTAACCCGGTCATTTAGTTCTATGTCCTCACCACGATAGCCAGTCATGACCATGTGCCAGTCGTCAGGTAGGCACTTCGCTATCTGGAGAGCATTCTTGACACCTTTGTCGTCAACGAACCGATGTGACCAAAGGCATATTTTCTTGCCAACCGTATCAACGGCTTTATGTGGCTTGATTCGATCAGGATCGACTGCGTTTGGGATATAGAAAATTGGCTTATCGGTTTGTTCTCGAAGATAGGCAGCTGTGTCTGGGCTTACGGCTACGACCCGATCGCCTTGGATCGCATGCGGCGTATCGAAAACTGCAAATGGACTGCCATGATGGACCGTGATCAGCTTTTTCGGTCTTTCGCGGTGCGACCAATCAATGTTCCACGCTACGATCACATCGCTGTTCCGCGCGAGAGATTCGATTGCCGCGTCCCCCCAATCCGATGGCACTTCGAGAATGCTTGCGTCTCGTTTGATTTCGTACATCGAAACAAATCCAATGACCCCAGGCAGCCTGCGCACGATGGTCTCGTGGAACGTCTCTGTGCCGCCGAATGGCTCAAAGCAGGAGGCCACGAACCCTATCTTTAGGCCGTCAACTGGCTTCCATCTCAACCATTGCTTTCTGTATTCCTCCCAAGTTATCTCGGGATTCGAAGGGTTCTTGATTCTCGCATTGACTGAATTGTGGAATCGCCATAGGTAGTCGTGATAAGCTGCACTCGTCGAGAAGTCGACAGTGTGTTTGGCAACGTAGTCCATTGCATGTTGACGACACCCACCGCAGGTTCGCAACTTGGCGATCGCATCATTGAGCAATCCAAAAGCGTGGTCAGCGTCCCATGACTTAGGATTGTAAGAGTGCAGAGGAATCCATCCGCTTGCAGCACGGCTCATTCGAGAATCATGAACCGCCCGTGTCCGAACGACCTCGGCTGGGGAATCTACACTACGAATCGGAGCTACGAGAACGAAATGGTCCACGGTAATATCGCGAATCCTGCTGACTTGAGTGAGTAGGGGACGGAAGTGAACGTGCTGGTTCGAGATGCGTAGTTGG
>JANPHB010000378.1:0-14993 GCA_031424235.1 Pirellula sp.
AGAACATTTGCAGCAATAAATAATTCGCCCTGCTGCAGTTCTTTGCGACGCCCCAATGCCATTGACCACATCCTCCATGAAACCAAACCAATTGATGTTGGTAGGATAGCGCATTTCATCCTTTTTTCAACGGGCTGCTAGTCAATGCGCGATCATAAATCGTATCTACCCATAACGCCCGGTGTTCTATCTCATTACTATTCTTCCCGATCAACGAAGCAAAACCGTTTCCAGTTGCGATTTGTCAATTTGATTTGTATCCGGTACATCATTTGCCTTGCTACTCCATCAATGACCTCTGTTGTGTAATAGAGGAAGCAGCATATTTCGTGAGATAATCGGACAGACGGAAATCGAAAATGAGAATACTTAAGAAATTCGGCATTGTTGGAGTACTGAGCCTTGTAGGCTCGACTTCGATACAGGTGCAGGCGCAGTCGAATCAAACTCAGCCTGCTCTAGGGGCGAATACGAGCATCAATGCCCAAAGTGGCTTTTATGGAGGTATCAATCAGACCCCATGGTTTGGAAATCCGGCGGTTCGTCAGCAGCTTCAATTGAACGACGAGCAATTCAATCAGTTGAATAAAGGATACACGCAATCGTGGAATCGCTATAACCAAGGCCTCACCGGTCTGGATAAGAGTCTAGCTGAGAATCAACGTATGCAACGACAACAGGAGCTGAGTGGAACATTCAATCAGGACTTTTCGAAGTCTGTTGACGGGGTCTTTTCTGATGAGACAGCTCGACGGCGGTACAACCAAATGGACTGGCAATACCGAGGCTACGGAGCTTTTAGTGATCCCACCGTTCAACAGCAATTGAAGCTGAACGACGAGCAGCGTCAGACGTTTAACAACTATCAAAACGAATGGAATCAGCAGATGACCACTTGGCAGCGCGAACATGGGAACGATCGCGTTGGAGCAGCTAACAGGTGGCGGGAAGCTCGTAAGGAGTGGCAAAGCCGAATTAATTCTACGCTGGCCCCCGAACAGCGCACTATGTGGTCAGACATGATTGGACAACCCTATGACTTTCCGGCCGATGTCTATTTCCGAAATAGTACTACTACCAACACGAGTCTCAAGCCTGTTTTGAAATAGCTGACTTGCCGGAACGCTCTCTGGTTCAGGGAATTCGACCGACCGATATCCGGCATGCGGAATTAACGCTGCCGAATGCTGCAAAAGAAAATATTAAGTTCAAAAGTAACATTTCAGAACGAATGCTTCAATACGATTCGGCAGCGCCGTCCTCGTATCCAAACCGCCGCGAAGATTCGGTATCCTACACCAGCGTGTCAAATCGGTGCGAGTTGGCCGAAGTCCTGGTGCGTTGGCAGACTGCCACCGACTTCAAAGTTATTGGTGAGCGAGGTCAGACGTTTTTGACTACAGACCCGATGGATAGGTTGCTTTCTCCGTGACGGACGCCAAGATTACTTTGACTTTCATGAAGTCGGCAGGTTTGACTAAGTGGTGATTGAATCCAGCATCATCTGATCGCCGTAGGTCTTCGACGCTCCCGTATCCAGTCATAGCGACCAAGACAATGTTCTTTAACATGGGTTGTTCACGGATTCGCTTGGTGACTTCATATCCATCAATTCCGGGCAACCCGATGTCCAAAAGTACGACGTTCGGTCGGAACTCAAGAGCGGCCTGTAATGCGGTTGGGCCGTCGTATGCCAATTGCACATCATGTCCTGTTGCTTCCAGAAGCATTCCCAAAGTTTGTGCCGAGTCCACATTGTCGTCTACTACCAACACTCTCAATGCTGTCCCGCCCGACGCTGGCATTATGTTTTTTGCCGATGTCGGTGTGGCAGAGGGAGCCGACATTATCGGCAGATGCACGACAAACTCGCTTCCTTTTCCCAATGTGCTTTCAACCTCGACTTTGCCTTCATGCATTTCGACCAACCGTTGCACTAGACTGAGGCCGATACCCAAGCCGCCTTGTGAACGATCAAGAGATCGTTCTGCCTGCGTGAATAGATCAAAAATATGCGGGAGCAGATCGGGGGCGATTCCTACGCCCGAATCCTGCACTCGCAGAACCGCCTTATCACCTTCCCGTTGAACCGCAATCGAAATAGTGCCACGGTCATGCGTGTATTTGGCTGCATTGGTAAGCAAATTGACCACGACTTGTTCGAGTCGGGAGGTGTCGGCGTAGACCCAAATTGGTTGAGATGAAAGCGAAACTGTAAGGTCATGATTGTGCTGATCCATCAACGGTCGGGTCGTCTCCACCCCACGCTCGACAATTCCATTTAGACCGACTCGTTCTAGTTGAAGGTGTATTCGTCCGGTACTAATTCGAGAGACTTCCAACAAATCATCAATCAATCGGGTGAGTTGTCCCACTTGGCGTTCAATAATGGTGCAAGCCTGACGCTGGAGTTTGTCTTCATTCTTCTGAAGACTTAGGAGTTGTACGGCGTTTGTAATGGGTGCCAACGGGTTTCTGAGTTCATGACTTAGCATCGCCAAGAATTCGTCCTTGCGACGATGCAGATCGGCAAGCGCCTTGGTTTGCTCCTGCATCTGAATTTCCAATTTACTGCGTTCGGTTATATCTCGAATGTTGCACTGAATGACTTTGTGGTGGTCTTCGCTGTATGCGTTAGCGACAACCTCGACTTCGACCTTTAGCCCTTTGCTGGTTTCCAGTGGCAGGTGTTCGTAACGAATATAGCCTCTATCTTGGAGTGTTCGCACAGCGGCTTCATTTGCCTTTTTGTCGCTGAACAGGCCAATTTCCCACAGTTCCTTGCCCAAGAAATGCCCATGTGAATACCCAAGCAGTTCGCCCATAAAAGGATTGGCATCCGTGATTCTCCCGCTCACTGTATCGAGGATGAGAATGCCGTCTTTGGCCGTCTCGAACAGCCGCCGATAACGAATCTCTGAATCCACCAGCGCCAATTCGATCAGCTTAATGTCATGAATGTCTGTATTGGCCCCAACCCACATGACAATTTGGCCTGTCTCGTTCCGCATCGGAACGCAACGGGTGACGTGCCAGCGGTAATCACCATCGGCACGTCGAAAGCGGCTTTCATGTTCGTACACTTCGCCCGTCTTGGTGGCATGTAGCCACCCTCGGACTTGTTCGTCTACGTCGTCGGGATGGATGAATTGCTTCCAGCCCCAATCCCTAACTTGCTCAAACGAAAGGCCCGTGTATTCCATCCACTGCGGATTGAAGTAGTCCACACTTCCATCCGGCTTAGTAGTGACGAGTTTTTGAGGTATCGAGTCCAGGATGAATTTTGGAAGTTTTTCAGACTGTCGCAATTCGACTTCCGCCTGCTTGCGTTCGGTGATGTCCTCAATGGCGAGCAGGATAAGGGTCGGATGGTTGTCCACCGACTCGAAACTGCGGGCGTTGAGCAGCATGATTTTTTTGCCAATCGCCGGGAAGTCGTGTTCCATCTCGAAGTCGAGGACGGGATGTTGGTTAGAGAGAACTTCCTCCAGCAACGTCCGCAGGCGAGGAATGTTCCACTGACCGTTGCCCAAGTCATAGATGAAGCAACCTTCCGTTTCTTCCTTCTCGACGTGGAATGATTTATAGAACCCCCCGTTCGCCGTCTTGACCCGCAGGTTCTTGTCGAGAACGACAAACGGCTCTCGCAAGGTTGCAATGATGTTGTCGGCGTATGCGAGAGCGACTTGCACCGCTCGCTCTTGGCGATAGAGTTCGGTAATGTCTCGAAAAACCAGCACGACACCGGCTAGTTCGCCCTTGTCATTCCGAATGGGAGCAGCACTGTTGTCAATCGGACCAATTGGCAGTTCGGAGCCATCCTTGGCGATGAGCAGCGTGCGATTCGTCAGTCCGACATTCACGCCCTCCCTCAAAGCTCGAACGGTGGGACTTTCGATTATCATTCGAGTTTCTGGATGGACGATTTTGAATACCGTCTCGACTGAAACGCCTTTTGCCTCGTCCTGCGTCCATCCAGTCAAAGATTGAGCGACCGGGTTAAGAAACGTGACCCGCCCTCCGGTGTCTGCGGTAATCACCGCATCGCCAATGCTGGCGAGGGTGGCACGGCTCCACTCTGGTCGGAAAAGCAAAGCATCTTCAGGTCTGGATTCTGGCATTTCGCACTTCTGTTCTTGGGCTGCACGTCTACCGCTTTTGCCATCCGACGTTGCGGAAAAAATTTCCCCGGAACGAAAAAAGCCGATGCGGTCGCGTGGCTAAGACATTCGACCGCATCGGCTTATTCACTGACGGAACACCCGGCTCGATGGAGCGTGGCGACCCTTCACTTAATCTTCCGAAGACTCATCACTCTACCGATTGCGTCTGCTTTAGGCAAGTTAACTCCAGGCGAAACAAGAGCTTGCCTGCACAACGAATGACATTGAAACTTGCCAACGCAGGCGCCGACATTCTGACAGGAGGTTCCGCCAGGGACATCCTAATCGGAGGGCTTGGAAGCGATACGCTGTCAGGAATGGCGGGCGATGACACCCACGCTCCGGCGTGTCAAACCGGTGCGAGTTGGGGTTAGGTAAACTCACCTCGTTTTATTCGATCAGGCCTCGAACCTGCTCATCCGTCAGCGCGTGTTTCCAAATGCGAACCTCGTCGATCAATCCATCCATGAACTCATTAGTGCCTGTGTTGCCGATTTGCATGGTCTGGCTTGGTCGCATCAATCGGGGCTCCCCTTTAAAAGCAATCGTCTTCTTGCGGTCGGCGTCGAGGTAAAGTCGGCATTCCTTTTTTTCGTTATCCACCACGAAAGTAATCAAATACCAGCGACGAATTTCGAGATCACCCCCTTGTCCGTTAGTCCCCACGTCATCTTTGTAAAAATTGATCTTCGTGTCGATCCAGCGTATGCCGTCGCCGATATCACCGTGGACTTTGTCGGTATTCACTTTCATGTCGAAGTTAAATTCTCCGCCAAGGCGTGTGCCGAGGATACCTGAAAATGTCGGTTCCTTCGTCAACCAAACCCAGGCCGACACGGTGAACGTACCGATCTCAAATTCGGGCGAATGGGGAATGCTGACGCAGTCTCCCTTGGCGCGGTCAAACAGCAAGGCCTTGCCATGTTTTCCTTCGCGGGACACGGCACCGTGAATCGTGCCATGGTGTATTCCAACACTGTCACGTGCTTCGTTTCCGACGTCGTCTAGTGTCCAGTGTGCAATGGGTACCGGGACGCTAGCGATTCGTATAGCCGGCGGTTCCTCTTCCTCTTTCGCTTTGACTTGACTGATGACGATGAGGCAATAAAGTGCTGCAGCAATGAGTTTACGGCGACTGCCAAGATGGATCGCATTGCCAAGTTTGGAAGGCTTCATTTTTTGATGTACGCAGGGTTGAAATTGAATTCTTGATTTTTTCGAAACAACGTTGCAGCGAAGAATCAAGCGACTCACGATTAGACAATCAAGTAAACGATGTCTAAATGTACCCCATCTGGCTGGTCGATTGGGCAGACCTGAAAGATTTAAGTAGGTTGCTCCTGCTCGCCTTGAGTCGCATGGCGTAATTCAGCGACGGACATTTCGAGATTTTCCTGTACATTTTCGGCTTCTCCAATCGTCGTCAACAACACAGCACTTCTCCTATCTCACTCCAGTCACCCAAACTGGTGCGAATTGTCGTTCGGTCGACCGGCCCACTTGACTAGATAAGCCGACTCTGCGGGAAACAGCTATAATTGTGAGGCCAATTTGATTCGGACACTTTCAGCAACGCATCTCATGTCAATGAGGCTACGACAAGGTCGTTTTTAATCTAGGAGTCTCTATGACAGTTGAATCCATTTTCCAAAAAGCGATTAGAACTGTTCATACCGATCTGCCAAGCAGTGCAGCACGCTCATCAGAAAGGGATCGTGCACCGCGATCTCAAGCCCGCCAACATCCTAATCACAATAATCGACGGCAAACCAATCCCAAAGGTAATCGACTTCGGCGTGGCCAAGGCGGCCTCGGGGAAGCTGACCGACGAGACGATGTCGACTGGCTTTGGGGCAGTGGTCGGTACGTTGGAATACATGTCCCCCGAGCAGGCTGGTTTCTCAGGGGAGGACGTCGACACGCGAGCAGACATCTATTCACTCGGCGTAATTCTCTACGAATTATCGGGCTGCAGGACAATTGGATAAGGCCTTATCGTTGTTTGAAGAGTCACTGATGCAGCAGCGGGCCAAGCTCGGCTCTGAGCATCCCAACACGCTTTTAACGATGAACAATTTGGCGTTTGCCTGTCAGGCCGCCGGAAAGTTGGACAAGGCCCTGCCTCTTTTTGAAGAGGCAGCCACCGGGATACCTCGCATTCCTATTCGGAATTGGTTTCTTAGGCTTGGGAACCTATACGACATAGTTGACTGCGACCATCATTCCAATTCACTCAATCGCAGCTTGTAAGCGATCTCAGCCCATTGACCGAATTCTTCTGGAATTGAATCTTCCGACGTGATGGTTACGTACTTCGTAAGCCCCTTGTAGCACATCCCTTTGAGCGCGTCAGTGAACATGGGGTGCATGCAATCATCAGGTAAAGCAAAGCCCACAGTGAATGACTTCGAGTTTCTGACCCACATGGCAGCATAAACTCGACTGAAGTGCGTGTTGCCAATCGTGAATTTGACGTAGGTCGTTGTTAGCTCTCCAAAAGCATCAGGAGACACGTCAAGCAGCATCCCGCATACGACCAGGAAATTCAACCTGAGTTCATCCCAAGCCTTTCCGCTAATCTTTGCTATTGCTTTTGGTCCTAGTTGGTCAATTCCAAATTTATTCGAAGCAAACTCCAAAAGCTCAACTCCATTGATTGCGGTCATTCCAAACTGTTTCGGGCGGTCGACGAGTATGGCAAATTGGCAATTCCATCGAAAGTCCAGGATGCAGCATCAGGACTTTGTCATGGAACAGAATTCCTGAACGCACTGCGTTTTGTGAGGTTAACTTCACAACAACCAGCTAAAAAAATGGAATTCGGTGCCTTCGAAATGGCGGAGCGTACCCCAAATCCCCACTTAATCCTTGTGATTCTTCAACATGGGTAGAATTCTTCATGGAATGAATCGGGGGTGTATTGCGATAGCTGCGTGACCCCGAAGGCAGGTGCAGAAGGGATTGAAACAAACTGGAATTATGGAACCAACACTACACCAAGAATAAAGATTTGCAGCATCAGTATCACCTTTCGACCATCATTGTCGATCCGCCAGCAGGGTTTGCAGGGCCGTAAGCTCGACGGGCTTGACGAAATGGTGGTTGAAGCCTGCCTCCTGGGAGCGTCGTCGATCTTCCTCCTGGCCCCATCCTGTCAAAGCGACGATCACCATGTCCTTGGACCACACTTGCTCCCGAATGCGACGGCAGGCGTCGTACCCGTTCAGCTTGGGCAGGCCGATGTCCAGCAGAATGATGTCCGGGCGGAACTCCGCTGCTGCTTCAACGGCGGCGAGGCCATCGTAGGCCGTACGGGTATCATTGCCCATTAACTTGAGCATCATCGCCAGACTCAGGGCGGAGTCGTGGTTGTCATCGACAACCAGAATCCGCTGTGTGGAGTTGGGCGCCGGATCGTGACCCGCTGTCGGACTTTGGCGACCGACAATGCTTTCCGAAATGACTGACAAGGACACGATGAATTCGCTCCCCCGGCCCGGCCCGTCACTGCGGGCCTTGACGGTGCCGCCGTGCATCTCGACCAGTCGCCGCACCAGGGTCAGGCCGATCCCCAATCCGCCCTGCGACCGCTCCATGTTGCGATCCACCTGCGAAAACATTTGGAAGAGGCGGGGCATCGCCTCGGCAGGGATGCCCAACCCGTTGTCCCGCACCCGCACGGTGACTTCCTCTTTGGTCGCTTCAGCCGTCAGTGAGATTTGACCGCCCGGTTCCGTATATTTGGCGCTGTTGTTCAATAGATTTGAGAACACTTGTGCCAGCCGGGTTAAGTCGGCTTGTAGATAAGTTGGCGAGGGAGGCAGCGAGATTGAAAGTGAATGGCCTGACTGCTCGATGAGTGGACGACTTGTCTCGACGGCACTGTGAATCACTGTTGCTAGGTCGACTCGCTGTAACTTCAAGTCGAGTTTGTTGCGGGTGATGCGGCTGACATCGAGCAAGTCGTCGACCAGTCGGACCATCTGGTTGACTTGCCGCTCCAACATGGACCGCACTTCGAAACCCGCTTCGCCATTCGTGCCGGACAATCGCAGCACTTGCAGTCCATTGCGGATCGGGGCCAGTGGATTGCGCAGTTCGTGAGCCAGCGTGGCGAGAAACTCATCCTTGCGCTGGTCGGCGTCCCGTAATTCTCGATAGAGTTGGGCGTTGTCGATGGCAATCCCCGCCCGGCTCGCCAAGTACTCCGCTACGGCGAGGTCGGTAGCGTCATAACGATGGCCGGATTCGGCGGCAATGAAGGTGATGACGCCGAGTGTCTTGCCTCGAACGGTGAGCGGCACCCCGATGTACGACTTGAGGCCAAGCTCTTGCATGATTTCGAGAAGTTCGTGATCCTTCACTGACTGCTCTAAAAGTTCATCCGTTATCTCCGGGACGATCTCCGAGCGGCCCGTGCGAAGAATGGTCCACACTCCTTGAGGGGCGGCAGGATCGGGTGGCAGGCGGCGGTGAAGCTCGTGTGCCAATCGCACCTTGGCGGGGTCGATGTGGGAAACAGCGACCCTGCGCAAAGTGCCATCTGCCTCGACGACATCGACTGTCGCCCAATCAGCAAAATAAGGCACGGCCAGTGATGCCACTTTCCGCAATGTACTGTCGAAATCGACAAAAACGGCGAATGCTGCGCTGGCGTCTGCAAGAAACTGAGCCGTTTGCTCCGAACGTATACGCTGTGTTACGTCGATGCAGATCCCAATCATCCGTCCCGGCTGGCCGTCATCGGCGGGGAATACCTTTCCCTTCCCGGCAATCCAGTGGACGCTGCCATTCGGCCAGATGTTGCGGAATTCAATGTCGTAGTCCGTCCCTTCATCCACGGCGCTGCGGATGGCATTGTTGACCATTTCCCCGTCATCGGGATGGATGAGCTTCTGGAAGTCTTCGAACGTACCGCCGAATGCACCGGGAGCCAAACCGTGCAACGGTTCAAGGCTATCGGACCATTTCAGATCGCCAGTGCGGATGTTCCAATCCCACACCCCCATGCGGCCTGCTTCCAGGGCCAGACGCAACCGCTCCTCGCTCTCCCGCAGTGCGGCTTCCGACCGCTTGCTCCCAGTCACGTCTCGTGTAAAGCAGCGGGTGTGAACGAACTCTCCCTCATGAGACATCACACTGGAGTCGATCAGGACATCCTTGATGGAGCCGCCTTTGCACTTGAGCCGGGCTGGGTACTCGTGCAGTTCCTCGCCCGCCTGCAAGCGGCCCAGGATGTCGCAGATCACGTCCTCATCGGCATGGAAGTCGGCGATGGGGCGTCCGACGTACTCCTCCCGGCTGTAGCCGAGTAGGGCGAGTTCGGCCCGGTTTGCCCGCAGGATCATTCCGTCCGCTCCGACCCAATGCAGGCCGACCGTGGCGTTCTCGAAGAAGTCCGCAAGCTCCTGCTCGCTACGCCGTAGTTCGTCCTCTGCCCCCTTCCGCTCGGCGAACTGGGCGACGTTCCCGGCCACGGTCCCCATCGTCTCCAACAAATCGGCGTCTGCTTCCCGTATCCGCTTGGTGAAGAACTCGATCACGCCGAGTGTGCGGTCGCCGACGACGACGGGACAAGCAATGGCGCTATGCAAGTCGTACTGGACGGCGCTGGCTAGGCGGGGGAAATGCCCGTCCGAAGTGATGTCGAGTATCCAGGCCGGTTTGCCACTGGCCCAAACCCGCCCCGGCAGTCCTTCACCCAGGCCGAACGTCCGGCTGCAACTGGCCGTCTCGAACTCTTTCACCGGCATGTTGGGCCTGTGCCAGCTTTGCCGACAGACAAGCGATACGTCATCCTCCCTCACCGTCCAGAAGAATCCCACGTCCCATCCGAGGTTTTCGCACACCGCCCGGAGGACACGCTCGGCCCCATCGTCCAGGCTGGCGGCTTCGTTCAGGGCGTGGGTCACGGCGAGACGGGCGTTGCGATGCTGCTCGGCCCGCTTCGCTTCGGTAATGTCTCTCAGGTAGGCCGTGAACAGCGGCGGGCCTTCGGTCGGGATGCGGGTGATGGCGAGTTCAACGGGGAATTCGGTTCCGTCCGCTCGGAGGGCCGGAAGTTCCAGCCGCTTGCCCAGGACCGGGCCCTCGCCCGTCGCAAGATAATGAGCCATGCCAGTACGGTGACGATCCCGAAAGAGCGGCGGAATGATGAACCCGCAAAGCTCCTGCCCGATGACTTGATCCCGGCTGTAGCCGAACGTCTTCTCCGCTGCCGGATTGAACTCGACCACGTTCCCCTCGTGGTCAATTGTGATGATGCAGTCGAGGGCCGTCTGAAGGATGGCGCTTTTGCGGGCTTCGCTGACTCGCAACTCCTGCTCGGCTTGCCGCTGTTCCGTCACGTCCCGGAAGATCAGTACGACGCCGATGAGCTTGCCCGCCGAGTCCCGGATCGGGGCGGCGCTATCATCAATCGGGCGCTCCGTCCCGTCCTTGGCAACGAGGACCGTGTGGTTCGCCAGTCCGACGATGACTCCTTCTCGCAACACCTTTTCCACCGGGTTGTTGACCGGCTGGCGGTTCTGCTCGTTGATGATGGTGAACACGGCCTCCAGCGGTTGCCCTTCCGCAGCATTGAGAGTCCACCCTGTCATCTCCTCGGCCACGCCGTTCAGGAAAGTCACCCGCCCGTGGTCGTCAGTGGTAATCACGGCTTCGCCGATGCTGGCGAGCGTGACCGACAGCCACTCCCGCTGCTCGTGCAGCCGCTCTTGGGATGCCTTCCGCTCGATCCCCACGGCGATCTCATCAGCCACGGAAGCCATCGCATCCACCGTCGCCGCCGAAAGCGTCTTCCGGGCGAACATCGCCATCACGCCCACAAGCCGGTCGTCCACGACGAGCGGGTATCCGGCGAAGGCGACCATGCCCTCCCGCCTCGCCCACTCCTGATCGCTGACACGGGGATCGCCCACAACTTCGTTCGTCAGGTGCGGCTTTTTCTCCTGGGCGATCAGTCCGATCTTGTACTTGCCGACCGGAACCCGGCTGTGCGGTCCGTCCAGGTACGTGTACATCCCGGCGCTGGCTTGCAGTTCGAGAACATTGTCCTTGGCGTTGAGGGTCCAGATGCGGGCGAAGGCCCCATCAAGCTCTTTGACCAATACCTCGGCGCAACGGTGCAGCATCTCCTCAAGGCCGCTCCCCTGGACCACCGCTTTGCCCACCGACGCATTCAGGGCGAGAAGTCGCATCCGCTCGGCCAAAATTGCCTCTTGCCGTTTCCGCTCGGAAATGTCACGGAAGACGAGTACGCTGCCAGAGATGTCGCCCCGTTCGTTGCGAATCGGGGACGCACTGTCGTCAATCGGGCGCTCCGTCCCGTCCTTCGAGATCAGCACGGTATGGTTAGCCAGCCCGACAATCTTGCCTTCCTTGAGCGCCCGCAGCGCCGGGTTCTCGACAGGCTGGCGGGTCGTTTCATTGACGATCGGAAACACTTCTGTCAGGGGTTGGTTGATGGCCTCTTTTGAAACCCAACCCACAAGTTGCTGTGCCACCGGATTCAAAAAAGTCACTTTACCATGTGCATCGGTGCTGATAACTGCATCACCAATGGACTCCAATGTGATGCGCAACTGCTCCCGCTGTATTTGTTCTGCTTCTGTCGCTCGCTCTGCTCGCTTCTGAGAAGCACGCATGGCCCCACCCAGGAGAGCGATGCCAAGGCTGGTGCTGATGTAGAGAACCAGCCCCATTTGCTGGTCCAAGCTCGTCAATATAAAGCTCCCACGAGGCGGAAGCAGGAAATAAACAGAAGAAAAAGCGCCCAAAACTACCGCCACCAATGCTGGGCCGAACCCGCCGTACCAAGCGGTCAAAAGTACGGCAAACAACAAAGTGGCGAATGGAAACTGGTCGCCCAAGACAGAATCGAAAAGGAGCCGTACCCCTGTCGCCACAGCAATGCTGATGGCGGCACAGGCGTAGCGCAAGACTAATGAACGATTGCTACGAACCATATTTCTCCCCCTCGACCACGGAAAGCGACCACATGCACATGATGAAAATCCATTGCCGGTCGTCACTGCCGGGAATGTGACATAAGTTGTTATCTTATCGGTGGACTGGGCAATTGTCAGTGCAGCCCGCCCCAAAATCGATTGTGGCTCCATCAGGAGATCGGGTGCCTCAAAAGTACTCACGACAAAACCATCGGAAAAACAACTACTATGAACCATTCAACGATACGAAAACCGAACGAAGGCCGGACCATCGCCGTCGTGGGAGACGTGTACCGTTTCATGGCGACGAGCGAGGAGACAAATGGCAAGTACGCCATGTGGGAGGCTATCGTGCCTCCTGGCGGTGGTCCACCTCCGCATGTACACAGTCGAGAGGAAGAAGGCTTTTACATCTTAGAAGGCGAGATCACGTTTCAGATCGGAGAAGAACGTATCGTGGCATCGGCTGGAATGTTTGCCAACATGCCGGTATGGATGCCGCATTGCTTCAAGAACGAGAGTGACGAGCCAGCAAAGATGGTGATTTCCATTGCTCCCTCTGGATTGGAGAAGATGTTCTTTGAGATTGGCGTCCCACTGCTTGAAGGTTCAACGACCGCATTGCCGCCAACCAAAGAAGAGATCGAGAAGCTGCTTGCGATTGCTCCACGTTACGGGATCGAGATCCAAGTACCGCATCATGAGTAAGGTCTATCATCGAGAGCAGCATGTGATCTCAATTGGAATTATGGTCCGACCCTAAAGACGTGATACGGCGGGACGAGAGTACGGATCGTGGAGGCGAAAAGAACTTAACTGGATTTGGTGCTACGGTGGTGCTACCGTTGGTGCTACGGCCTTTTGAAAACATGCAAAAACCTAATGTTTTTGAGTTTTACAGGATTCCCCCGCCTCCACACTACTAGATTTCCGATATCCGCTGTCCATCTAAGAAAAAAACAATTTGCGGCTGTACAGGTCCAGGCCCGTCAACATACCGCCAAAGCCACAGCCTGTATCGATGCAGATGCAGTGCCCCATATCGCGAACGGGACGAGGCGAATGCCCGCAGATCACTAGCTTGCCCGATATATGGGCCTTGGGTGGTTCGGCTTCGATTCTAGTCCAGCGGAGAAGCGATGCTGGCTGCTCTTCCATCAGCATGTACCAGCAGTAATTTGCGTGCACGAATATGAATTCTGGCGTCTCGAAATACGGCACAAACCCGCGAATGAATTCAATGTGCTGACTTGGGATTTGTTGGGGCAATGAACGATCGCCATACGATGCCAGCGTGGAGTCGCCTCCCATGCTCAGGAATTGCTCGATGGCTTCAGGACGTCGCAAGACTTCGAGCAAGACCTCTTCGTGATTGCCGAGAATGCAAACTAGATTGGAGTACTCTTTAATCGCTATCAACTGCTCGATGACGCCTCGTGTGTCATTCCCGCGATTGATGACATCGCCCAGCATAACGAGCGTGTCGCTCGGCCTTAGCCGAATTTGAGTAAGCAGCCGCTCCAATGCCTTTGAATTCCCATGAACATCACCGATCGCGAATATTCTCGATTCAATTTCAGGATTTGCCATTACGCTTGTTCAGGCTCCGAATTCGGATCGCTTTCAACAACCACATCGCGATACAACCGATGCAAAGACTGCAACGCCAGCGACGCGACGTGCGCTTTGCAAAGCGATTGCCCAGCAAGCGCTGCAACCTCCCTTAGCTGGTGCATCTGATTTGAAGTGAATGCGTCCACCGAAATCCCCGCTTGGGCAAGAACTTCATTTATTTGATTGTTCTGTTCGACTCGGCGTTTCGAGAATTCCCGTAACAGCTTGTACGCTGCTCGATTCGAGATTTGGAGTATTCGTTGCAAGCGGATCATCAGATCTTCTTGAAAAACTGGCAACTTTGTTTGACGTTCGTCAGATTCAGGACTGATGGATATTGCGATTGCTGTGACGAAGTCTTCGATCTTTATGGGCGAACAACCTGCTAAGAACTGCTTCGCCGCCAGGCATGATTGCAATGGTGCTGCAAATTCCTGCCGGACAACTGCGTCGATAATCTTGGGCAGTGACAGTATGGATGCTGGGGACGGAAAAGTTTGAGTCGCAATCGAGTTCGCTCGTCAACTTTCTTCACAGGTAAGTTCAAGTCGAAGGCTCGGTTGCGGATCACCAGTATCTTTAACTCGTGGAAGAGTTTGATGAGCACGCATTCGAATGAATTCAGGAGCCGAACTCGGGATGTTCGCCAAAGCGAGGCCTTTGCGGCGGAGAAGTGACTCGATTTGGCTGGAGTTCATGTCTAGTTTGGCCACAATGACGGGTGACTGTTCAACCAAGTCCAGATCGAGCCATCGCTCAAAGATCAGGTAGAATTCTTCAGGCAGATTCTGGCCAAAACAAATGCAGGAGAGCAGCGAAGAAGAAAAACCTGCCCCTTCGATGTACAAACTTCGCCCATGAGCTCGGAACAAAGTTACCAACGCAGAGAATTCTCTGATCGCGGGCATCAGCCCTAAGTTTTGAAACGCAGCCTGTTCGCGTCGAACTCGATCCGACGCGAAGTGTGGTAGGTCGATGTTTGTTGGGTCATTGACCGTTTGATTCTGATCATTACCGATCAAGTGGATGACATATTGGTGTTGCATTTTGCCTTGTGTTCGAAGGTGGTCACACTATGCTAATCCTACGGAGTGACATACATGGGTCACTCAGCCATTATGCCGCTAGATTCAACGCTAGCTCCCATGCTCTGGCTTTCACGTGTGCTCCGCTTCCGAACCAAGCCGATTCAAGTCTTCGACTCTCTCGCTCGAATTCGTTCCGGCCTCGCGTCGAGCGATGGTGATCAACATACTCAGTAACCGCG
>JANPHB010000379.1:0-11487 GCA_031424235.1 Pirellula sp.
TTGGCGTTAAACATTCTGCAAAAGGACACTACGATTAAAGATGCAATTCGAGGCAAGCGTAAGCGATGTGGCTGGGATAACTCTGCGATTGAGAAGCTACTCGCAGGTTATTCATGCTGCTAACGTGCGATTGCCCTGGGGTGCAACGGGCCGCAATGACTCAGCCGAGCTACCTCCAAGAGTGCGGACGCGAATGCGATGAAATACGAATTCATTGCCTCCAGGATGAATCCAAATACTCAAACGACGAGCGTGAAGATAGTCTTCGTTCGTTGCCGAAGAGATAGAATCGCAATCACCCGACCAAGATCCGACCTGAGTACCGTTGAATTCAACTTCTACTCCGCGTATTGAGTCTACCTGCACCCGAACGGTCGAGCGCTCGGAAGTTACGATCTTACGGCCTTCATGTAGAACCACGCCTTTCTTTCTCGATCCAAGAAACACGCCTCCGGGACTTCCAGGAGCGTCAATGACAAGGGGACATTCGCCCGTCTTGGTCGGAATGTTGAAGTTGAATCCGCTCTCGCCAATTCTGCGCGTAAAGTCGATTTCACATTCAAAGGCGTTCCACTGCGAATCGAGCGGGAACAAGAGTTTTGAACCCCGCTGATCGCGTCGAATCACGAGTTCATCGTGCTCAATCGTCCAATCATTTTTCCCCGTTACTTGCGGTACGTTAAACTTATCGCTCACTGGATCAATCAGCGGAATCACATCGATCCATTCGTCTGATACGAATTGTTGCAGTGATGGACTCACAATTGTTGATGAACGTTCCTCGCTACCCTTGCCAAGCGACAGCTGATCATTTGGTCGGCCATAAATGGTGAAAAGAACAATCGCCAGCAGAAGTAGGCCCAATGCGGAAGCCATTATCCAGAGTCGTGGCCGAAGCGGCTGTTTAGCTATGCGAGGAATCAAGGAATAGTCATTCAAAACCGCGTGCGATCGGAGCTGTGACTCGCAGTCAGCGAGCACTTCGGCAACGTCTCGTGCTGACTGATAACGATCATCGGGATTCTTCGCATGGAGCTTGCCGATAATATCGCAAAGCCACTGCGGGGTCTCCGGAATGATTTCACGAATGGAACGAGGTGTATCCTCTGTCACTCGTTTCAATGCGGCAACAGTGTTGTTTGCGCGAAAAGGTGGGCGACCACTGACCATTTGGTACAATACGCTGCCCAAACTGAAAAGATCCGCTCGTTGATCTAGCTTTTGCCCGAGCGCCTGTTCTGGAGCCATGAACATTGGCGTTCCGGCAATCACTCCGCTCTGCGTTAAACTGGCATCATCGGCCGCGCGCGCCAAACCGAAGTCAGTGATCTTCACACGATTGCTTGGACCTGGCTCAAGTAAGATGTTGCTCGGTTTGATATCACGATGTATCAAACCCTGGGAATGGGCTGCGGCCAGTCCTTCGGCGATTTGCCTGCCTAGCGACAGTACGGTGGAAATTTCAAGCGGGCCGTGATCGATGAGATATTGGTTTAGTGTCTGCCCTGGCACGAATTCCATTACCAAGTACGGCAATGATTGCTCCTCAACAGCAAACACACTGACAACATTCTCATGACGTATTCCGGCTGAAGCCTGCGCCTCACGCATAAACCGTTTGCGTGCTGGCGAGGTTGCGGCTAATTCACGAGCCATAACTTTTATCGCGACCAGACGCTGTAGTTTCTCATCGAACGCTTGCAGCACCGTTCCAAAAGCGCCGCGACCAACCACGCTCATAATCTCGTAATGCCCCAATCTCCCGAGCGAACCAGGTTTGGCAGATGCATTCAAATAATCCAATAGATATTTGTAGTCGTGTGCTTCGTGCGACTCACCGTAGAGTGCATTCTCGTCAGAATGCTCAACTGTACTCTGTGGCTCTTCATCGGCCTCCAGAACGTCGTGGACGATGATTTGCTCTGCAACCGGGGTTTCCAGGAATTGACTCTGACCATAATGCGATTCCAATAGCGATTCGACTCTACGAAGCAGTGCGGGGTTGCCGCTGCAAGCCGATTTGAGAAAAAGCTGACGCGAGTTGGTATCTTCAATATCCACTGCACGCTGGAATAATTCAAACTCGTTCATCGCACAATTCCTTCGGTCGTTTTTCATGATTGTCTAGTAACAATGCGACGAAAACGGCTTATGTAAGCCAACAGATTCAAGATTAGATGGATTTATCTCCTTTACCCGACATCTCCTGGTGCAACCAGGCACGAGCATAGGCCCACAAACGACCGACAGTCCGATCAGAGACGTTAAGTATCTCCGCCGAATCGCTCAACGACAATCCAGCGAAGTATCGTAACTTTACCAACTCATACGCTTGTTCATTCACTTGTTTTAGACCGTTTAAGGCTGTATCAAGAGCCAATATGTCCTCCTTGATTGCCAAATCGGCTTCTGGCACATCCTGGAGTTCCTGACGTGTCAAATCGCCACCATGTTTCTTGCGGGCTTTTCGGCGCGCGTTCTCCACTAGGATGCGTCGCATTGCTTCGGCGGCTGCTGCAAAGAAATGCCCTCTCCCATCCCAATGAACCTTTTCTCCCGTTGAGCGGCTTTCCTCATTTTGAGTTAGCCGTAGATAGGCTTCGTGCACGAGCGCAGTGGGTTGCAGTGTTTGTCCAGGTTTTTCCAACGCCAACTTAGCAACAGCCAATTTTCGCAACTCATCGTAGACCAATGGCAGAAGCTCACCAGCGACCGTTGGATCGCCCCCTTGGATTTTCAAAAGTACTCTCGAAACATCAGACAACGTATAACTCTCCCAAACATTTGGCTTTTTCATATCTTAGCAGTAGGAGGGGCACGACGATCTCTTGGGTTTCATTGGGATGCATTGTGTAGGTGTCAGTGAGCAGCATTGACGGGATCAAATTTGGCTGCGTGGGGATCTACTGGTACATTGTGGCAATGGGCAATCTTCCATGTTTCGGACGATCGGCGTAGCACATAGGTCTGGCGGTTCTGCCGCTTCGGAACTTTGGAACCTCCAGGTGTCGTAAACTCATCGTTCGTCGTGGTTACCACAGCGATGGCGACGCCACTTCCAAGCGAGCGGATTTCCACGTTGTCCGTCTTTATCTTGTGATTCTTGAAACTTGTATCATGAAACGCAATGTGAGCATCCATAACCGCCTTGTGTCCTCGCCAATGCATTCCTACCACATTAACCCAATGCACGTCCTCGGCTAACAGAGCGCCATAAGCCTTCATATCGTGGGTATTCCAAGCCTCTTCAATTCCTGCAATCGCCTTGCGGATTGCGGGTTCCTCTTCTGTCGCAATGGTTTCGTTTATCGCCACTTTAGCTTTCGGAGACTGTGCACTGCTGCTTTGCGCCAAAGCAGCAAGGCTAAGAAGAATCAAGACTAGCTTCAGACATTTCGAGTACTTGGTCGTCATTTTGGCCTCGCGAAGGAGATTTTCATCAGGAAATTACGTTGGGTAAAGAACATGATCCGTGCGTTGATCCGTCAACTGCTTCACCGATATGTCGGCCCACTTCCAATGCGACGTAGACTGCGGTTTTCAGCCACGAATATCTGAACTTTTTCGGAAAGTCAGGTACTTGGCAATTTTCAGGGACCGCAGGCTCCAGGTTTACGACACGGCCGAGGGACTTTTAATGTGGAGCGGAGATACCGCAAATGGATCCGTTCAAGACATCGAGTTCTCTGTTGATGGACAAACGCTGGCAATTGCCGGGAGTACGAAAGTAGAGCTCTGGAATGCAACGACAGGAATCAAGACCTACGAAACCGCTTCATCGTCATTCAGGGATCGCATTGCTCTTGCGGATAACGGTTCCAATCTGATGATTTCGTCCGAAGGGAACTTGAAGATTGTTGACGTGAAATCAGGCACAACCGCCTTGAGCAGCGCGATACCGCCATTTCCTACAGCGAACTCACAATTGCCCAATCAGGCTCAGCTGTGATCAGTAAGTCCCAAGTAAATCCTGAAATTTACCCATGTTGCAAATGGCACCGAAAACAACTCGCTCCAGGCGGTTTCGCCTCGACGCGTAAAGTGCAAACCGAAACATAAGACCGGGAGCAGAAATCCTGCCACCGATAAGGAGCCATAAAACAAACGCATTCCTGTACTCCTCAGCTTGATCATGGCATCATCGAGTTCGCCAATCATCCGCGAAGGCACCAAGAGATGCAAACGGTCGTTCGACTTCTTCGCTTGTTGTGCCAATCGCTGCTCTAAGTACGTGGCCGAAGTGACGATTTCTTATTCAAAATAGTTCGATCTAGGAATTCAATTCGGTTTGATTTCCCCCCGCCTCGACGATCTGTTGGAACTCATTGAAGATCTCTATGTAGTTGCTAGAGAGAAAGCGAACGACCCGTGCATTGTCTAGCAGCTTCCGAAGATACCCGGTCACAATCACCAGATTCAAGACGTTCTTCCCGTGTGATTCCTCGATCGCTTTCAGATCCCGGACTAGCAATCGCGACTCATGGTCAATTTTTGCGATGTCCTCCTGTGACATACCTTCGGCTTCTATTTCGCGAAATCCTTCGATGCGATGCTCGTTTGGCGTCGCACCAACCAAACACTTCATGTAGCCGATTGTGAAATTGCTTGATGCGATCATCAGTTCGGCGATCTCAATCTGTCTAATCGCTAGGACTTTTCGCAATTCTCGGATCGCCGCAGCAGACGTACGCCTATCTCGAAGCAATTGAACGGCTTCCTTGCAGATGCCATCCAGTAGGTCACGCTTTTGACGGATCAAGGTTAGGTCGACATTCAGTGTCCTTGCAATTCGCTCTTCCGATGCGCCATTCTTGATCGCCTTGGCAATCATGAAGTGTTCTTGGATGGCACTAAGTCGATTGACCTTGTGATTATAAGTAAATCCTTCATCATCAATGGCAATTAGGCACTTTGCGGACAGGATTCCCATTTCCTTCAAAACGGAATGGCGAATGTGGCCATCGAGTATGACATGCATTCCATCGCTCCCGTTCTGTGGAAATACAACCAACGGTTCGATGAGCCCCAACTCTCGGATAGACGCCTGGATGCACAGGAACTTGGGGGACGAGCGTATGGTTTTGGATAACGCTCGTGTCGGAAGAAGTCGATCCAATGGAATTTGCATTACTTCGTTTGAACAAGCTAAGGTAACTTTTGGGTTCAAGATCGGACTCCTGTGGTTTTCACACGATCGGCAAGGAACTGCGGCAACGAAGACAACTGTTCGCTCTTGAGGATGGCATGAAACTGCTCGTTTTGGTAAACCTCTTTGAATGCTGAGATTGCCATAAGGAGCCGACTCTCAAACGCTTTTGATTTTCGGATTAGAGATTGCTGGCGGAGCGATTCATCCTGATAAGTCTGGACCAATGTTTTGGAGGAAACTCCTATGGTCGTCGGTAATTGGGTCGGTGACTTTGGTACCTTTCCTTTGTTGCGACGATTCTCGATGATTCGCTTCACTTTACCCAATGATTCGCCACGCAAATCGTTATTTTCATAGGCTTCTTGGAGTGCAACCTGCACGGCTTTGTCATCAGACGATGCAATCAACAGCGCAATGCTCACAGGAAGAATTCCTTTTTCCACCGCCTGCAGAAGTCTTTCCTCACCTTTCTCGAGTAGCTTTAGAAGGCCTCGAATGTAGTTTGCCTCCATCCCGATTTTCTTTGCAATCTCCGCGAGTGAGTATCCATTCGACTTCATGGTTCCAAGTCTCCGAATGAGGTCAATACACGAATGCTGTCGCCTTGCCAGGTTTTCAGCCAACGACATTAGCTGGAGTTCTTCCTTGGTTCCTTCCGCGATGATGCACGGGATCTCATCCTGCTCTAGAAAAATGTATGCTTCCAGTCGCCCCTGTCCGCAAACGAGGTTGTAAAAAGTGATCTCATTCTTCACGCTGGCAACGGTCACTGTGACAGGTTTCTTAAGACCAATTGCCTCAATGTTGGCTGCGATCTGCTGAAATTTATGTCGCCCTCTTTCTCTCGGATTGAGAACGTGGATCTGCGAAACTGGGATCATAACGATGGAACTGCTGAATTTGACGGTCAAAATTAAACCTCTCATGCACTACGGGAAGAAATCGAAGCTAGATAGTCCAGGTTGTCGAATTGGTAGGTGTCCAAATGGACGCCGTTGGATTCGCACAAAAGGAGTTTTGGCGAATCGAGGTCAATAATGGGCAACAGGTAGAAGTCGACTGGCTTGGTATTCTCTGCATTCATCCGAACCAGAATGGTGATGTCGGGTGCGATGCGGTGATCGAGTTTAACCAGCCAGCGCAGCGAGCCGGCTGGCGTTTCGCGGCACCGGGAGAGAATCATTGTGGCACTGTATTCTCCGTTGATCAGCAGCAAATCTGTAGTTAAATCGCGTGTGACGATCGCGCCCGAGGATTCCAATCGCGTCATGACATCCGAAACAAGTTGCGGGTAAAGTGAATGAAGGTGCCGGTTTATCTCGACGTATTTGTAATCGCGGTTTGCGGCAAGTCCGATCTGTTTGTACGCATTCAATAGACTTCCAAATCTGGAGCGATACGCGCCGCTCGATGGCATCGTTTCGCAACTGTCAATCAAATGGCCCGACATCGATTTGTGTTGCTCGGCAAGTAACCGAAGTTGAGCGAGCATCTCCTCGCTGGAAATTCGTCGGGTTCGTTCCTGAATCACGCCGCGTGCTATGAAGAAATCTTCGAGCGCCACAACAGGTTCGAATGCTTCGTCCTTGCGAACCCACATTTCATTTGGATTTTCAACTCGCTTCTTCTTTAGCTTGAATGAGGTTCGATTGAATACATTGTGGCCGACGTATTTTTCATTCGTCAAAACTTGGTGCACCGTGCCACGATTCCATGGTCGACCCAAGTCTGTGGCAATGCCTTTCTCGTTCAACTCAGTCGCAATCTCGATCTCCCGTTTTCCATCGACTGTGAATCGTTGGTAGATCCAACGAACGGTTTCAGTTTCGCTTGCTGGTCCGGGTACTAATATAACTCGGTCTGTCTGGAGGCTTTTGCGCTCGCCACGGGATAGCGCCCCTTTGGATTCGCCACTTTGATTAATTAGCATTCGCCGCAAGCCAAATCCCGCAGGGCCGCCCTGCCGATAGCCAAGTTCAATTAGACGACACTGACCTTTGAATACTTTTGTGGAAAGTTCCCGCGAGTATTCTCCAGCCATTGCTCTTTTGACGCTCTTAATAATTGTCGACGTTGGCCCGCCATCGTTTTCGAATTGCTCAGCGCAGTAATGGACTTCAATGCCTGCGCGTTTGCAAAGATACTCGTAGTAGGCGCTTTCGTCGGCATCTTGAAACCGACCCCACCGACTTATGTCGTAGACCAAGATGGCGGAATAGTCGGGTTTTCCATTTTGAACATCGTCGATCATTTTTCGCAGGGATGCGCGTCCGGCAACATTTAGTCCGCTCTTGCCTTCGTCTGCGTAGGTTTTGATGATCTCGAACCCGCGACGCGCTGCGTATTCAAGAATCACATCGTCCTGATTGGCAGTCGAATACTGCTGGTGTTCGGTTGACATGCGGACGTATTGAGCTGCGCGGCGTGTCGGTGAGGGAGCATTGGAGTTGGCTGTATTCACGCGAGTGAGCTTTCAAGGGGGGAGCAATGGATTCGATTGGACGACAGATCGATCGTTCGGGATCCAGTGTGCTTCGCGCCTGTGTGAAAACGCGGGTAGTTGCTGTGTGATTTCTGTGTGAAGCTGCAAGAAGTTTCCGTGTGACTGTTGTGTGAAAATGCAGCGTGCACCTTGTAATGCCTGCGTGAAAATGCAGGATACTGCTGTGTGGTAGCTGTGTGAAACCGCAGGCTAGTCGGTAAGAAAAACCGCGTAATGTCCTCTTGTTTTGCCGTCGATGCTGTTGGAAAGTGTGACTAGCCCTGCATCGCGAAGCTTTGAACGAAGAGTTTTTACGACGCTTCTCACAGCTTCGGGCGACCGGATTCCTTCCCAGATTTCGTCTAGGAGAATCTGATGGGAAACATAACTGTTGGGCCGTCGAATTAGCCTAGCCAATAGTCGGAACGGAAGCGTGTTGCCAAGAAAGCAAATCCTGCCTTCATGTCGGACACTAAACGTTGAATAGTCCATTACAGGCATCCGTTGTTCTGTCACTTCAGAATAGAATCGTTCTGCAGTCTCAAGTTCAACTGACTTACCAGACGACACGATTGCTTTCAGTCGATGCAATGAACCAAGCGTTTCGGAATGACTTAAGATCAGGCGATCAATGGACTTTTCGAGAATCGCAAGTATTTCCGAATTCATTTTTGCTTAGCCTTTCACGGAGAACTGGGGATGACCAACTCTTCCTCACCGAAAAAGGCCTTCCGTGAATATGAATTCTGTACCTCCCCGTGCGAAAACGTCATCGGGAGCATTTTGAGTTGTAGATGATGACGCTCATCATGTTTTTGCTTGGTTAAGCAGAGATTCGTTTGTTCCCATTCTTTTTCGACGATCGAAAACGGCTTACGGAAAAAACACCTGCGAAGGTGTGGTCTGCGGACTCGCAGACGTCTTGGTCGCCACTCTGGCGACAACTGAGAGCTAGTTGGTTAGGCGTACTCAGAAGACCGCCACCACATGCTGATGCCTGCAACGTGAATGTTCGACCAAGGCCTTTGGTCCCTTGACGACGACTATCGCATCGTTGTCTCGCATGGCTCTTTCGACGAGGAATCGCATAACCAGAAATCGTTGCGTGATTTCCATGGCTCGAGAATCGCGTTGCCTTCGAATTCAGAACTGTGGCCCGATCCTCAACACCTCGCTTGGCACCGCGAATACAAGTTCTGTGCATAGCCAGCCTGGGGATTGAAGTATCTTCCACTCACTCTCTGTCGAAGTGCCAATTTGCTACAATCAACGGTTTTCATGTTTATCTGGCAGACAGCTTCAATAAGAATATGACTGACTCTAACGAACTATCAAAACAGATTCTTCAGCAGATAACGCAGACGCCTGCCAATTTCACGGGGCCGCCAATCGAGGAGAAGTTTAGACGTAATGCAGGTCGAGTGATGCAAGAGATCATTCGCCAACGTCTCCAAAGCGGCGGTACAGAGCTAGTCCAGCAAAAAAACTCTCGATACGCCTGGGGCGATGGCGTTATCTTGAACAGAAACTCCAGAGTTGGAGATCTGTTTTGGACTAATCTGCCGCCCGCACAAATAAATGAGTTAATGCAGGTCGCTTCGGCAACGCCCGCTGTGTTCCTGTTTTGCTTCTTTGATATGGAAGCCAAGAAGATAGACTGCTGGGGGTTACCCGACAAACTGGCATTTCGGTCATTTGCCACAATTACAGCCAGTCAGTCTGGACCGAAAAACATAGTCATTGATCGTTCGACAAACCGGTTTCGAAATGCAGGCGACTCGCCTGACCTAACGCCACACTTCCAAACTGTCTCACTGACCTCTGAGGAGGTAAACGCAGTAGCGGCCGCAATCAAACAGGACGCAGCTTCTAAAGAGATACTGGGCGGCGATGAAGAAGATGACGAAGAATCTTCTCTCGATTACTCGCAGGCGACAGTGGACTATGTATTAGCCCTCTGTGACCACACCAACGATGCAGCTTGGCACACGAAGAACAAAAGTAGATTTCAACAAGTACTTCGTGACCCTACGACTCGACTCGTTGACTCCCTGCGCACTAAATACATCCAAGAGCTAGATGCGGACGTAGCTAACACTACGAAGAATTTCTCAAAGCTGAAGAAGAACGATTGGGGGCAGGGAGGATACTATGATCATTACTGGGCTGCATTCTATCACCCTTCGGCGAAGTCCAAGACAGAAAGTTGCCAATTATTTCTTGGGTTGCTCGGGAAGCGGGTGTAAATAACATCCTGTCCATCGACAGTGACCCCAAAACTTCGAAGAGTAATAAAGCCAACAAAGGATATTACACAGCAATTCTTTATGGCGCGCCGGCAAGCCTGTCGGGCTTCAACATGTGCCCCAAAGCTAGCCCACAATGCATTGCCGCGTGTTTGCACACTGCCGGCAATCCGATTTACCTCGCAGCAAAAACGAAAGCAAGAATTGCGAGAACCCGCGCTTTCATGACATTTCGAAGCGATTTCCTAAATGTTCTATGCGCCGAATTGCGATCGTTTGTCGTTCGTTGCAATTCCTACAGCTTGAAACCAGCTGTTCGCTTGAATGGAACCACCGACATCATTTGGGAACGTGTAGCACCGTGGCTATTCGAATTGTTTCCCAGTATCCAGTTTTACGATTACACGAAACATACAAAGCGTAACAACACCGAAGGAAGTTGTAGGAGACGACTGGGATCGAATTTCACGCGCGTTTGAGTGCATTGCAGAGGACTCATCCGCTCGTAAGGTCTTCCAAGACAGTGTGAGCGATTTAAACGAATCGCGTTGCCGAGAAGTATCGCCACCACACGATGCTCTTGCCCGAATGATTTTCGCCAGGCGGGTCACAGGCGTTTTGTCTTTAAACTGGGACACGCTTCTTGAGACCTCGTTTCGGCGACGCTACGGGTTCTGGCCCTCAAGCACAGAATTCGACTTTTGGAAGCCTCACGGCGATTGTGCTGATGCAAGCACGGAGTGGGTTTTACCACATCAACCGGGGGTCATCAGTGACGCGATTGCGCAGAAGGTCTCAGCTTTTGCCTAGGTACGTCCACGAGTGCTTTTGATAGTTGGGTATTCTGAACGAGACGAAACTATCGTGGAGCGGCTAATCGCTCCAATGTCCAAGCAGTGGCGCGTGTACCGTATTAGCCCTAGCGCTATCGGCGAAGGAGCGATTAACTTAGATGCGCGAGAAGCATTGGAGTTTTTTGCGGAAAAGCTATCGCCCGAACGTGACACCCCCGGGTGGCGGTCAGTCTCCTTTGAGAACCAGCGGGGAATAGAAGCTGCGGTAGCCGGCGAAAGATTGGGCCCTCGTGACGTCACCAGTTGTCCGCAACTTCCGCATTTTCCTTCCGCACTTTTTGAACTCGATACATTGCACCGAGTGCACGTAGCGGGATCGTCCGGCAGCGGCAAGTCAATCACAATCTGGCAACTTGCACATCATTACCACCATCTTGGATGGCATGTGATGCGACGAAGTTCAAACGAAACGGAAGCCAAACAGCAGGCGATTGCAACCGTCGCTTCAAAACGATGGCCAACTGTAGTCGTAGTAGATGATACTCAGGTCCAGTCGGATGATTTTTTGGATGCGGTCGAAGAATTGGCAGACGAACGAACAAAAGTGTTGTTCGGCACCACAGACCGCAATTGGGAACGCAAGAACACCCTCCGTGTGTCGGCAAAAGGTTCGGTCAAGGTAAGCGTTCACGACAACCAGTGTGATTTTGCGTAGCGGCGCGGGGGGCCGCATGGTGAGGGCTACGTTTGGCGAGCGCGCTTTGCTTTCGCATCCAGCAGGCGTTTTGCTCGGTCGTACTGCTTCCGCTCCGCTTT
>JANPHB010000380.1:0-3294 GCA_031424235.1 Pirellula sp.
TTGGCGTTAAACATTCTGCAAAAGGACACTACGATTAAAGATGCAATTCGAGGCAAGCGTAAGCGATGTGGCTGGGATAACTCTGCGATTGAGAAGCTACTCGCAGGTTATTCATGCTGCTAACGTGCGATTGCCCTGGGATATAGGCCTTTCGACTTTTGAGGATTGCAAAAACCTTTCAATTCTTAATCTGGAAAATACAAAACTTAGTGATGTTGGATTGGCAAATTTCGTCAACTGCGAAGGCATGTGGCGGCTATATTTGCGCGGCACTCAGGTGACTGATTCTGGACTTGCGAATTTCACGATGTGCAAAGAACTTTTTGGACTCTATCTGGATAACACGATAATTGGCGACAAAGCCGTGCTATATATGAAGTCTTGGCCGAATCTATCGGAACTCCATTTACGTCAGACGAAGGTAACATCGGGCGGCATTGTAGAAATAAATCAATTAATCCCCAGGTGCAAGATCGAAGCTGATGGAGCGATTGGAAAACCGAATGACTCGCTGCCACCCACGTTCACGAACACCCTCGGCATGGAGTTCGTGATCGTGCCAAAAGGAAAGTCTTGGCTGGGAGGCTCTAAAGATAAGTTGGGCGACAAAGAGGTGGAAATCAAGGAAGACTTTTACCTCGGCAAGTACGAGGTCACAAAGCAGGAATGGGTGAAGGTAATGGGTGAAAACCCCAGTCATTTCTCGCGGATGGGCGACGGTAAGGAAATTGTGAAGGACATCAGCGACGCGGACCTACAGCGATTTCCAGTGGAGATGGTATCTTGGGACCAATGCCAAGTTTTTATCGCAAAGCTGAACATGCTAGAAAAGGAGAAAGCTTGGGTCTATCGCTTGCCAAGCGAGTTAGAGTGGGAATACGCTTGTCGCGGTGGCCCAATGGAATACAGGGCCAATAGCGCGTTCGAGTATTACTTTGCATTGCCTACGAACACTCTCCAAATGGACATGGCGAATTTTGACAAAGTTCTCAATCGCACCTGTAAGGTCGGCTCCTACAGACCAAACCTTCTTGGGTTGTTTGATATGCACGGAAATGTATTTGAATGGTGCGACGACACCGTTGCTGCGACTAATGGGGCTACGCAACGAGTAGACCGAGGCGGCGGGTGGGACATGGATGCAGGGTACTGCAAGGCTGCGAATCAAGGCTTTCCTCCGCCAACGTTCCGGTGCAATCACCTGGGCCTTCGACTGGTCCGAGTTCCAACCAGCGATCTTTCGCATGACTTTAGTAAGCTACGATCGTCCCCCGATCTCGGTAGGGCTTACGATGCTTTAGCCCCAGGCATTAAGACTGGCTCTCCGCCAACGTTCAAAAACAGCATCGGAATGGAGTTCGTGAAAGTGCCGAAGGGGACGGCTTGGCTTGGCGGCGGTTCAGGCCAACCAGGCAATAAGAAAGTCGAAATTGAGCAGGATTTTTTTCTCGGAAAATACGAGGTGACGCAAGAAGAATGGGAGGCAGTTACGGGGTTGGCTCCGAGCCACTTTTCCCGAACCGGTCAGGGCGCGGATGCTGTGAAAGACATATCGGATGCGGAATTGAAGCGGTTCCCGGTAGAGCAGGTGTCGAGGGACGATTGCCAGTTGTTCATCGAAAGACTGAACTTGAAGGAAAAGGACACCGGCCTGGTTTACCGATTACCGAAGGAAGCGGAGTGGGAGTATGCGTGCCGAGGCGGCCCAGCGGATAAACTGTATAGTTCTTTCGATTTTTATTTCTCCGAGCCAACGAATACGTTGCTGCCAAACCAAGCGAACTTCGAATTTCCGAAAGCGTTGAAGCGGACCACTAAGGTGGGATCATATGAGCCGAATGTGCTTGGTTTGCACGACATGCATGGCAACGTTTGGGAATGGTGCGAAGACGCGGAAAAGAATGACGGCGAGGGCATTGGCTACGTGACCCGTGGCGGAGGTTTTTACGTCTACGATGTGGCGGATTGCCGAGCGGATTGCCGCAAAAAGGATGAGGCGTCGTTCCGCGCAAGCAATCGCGGCCTCCGCGTGGCCCTAATTCCGTCTGGAGTCAGCGAGCCTGGGGAACAGGTTAAAGCCAAGTAGCGAAGCCATTTGACGTAGGCACGTCGAGAAGGAGCGGAGCGACGAACGTTGCGTAGGGTATGTTTGACCGAGATTCATATTCTAGGCAGTCCCCAGCTCACCGTACCTGCCTTATGGTTGTTTCAAGCCGCGTTGCCGAAGCTGCAAAATCGTGAGGGACGTTGGGGCGCTTGAGCCGATTGAAAATTGACTATCACCAATGGATCGGCCGAAACAAACAAACTTGGGCAGAGGAATTATGTCGATCCGAAGTCGCTCCGGTCACCCAAACAAAACCACCCATTCAAGAACGCTGAAAATACAGCGATTTTCGCAGGGATTCTTAGACACTAGTCGTGTTTAGTTCGGCACAATCCAGGCTTGCCGAGTGTACGTACACTTGATGAAACGCCTCAAAACGCTTCTCAACCTTCTGCTTGCAGTCATCGGGATGAAATATCGCTTCCCTGCGCTCAGCTCGTTGCCGCATGACTTCGACTTTGCCGCGAGAGCCTGCCCAAAAAGCAGTTGGCATTTCTGGTAACGGTGGGTCGTCCGGTTCAACGTCCCGCAATCGATCAGCTTCCAAGATGGCTTGCTGTTTTCGCTCTCGCGTGGCTTTAAATCGCAGTTCTCGCAGCATAGTACCCCTTCAGTGTTGAGAGCCTGCATTATCGCATTAGACGCGTTGCAAGCCAACTGGTGATGATCGTCCAATCGAGTGAACAGAACGCCACTGGGAGCGGATGAGGAGTCCGTTTTCGAGAGCCTGCGACAAATCGGACTAGTGCCAAAAGCGGGAGATGACCTTGATGACACGTCGAGCCTTCAACGCGGGAATCCCTTGGCTTATGCAACATTTATGCATTCCATTGGCGATATTTGGGCGTTCTCCAATCAAGGTTATCTCGAGATCATGGCACTAGCCCGCCGTCCCCCCGGTAGGGAACGCTTTAAATCGCGGTATACTGATGGTTGTAGATGCCTCGCTTGTTGGTGTGGTGAAGTTGGCCCGATACTTGAATGGAGTCTTTGTGATGCGTTACTTGCTTTTCGTTGTGGCATTTATTGCTGGTTGCTCGAAGGCTGGGTTCTTCGCCAATTTTAGTGGCTGGAAACATTGGGGATTAGCTCCAGTCTTCCGCAGAAGAACAGGATCCTTGTTCGGTAGTTTTCATAGTTTCTAAAACCTCGCGCGGCGCTTTTGATCGATTGGATACGACTGTTAA
>JANPHB010000381.1:0-29631 GCA_031424235.1 Pirellula sp.
TTGTAGAGTGCCATTGCCAGCACATCATTGGAAATGCCTTCTGCGTCAATCGCCGACGTGTATTCCAAAACGGCTCCGACGAAATCTCCCTTCTTCGCCTTTGACATTCCGTTTCGGTACAGCGCGAGATGCTTTCCTCGACTTGAAAACCGACTTTTCAACCAATTCAGCATTCCCATGCCCTCCAACCCGATTGAATAATGATGAAGTTCTGCCCCCTTATTTCAGGTGGCGGTAAAGGTATCAGATTCCAATACATGATGGAACATGCAGATTTCGTGCAACACGGTCATTTCGAAAAACTAGGCATGTTGGTTCTTTCAACAGTTCAGTGCAACGCTGGAAAATCCGTTTTTTCCTTGCCCCATAAATCACGCTGATTACCTTCGAACACGCACTCATTCTTGAAGTGGCCTTTGTAGCATGGGCCGAAGCGTGAAATCGAAAACAAACACGTAAGTCCGCACTGGCTAGACGGTTCCGCTCTTGCACGAATGCTGGGGGGCAGGGACGCAACAAACGGAAGTGAGTTGCCTAACCCCAACTCGCTCCGGGTTGACACGCCGGTGCGAGTTCAACCGGAATAACGGATCGCAGTTCAGGGATAATTCCTTTGACAAACCGCCGATAACGCTAGAGAATCCGGTTATCCAAACCCCAAACTGGGATATTACAAGTTCTGTCGCTGAGACGAGATTACTCATGGATACAATAAGCCTTCGTATTGATCCTGATCTGTATGTCTCGTGGCCGAATGGTGGCGGCTTTCAGCAAGTCGAAATACGAATAAACGACGTGCCATTGATTGAGATCGTACGCGAAGTCGAGTTCCCATTTGCTTGCGCCGAGTGGGACGAACGCACTGCGAAAGGAAAGAAGGCAGATGACATCGGAGAACGTGGCTGGCTGGCGGGCAACTATCTGTATTTGCCGCCTAGTCAAGTGCTCCATCCGTCTCGTAACTTCTTTGGTGAGCCATATGCGAACGGATTTCGCACGGATCCCGATGATCCCGTTAACACGAAATCGCTTCTGTTATCTTGTACCTGCGGCATTACTGACTGCTGGTTTTTACTTGCTACAATTGAAGTGTGTCCAGATACGGTGAGGTGGAGTGATTTCCAACAATTTCATCGAGATTGGGAATACAAGACGCCAGGATTCGTGTTCGATCGAACCCAATACGCCTCGGCTTTCGCCAACGCGACAGAAATCAGGTAAGGACTCCCGTTGCCTGGCCCCTCCCCACACCACCGCATTTGCGAGGCCGCATAGGGCAGTTCAACGAAGTTCGCAAAGCTCTTCGCAACGACTTCTGCCAATTCGAGGGCTAGCTGCAGCCACCAACCCGCTCCGGTTTGACACGCCGGTGCTTCGGAGTTTACTCGGCTCCAGCCAATCATTCACTTCCAAGCAGTTGGCCGGCCCATTCACCAGCCAGATGAGGTACATTAGGGATGTGTTTTCCGGCGCCCGGGAATTTCTAGTTTTGCTTTAGGGAGGGATCGATTGTGCGTATGACTTCGAAACTTTGTACTGGACTTTTTACTTTGATCATCTTGGGTACAGGAGATCTGTTCGGGCAAGATGTTGCCAAAGATACATCCGCAAAACAGGATGTGTCTTCGAAACACTCTACATTAAAGATTATCGCGGAACTCAAAACAAGTCGACCGTTGGAGTGGACGGTTGGTGGCCAAGTAACCATCGGTGTAAGGTGTCACTCAAAGGATTCTACGCGGGTAATTGGTATCGCCACTGACATCACTCTTGTGAACGCCAAGAATTTCGACAACCGAGTTGAGATGGAGATGCAAGGAGAAACATCAGCCATAAAGAAAATTGCAGCTGCGGCCAAAATCAGCGAATACTGGTTTGAAGTAATGCCGTTCAACGAGAGTCATCTCAAGACGCTGAAGTCAGAAATCGATATTGCTGAGTTCCTGAAAACGGAGACTTCGTTTCGTCCTGTCTCTCGAGACGAATGGGGATACGGTGCTTCGGACGGAAGACTTAGACCTCCAGCACAAGAAGAGCTGCCTGCTCGCAAGTAGAAGTAGAACCAAGGGGTTGCAAAATGAGACCTCGGACAGATCGGTAAAAGCGGACAGAACAATCGATCGGGAGAGCCCTGATGCGGGACCGAATTTAGCGGTTCATGTCTTGGTAGTACGCATGTGTTTGGAATGCCGCTACCTGGGTGAGTTTGCCTAACCGCCGAATTCGCTCCGGTTTGACACGCCGGAGCGTCGAAGCTTACTCGAATTCCACGCGCCGGTCTGGGGTGACGGCGCGTTGAAATACGGCATTCGATGAGCGGAACGAAGCAATTTATCGTCATTCGGTTGTGAACTCAGAACGCGCCCATATTTGCGCGCCGACCAGATTCCCGAGGATGACGATGTACACGCCACCAAGCTTGCGATCTTGCAGCACTTCGATCGACTGGTGGCGAAAGCGAAACCGGAGCAATGCTCTGCGGATCGCATCAGCCAGCGTCTCGCTGTTCTGCGAATTTTTCCGCAGTTTCTTCTTACCACGTGAGTCATTTATCAAATCGGCTCCTCGACCAAAGCGAGAAATTGATCAAAGTCGCCGCTCTCCAGGAGTATTAATGGGAAGGCGTTTAGGACCTTTTGCACTCGTTCTTCCAGTCTTTGCAAAGTTAGTTCGCGCACCAGTCGTCCGATGGTGTCCCTGACCCTTCGAAAGTGCACAGCATTAACGTAGAACTTGATTTTGCTCGGATAGGGCAGGAAAACCTGAACTCGGTCGGGTGGCGGGATAACAATCGCTTTGTCTGCAAAAAGGAATTTTACCGCTCGTAGCCGATGGTGACCTTCAATCAAATTTCCGCAAACACGCGTCTCAAGATCACGTCCGATCCACGCAGAATTCCTCTCTATTTCATTGGCGAGATATTTGATGTGGTAGGCATTCTTTGCCTGGTCATGGCAAGGCACTCCCTTTGCCCGATCCTCCCAGTGCTCGTCCGGCCATTTAAGGTAGTCGTTCTGCCAACCCTCAAATGGTATCGCCATCCGGACCTGTTCATCACTTATCGCGAGTTTTCCACCTGGCTCGCAGTAGCTTTTCAGGTCTTCAAACCAGTAGCATACGATGCTCATCAAATTCAACTGCAACTTTCTGTCCAGTAGTGGTCGTGATTGATTCAAATTGAGTAACGCCGGATGCTCTCGAACGTTGTGGTTACCAAGCCAACAAGGGCCACCGAGGAAAAATCGAGAACGATGCGGCGGCGGCTTTGTTACACCACATTGGAACGCCCGTCATGGGCATTGAGTTATTGGGGTGCCGTCCACATTGGACCAGTCCCCTGTGCGAGATAGGAATCTCTAGCAGGTCAGTCTACCAAATGACCACTTCAAGAGAAGGAGCACTAGTTGAAGGCTACTGCGAGCCCGCAATTTGCTCGACTTTTTGGCCCGCGAGGTCATCGCCGACGCTCCGGCGTGTCAAACCGGAGCGAGTTGGGCGGTTTGGCAAACTTACCTATGTTTGTTGCGTGTTCGGTTAGATTCGGCGTAATGTTGCCCCTGTAATCGCTCCAGCAATTGCGCCGACTGGAGAGCCAAATAGAAGAATGCTTATGGGGCCCAACGCTACAGTACCGCAGTGGGCTTCTCCAGGCCCGAGAGCTGGGAGACTCATTCGAAATCTGATTAGCATCAAAACTCCGAAAGCGAGAGGTATACCTCCGCCAATGAACAACCCCTGAAGCGTTCGTAGACGATGCTTGTTATCGAGTGCTGATCGTTGCACGACGCTGGAATGATTGGATTCGTATGGATTAACCATTGGATTCCGATTCCGGAAATTCGACTGTGAAACAGAACTAGCAATTTTCATGCGTATTGGCCTGTAAACGAACTTATATTGTAGCCCACTTGGCTGGTCAAATGGGCTATCGGCATTCCGGATAGGGAGTCTAGGCTGGATCATCCGGATTTCGACGCACCGGCGTGTCAAACCGGAGCGAGTTGGGGGCGGTGAGGACTCTGGGCCAAGCTTACTTAGCTTCGTTGAACCGCCGTACGCGGCCCCGCATGTACGGTGGTGTGGGGAGGGTTGCCGGCAACGGGCATCCTTACCCGATTTTGTCTGTATCTCGGTCGCCTGGGGTAGCTTTAGTCTCGTTTTTGTGTCGACGAATCGACGACCGGATGCCTAGTATGCCAATCGTAGTGAAGAATAAACAAGACGCAAGTAATACGACAGCGATCGGAATGGTGATTATCCCTCGCCCCTCAAATCGCCCCCGACCGTCAATGGACGCTGCAACAAGCATCAAACCATATAGTCCCTGCACGAGAGCGATCAAAATGGCAATCGCGCTTGATGCCGCAATCAAAAGACCCAAAGCTCTCGCAATTGAATCGTCCGCAACCAACGAATCATCCATTGAGTCTTTCAGGTCAGCGTCGTTTGCAGCGACAGGACTCTCATACGGATTCAAATGAAGCTCCAAAGGACGAACTGGTAATTCTCCGGCGCGGCGCCGGTCAGCACATGCTAAATGTACCCCATCGCGCATGTCGATTGGGCGGGCAAGCCGCTTGAATGTGAATATTTGGCGGGGAGCCGAGCAACACAGACGCACCGGCGTGTCAAACCGGAGCGAGTTGGGCCTAGTATACTAAGCGGTATGGGAGGGGGCCCGGAGCGGTCCATCCCCCTCCCGATTGGCTTTGCTCTGCTATCGCTTCCTCGCAAGGTACGACAATGAGTGTTTTCGTCACAGGGTCGTTTCGTCCGAGAATAGTTTTGTATCTCGGAAAATACAGTTTAGCGCATCCCGCAGTTGAATCAATACATCGCGTGAGGCGACTAAGTTCACGTCAACCCGAGCTTCTTGCAACTCGAGCGAAGCCCGACCGTCAAATTCGATCGAAAAAGAGACGTCTGTGAGCTTACAGGCAATGATGCCGCCGTTTGTCGCACACGATTGATCATTGATCACACTGTATATGTCCATCACGCCAGTTTCGACGATTCCATCCCTCAGAGAACACTCGCGCGACATCCGACACATCTCAAAGAACGCCTCTTGTGGTCCGCCAAAAGACACCTCGGAAAGGCCATCCGTGTCTTGACTGTTGATGCAAGCGATGATGTCTTTAGAACTGAATTTCATCGACATTGTTATCGCAAAAGTTCCCGATCACCCTAACGCCGCGAGTGATCTTCCATTTAAAAAACGCCCGACTCGGCGATATCGGATCGTTCACCATTTCTATGCGTTTACCGTCAGGTTGCCTCTTCAGCTTCGTCCGGCGCCCAAGCGAATGATACGTCAGCACCTCCAATTTCAACAACACGATTGCGATGCATCATCAGCCCCAGACCATGCTCTTGATCCCATCTGCACCTAAATTGCAACCCGACGTAAGCAATCCCGGACTTAGTCCAAGGATGGACATGTACATGCACGAGATCAATTAGCTTGTGAAGGTCAGCGTCGCACGAAATGAGGGGCATTAGATCGTTGACGTCGCCGCCGAGAAACTCAATATAGCGTGGACGAACTTCGTCGTAATATTTCCGCGTCGCCATCAGCACAGCTTCAGTGATACTTTCGCCATGTTCAAGATTGAACTTCAAGGCCGCTGCTTGCGAGTCACTTGGGAGACGCGTATCGTCTGGATTGTATGGCGTGACATTCAGGTCCGCATCGCGGCCAATATCGAGGTCGATTTCGCCCACCCAGCAATCGTAGTCAGACCAGTCCAGACTTGGAAACGGCGGCAAATTTAGTGTGTCAAAGTTTTCTTTCATTTTTTGTTACACCGTGACTCAATTGGCGAAATAGTGATTCTCCGGTGCAGTGCCGGTAAACACAACCGGAATGTACCTCATCTGCATCATTGAATGGGAGATACTTGGGGGGGAAGGTTTAGATTGGAACCGGGTAGCCCCAGCGCACCGGCGTGTCAAACCGGTGCGAGTTGAGGTTAGGTTGCTCATCTCCGTTTGTCATGTCACATATCGTTGGGAACGTCAAAGATCATCCGAAAGAGATCATCCGGCATCGCGAAAAAAATAGTCATCATCAGGAACAAGTAGCCAATGAACGCGATGACGGAGACAAAAACGCCGGCAAGCATAGGCACGGTCCAAGTTCGGCAGCATGCTGATAGACCTTGCGAGTCTGCAATGGTCAAGTAGATCACACCAACGAATAATCCGGAAACAAGTCCAAGTGCGCCGCCCATGACCGCGAAAAAGCCATTTCCAAAATTTGACATTGAGACGGTTCGGCCGCCGTACACTCCCTGTTCAGACAAAGCATGAAACCAGACCGCAAGAGTTGAAAGTGGGATGCCAAGCAGTAGTATCAAAAGGAAACGCGACCACGCAAAACGCTGTTTAGGAGGCATGCGTTCTTCGTTGCTATTTGAGACCAACGCTGTCTCAGACGATTCGTAGGGATTGTCCACTGGGAAGACCTCAGTAATTCTCAGGCCCATGCGCCTGTAAACGAAAGACCAATTGTAGCGCATTTAGCTGGTCAATTGGGCTGACGGCATTCCTAGCGGGGAAGTCTTGGCTGGCTCATCCGGATATCGACGCACCGGCGTGTCAAACCGGAGCGAGTTGGACCTGCCGTCGATTTGATCGCGAAGTTGAATACATCTAATGGAGTTGGACGAATCCAGGAATCTGACTCCTTTGGCAAAAAGCTCCTCGAAATTGCAGTTATACATGCCTCGCCCTTTCAATTGTGCACAGCCAAGCTACTTCGGTCGCGATGGCCCACAAGTTGTTTGCAAAAGGAACGCCCGTGCTTGTCAAAGGTAGTTAATGGAATTACCTCAGCAAGCAGACGCTTGCTGAGGCATAACTTTCGAGTCAACTGTAGCCCACATCATCATCAAGTCTTTATCTTCCGACGCCGGCAAACGGATCTTGCCGAGTGGACGCTGCCTTGATCGGCGTTGCTTTCTTCGTGCTGTTGGATTCCTTCACGGTGATCTTTTCACCTACGTTGCGCATCGCATCGATCGCTTTTTGGAATACATCGATGTAGTTGTTCATCCGGTCGACTAGCTTTTCTGTATTGAATCCACTGTCGGCTGGGATTGCCTCCAACAACTTGCGGACGTCGGTAAAGAATTCCCTAGACTCACGGACGAACCCGATCTTTTCTTCGACTTGAGTTTCTAGGCCAGTGATGCTGTTGGCTTGCTCGCTGTAGTGCGTTGCCAATTTGCGAGACTGGGTTGCGAAATCAGAGTACGTTTGTTGTAAGGCCACCGATCGCTTGCCGGTCGCAGCTTTCTCGATATCCTTCGCAATCTTCTCGAACGCTGGTGGGGCTTGCAGAAGTGCCTTTCGATAGAACTCAAGATCGGGACCGAGCGACTCGTAGGCTCCAATGATCGCGCCTGCTTCTTCATCCAGATCTTGAATCATTTCGAGCAGTTCGGTGGAGACCACTCGTTGCGATTGGACCTTCTTCAGATCGAGAGTCGACGAAAGCTTGTCGATGGCTGCCAGTCGCTTGCGCACCCGATCCTGCCAACCTTCGATAGTAATCTTGATCTCGCGATTCAAACGCTCGCTGGTTTCAGGTGTTGGTTCCTGGTTTAGCAGCTTGTCCGCTGGCTTGGACGTAGACGATCCCGGTGCGTCGGGCTTCGACTTGGAACTCGCTAGCTCTTGCCCAATGGCTTGCAAACTGAAGCCCATCAAGGTGGTCATGATCGCGATCATCATGACTGCTGTGGCCAATCGAATGATCTTGGCTCGGTAAATGACACGCATGATACTTTCTCCAAACAAAAGGTTTGCGCCGTTGCCGACGCGTTCGTTGCAATTCAAATCGTTGGGAACGAGTGTTCTCAAGAAATCAATGTGAACTGCGTAGGTTGAGTGTCGAACAGTCGTCCTCAACTGTTTTCTATTTGCGATTTTCCAGCCGACTCCAAACGGCTGAGGACAGCCGTTCTGCAATCGGTCACTCCCGATGCAGTACCATCTCTCGTTGGCACGGGCCGCTGGCTTTGAACAATCGCGTTTCCATAAAGTGGATGGTCAGCTTTGCTTGTGATTCAGACTGTCTTTCGAGTACTAGATCGGCTGCCACCTTTTCCTTTGACAGGCCGTCTATCGGGAACTGGTAGGTGTATCCTGACCAAGTCTTATTATCCTTGGTGTCGAGGGTACAAACATATTGGCTGCTCCTTCCATCCAGGTCTGACACAGCAGATAGCAATAGCCTTCCATCGCGTTCCCGCCACAGGAACTCGTGTGCGTCACTTGACATCCAGGACGTGGCGGAGGGGTTCAATGCGGCAGCGCTTTTTTGTCGCCTGAACGAAGCAAGTATCCCGGTTGTCACCGTTGGAATTGTTTTGGGTGTGGTCGATTCAGAAGTCGTTGATTTCTGTTGGGCGATTGGGTGCTCCCGACGAGTTGCAAACAGCGATTCCTCTAATCGAAGGTTTGACTCAGCAGCTAACCGCTTCACACGTTTTAACTCCAGCCGAAGTGATTCGATTTCGCTTCGCACAACGCTATCACTGCTCGAAGGATTCTGCGATTGTCGTTCGATTTGAACCTGCATGCTTTGTATCTTTGAATTAAGTCGCTCAATCGCATCGATTGCGGACTGATTCCAATGCAATTGTTCGGAGACATGTCCCTCGACGCTTTCCACTCGCAACCTGAGAGGTGCTCGCGAGTAGTTTTCTACGTTTTCGACGGAGTTAGTTTCTTGCGGGTCCGCATTGGCGTGCTGAAATAAGCTAGTTAGTGCGACTAGCGCTACGAGCGCCCACTCTGCCAAAGCGATGAGGAGTCGCGTGACGTTATTCGGTTGTTGGGTCGTTTTCCAAAACTGGTGCATTTCAATCCTCGACAATTCATTTGGGTCACTTGCGTGGGTTCTGCTCCCGTCGAAATAGAAAAGGCAGAGGAGTGAACGATTCGTTCGAAAAAATTAGCGTTTCCGAAAAAGAGTTTCGAGGACATTGATCGAATGTGCAATCAAAGAGCCTTTCGAGTAAAAGGAGTCGTCAGCCAGTCCCCTAAACTATTGCGGCTGCTGCTCAATACTTCTCAAGTTTTGATGTCACACCGAGTTCTGCTGCCTTTTCTATCTGTAGAGAGACCAATTCGGTCTACATTCACCTTCTCGTTGGAGTAGAAACATGAAAGTCAGCCACCTCACATTCCTGCGGACGAAAACAAGTCCAGTTCGCGCACCCAAGGATCCGCTTGCGATGGTCACCTCTCCTGAACTCGGGAGGCAATTAACAAAAGTGCATATCGAAAAGCAATCGGAAATTGTTCGCGAAGAAGAGCGACTTCAGGCATTTCTTCGGGAACTTGCTGATCGAGATTAGCTAAATCGAAGCACATGGAGACACGGTCGGCAATTGCAGACCGTGTCTTTCTTTTCCTCTTCTCACATTAAGTCAAAGAACTTGCATCATGAGATTCCGAGTTGTCGTTTCCAGAGATCTGTGGCACAAAGCGTACTCGGAACTATCGGTGGGAAATCAACGCTTGGCCTGGGGGCAAATCCAACGCAGTTATCACGACGGACAATGCGATCTGCTAGTCCGTCGGTTGTGGTTCACACGTTCTGTTCCAAGTGGCGAAAGTCAATCACCTGCCTTTGATTGGATTCTATTGGACTCCCCTCTCAACACAGATCCAGGCCAAGCCCGTCGAATTATCGAACAGAGCCACTTAAGAACTGGCCAATTACTTGCTTACATGCAAGTTGGATTAGGTGAAAATCGCGATCAATGGATTGGAGCGATTTCCCATCTTGGCAATATGGAACCCATTCAGAAACTACTTTTCGTCGGACCGGAAATGGAATCGTTCTCACGATCAACTAGTCTGAAAACGGAGCAGTCCATACCAGCAAAATGGAGTCGCGTTGCGGGCGGAATGGGCCATAGCGTACTTCGAAAATTCCGACGACAGCTACCTATGGTTGTCGGCACCGGGCGAATCGGCAGCCTCGTCGCGGAAAGCTTGGTTCGAATGGGCGTCCGTCGCATCATACTCGTTGATCCAGACCAGATCGAAGCCTTCAACCTAGACGCGACGTTTGGAACGTGTCACGGCGACATTGGGCGGTCTAAAGTCGGCGCCATTGCAAGACACCTGAATCGAATCCGTCCCGGTAGCCTCATCCATGCCTTAGAAAAAGACATCTCGGACAAATCCGTCATTGATCAAGCGCGCCGATGCGATTTGCTTATTTCATGCGTTGACAATGACGCACCGCGCCGGTCCACGGCGATCCTCGCCAACCAATTGCTTAAAGTTCATCTCGACATCGGAACCATAGTTCGGGCGTTCAATGATTCAAACTCAGAGCCTTCCGAAAACAGCCCCCGTGAAATTGCGGCCGACGTTCGACTGTTGTTACCTCGATCGTGTGTCATGTGTGTCGGTGGCTTGCGTGAACCATCCGGTATCACGACTTCAAAAACGTCGGACACAACTCTTAGCAGTTTGGGACAAAGGTTGGAACCCGTAGACATGTGGCGTTCCGGTGGGAGGCTTGGTTCACTCCTTTCCATCAATGAGATTGCCGTGGGATCCGCTCTTCAAATGTGGCTTGATTTATTGGCTGGGCAGGTCCGACAGTCCATGTGGCAACGCATACGGTGGGAGTCTGGCAGAGGCTTGAGCGTCGCGTCTGGGTCAGTAGCTGGCAGAAAGGACTGTCCCATCTGTGGAATCAGGGCCGTCTCTTAGGACCAGTGTGGCACGGCACTCCGTGCCGTTGTCTCTCCAACCCAAAACGTCAGCGAGGCACGACGTCACAAATTTTTTAATCAATCGAATTATGCCTGCCTTTAGGTACTACGTGTCTTTGGTTTTTGGTTGTTAGCAAATAATAATTGGAGTAAGTGCGATGGACGAAATCTTGAAACGATATCGACGTGCTGTTTACGAGTTCCCAGGTGCCTCAACCTATGTGGAGTACCTACCCCGAGAGGATAACGAGGAATCCGAAGGGGCGCCACCGTTGCCCGGCGTAAATCCTTGGCAAACGTTGACCAATATTGCCATCCAGGCGTTTGCGATGGTTGGTTTTCTACATCGCTAGCCGTGTTTCCTGCGGTGGCGTTTTTGCGACAAGCAGAAAAGGCGAGGCTCACAGAGCCCGCCTACCGCCAATCGAGCGATCGAACTGCGATTGGATATTTCGATATACTTTTACCGCCGCTAAGCTACGGAACCAACTGCATTTCAACTTAATTATCGAATGATCGCCTCAGAAACACCCACCAAACGACGTCCCAAGCCAATCTTCATTGCGGACCAAATCATTGAGCGCTTCGTCCTGCCAGTAGAGGAACGAGGCAAACTTCGCGAGTACCTGTTGGGCGGACGTGAACTGCGACAACGGAATGAAGACGGCGAGCTTCAAGCCGTGAGCCCTTGGAGTTCCGAAAAGTCGCGTTGGGATTTGCTCAGTGACCCGATGATTCGGTTGCTGTGCATCTCGACTGATGCGGGACATGGCAAGACCCAAGCCGCCAGCCAAGCCCAAGTTTTGCGACAGTCACACTCGGGCGATCTCGTCATTCGGGTCGACCTCAAGGCACTCCCAAACCAAGCGTATCAGTTTCTTGATGATGGGGATGACAGCGTCTTGGTCCGTCACCTGGATCAACACTTCCTGGAAATGGAGAATCATCGCAAGTTGCGAGGACGACGTCCAAAATTGCATGATCTGAGCAGCGTAATTCGTATGTCCATCAAGCGTTCCCAATTTTCGTTGATCGTCGACGGACTCGACCAAATCAACCTTCAGGATGGACGCACCACGACGACGGCGTTACGTCATTTTCTGCATTCCTATCCAGGGGCGCGTTCGATTGTAGCGGGGCGAACTGCGGCCATCCACGATTTCTGGAATGAGCTGTTTAATCGACGAGACAATATTCATGCTGAATCTGCTAGCTTAGATTCTGAATGGGAGTTCGCTCGAGTGACTCTCTTCGACGAAACGCAACGCGAGCGATTCATTGGCAAAGTTCGGTATGATCATCTCAAACGCATTCAAGCCAACGAGTTGTTTTTGCCTCGATTCCTGGCGGCGATGAACACCCTTTTCGACGAACGTTTCTTTCGAGTTAGAACGGCTGCAGAAGTCTATTGGGAGTGCCTCGATCAAACGATGGTAGAGGATTTCGAAAAACGTCGTAGGGAAATGGACACCAAGCTAACACGAGAGGAGTTCATTGATCTTCTATCACTCATCGCATGGTGCTTGATGACTTGGAAGCCTGACGGGCCAGACAATGCGATTGCTCATTTCAAAAAGGTCGATAAATCGGACTCCCCCGACTTTCTCAACTATTTGTTCGAGCGACGAGCAACGTTGCGGCATCCCAAATTGAATCGTAACGATGTCTCCATTGAAAAGTTCGAAGAGTATCTGCACACTGTGGCACGCATCAACGTCAGCTACGTGGATTTTTTATTTTCCAGTGAACGGGGAATCGAATCGTGGAATTGGCGAGACCCAACGCTTAGAGACTTCTTTGCGGCTCTCTATGTCTGTCGAAACCACGCCGATGTGGAGTGGCTGGCCAATCATCAGCCGATCAAGACGGCTTGGTGTCGCGGTGAAGTCGTGCCCGCGCTTTGTCGGCATCTTCCCTACCATGGGATCTGGCGACACATATGTGAAATGCCATCAACGGCTTGGGGGGAAGCAGAGTATCAGGATTCGGATCGGCAGCTTGCTGCCATCGCAACGTTGTATTCCAGAAGAAACGAGAAGCGTCCTGGCGAAATGATGTACCGCGCCTGGTGGAACTTGATGCAACGTATATCGCCAATGCGTCACCTACAAACGGAAGAGGATGTTTTGCGAGCGACCCGAGCGTCGCACGAGGTTGTGTCGAGTGGCTTATGTTTCCAGCCTGTGTTGGGAAGAAGAAAAAGCACACAGTCTGGAAGCCTATGCCACGACAATGCGGCCATTTCGAGTCAAGCAATTGTCCATTCCTTTCTGAGTGAGTTCCTCGAAATGTCATCGTATGGCCATGCCAATCATGGCATTTTGCGTGAGGACATGCTGGACCACTTTCGATGGTGCGAAGCGTCAGCAGGAGTCGAGTTTGTATGTGGCCACTCAGATGAAGTAGGCAACACTGAGGCTCTGCGGATACTCGAAGAGGGCTTTGAGTTGTGTTCGTATCAAGTGACGAACCGCTTGTACGCATGCTTTGATGAGCATCACGCGGAATGGTTCGATCGCGAAGACGTGGGTTACAAATATAGCAACGAGAGCCCGTATGCACGCGGCCCGGCGATTTACGTAAGTTGGTACGATGCGATGATGCTAGCGACATGGAGTCATAGTCGTTTACCGACGGAATGGGAGTGGGAGTACGCATGTCGCGCGAACAAGAAGAATGCCGCGGGTCACAATGCCATGTTTTACTGGGGCGATGATGCGTCAAAGTTGGAACGCCATGCATGGATCCATAGCAACTCTAGTGAGGCCGAGAACAAACGAGTCAAGGTATTTGGCAACCATGCACATACGGTTGGTACTCGAGCGCCTGAACATCCATTTGGCTTGCACGACATGCTGGGCAACGTATTGGAATGGAGTTCGAACCGCTTCGGCGAAGGCGTTTCCCGTGCGTGCCGGGGGGGGTAGGCAACGCATTACCCGCGCGTTGCTCGTGTCGTATCCAGGATGATCCTTCGCATCTTGAACGTTATATCGGCGTGCGTCTTGCCAGGGCTGAATTACGAAAGCCTCATTGCCTACCCCTGCCATATGGGCCGAATCAGCAATAAAATCCTCGTCGTATGGAGCTACAAAGACTTTACTCAAAGGTTGGTGGATTAAGATTTCTGTAATTCAGCCCTGGCGACTCGGATAGCACTGTTGAGTTGAGCGTTCGACGGAGCATGGTTGAAGCGAACTGAGCATCGTGCATGAATCGCTAGGAAGTCAAACGACCCGCCTCGACGTGAACGTAAAACTATGGCATTACCCTCTAAATCACAGTGTTCCGAAGGATAGTTTTCGCTTGGATTGGGGCGAGCATCCATACACCATTGCCATAGATTTCCCAACATATCCATCAGCCCGTCTCCATGACAATCACTCTTTCGAGTAGCATCGCTAGCTCGCGACCGATTCGGCTGGAGTACTTTCTTGCTCTTTCCGTTTGTTTCAAAGCAATTGATGCGATGCTGATCACGCTCTGCGTCAAAGTCGTCGCCCCACCAGTATCTCCAATGCCATCGATCAGGGTCGGCTCCGAACCCATACTTGGCTCCATACTCCCATTCGTCTTCGTAGGGCATGCGACATGACAAACCGTCCCAGTGCAGCCATCGCGTGTACACCCAGCCATCAAACCAATCCAAGCAGATCGCGTTATGTTCCGGACTTGGCGCGTAGGATTGGTCCCAGGTCTCTGACATGCGAACAAAATGTCCAGGGTCAAATAAACGATAGAAATGATTGGAAATGGTTCTGCGCCCAAGTAAGTAAGACTCAACAGAACGCACTTGCTTCATTTCGTTCGATGGCAAATGATTGCTGACGACGGTCTCCATCAGCAGATTTTGGCCACCACGATTGAACGCGTTGATATATTGGCGTTCATAGCGATCACGTAGCGATTGCCACGACGGCGTTTGTTCTTCTGCATCAAACCATGACCGAATTGCGTCTGACGACGTCCATTTTGAAACAATTCCTTCCCAATAGTAGCGATCCCTCCGGATCTGAAATCCCTGCTTTTCTGAGAGTGTTCTCATAATGAAATCCCCACCGGGGATTGGAAGAAAGTGATTGACGATGTCGCTAGCGGTCTGCTGATGGATTGAACCGTAGTCGCCGCTGTCCTTGATGCGTTCGAATTCGCCAAGCCAGTTGGAAAGGATATCCTGGGCTTTGGGATGCTGCTCGCGATTGGCATAGTGCTGCAATTGCCACCAGGATCGATAAATCATCTCGGTGGAGCGTTTGGCGAAGTAATTTTGTCCGAGCGGAGAACCGGGGCTAGCGCCGTGTGGCTGATGGGATGATTGATGAATTGGTTGGCAGAGTTGGTACAACATGGCGATCGATTCGAGCCAAACCTCGGGCTTGATGGCGTCGAAATGCATCTCGGTCAAGAAACACCAGAACTGAAAGTAGATTTGCGTTTTGACTTGATCCTTGATGACGATCCAATCCCATAGCCGCTGGCAGTCTTCGGAAGTCGCAAGGCAAGAAAAGTAAAATGCGAGCAGAAACTCGTGTAGGCTCTTGTTTGCCCAAACGATTTGATCGAGTTTCCCCTTCGAATCTTCGAAGATCCCTTGCTCTAAAAATTGGCTATTGAGTGTTGCGATACCGATCCAATTACGATCAAAGTTTCCGCTTAACTTCAAGCGTTCGCATTGCGATTTGATCTCGTCTCGGACTTCGTCAAACTCAACCTCGTTCAATCCGTCGCCCGTTGCATGCCGCTTGCGTAAGACTTCGTGAACGTAGGGATAAGGATGATCGCCATCGAACGTATCGGGGCTTCTTTCGTTAGTCCAACTCGGCGGAACGCGATGATTTCGCGTGAGGGAGACAAAGGCAACCACGGCCAAAAGATTCATCGCGGCCACGATCTGAAATCGATTGATAACGTAGCGTTGGTCTATGACGTCAACTCTCGCAAGTTCATCGGGCATAGGATTGTCTCCTTCTAGCCCAATTCTCGCGGCCAATCGCGAACGGGACATACAATCTTCGAGAATATCACGAATGGCAAAGTAGTAAACGTCGGCGGTTTTGCGATAGTCCTGAAAGTGTTTCTTGGATCGCAGATAAGATAGCACTCGCGGAACGGTCAAAATCGAACGGGCTTCCTTTGGGATTTGAAAGTAACGTACTTCTCCGTTGTCCAGCCATCCCAAGTAGCGGATTTGTTGGTCTCGCGAAAACTCTTCAAGTTTCACATAACGCCATGGTTTCTTTGCAAACAATACTTCCTGATTGGTAATGACTCCATCGGTCCGACCGGCAACGACGAATCGACATAGGCGAAGCATGGGTGATTCGATAATGGTTGAAAGGATTGTGATATCCTCTGATGTAGCCTGATCAAGTCCGTCAAAAATTAGACAAAGTCTCCCCTGTCTCGCATAAGCCGTCAAATAAACCTTGGCCGTCGGGACATCGAGTGGCTTGATACCTTTCTTGTTTCGCAAAGTGGAATGCGTCGCATCCGACCACTTCATTGCAATTGCTAGCAGCAGATCGTCGGATGCGGACTCCTTTCGCATGGTGGCGACCACTTGCCGAATATCGAACCGAAAGGCAAGGCAGTCGCTATCCGAATGGTTGATGCGATACTCAAGCCACTGAGTCGTCTTGGTCTTGCCGCCCCCCGCCTCGGAGGTGAAGACGATGTACTTGAAGCAGCCGCTGGTTTCGATTTTCGAATCGGCCAAATGCCTGTTGAGTGCGATGCAATTATGATCCGCTAGAGTGACATGCTTCCAGTGGTTTTGAAATAGCTCGTCAGCCGGCACAACTCGAGTCTCTCGAGCCCGCAACCGAACCGGGGTTAAGTACTCGGTCGGATCGTAGCTCGGATCGACATCCAGCAAACTCCATGTTTGATCATGTATGTACCATTCGGATTTCTTTAGTTTTGGTGACATGATTACTTCAGTGCATTTATGGTAAGCAAAGGGGATAGACCAACAGAACGGATTTTACAATTAGCCTGAGGTGCTATCCAAATTTCAACACTGTAGAAAATTTACCCCAAGCCATTCCAGCATATTACAAATGCTTCACACAACCAAGCAGTTGAGGACAACGTTGAGGACAACTGTTCTGCATTGGTTGCCAAACAAAATAGAAATCGACTAACTGCCGGACTCATCCGGATCGACTTCGATGTCACCCGTTTCTTCAGGTTTAGTATCCTCCTGGCCAGTATCCTTAGAACCAGCGACTTTCGCCCATTTGTTCTTCATGAACTCGATGCTTCCAGTATTGATTCGAAGTTCGTCTGGTGTGTCCAGGGCATATCTGCCGGTTTCTTTGTTCAGCCAATGGCCATGTTCATTCCGAGCATCTCCCCAACTACCTTCCCATTCCTCACGACAGTGCTCGTTGTACGCATGTTTCCAAATGTTGACTTCAAGCAACCAATTCAGGGCGTCGCCGATGGTTTTGCAGTTGGACATAATCTCGACGCCGCGATAAATCCTATCTTCAGTAGCCTTCTTCTTGATTTCATTGACCTCACTTTCGGCTTCGCCTTGATTCTCCTCGCATACGATTACGGCATCGAAGAGCGAATCGTTTGAATCTTGACTCACAGCATACTTCGAGGCTGCATTTACTTTCACGCCAATCCCTTCGACGGGGGAAAGCGGTGTATCATAGCAAGACACCCCCGACGACAGCCCACTAGGATGAATGGCGGCTGATATCGCAACAAAGGGCGTTAGCCGAAAGCTCTTGTTCGACTCATCGAGAGTGAGGTACTCCTCAATATGGGATTCTGATTCTGTGGAATCGCTTGTTTTTTTCGGCAGTGGAATTCGCCCAGATGCGGCCCACATAGCGGCAAGAGCAGCTCCTTGAATGGAGCGACCGGACAACGCGGGCAAGCACAGTCTTCGTTTTGTAGACTTGTCGAGTTCGACAAAGTCAGGATGATCACCCGGGTACTTTTCTGCAAATCGCCAGATCGCTCGAAAGTCCTTTGCAAGGCCAGAGGCAACCCAAACCTCATTCATCTCGCTAGTCAATGTTTTGATATCAGTCATTCCGTGCGCGAGGATGTCTGGGATACAGAAACCTGCATAGTCGGAAAACAACTCTACTTCTAACCAAAGAACGTGGCCAACGCCGCCATGTCTCCCTCGCGAATCGAAGAAAAGCGTCGGAGTGACGACCTTTCGTTGTTCTACCTGCGGCAACTTTTCCGGCAGATACTTTTTCCTAAGGAATGGTGCCATGTTCCTAAAGGATCGTTCCATGAAGTCAAGGACGAGTCCAAACCCTATAGTGCTGCCGAGATCTGCTCGCAATACTTGAAACGCGTCCATAAGCGTCCCGCGGTGCGTTAGAACATCACTTGTGGCGAGTGGATCTGAAGTATGCAGCTCTGATGGGATAGAGCCCAAGAAGTCATTCGCGACGTGAATCGCCGATCGTAGTTCGTCGACAACTTGTAGACTTTGATTTCCGTTCCACTTCAATTGAAGTTCATAAAGAGGCAACAGAAGTTGGTCAACACGAACAGTAGGTGGTTTATCTCCCAGAAACAACCGGTTTACCTCAATTGCTCTTTTCTCGAACCCGAGTTTGACCTGATTAAGAAAGAGGATTTTTTTCGCAAGTTCTTGTTCATGAACGGCATGGAAGAATGTAGATCGATCGCCAAATAGGAAATTCGCGTCCATTGCCAAGCTCATGTGTTTTTCTTTCGGTTCTGATTTCTCATACAGTAAATGCATCCAACCTACAAAAGCGATAGCAAACGGTTGATCTTAGCCTTCGATTCCGAATTGCCACTGAAACGAAACGGCGAAGATTCGATCAAATCCAAAACTTCTTGCTTCGACGTGCTTTCGATGAGTTGCCGTGAATCGATAGTATACCGCCACTTGCCATTTTCTAGCTCGTCTGAGCTGATTTCGTCGATGGGAACACTTGCGTAATAGTGACCATCTTTGCCATCCACTGGAAGCAACCATTTCTTAACGTACTCACCTGTCAATTGGCTCACGATGGCGACTCCGATCACACCAAAGTCAGCAATGTCAGGTCGCACGCGTTCGATCTCGATCTTCATCGCGATAGGAGATTCTTCGAAAATGGTTATACGAGGATCCGATGATTCCGTGTCTGCGGCAATAACGGCATCAAAAACCAACCAGTCTGATACGAGCGTCACGGTTGCCAAGTCAGTAGTCTGGTCGGATGTCGCATGCTTGGGGATGACAAAGTAGAGTGAATACTCTCTGTGGGCGTCCAGCACGCCAAGTTGAATCTGCCCGGAAGAACGGATACGGCCATTCTGAAGAACATGTCCTTGTTTGTCACACAAAACCCAGTTGATGTGGCTGAGGGTCGAATCTTGAGCTATCGGCGAACTTAATTGGACCAACGCCTGACTCCGATCGCTGGTCGGAGTGAACGAAAAGAAGGTCACTTGGACGCCGCTATCCTCTATGGTCCAACGCTCGGTTGATTTCAAGGGCTTCTGTTCTAGGAGATCGTTGAGGACGTTACAAAAGGCTCGTAGCGCCAATTGCTCTACTCGATCTAGACTGTTGGTGGTTGTGTTCACGGTTTGTTTCTTCTTGTGTTTATGTTGAGTGGTTTTGGTGGCGGATTCGTTGCTCAGAATCGTTCCGGCGGCTTTGATACGCTGGCATTGTTTTAGCGTTGCCTTTTCCGAACGAGTTCGATAGCTAAGGTCTTGCAGTGGGCGATCGGAATCTGATGATGAACTTTGTATTCTTCGAGTTGTTTTTTTGTTAGTTCTCCGAAGACACTTCGTTCGGCAAGGATGCTGCTAAGCCATTTTGCAGTCTTCGGATACTTGTTTTTCAAAAGCAACTGGAACAATTCATCGCGTTCATGCAAAATCTTCTGTTCTTCGTTCTGATCGAATTGTTCTTCGTGGTGTTTCGAGTCCGCCTTGTGTCGTTCATCTAGGTCTGCATAGTCCACCCGGTTGTGCGGGACCCAGCAATTGCGTTTTGATAGCTTCCTGCCGCAAGTAGGGCACATCGCGGCAACTTTGCTTTCTGTTGGGGCAACATGCATACAATCACTGCAATAGCGAACGGATACGGGCTTTCGATCCCCGTTGACAAAGAATCTGTAGGGAAACTCGGCGTTCAAACGTGACGAACACGCATCCGTGTTTGACCGTGGGCATACCCCTGTCGCGATTGAGATTTCTTCTTGCCCGTCGCAGATGTCCGCGCATACTGCTGCCGGGCCAGTTGAAAGGTGGCCAATCCTGGTGTCGTCCCCCTGTCGGTTCAGGCTTAGGAAGACCAGGCCATATCGAATTCCGTTAGATCGTTTTATGAAAACGGCATCCGTGTATGGCCATTCTCCAAGCGACGAATTTTGCGTTCCAATAACTGCCTTGCAAAGGTGCCTGTTCACCGCATCTGCGCTCGTGAAGTTCGAACCAGTGATGTGATATTGTTTGGGTTCGCGTTCCTCGCAGTTTTCCCCTAAACGATCCTGCAGGAACCGAAGTTCAAAACGCCTGGGTTCGAGTGCCAAGTAGTGGGCCGCGATTTCGAAGCAAAGCCCATAATGCTCTAGACTGCTATCGTATGCTTCGCCATCAAATTCGATCGAAAAGGAACGACCAAACCACGATGCTGATCCCACAGGAGTAAGCCGATACGCATAGTTTAGGAAGAATCGGACTAGAGGAGCAATTCTGGGGTAAAGAAAAAGCGATAGCCTTTGAATACTGTCATCGTCGCCCACTGTAAGATGGGTTAACGAAGCAATGGGTACTGTGTCGAGCGAAATGAGATTGTTTGTTGGCATTAAAACACCCTGAATTGTATTCGTTCCACCTGTTGATCGATGCGAGCACGAGGCAGTTGGTAAGCATTTTGCTTTACAGAGTACCAAAGGCAGGCCAAAACGTGACGGTCGACGAAATTTCTGGATTGTGTCAAAAAAAATTCGGACAAACCTGAGCGGGCAGAAAGATGTCGGCGCAACTCCCTATAACAAAATGACTTGCAATCAATTCCTGAAAAATGACGACTTCGCTGAAAAAAGTGGGGGCGATTTGCCTTCTTTAGGTGTAGAACCCGAATCGAATTCAATAAAGTCAATCAAGAGGAGATCAAAAACATGGCTATCGATACCGTTCAAACCTTGGCAAACGATGTAAAGGCCTACTCCGCACTCGTTGCAAAGCATGGCCCAAACTGCGCGCAAACCAAGGCCCTTCGCAAAAGCCTCGGGAACGACAGCGAATTTCTAGCGTTTGCAGACTCGTTGGACAAAATTGCACGTAAATTGGCAAGCAAAAAGCGAAGAAGCAGTTGGCGTCAAAATCGTGATCAGGAATCGCCGAACAGCCCGTTCAAGCTGCGCTCCATTTTTCTGTCGCCAAATTTTCCTGTCGATCGGTTACGATTCAAAATTTTCCTGTCGTATCAATTCGTTCACATCGCATGGCAAAGGTGTTAGGATACTGAGCCTAATTCGTCAAAAACGGAACCACCCTGTGAACTCTTTTTCGTTCCAATCATGCCCGAAGATTTCCCTCCCTTCATTGCAACGCAAAAACTCTATGCCCTGCGGCTCGATGATTACGAGCGTGTGAACACTCGCGGGTTCCTGTTGCAAGGGGCGTTACCGGAAAGCGATGCACCGACAAACGATGAGAGCTCGCCGCAATCACCTCGATCTCACTGGGTGCACGAGCCCAATCGGTACGAGTTTCTCGCGAACGAAAAGCGAAGGTTGCTGTGCATCACCGTTTCCGCTGGAATCGGTAAGACCAAGGCATTGGAGCAGTTTGTTATCGCGCAACAAGCCGAACATCCTGAACGCCTAGTCATTCGGCTGCATGTTTCGCGGCTCCCTGACTCCTGGGAGCTTCTCTTGGATGGACCACAATCTATCCTAGCGGACATAGTCATGGAACAAATTGGCGAGACAGATCAAGACCGATCTCAAAAAACAATTCCAATCAAAAGCAAACCTATCGTTGCGCATTGGTTAAGGTCTCTGGCAAGAATCGGAAACCTGACACTCGCAATCGATGGATTGGACGAAATCGATCAAGTGAATGGGGAGGCCAAGACCCAGGCGTTGAAAGTGTTTCTAGAAAAGCACCCGCGAGTTGGATGTACTGTCGCAGGACGCCCCTATTCGATCACCAACTACTATTGGCCACTCTTTTCCGACAGCAGATCTGGAACGGAGTCCGGACCAAGTTCGGATTGGAAATTCTGTTTGATAGGAACGTTCGAGCAAAACGAAGTAGAACAGTATCTCGGCGCGGCCTTGTACCGAAATGTGGCGGGCTTTCTGAACGCTAACATGTTGTTCGTACCTCGTACATTGGAGATGCTTCATCGGCTAACGCCACAGGAAGCCAAGTCGATTCGCAGCGCGGCAGATGTGTATTGGCGAAGTATCGAGAAAACTCTTACCGAAGACATCGCAAAACCTGGCTTGCGCAAGCAGACTTATTTAACCCAGAACGAGATCATCGACATGCTGTCAGCGGTGGCCGTGACAATGGTGATGTGGAATCACGATCCGCTCGTAACGTCGATTCAGAGGCGAGAGGAGACTTGGACTGAAGTGCGAGACGGCTTGTTTCCATGCTCGCCCGTCCGGCAGATCGGCAGGACTGATTATGAGTTTTTGAAAACGCTGTTCATCGAACGAATTCAATCTATCTACAAGTGGGATGTCTCGAAGTGTGCGAGGAATTTGGACGAGCTGATCAAAATCAACTGCAGCTTTGTGGAGTTTGCGTTCTTCAATTCGGCGGACGCGAATCACATCGATTGGCGCAATGCTTCGGTGCGAGACTTCTTTGCCGCCCTGTGGATGGTACGCGCGTCAAATCATAACGAGCAACGTTGGTTCGCACACCGGCAAAGCGTAGTGTTTAAGGACGAGGAAACTATCTCGCGGTATTCGGAGCTGAATGACCTTTGGAAGTTCCTATGCGCAATTCCTGGTGATTCCTTTCTTCGCAGAAGCGACGCGTATGGCCTTGATGGTCGCTGGCTGACATTGATAACGAATCTATTTTCGCGTGTGCCACATGTTCGCGCGACGGAATTGATGTTTGTTGTTTGGCCGCATCTGCTCCTTCGTGCCGGTTTCGACATTCGGATCGATTGGTCCGAAGAAGACGTCTCGAGGGCTACTCAAGCAGCACAACTAGCGGCCTCGTCAAGCACGCAGCGTCTGCAAGAAGCCTCACCAACCACATCCCTTAGCATGACGGACCAGCTAGTTGTCCCGCGAACAGCTGTATCGATTGTCCATAACTTTCTCACCGAGTTCCTCGACATGTCATCCCACTTCCATGAGAACCATGACATTTTGCACGAGGACATGCTCAACCATTTCCGAGATTGCAATTCTTCCGCAGGATTAACCTTTCGGTGCGGTCACGCTGACGAGCGTAAAAACCCGGAGAGAGACCTCGTACTAGACGAGGGTTTTCAGTTATGCGCGTACCAAGTCACGAACCGATTATACGCATGCTTCGATCCGCACCATGCGATGTGGTTTAACCGTGATGAGGTTGAGGGTAAGTACGATTTATGCAGCCCTTATCCGCGTGGTCCCGCGATTTACGTGAATTGGTACGATGCAATGATGCTAGCGACTTGGAGTAATAGTCGCCTACCGACAGAATGGGAGTGGGAGTACGCATGCCGCGCGAACAAGAAGAATGCAGCGGGTCACAATGCAGTGTTTTACTGGGGCGACGAAGAAGAACAACTGGAACAGCACGCGTGGATCGAAAGCAACTCAACCAATAGAGAGAACAAACTAGTTAACAGGGTTGGTCGACATGCGCATACGGTTGGAACACCGTCTGCAGAGCATCCTTATGGGTTGTACGACATTCTTGGCAATGTGTGGGAATGGTGTTCGAACCGATCCGATGAACACGTTCGACGTTCGCATCGGGGCGGATCGTTCTTCGACGACGCTATCTACACGCACTGTTCGAAACGTTTTGACTCCGATCCTTCTGTTGCTTGGCTGAGCCACGGTGTTCGTCTTGCGAGGGCTGGATTACGAAAATCTTGATCCTTTTCCGTTCTCTACATTTTTGTTTCGCGTTTGTGATTTGGCGCTAGGATTGGCGAGCAAAGCGAGCACGCGAAAATTCTGGCCAAATCCCTAACCGTAACCGCATCTTTCCGAAACGCGAATAATTGGATATCTGAGACGCCTCTGCCGGTCAAGAACCCATAGTAATAACCGGAAATAAAGTTCAATTCGCTTAAATTTCTCCGTTTCCAAATGCGACCAACTGCCTTTTCATTTAAGTGGCAATGTTCTAGTTCGCTAACAATTTTGGAGATAAAGATGGATACAAAACTGCAAGAGGTTGTCAACATCGGCGGCGAAGTTTACTTGAGGAATTCGCGAAGAACAGCATGAACGCGTTGAGTATGATCTCATTCCACATGACGACCGACCTGTTGTTCGCTTCAGCCACGTGGGCTATAGCGTCATTACGGGGATGCTTTTGAGCACGTTACCACTTTGGATCGGCTAAAGATCAAGGCGGAGATCGTCCAGTTTTATACCCCTCCCTCGGGGAGAGTCAGGCGAAGCGAGGGGAGGATGCGACGACAGAAGAATTTTCGGGTTCGGTTTAATTCTATCTTCCTGTCTCAAAATCTTCCTGTCGATCCCCACGCTTGTCCCGTAGTCGAGCAAACAACGGATTCGCGTCGAACATTTCGAGCGGAGCGTCGCGAAGGTAGTCTAAGCGTTCGCAGCGGAGCGTTCCTCGACCGTGGACAGCGAGTACTTGTTCTTCACGCCCCATGCCTTGCAGCTCCGACGGGCTGATATCGAGATACCTTCCAAACTCGGCAGCTAGGTCGCCGTTGTTGATACCGAAGGTTTGGAGCACGCCACAATTGTTGAGGATCGTCTTCCAACTTTCGGGATAATAGGTTTTCAATTGGGCCATGTCTTGCCAGATCATGTGCGTTTTGACTCCATAGCCAGCGCATAGTGTTACCAGAGTTTCTAGCAATGGAAACGATTCCAATTGACCGACTTCGTCGAGTACCACATAGGTCGAAACGTCAGGGCGATGCCTTCGACTTAGGATGGCGCTCAGCATCGTTCCAATGAGAATTTTGACGAGTCCGCGTAGCGCATGCAACCGAGTGGGAGGAATCACCAAGTACACCGTGATCGGATCACCGTCGATGATCCGTTGCAATGGAAACGAACTGCTTGAAATGGATTTCAGCACCGACGGCGACATGAGCGGTTTGATGTACGACTGCGCCGTTGCGATAACGCCTCCTCGCGTGACTTCGGGCATCTGCAACACTTGAGATACCTGTTGATAGGCTGTTGGGTTGAGCGTTTTGCCCCGCGTGTCCAAAATGACGGCCAAATTGTAAGTAACATCGTCGGAGGATAGCATCTCCACCACTTTTCCCAGGTTGCGGTTTGCAGGTTCCGGATCACCGGCTGCGATCAACATCAAGCCTTGATTGAGGCCAGTGCCATGGCCGTCCCAGAAGGGTTCTTTGGTGCCTCGGTTGCCGCGACTCAACATTTCGGCCATCCCCGATGCATCGGTCTCCAGATCAGCATCTGGAAGAAATAGCGAGTCGAGAGGATTGAGTTGGGCTCGTTCCAAACCCAACGCGCTCAGGTCGAGGTAGTTGGTCGGATCGATGACATAGATGTCTTGGCCCATCTCTTTTCTTCTGCGCGCTGTGATCTTCGTTAGCTCACCTTTGATATCGGCGACGATCGCTGGCCCCGAGTATCGCAAGAGGTTGGGGACAACGACGCCGCGACCCTTACCACTTCGAGTCGGAGCGATTGTGCATAGTGGAGCGTCGTCTTCGTACAAGATGGGTGAGCCACTTGGCCGGATCGAGGATATCGAATGACTCGAGCTGAACCCGATTGGTTCGCTCGGGGCTTTCTCGATTCCCAAGATCAGGTTAGGTTGCCAATCGTTCAGTAAGTACTTTCGTTTCATGATGCGTCTTTCTTGCTCGCGAGCTCAGGACTGGAAATGGACAACCCAGTCGGTTGTCCTCTTCTAGAAGAAAGGCAGAGAAAGACTGGAAGTGCGCGTGAGCGGTTGGGTCAATGCGTAATCAAGGAAAGTTCTTCCGGGAAAAACTGACGTTTTTGAAAAATATCGATCTTCGCTTGGTCAGAGCTGCCTTTATTGGTTTGTAACGATAGACAAACGATTCCTGTTTTTGAGCTGGGCTTAAGCAATGTTGTACGCATCTCCATTTCCATCGCGGTACGTGACAGTGTTTTGCACATGGACTATTTTGTTCATTCAAGTGATTTGCGTCTACTTGGTCTCCGGCGAGAAGCTGCAGAAGGCAGTTGCCCGTGCGGAGCAAGTTTTCAACACGAATGCGGACAAAATCGTCGCTTCCGTGCTTGTATGTTATGACGCTGCAATTGAAATGGCGAAAAAGAACGGCAGCTTTGACGTCTTGAACAAGCTTACTAACGAGCGCACGGAGTTTGAAACCAATCATAAGTTGCCAAAGCTGATCCCAGAGCTCAAGTACCGACAGAGCCTATCTCTTGCTTGTGATCGGTGCTTGAAATCGTTCGACGACGCGATCAGTTCTGCTACGAAGAACAAACAGCTTGCGATTGCAGAATCGATGCAAAACAAGAAGGAAGCGTTCGTTGCACATGTAGCCCGAACCTATCCGGGGGCGAGAATCTACCGCAAGACATGGAAACATCCTATCGGCAAGTTCTCTACAACGGATGGAGTGGTTTGGATCGAGAAGAAACCGACCAACACGTTTAGCTTTATCGAAACAGGCCGCGATCTCGACTGTGTGTATCTGTACGACCAATCCAGAAGCATATCTATCGTCTTGAGCGAAACGTGCTGCACCATCAAGACACCAAAAGGCAAGCCAAAGGTCACTTACTTTGGTTCCTGGACCGAGTGATCGAGCGAAAACGCGGAACGGCTTAGTTCGCAAGTCCGACGAGTGCGCTAATTAACCCTTTTGTTACGAATACGTTTGACAAGAATCTAGGTCGCCGCAAAGAAGGATGAGAGGTGATGAAAGGAACGATTGAGAAAATCGGAAGCAATACGGTCCGACGAAGATATCGCATGGATTTGTCGAAGCATGCCGCTACAAATCCTGAGGTCATTGCCGTTGATTCCAAGCGGGAATCCTCAAGTAGCGTCGCGAGTCAGGAGATCCTTTCTATGCAAATACGACTGTCAGGTCGATGGCTATTTCCATGGGCATATCGGTCGCCACGTGTTGCTATTTCGTTTGGTCTGGACAGTTGGGGTTCGTTTCAGCCTTTTCGTTTCTGGTTGGCTCAGCGATTGGGCATGGAATTGGATTATTGACGCTCTATCAGAGTTTTTCCGTTTCTGACCGTTGCGAGGGTGTTGAAAATACAGAAATCGAATTGAACCGGAAAGACTAACTCCGACGAATTGACTCTCCAAAAAACCACACATCGATACCGGTTTCAGACTGTGAGACTCCGTAGTTCCAACTCGCTCCGGTCACCCAAACCGGAGCGAGTTCGCGCCCGATCGTCGGTTTCCCACAACGCCCCTCGTTTGGGTCGGTTTTAGCTGATTTGTTGAACGATGCCGTTTTGAAAAAAGCCTCCTCCGACAGTGCTGGAAACGCCTCTCCTGCCTCTAAGTCGCCCGGAAACGATCGTCCAATAGCTAAAAAAGACTACCCTGTGGCTTGCGCCACAAGCAGTCTTTAAGAACAGCCTTCAACCGGGCACCGTTGCAATTGGCTCGATCGGGCAGCTGTTTACACGGTGGCTGGTCGCCCTTTTTTCTGTTCGATACCTTGCAGCACCTTGACGTACAATCCGTTCGTCGACGGTGTGCCAAGCTAAATCTGGCATCAAGTGATACTCTGGCGGAGCCTGAGCCGAATACGACCGCTTGCACCGGATAAGCCCTTCGCTCCATTCGGCTTCGATATGGCGTGCACCGTTTTTGACGACTTTTTGCAGGTCAACAACGCCAGTGCCAATTGTGCAATCATGCAGAAGCTCAACCAGCACCGCGATGACTTGCTCGCTGGCTTCGGAGTCGACACGATCGCAAAGGTAAGTCAGTAGCAACCCATCCCGTGCCATCGCGATCGAACAGGCTCTCTGGGTAACAGTGAAGACAACTATTAGGGAATCGCCTTCGTAGTTCCATTTCCACATTTTGCACGCAAGCTGGAGAAATCGACCAATGTCGGACAGTTGGATTTTCATAATTCATCAGCTAGCCCTGCGGCGTTTGGAGGACGCGGCAACAGTGCTTGTGCGAACGCACTGCGTTTGGGCCAGATCGACTGTTAAATCCTGGTTGAGAAGCGGCATCCATACGTATTGCGTTCTGGGGCCGCATGCTAGCATCGGCTTATCTTTACCGAAGAGGAACAAACAGTCAGAACCGATCTTGGCCGCAAACGCCAGGTAATGTCGCGGCGTGCCGGTACGCAGGTCTGGGCCAATATGCAATGAGCGATCCAGCTCCAGGCAGACAGTGTAAGATGTGCCCTGATTAGATTTGCCGACGACTGCAACGTGACCGTTTAGGTCCAGGATTACAGGCTGTCGTTCCTCCGTGTCGCCCGGCAGTTGCGACAGGCAACTGCACAACGTGTCGCGATCGCCAGGATCGAGCTGAACTCGGTTGGTTGATCTCTGCCTATCCGGTAGCATTTGATCGACATTCGGAAACTTGGCATCCGTCTCGACCGGCATCGTGAATCGCCAAGGTCCGGATGCGATAACGATTGTCTTATCTTGGACTCCAACCGAAACGGCGTTGAGCTTTAGGAAGTCTTTGAGTGCAAACAGCCGACTTTTTCGGACTAGAATCGCCTCCGATTTCCACGGGAAATCAAATCCGTCGAAGACCACCAAATGACTGCCATCCGTGGCTGCCATTGTCCCATCGCGACCGTCTAACTGGATACAACCGAGCGCGTATCGCGTAGAAACCTCATCTGTCACCTCAACAGCGTTGGCTAGACAAGGCAAGAACCGATCGTCGATATTGCTCAAAGGAATACTGCCGCCCACAAGTGCTGTAGGCTCGCGCGAGTCGAGTTCAGTATGCCGAATAGCCAGGCCAGTTTGCCATCGAACTTCGAAGCGGCTGCCGTTCTCTGTCGATTCAACCGGACCGAATTCGATGTCGCCAGCGGACAGGGCTAGCTCTTCAAACATATCGGATGAAATGCTCACCGACTCGGCCACCGGTTCGTCGCCATCTTTATAAGCAAACGTGCAGCTAACAGACTTCCCTGCGTTGACGACATGAAGGGTACAGCCGTCTCCGGTAGCGTGAATCCCGATGTCGGACGTAAGTTTCCGAATCGGTCGGTCAAGAAAGGCGTTCGCAAACTTGCGAAACGCCTGGAGCACTGTTTTGGGAATAAACATGATTTTTGATTTCGTTTGTTGGAAGGTATTGGATTGGATAAGCGGGCATGGTTGGCCTCGCTCGGAAGATGGTTGACACAGGAGCTGGGCTCCGCAGTACCGTGATCTACCTAGGACGCACGCAGGTCGTCTGGTAGTGACTCAGCAAAACTGAACCGTTTGCCGTTCATCCCGATAATGAGATGGTCATGGAGCGGAATTCCTAAGACCTTGCCAGCGTTGGCAAGAGACCGAGTTACGGCCCTGTCTTGAACGCTGGGCTGTATGTCGCCTGATGGATGGTTGTGGCCGATGATGATGGATGCAGCCCCTTGCATGATCGCAAAGCGAAAGACTTCGCGGGGATGCACGAGGCTGGCGTCGAGAGTGCCCATCGTGACCACTTCGACATATTTAACAACCAACTTGGTATCCAGACCGATGGACCAGAAGTGCTCCTT
>JANPHB010000382.1:0-23896 GCA_031424235.1 Pirellula sp.
TTGCATCGAGCTGGCCGTATTCTCACTTGCTGGAAAAGCTAGGCCATCTCTTGGCGACCCTTCCACATCCCAGTTCTGGTTGATGGCGGAACCTACAATCACAAATCTCAAATCTCGAATCGACTTCGGGGGTGGGGGGCGGTCTGCCTGCAAAATGAGTTTTGCAACACTTCAGGTGCAAAAACTCAAAAAAAACCAGAGAACATCGAAAATCCGTATACTGCATGAATAATCCGCGCTAGCGCCCGCGGCTCAATGCCATTTGGCTAGCGGCTAGCGGCTAGCGGCCACTTGCCAGCAAGGATCTGTATTGACTCACGTACGGATGTACGCTTGAGATCATGCACGTACAGTCGTACGCGGATGCAGCAAGTATCAAAAGCGGTGCGATGCCAATAAAAAGGAGTAAGAACGTGATATCGGCTTCTAGTTGGTTGGAATGGATTGGGTCGCAATCGTTGCAAATCGCGATCGTCGCAACCATGGTTTGGATTGCTACCCGGCTTTTGGCTAGTAATCGGCCGCATTTGGCGCACGCACTTTGGGCCATTGTCTTAATTAAATGTGTCGTTCCGCCGATCGGAAGCCCGATTGGAGTCATGAACTGGATTGACATGAGTCGTTTGGCGCCGGCGACTGTCCATTTTACAGAATCATCGGGCAACTCCAATGGCTTGGAAACCCAATCCGGTCAAGTATCGCATTCGGGTGCAATTCACGAGCACTCTGCGATTGCGAAACCGGCAGTGTCTCGCGTTGCGTTTTCAACCGAGGGACAGTCTTCTTGGCAGACGGCCATTCGGCATTTCAGCGAATGGCTGCCGGTGACGCTGATCGCAGGCGTATTGCTTAGCGTCGTTTGGATGGCGGTACGTTATGTGCTTTTCCTATATTTCATTCGAGTCGCGAGAACTGTGGATAGACCAGATTTGGTCGAATGCACGTTGCGATTGTGCAAGACGCTTGGCATTCGCCAACGCGTGAGACTATTGGTTCTGGAAAGTCCGATTGGTCCAGCGGTTATTGGCTGGTTGCGACCGACAATACTCTTGCCTCGATTGGTCGTCGATGGGCGGTCGGCGGCACAAATGGAGTTGTTGCTTGCTCATGAGTTGATACATATACGACGCGGCGATTTGTTTTGGGCCTTATTGCAGACCCTAGCATCTCGACTCTGGTGGTTTCATCCGATGGTTTGGATGGCAGGACGGATGACAGCCTATGAAGCCGAACGAAGTTGCGATGTGGAAACGATTGCAGCGATGAAATGCTCGCCAGCAAGTTATGCTCGCGAACTGTTGAACGTATTAGAGCGCAAACAGGTGTTGCGTGTTGCACCGGCTCTGCCGGGCGTACGACCTGTGGATGTCACTCGAAAGCGATTGGAGCACATTATGAGATTGCGACATGGAAGTCCGTCTAGAACTCCGCGGTCCGCACAAGCGATCGCGATTATTGCGGGATGTTTGCTGCTGCCTAGTTCGACGCAATTGGTCGCTCAGACCAAAGTCGAAGCTACTTCACCATTGGGAACATTTCAAGAAACGCCAGTGTCGGACAGCAGCTTTAACAATACCGAACCGCCCAAGGATTGGTCGCTTCAAATTCGATTCGCCACCATGGAATCGAGCGAATTCGGTAATCTGGCGATCGAATGGTCGCTGGCTAGCTCTTTGGAAAAAACAAATAGGAGCGTCACGGAATCAATCACGAAACAAACGGCAGCGTCTCCATCCGTTTTTTCCGCGTCGGTCGTCGAGAAGAATACCCCTGTGCTCTATTCGATTTTGAAAGTCGACGAAGCGAATGCAATGTTGAATCAGGTTCAGAAGAACGCCAGAACCAATGTACTGAATGCACCACGGATTCTGGTACCCGATAGTCAAATAGCTACAGTTCAAGACGTTGTACGGACTCCGTATGCTGCAGGAAACCAAAAAGTACAGATCGTAGACTTCGGAACCAAAATCAATGTGCGTCCATCCTTTCGCGGAAACAACATTGTCAGGCTGAATTGCGATCTCTCGATTTCGGATGTGAGCTCGCATGAAACAATCGAGGTTCAACTGAGAGGCAACACCAAGACTTCAATCGAGATACCGGAAGTTGCGAAGACCAACATTGAGTGCGAGTTGGATTTGCCGTTCCATGAAACACTCGTACTCAGTCGCGTTAGCGGGAAAAACAAGAACCCCATTCTTATCATGGTTACATGTGAACCCAATTCGGAACCGCATCGTCCTGAATCGACAGCAGAATTTGTAGGGTTCGCTTCCATTGTGCCGGGCAAAAACGCCCAAGCTCCCGGTGATCTGTTGCACCCTGTTGTCGTTATGGGGCCGCTTGAGGGACTAGACTCGAAAACATCTGGCGATCCACCGAGTGACGATGAGATTGTGCATGCGTTCGAAAAATCTCGTTCGACGAAAAGTCCTGTCGTGGAAAACAAACAGAAACGACTTCATGCCAAGATCATCCTAGAGAAAATAAACGAAACAGCCGAACCAGCTAGATTCGTGCCTCTCATCGGAAACGCAAGCTTACGTCACGCAATCTACAAGTGCACGATCGAATTCGTGACTACCAATTTGCAATCGCCCAATTTAGAAGAGTCAACCGAGGAGCACTCGTTCTACGTTGACTACACTCGGTTTAGAATGGTGGACAAACCAGAGGCAACGCTTTTGGACCGCTAAGCAAAGTAAGTTCCGAAGATGCTTACGGTCATGGCCGCCATGTTTTGTAATTTGTAGCTAAGCACTTCACCATGTGTTTCACTGGCTCATTGGCCGTTGGGCGATAGCCCCGGTTTCCAATAGTGCTCGACATTTGTCGAGAACCGCGGCTAACGCCGATTGTCATTGCGTATGTCTTTTTGACTTTGCTCCCCTCGCCCCTCTTAGGGGAGAGGGGCTGAGGGTGAGGGGTTTTTCGCTGTATTTTAATTGGAATTTTAGTTTTGGTCGCCATGCGGTGCCTTGCTTAAAAGGCCTAATGTATTGATCGAAATGTCGAGCGATAGCGGTCGAGAGTCAATGCCAGATGTCGTCACGGAGTGGTGGAAAACGCACCAGCCGCGATCCGAAGGGTAATCTATCCAACGAAAAACAGCTTTTGATTCACGCCACTCGCGAAATATGTTTTGCTGTTAGCCGCCTCTGTCTTGGTCGCTTCTCCTCAACACGAGGATAGTGACAATGCGGTACTTAACCTTAAGGAGTGTATCGCTGCGGTTGTGGCTTCGGGAAGCAAGAGCGGATGCCGTCAGGCAAGGGGGGAAAACTGAGTCCTTTCAACTCAAGATGTGGATTGCTAGGGAATCGACTTCGCTGGGTTTCTCATCGTTCCGTCTATGTCTCTCGAGGCGAGCGGTATCGTCTCGCCGTTTTTGGCTTTTGTCACCTTGGAAAGAACCGCCTCTAAAATCGGCGTCATGAGACCCAGTCGTTTGAGTTGGATCATGGCGTTCCAGAGTGGCTCGAATTTTTTCCAACCGGCGGCGTAGAAGAAGTGTTTGAGTTGATGTTTGACGGACCCATGAAACAGACTTGCCTTTACCACCGAGTTCCAGTGGTAAAAATCCCGGTAGGCCTGATGATAGCCTGATTCTAGCTGCGAGGCGGTTAGATTGGCAGGCTGAAAAGTGACATGGCGAGTATCAAATAGATCCCAGTTTTCGGTGTTCATGCGCCCGGCTTGTTTCATCGACTTGTAGAACGCGGTTCCTGGGTATGGAGTCGCGATGTGAAACGTGGCGGTTGTGATGCCCATGTCGACTGCCCATTCAACCGTCCGTTTGAAGACGCTCGGGTCATCACCGTCGAGTCCGAACACGAAGCTACCGTTGATCATGATGCCGAGATCGTGTAGCCGGCGGATCACTTGAGCGTAGTTGAGACTTAGATTCTGTCGCTTGTTACTTTGTTGGAGGTTACGTGGGTCCAAACTTTCAAAGCCAACAAAGATGCTTCGAAGTCCAGCTTCCGCGGCCCTTTCAATCAGATCACCTTCCGCAATGGAATCAACGGTCGCGGCACCTTGGAAGACTCTTCCCAAACCCTTCATGCCACTAAAAAGATTTCTTGCGAAACGTTTGTGCCCCAGCAAGTGATCATCCAAGAAATAGAGGTGCCTCCCTGGCAATCGCTCGATCTCGGCCAAGGCATCGTCGACCTCTTGAGTATAGAAGGTCCGACCGCCTTCGAAGAACGAGTCCTTGTAACAAAACTCGCAATGGTGTGGGCAGCCTCTGGTAACGACGATCGAATTGGGAACGAGATATAGCCGCCGTTCGATAAGATCGCGGCGGATCGGAGGCACACCGACGAGTGTTCGCGTGCGTGACGTGTACCGCTTGACGTGGCAGCCCTTTCGATAGTCCTCCAAGAACTTGGGGAAGCTGTCTTCGGCGGGGCCTAAAAAAATGGCGTCCGCGTGCTGTTCGGCTTCATCGGGAAGCGATGTCACATGGAGTCCACCGAGAATGACGAACACGCCCTTGGCTCGGTACGCATCGGCGATTTTGTAGGCCCGGTAAGCGTTGGTAATGTAGACCTGAATTGCGACCACATCGGGAGCATCGTCGAGCGATAGTTTTTGTACGTGTTGATCGACGATTTCCGCTTCGTCGTCCGACGATAAATAGCCCGCGAGCGTTGCCAGTCCCAAGGGAGGAAACAACGAGTACTTGATCGGTCGCCAAAAGGGACTTTCCGCTTCAGTGAGTGCAGGGAGAATAAATTTGAATTTCATCGATCGGCTCCCAGTTGAAACCAATACATCTCTGTCATGAAGCATTCTCCCTACGTATACGTGGACTTTGCGATGCAAAGTTAATGGCTAAAAAAAGGGGAGAGCCTGGTTTTTACCAAGCAATCCCACTCAGTCACGGCTTTGTGTTGCAAAGTATAGCGACTAATTCTGTGTATCAACAGTCTCTTGCCTAAAAAGGTTTCGCAGCGCGGTTAGCGGGGAAGGGTTGGGATTCAATATGGCGAAAAAACGGGGATACAGCAAATTTGATTAAGCCTTTTTGGAATGGCAGGCATGGTGTCGAATGCACATGAACACATCAGGCTGGAAAGCGAGCCACCCGAGTTCTTATTTTTCGTCATGATCACTGACTTCCGGTAACTTTGCCTGGATCGCTTTTTCGATTTCATGGACCCTTTTCATCGCAATCCTTCTGACCTTCGGAGCCAAGCCCTGAGCATGCTGCGTCCAGTATATCTTCCATTGCTTCAACTCTTCGACCGTCATTGTACCGAATCGATTTTCGAAATCTCGCAATTGTTTAAAGTAAGCCATACATCTTTTCCACCACTGCCAACCTTTCATCGGAAAACCAGAACTCATGGAAGCGGGAGGGGACAAACAACAACCTATTCATCGAATGATCCTAGCGATGGGAATTGAGAAATTGCGATGGACATGGAATCGCTGAGTTGTCGTTTCGTCGGGCAGAAGTCTTTCAATAGGCCGCTCAAACCCATTTCGTACCGCTCGTCCTCGTAGTAGTCGTAGAAATAGGTCTTGGATGCGCCGCGAAATACGATTCCGGATGGTTGCCCGTCGCCATGTCGGGATGCGACGAAGTAGGTGTTCTTCGACAATTTTTTGTACGTGTTGCTCCTGGCAAAGCCAAGATCATAAAGAAATTGGGCTGCCATCGCCGCGTTCGGGAAATCGTCTGCCAGTTGATCCTCAATCTTCTTTGCCCTTTCTCGAGGCGATGATCCCTTCACAGGATACCAGTCGGCAAACCGAAAGTCAGACTCGGGTCGGTGCGGCTTGCAGCTCGTGCCGCGTAATATGCACCGATTCGACGGCTGGTATTGAATCAAGTACCGTTCCATTTTGAATGCACAGAAGAAGGACCTCATCGAAGCTTCGGTTCCGTACCCTCCGGCCGTCTTGATGTTGTATTCGCCATCACCCAGTTCTGAAGTATCTACCCGCTGATAGCCGATCTCTTCGAGCAGATCGGTGGTGGGCTGATATCTTTCTTCAGGCGGAAACCCATCAATCACCATGACAAACGCACCGAGTTCGTCAAAACCATCGAAGACAAATTGATCGAATTGATATTTTAGCATTGAGACGATTCCTGTTACGCAAGGCATTTATTTCCGATTTCCGAATTCGTCATCCAATTGCAATCGAATCGCCTCCAAATCAGCGACCTTCGTTTTGCCTTGCTGAAGTTCAGTCAGCGATTCTTGTACGTCGGCCCGAATTTGCTGGTACTGCCCCAATACAGGTACTGCAACGCGAAGGATATCGATGACAAGTTCTTGTTCGTTGGCATAGCTTCCCCGAGCAATCGCAGCGGCAATTTGGGGTTGGAGTTCCACGGGTATTTCGACGCTCATGTTGTCTCCTTTGTTGTTTTCGAACTGTCTAAGCGTTAGACCTCAGTGTAACCGGCATTTTGGTTGGCGTCCAATTCACCGATTGTGCCGCTCCTTCAGAGCTTTGAATTCATGTGGGCTTTTGCCTGGGGTTTCGTTCGCTGGGCGAACTTCACCCCAGGCTGAAAAATCCCATCGCATTCGCGATTGAATCGCAGGCGGTTGTCAACTTAGATTCAATCGGGCCCATGGTGGCAGGTGGTTATTAAGCCGGTTGCTTAGCGCCTTGCACCAGCCCAGTGGTCGACCATTCCAATTCGCTACCGCCCAGGCACTGGCTGCCTTTGTGCTCGGCTGGCCCTCGATGGTCGAAAGCGGAATCGACTCTCCGTTTGCAAATTGTGCCGCTTGATTAATTTCCAACTCAACGGTCCGATTGGGCACGAAAATTCCCGCGTCCAATAATGCTAAGCCCTGCGTCGGAACAAAATGATTCCCCGACTCGATCAACACCGCCATCGGCTCCATCGCGATTTGCCGATATTCGTTGACTGCGTTCCGAACGCCAGGCGTCATGCATTGCAAGAAACCGTTTTTCCATTCCGTCGTAACATTGTTGAATGCGCCCAACGCCAACAACGACTCTTGGGCGCTCCTGTGTTTGAGCAACTCGCTGCGGTCCGCTCCCTTGCTTGCTTTTGCATCCCATTTCTTTGCCGTTCGATTTGCACTGGCGATCGGTTCGAGGTCCAGCTCCTTCACTAGTCGCAGTCCAGCGGCGAAACCACCCGAGCAATGATCGCGATGGGGCCAAAGTCGATAGCAACCGGATTGGACCGGTGACCGCCATGGCGCAAGGCCCTTGGGCTCGATGGGTTCCCAGGCGTCAGGGTACTGCTCGTGAAGCCACTGGATTTGGGCTTCGTTCTCTTCCGTAGCGAACGTACAAGTTGAATAAACTAGGCGACCGCCAACCTTGAGCATCCGAATGGCTGACTCAAGGATACGTTGCTGACGAAGCGCACAATGCTCGATCTGACTTGCCGAATAAGCGTTGTCATCCCGTTTCTTGCGAGCGACCAATGTTTGGCCACTACACGGTGCATCGACCAACACGACATCAAATGCGTTGGGCATTTTGCTCGCCAAGTCATCTGGATCGTACGAGGAAACGGCAAAACATGGATTGCCGGTCTTGACCAAGGAGTATTTTAAGACATCGACCCGCGAGCGAATGCTCTCGTTGGCAAGCAGGAAGCCATTTGGCCCCAGTCGTTCTGCAATTGCCGAGGCCTTGCCACCCGGTGATGCGCAGAGATCGCATACCAAGTCGTTTTCTTGTACGTCGACCAAGGCGAGCGGTAACAAAGATGCTGCATCTTGAATGTAGTAGTCGGCGGTTGCGTATTCGAGAAAAGACGCGGGCCGAATGGTGGAGTCCACGAGAAATCGCCCCCATGCGTACCAAGGAACTTCGGTTACCGAAAAAGGCAACTCCGAATCCAAGCGGCGAACATGCTTGCGGACACAGCGATCGCTATAGCTTAGGCTCGCCTGATGAAAGGCTTTGTGCTCGCTAGCGGGCAATAGTTGGTCTAAGTTCATAGGTGCGGCGCTAAGTTCGAACGAGTTGCGAAGCGCGGACACGCAGGACAGGGCAGCCTGGTAGAGCATCCAGAAAAGTCTGCCCGTAGGCTTTCGTGGTCATGCGAGGGTCGGTGACCACGACGATGCCAGAGTCGGTAGCGGTCCGAATCAATCGACCGAATCCCTGCTTGAACTTGATCACCGCTTCTGGCAGCTGGTAGTCTTGAAAAGGGTTGCCACCCGCTTTGCGAATCGCTTCCAATCGGGCTTCCAAAAGTGGGTGGTCCGGTACGCTAAAGGGCAGTTTGCTGATGACCACCAATCGGAGCGCTTCGCCCGGGACATCAACTCCTTGCCAGAAGCTCTCAGCCCCGAACAAAACCCCGCGAGGGTTCTTTTTGAAGGCTTGCAGCAGTTGGTTGCGAGGGACACCGTCCGCTTGCGAGTAAATAGCCAAGTTGTTTTCGTTCATCCACGGAGTCATCGCGGCGCAGGTTTTGCGAAGCATGTCGTAACTCGTAAAGAGCACGAACGCGTGGCCATCGCTTTGCCCCACGAAATGCTTGAGCACCGGTACAATGGCTTGTTCGTACTTGACTTTTTCGATCGCGGGGTCCGCAATGTCGGTTATCAAATGGACTTCAGCGAGCTTGGGATAATCGAACGGGCTACCGACTTGCAAGGTCTTGGAGCCGACGGCACCGATTCTCCCTTGAAAGAACGAAAAGCCTTTGCCTTTGGCCTGCCCCGTGGCGACCGTCGCGCTGGTCATGATCACGCTTTTGACTTTTCGAAAGAGATGTTCTCGCAAGTGGCTTCCGATGTCGAGCGGACTGCTTCGCATGGTGACTCGGACTACGTTTCGCGATTGGATGCTCTTGGTCTGCTGTTCTAGCCAATAGACTGAGTCTTCGACTTTTTGTTGAAGCCATTGATCGACGCTGGCCGCGAGCGTACTCAGTCGCTGACTGGCCGACATCATTTCGAGGCGGCTATTTGCATCTTTTAGGTCTTGCCCGTAACGTTCTAACTGTTCGGAGAGCGTTTGCAATCGCTCACCGAGAACGGAATTGATTTGCAACGGTTCTCGAACGCGACCGTTAGTCTTTTCTTGTCCTAATTGCCAGCCGGCAAGGTCGGCCGTGAGGTCGTCAAGCGACTCCATGCATCGGTACGTGTCCTGCGTTAACTGCTTGAGCCCCAACGCGACGAGAATCCCCTTCTCGGTTCTTGGGTTATAGAGTTTGCGAAGCGTGTAATCGATTTGCGAGTTGCTGATCTGAAGGCCCAAGTGATCGCCCGCAACCGATTCGATGGTATGGCATTCATCGAAGATGACGGAATCGTATTTGGGAAGAATTCCACCACCTTGCGCGCGCAAGGCTAGGTCGCTAAAGAAGAGCGCATGGTTGACGACTAGGATTTGCGAGTTCTGAACGCGGCGGCGGGCTGCGTAGTAAAAACAGGATTCATGGTGTTTGCATTTGCGGCCCATGCAGTTACCGGAATCGCTTGCAACCTCATCCCAGACATTGCCGGGTGGACGAAATGACATGCTGCTGAGCGAACCGTCGTTGGTGGACCGGGACCATTCTTTGATGTAGTTCAGGTGTTCGTGGTCTTGTTCATTACTCCATAGGCTAACCGATCGGGATTCTGCCAACTCGAGTCGCCGTTTCGACATGTAGTTTCCACGTCCCTTGACTAGGACGCTGGTAAACTCGCGAGGGATGACGGCTTTGAGGAGGGGCAGGTCTTTCGAAATAAGTTGCTCCTGGAGGCTGATCGTGTGCGTGCTGACGATGATGCGTTTGACCGAATCTTCCTCGTTATCCTCCTCGCCGTTTGTTTTACGTTTGTCCTTTTGGGGTGCCTCGAGTTTCGGGCTGGCCATGGCATTTTCTGCGGAAGTCGCATGCAGAATGGCGGGGACGAGGTAACCGAAACTTTTGCCAACGCCCGTGCCTGCCTCGACGATTAAATGATTGCGATTGCGAAGTGCATCGCCGACCGCCTCAGCCATCGCGATTTGTTCGTTGCGGTGTTCGTAGTTTTTGATGCGACGTGAAATGCTGCCCTTTGGGCCCAAGATCGCATCTATGTCCAACTCGCCCATCAAACGACATTTCTTAAAAAAGCTTGGAATAGGGCGAACCGATTCCCCAATACCGTGATACGTATTGTAAGGCATGAAGTTCGTTATCGGCACCGCAAATCGTTGAAGCAGTTCTTATGATTTCCCCCCCTTCTCCTCCCGAAGAGGAGAAGGGGAGCCAGAATATCAGGGCTCTTAAGGTAGCAGCCACGCTCCGCGTGCCGTTCGCAATTCAAAAACCGTTGGTTTTTGAGGCTACGGCACATGGAATCTGCCTGCTACTTTAAGAAACACATTTAAACATTCGCAGAACCTGAAATCGCCATTTGCAACTGGCGAAATTGCGATTTCATCATGGCGACGGCCATGGTGTGCATGGACTGATTCTTTGCGATTTGGGTGACTTGCATTTCGAGGCTATCGTCGCTTCCGTCATTGTAAACAATCTGTTTCATGGAATCGCGAACACTTTCCATGGCGACTTTCTTGGAATCTTCGAAGGAAGGTCTTGTTGCAGGATTTGTGGTGCCAGCCAAACTCAATCGATGGCCAGGTGACATCTCTCGCTGCTGCCGGTCCGCTTGGATCGCATCGCGCAGACTTCGCTGGAAGTTATCAACCGACAGGTCCTTGGATTGGTAGTCTGGAGTGTCGGTGTTGGCAATGTTGCCAGCAAGAATTGCGTGCCGTCGCTCGGTGAAGGCGACTGTTTGTTCAAGGCTTTTTAGTGTTGGATTCGAAAACATGCGGTTATCCTCCGAAGTGGAACAAACGACTACCCCTCAATGGACAGCGTACTTTCGAACGACACTTCATCGATGTCGCTGGATTGGTACGCGTTTTGAATAGTGCTTGCATCGATGTTTTGTTGGAGTTGAGCGGCCACGGTATCGCGTTGCAAATTCATGTTTCCCAATGAACGGTCCTCCATGACGATCAACTCTTGTAGGAGCTGATCGCATCGCGCAACCATCTCTTGGCAACTCTTGCGGCGTTCGGGGCTCGACCATTTTCGCTGCTCGGGGTCTTGGCCCTGAAATTGTGCGAGCTTGGACTGGACAATTCCGAGGGCTCCCATCAATTCTTGCTTGCGTGACAGAAGCGTCATTAATGCGGTCATGTCGTGTTGGGAAACGAGGTCCGTTTGAGTCAACGACATGGCCTGCATCTCATTGAGAAGGTGCAGCTTGGATTCGATCAATTCGAACAGTGATTCGGTCGAGAGTTCGATAGAACGAATGGCTTCCTGGTTCATTTTGGTTCTCGAAGTCTGAATAATGTTGGCAGTTATTGACGGAAATACCAAAAAACGCCGAGAAAGCCAAGACAGAACCGGTGGAAAGTTGGTGGCACTGCCGGTAGATTGGGCGGCCCGCTACAATAAGATCGCTGCGAAAGCGAACAAGGCACTTGTGAGGACGTCCCAGCGACTGGGACCTAGTGATTTCATTTCTAAACAGGCAATACGGATAGCATTGGAATATGAGTAAATCTCCGCGGGAGGAAAAGAACGAGGGACCTACCATTCAACCCGTCCGACGAGGCCAAGGCTTCTGGATGGTTGGAATCGTATTGCTAGCTATTTTCTTGATGCTATTCCTGCTCCCAGGTTTGAGCTCGAAAATCGATTACAGCTTCTTCTTGGAGCAGTTAGAAAAGGAGAACATCCAAGAACTGACCGTCTACGATTCCTATATCCAAGGAGAGTTCAAGGTCGCGCCAGACAAACCGCTACCCTCAAACTACAAACCCAAAGAGGGCCAAGAACCACCTCGAGAGAAGCTGAACAAGTCCTTCGATGTCTTTATCCCAAACGGGGCGGACACGCAAAATGCTCTTTTCGAGAAGTTCAACGCCCTGCGTGAAAAATCTAAAAAGACAACAACCATCGACCCAAATGACCCAACGGCCGTCGCCCAGCCTCAAACGCCCTTCAAGTACGATATCGTGCAGGGATCGACGGGCAGCAACCTGATGACGTTGATCTTTTTTGCCATGATGGTTGCGACGGTCATCGCATTGTTTATGTTCTTCCGTCGAAGTCGCGATTCGATGATGGGAGGCGGATTCCTGACAAGCTTTACGAAATCGACAGCCAAGCGCTTCGAGCCATCCGACCAGAGCATTACGTTTGACGATGTTGCTGGACTCGAAGGTGTCAAAGCTGACCTTCAAGAAATCGTGGAGTTCTTGAAGTCTCCAGAAAAATTCCAAAAGCTAGGCGGCCGTGTTCCGAAAGGCGTTTTGCTCAATGGACCTCCAGGTACCGGTAAGACCCTATTGGCCAGAGCCGTCGCAGGCGAAGCTGGCGTGTCATTCTTTTCGGTCAACGGCAGCGAGTTCATACAAATGTTCGTTGGTGTGGGAGCATCGCGCGTTCGCGATCTTTTTGCAACGGCCAAGGAACAGTCACCCGCGATCATCTTCATCGATGAAATTGATGCGGTCGGTAGACAACGCGGCGCCGGACTTGGCGGCGGTCACGACGAGCGGGAACAGACCCTCAATCAGATCCTTGGTGAAATGGATGGATTCTCGCCAACGGATTCCGTCATCATCATGGCAGCAACCAATCGTCCCGACGTCCTAGACCCAGCGTTGTTGCGCCCAGGTCGATTCGATCGACTGATTACTGTAGGAAGACCGACGCTCAAGGGCAGAGAAGCGATCTTGAAAGTGCACGTCCGCGAAGTCCCATTGGCAGACGATGTCAACTTGCACACCATGGCCGAAGCCACCGTTGGCCTGACGGGCGCAGACCTCCGCAATATCGTTAACGAAGCGGCCTTGTGGGCAGCTCGTCACGACAAGACGCGTGTCAGCATGTCTGACTTCGATTATGCTCGCGACAAAGTCCTGATGGGTGCGAAACGCGAAGAAGTCTTGATGCCGAGTGAGAAAGAAAAGACCGCTTACCACGAAGCAGGCCACACATTGACCGCTTGGTTCCTACCCGGTGCGCAGCGTGTTCACAAGGTAACGGTTGTGCCACGAGGCCAGTCGCTAGGCAGCACGCAAATCCTGCCGAACGAAGACCGCATGAACATGTCGGAAAGCGAAATTCGTGACCAACTGGTGGTTCTTTTGGCTGGCAGAGCCGCCGAAAAGATCATCTACGACGAGACTTCCGTTGGCGCTGAAAACGATTTGGAACGGGCGACAAGTCTTGGACGACGCATGGTTTCCCACTGGGGCATGAGCCTCAAGCTAGGACCTGTGTCGTACAAGCTCTCCGACAGCGATCCTTTCCTTGGACGCGAGATCCATCAGCAACGCCAATTCAGTGAACGCACTCAGGAAACCATCGATTCCGAAGTTGGAGATACCTTGCGAGCCGCTGATCGACGTGCTGCAGACATGCTTCACTCTCGCCGCGAGGAACTGGAGAGACTCAAAGATGCGCTCATGGAACGGGAAGAGCTCGATGAAAACGAGATCACCGAATTGATCGGACCAAGCGTTCACGTCAAAAAGTCCAGCACGGCGGAAGTCGTCAGCGTGACCTAGCAAGTATGGCTCGCAAAAAATCCAATAAGGTCCGAATCGAGTTTCGAAAGAAGCATCAATCTCAAGCGAGAGATGCGGACCTCACCAGCGATTACGCTTCTGATCGCGAGGACATCGACACCGTTGCTTCGCAGCGAGTCAGTGGAAAAGGGGAGCAGACCAGGCACCGAACCGTCAAAGGCAATCTCATCGCCGACGAAGGTTCCGATGCGCTCGGCCAAATCGACTTGGACGTCAACGCCCAGCGAACTCTCAGCGGCTTGGTTCTCAAGGTCCACGGTGTTGAATCGATCGTGCAGTTGTCGGATGGACGAATCTTTCGCTGCGCCGTTCGTCGAGTTCTCAAGAATATGGCGACGGACCAGCGGCACGTTTTGGTTGCCGGCGACCAAGTCATGTTGCAGCCCGAGGGGGAAGCTCAAGGCTGGATCGTTCGCATTGAGCCTAGACGATCAACGTTGAGTCGGACGAGCAAGCAGCGTCGTCACGTCATGGTGGCGAACGTGGACCAACTACTCATCGTAACTAGCGCCGCTCAGCCGTCGATTAAACCCAATTTGATCGATCGCGTCTTGGCGACGGCGGAGCAGAATCATTTGGACGCTTGCATCTGCATCAACAAATGCGATCTCATCGATGCATCGGCCTTGCAGCCGCTCATCGGGACGTATGCGCAAATGGGGTATCGCGTTGTCATGGTGAGCGCGTTCAAAGGTTGGGGTATTGAACGACTAAGGTCGATCACAAGAAACCGTAGCAGCGTCGTCGTGGGGCAAAGTGGCGTTGGCAAGTCATCCATACTGAACGCATTGGATACCGGGCTCAAGCAACGTGTTCAGGCGGTGAGTTTAGAGAATCAAAAGGGCAAGCATACGACGACCACTGCTGAGGTTTTCCCGCTCAGTTATGGTGGTTCGATGGTCGACACGCCGGGCGTTCGGCAGTTTCAGCTGTGGGACATTGTTCCGAGTGAGATGTCGGGCTTGTTTCGCGACATTCGACCGTTTGCCTCCAACTGCCGCTATCCAAACTGCTCCCACATTCACGAGAATCTATGTGCCGTCAAAGATGCCGTGGCCGACGGCAGGCTGGATGCACGACGCTATGATAGTTATTGCCAAATGGTCGAAAGCCCAGGCGACGCGGTTCGTGAGGATTTCGACGAACTCTAGAAGCATAGCTTCGATGGAAATTCGTTTAACAGTTAGCCGTAGGTGTACTTCGTTCGGTACCTAGTACGCCTTCGTCCGGTACGGTGTACGCTTTCGTCCCGGTCTGCGAAAACGATTGGGGTTGTAACGTTTAGCACAACTATACCAACGATTGACTACGAATTCGCGTTAACAGATTCGCAAAGCGCAGCTGCAATCGCATCGGAATCAATTCGAAAACTAGATTTCTACGACCAAAATTCCTAGTTTCATTTCCTTGCGATCTACCCATGACTTCCATTCGAATTGAATGTTTGCGCGAAGCCGCCGCTCTAGAAACCCTAAAACAGGATTTCGATCGACTTTCGGGTGGGAACGCAATGCGGCGACTCAGTTGGCTGCTCCCTTGGTGGAACGCCTATCAAGCCACGCATTTCTTGCATGTGCTCGTAGCATATCGCGATGGAAACGTTTGCGGCATCATGCCTTTGGCGGAGACAACATCACCGTTGACGGGGCGATCGCTCGTCTTCATGGGAAGTGGCAAGGTTTGTTCAGACGATTGCGGGATTCTCGTTGAGCCAAGCGATGCGCAAGAAGTTGCAGAAGCATTTGCTACATGGGCTGTTCAATCGCCGGAGTGCTCTCGATGGGATCATCTCAATCTGGATGGTGTTCGCGAAAACAACTTTGCAATGGAGTGTTTCGCCACCCAACTTCAAAAAATCACGGGTTTGCAAATCGAGCGCAAGCCAAGTCCAAATTGCTGGTCTGCTCCCGTGGATGGTGGTTTGGAAGCATACAAAAGCCGACTGACAAAACGGGCAAGGAAAATATTCCGCGAAGCTGAGGCCGCCCTCGATTCCGGCAAAGGGACTTTTGAAATCGCTCAGTCGAAAGAACAAGCCTTGGCGTTCGCACGGCAGATCGAAGGTATGCACCAATCGCGATGGCAGGAACGCGGCATCGAGGGTTGTTTTTCGACGCAGGAGTTTACGAGTTTTGTGGATAGTGCTGTTGCACACATGTGGGAAGATACTTGGTCCTCCAACGATTCGAACCGCGAAGTCGTTCGCTCAATCGAAACTCACATTGACAAGCAACGCGTGCTGGTGGGACTATTGCGAATCAACGGCGTCGTTGCAGCAGGTGCAATATGTTTTCGCGATCGCAGCTCAGTCGCAATGTACTTGGTCGGAATGAATCCCGAGTGCGCCGAGGACAGGCCGGGTTGGATGCTCAATACGGCATTCATCCGATATGCGATCGAGCAGGGATGTTCCGAGTTCGACTTCCTGCGTGGCGACGAAGAGTACAAAGAACGGCTAGGCGGCGTTCCGTCCGTTCAGCATCGCTGGATGGTCCCATCCAGCCGTTTGTCATCTCAAGTTCGCAATCTGGCGTATCAAACCGCGGTTGGTCTGAAAGCCTGGTGGAATGACAAATCTGCTGGCACAGCCATAGGCAATAGCTCTTCAAACGCTTCGTCATGACCAAGGTTCCAAAGTCAGTTTCACTTTGGGGCCCGCCTTTGAGTGCGTCTGCCATCAAGATCGGGCCGAATGTTACATACCTTGAGGAATCCAAGGCCCTGGTTGTAAATTGAAGGCCAAATTTCGATAATCAAGCAACAACTGCTACTTTCTCGTCGATAGAACATTAATCTTTTTGCGTTGGCGTAAACACACTTTTGCACGTTTCGTCTACACTTTGCAAAACGAAACATCGACTAGGTTAGACTTCATTCAAGGAATGATTAACTTCCACGCCGTCGGATGTTATTTCAAGGGAGTCGCAAACGGTCCATGTTAGAAAGACAACTCAAAGCGGCGTTGGCCGTTGTTTCGGAAGGAATAGTCTTTCAGGATGCAACGGGACAGATTGTTGAATGCAACTCGGCTGCAGAGCGAATTTTAGGGCTAACTGCGGACCAATTGAAGGGCAAAACCTCACTGGATCCCAATTGGTATTCCGTTAGAGAAGATGGTGGGCCACTCCCTGGTGAAGATCACCCCGCAATGGTCACAATACGAACAGGGCAACCAGTCCGTAACTTTGTCTTTGGGGTTGGTAGTCGAGACAGAGCCAGAAGATGGATATCCGTCAATACGGATCCAATCTTCAGCGAATCAGGTGAGCTCGAATTTGTAGTCGCATGTTTCATGGACGTAACGGCTCAACGCGAGCAATCTCGAAGTCTGGAAGTGATCGTCAATGCTTCTGAATTGGGCACATGGGACTGGAATATTCCCTCTGGTCGTGTGCAATACAACGTACATTGGGCAAAAATGCTTGGTTACGATTTGTCCGAAATTGAACCCAGGATTGATGCGTGGGAAAAGTTGCTTACTCCTTCATCGCGTGCCCAAGCATGGGGAAAAGTTCGGGAACAACTGGACGGCCGAACGGATGAGTATCGAAACGAGTTGCAATTATTGCATCGGGATGGCACCTATCGATGGGTACTTGCGGTTGGACGGGTCATATCCCGTGACATCGATGGCTCCGCCCAGAGAATGGTAGGTATCCACATCGACATATCGGAGTCGAAAAGGCTCGAAGCAGAACAGCGGCTTCTAACAGAACGTTACGAAGCGGCAATCTCAGGTGCAAGTGACGGGCTCTGGGATCACGACTTCGAGTTGAATCAGGAGTGGTACTCCAAACGATTTTGGACACTACTAGGCTATCCAGAATGCGGACCTTTTCCTCCCAATACACATCAAAGCTTTTTAGATCACCTACACCTGGACGACGTCGAAGCTACTAAAAACGCGGTACAAAAAAGCCGCCTTGATGGCTCGCATTACGAGCACCAGTATCGTTTGCGTTTAAAAGACGGAAGTTATCGTTGGTTTCTGGCACGTGGAGATGTGCAACTCAACGAGCAAGAAAAAGTTGTTCGCATGTCTGGAACGCTGCGTGATATCCATGAACTCAAGTTGGCTGAAATTGCTCTCTTGGAAGCCAATGAAGCAGCGAAGGCCGCAAATGCAGCCAAATCCGAATTCCTCGCCAACATGAGCCATGAAATCCGAACTCCCATGACCGCAATTTTGGGTTTTGCCGACTTGCTCGCGATTGAGGAGCGGGACTCCTCCAACTCGGGCCACAAACTGGATTACATTGATACGATTCAGCGAAATGGCGAACACTTGCTGGAACTGATCAATGACATTTTGGACATCTCCAAAATCGAAGCCGAAAAGGTACGCTTGGAGCAATTGGTTTTGCCTTTGTCGGAACTCCTTCAAGATATTGTTACCACTCTGACGGTAAAAGCGAAAACCAAAGGCATTGAACTGAATTTGGATATCGCGACGGAGGTCCCAAGCTACATTGAGTCGGATCCACTTCGATTGCGACAAGTCCTGGTGAATCTGATCGCAAATGCCATCAAGTTTACGGAGCAAGGGAGCGTTAGTATCCGTGTCCGTGTTGATCCGGAGCTAGGAGATCTCTTGATTGCCATCGTAGATACCGGCATCGGTTTGAATGCCGAGCAAATTGGAAAGATGTTTGGCGCATTCGAACAAGCCGACGCGTCGACGACGAGAAAGTACGGTGGCACGGGTCTTGGACTGCGAATAAGCAAGCGTCTAGCTGAATTGCTTGGAGGTGACATCTCGATCGAAAGCGATTTCGGCCATGGCAGCACTTTCACTCTTCATCTCAAAAAAGCATCCTATGAAGTGACAACTCTCACTTCAGATCATCTGGCTAGTGCTGCACCGAAATTGGCACGCAATTCCGCATCCCAATCCGCCATATCCCTCTCTGGGCTACACATTTTGCTGGCAGAAGACGGGCCAGACAATCAACGCTTGATTTGTCATATCCTTCGAAAAGCGGGCGCAACTGTCGACCTGGCGGAAAACGGCAAAGTCGCAATCGGCATGCTCACTCAAGGCGGAACACTTGATGGCGAACTGCTCGTCCCACAACCATTCCATTTGATAATCAGCGACATTCATATGCCTGAAGTGGACGGCTATTCGCTCGCAAAGATACTGGCCGCCAAAGGATCGCGATTGCCTATCATTGCGCTCACCGCCCATGCCATGAGTGACGAACTACAGAAATGCCTGAATGCAGGTTTCAATGCTTACGCATCCAAACCGATTGACAAAGATAGTTTGATCGCGATTTGCTATGATTGGGGCTTTGGCAATCGAATTGAACCGCGAAATTACAATTCGATCGAACCAGCATAAAGCATCATCTCGATGGCACTAGTCGCATTTGGCGAGTGGCGGAATGAAAACTACCGTGGCTCAATTCGTAAGAATTTAGAATCAACTGAATTCTTACGAATCCAGCTACGAATCGTGGTCTGTGTTTCCCTGCTGCTCTCCCAATAATTTGCGATAAACTCTAGCCGTTCGTTCCGCCATGTTCAGGTCGGAGAAACCTTGACGGTGTCTTTGTACTGCTGAGCGACTCATGTTGCACCAAGAGGCACGATCCGAAATGAAAACTTGAATCGCTTGCGAGAGAGATTTTGGGTCTTGAGGCCGAGCCAAAAGACCCTCTTGGCCATGACGGATCACTTCGGGGGTTCCCTCAACGCGTGTTGCGATAACTGGTACACCACAGGCCAAAGCTTCCAGGACGACCATCGGCATCCCTTCGCCAAACAAACTGGGCAGGACCATCGCATCGAGTGTTCGCATCACTGCAGGAACATCCTTGGTGAAGCCGCGAAGGTTGACGATCCCCTCAAGCTGCAAGCGACGAATAAGAGCCCGAATGCTCGCTTCGTAGTCGGGCGTCTCGAATCCGCCGATGACATCGAGCGTAATCGAATTAGGGCCACCCTTGAGCTTTGCGATCGCCTCAAGCAGAACTTCGATCCCTTTGCGTGGGCGGACGAGCGCGACCATGCCGAGCTTCCAATGTTGTTGGTTGAGTCGTTCGGTTGGGTCAATCGGGGGCTGCTCTGCAACACCGTTGGCCACCGCCGTAATTTTGTGTCGGGAATAGCCACGTGAAAGCATTTCTCGCCGCAACGATTTGGAGACCGTAATGATGTGATCCGAATTGCGAAGCGAATAGGCTTCCACCCAATCGTTGATTCGATTGACGAGTCCTCGGGTGGAGTCGCGTGCTGCCGGGGAGTGGACATGGTAGACCCAAGGAAGATTGCATTGTTTTGCCACAAAGCTGGCAATCATGGCGGTTCTCGGTGTGTGGGCATGGAGAACATCGGCATCGTTATCCAGGGCAAGCTCTGTAACGCGCCGGACGATACTCAAATCAAATCGACTGTTCATCCTGACCGAGTAAACCACGTCGTCGTCGAGCCCACAGAGCTCGGGAAACTTGCCTGGCTTCAAGCAAGCGAAATGAGCTGATACGCCGAAATTGGGAAGCCGCTTGCCGAGGAGTTGTTGGACCCGTTCTGCTCCCGAAAAGTGTTCGCCATTGATCAAATGCAACGAGGATATGAGGCGAGGGTTAGCAGCGTTTTTGCTTGGGGAAGCGACAAACGGAACACTGACGACAGGGCTGTATGTGGTTGCTACTGTGGACATGAAGATTGGCGCAATGGAGTTTGGTGACGAGATTGGCTATCGAACCCTAGGTCAAAACGGCATTGATAGCTAACTTTTTGGGAAAACCTATCGACGGTTTTTTGCGATCCAATCGATACAACCGGAGAATTCGGTCTAGGTAGTTTTGGGCAGAGTTGCTATCGTGACCAGCGATACCACTCGGACTTGCCATGCTTGGACATGCCATGCACGGACTTAACATGTCAGACGAGTGCGGTGTCGACTTTGGCCGAATGGAATGGCCGACTCCAAATTCAGCAATATCACGGATGATGAATATGAAGACTCAGGGGACGTGGTTCTACAAAAGCTTTGCACTGCAGTGCATTACTAGCACTGCTTGCATGATCGGGTTTGGCTCGTTGGCCGTCGGACAAGGGGTCGCACCATCGGCAAACGGCTACGGAACCCGTCCAGCCGCGCCAACCAATCGTCCAGCAGGCACCAATCAACAGCCAGCAGGTCCACAAGCAGGCAATCCAGCCGGGCGGCCCAATCAAGCACCAGGTCAAGTTCCGGGCGGAGCACAAGGACAGGTGCCATTGCAAGGCCAAGCTCAACCCAAAGGTCAAGCACCAGGAAATCCGGGGATTGGGGCTGGTAACCCTGCGATGAACAATCAGGCACTCAACCCTGCCTTCAATCAACGTCCCGTTGGGAACCAAACACCAAGCGGAGGCAGTGGCAACGAGGTTGTTACCGAGAATCCTTGGAAGGAGACCCCGCCAACCCCCGAAGCGGAAGCGTACCTAGATCAAATCCTGAAGCATTGGGAAAATTCGACAGCGGATATTCAACGCTATTCCTGCTTGTTTACACGTTGGCAATACAATTCCACAGATAACTTTGTCGACGAGTTGGCAAAAAAGGTAGGAAGAGATATTCGTACGGTTCACGTCTCCGCTTCCTCCGGTGAACTCAAGTACATGGCTCCCGACAAAGGGATGTTTAAGATCGATATGCTTCTCAAGCTCTCGGGTCAGCTTGATGCCAAAAACCAACCTGAGTACAAGGCATTCGAAAACTCCTTTGGTGAATGGTGGCTTTGCGATGGCGAAAAGGTCTACGAATACGATCGTAGCGCAAAGCAATGCACACGATTTACGATGCCTCCTGAACTAAAAGGAGCAGGCATATTGGAGTCACCGATGCCGTTCATGTTTGGGGTTAAGGCCGAAAAGGTAAGGGCACGTTATTGGGTGAGAGCTCTTGCACCTGTCAAAGACGAACAGGGGAAAGAACTATTGGTGATCGAGGCCTATCCGAAATTTCAATCGGACGCAGTGAACTACGACCACGTTCAAATTTATTTGGACCGAGAGTTATCCCTGCCAGCGCGGCTGGTCAAGTTTAATACAGAACACGTTGACAAGCCCGGCGAGATTCTCAAGGACAGCCGAGAGATTTTCTACTTTCGCGATCCAGCGATCCAAGGCTCGAAACGCAACCTTCTACAAAAACTGGGAGGACTGTTCCCTCAGTCTTTCATTCCATTCGACATTCCAAGCGATTGGAAGGTTGAAGACCGAGTCTTTGCGCCACCAGCAGCCGATAACATTCGGGCAGCCAGTAACCCCGGTGTTCCGCAACCAAACGGCGCGCCAAACTCCCCGAATAACTTGCGAAAGTGATCGTCGCGGCGGATGAGTTCCAAGCGTTTCAATCCTCTGTTCACGATGGGCTATTGCACAGCCTTGGTCCTCCAGGTTGGCTGTGCAACATGGCTTCCTAGCGGAGAGGAACCGGCTGCCCCGAAAGGAATGCCTGGTTTCGGATCCGCTTTGGTCGCCAACGATGCAGCCGGCGTTGAAACGATCCTCGTACGACTCAATGCTTCGCAGGCGGCTCGTTTACCGGAACTCTGGGCGCAAATCGATGAGCAAGCGCTGAAGCCAGAATTGCGCATCGCGATGGACAAGAATGGGATGCGCGCTGGAAAAATCTCTGGCAGCACGCCACCGCTGCTCGATGAGTGGGTGCGTCAGACTGTTCAACGCATCGGCGAAGATCCGATGGAGCAGGCTGGCTTTGCGGCAGACGTCTCTTCGTTTTCTCAACTTTGGCGTTGTCGAGCGGATGTACGCAAAGAACTTTCGATTCGGAATTTCCAAGAAGAGAATCTTAGCGTCTTTTACCATGATGTTGCCTCCAAAGGGCATGTCTACGAAGCCCCTCACTTCCAATACGCCATTCAAGCGACGCCGCATGGCGACGCTTCCGCAACCATCCGCCTCACCCCGGAAATGCAGCATGGCGAGCTCGTCAAAAAAATGATTGCACGCGAGTCCGCTGTACGTACAGATACACGTCGGGAATCGATTGCTTGGAAACAGCTTTCAATCGACCTTCGCATTCAAAAAGGGGACTACATCGTGATTGGTCCAACCGCCGAGTCGCGTGGGCTGGGAGAACATTTCTTTCATACCAAAACGCAAAAGGGTGAGGTCCAGCCTGTGCTCTTGCTGGTTCGCTTGAGTGAAGCCAACTCAGACAGTGCCTTTACACGGCCATCTGCAGCACAAGCACCACCCAATTCACTCCTCCGCTAAGGCCGTCTAACCATGAACACAGAATGGTTGGAATGCGTTCGCTGGTGCCATTCCAACGAGGACAGCGATGTCGTCGATGCGCACGTTGAAGCGTTAATGGACCTTAGTCGACGCTCCGGTTACGCAACGCCAATCTTGACCCAAGTTCGGGACATACGCGGTCGTCGAGCCGCAGGCTACGTTATCTTGTACCCCGGTGCGTTGGCTTCGATCGGAAACCTCCGATGCGAGGCGAGCGATAACGAAGAACAGGACCGAATCCATCTGGCGAATCTTGCGAAAGAGCTGTTTTCGGCGGCGTTTGAACAAGGAGCTGAGATGATTCAAGCAATCTCGCTTCTGATCGCGGATCGCATCTCGGACGATGTCGATTTTGCTTTCATCTCCATGGACACAAAACGCGATCTGATACTGAAGGAGGCGGGGATGATTCCAATCGCCAAGCTCGTGCAAATGGAGTGCATCGGAATGCAGAACATTCCAAGGCTCTCGGTGTCCGAATCGTCTTTGCAATTGGGTGAAATCGATTTCATTCCGCACCGCACAATCCCGACCGAGCGCTGGGGGCAGCTTGTGGAAAGCACCTATGTCGATACTCTCGATGTCCCCGAGCTCAATGGCTTGCGCAATGTCGAAAACACCTTGACCGGATACGCGTCCACTGTAAACGGTGCCCCCCAATCGTGGTGGATCGTGCGATGCAACAGTTCCAATATCGGCTGCTTGTTGTTGACACCGACATCGCTAGGATGCTGCGAGTTGACTTATGTCGGGCTTAAGCCAGAGTGGAGAGGCAAAGGCATTTCCAAGATCATAATGAACTTCGCTCGTGATTGGGCTCTCGAAAATGCGCCAGATGGAATGATGTTGGCTGTCGATTTAAGGAACCTACCGGCGATTCGCCTCTATCAGGCCTGCGGATTCACAACCCAACGATTCGTTCAAGCTTGGATTTGTTTTCCCAGCCTGTCTTAGGCAAGCGGCAGTACGAAAACTACCTTAGCACGACGCGCAAGATGTTGAACACTTGTGTTTTTGTAGCAGAATTCGTGAGAATTCTGGCCGCGTCTTGATTGCAAAGCGTCTGAATTCTCACGAATTC
>JANPHB010000383.1:0-2714 GCA_031424235.1 Pirellula sp.
ATGCATGGAAACCAAGCACGATCTAGCTATCGCTTTTGATTGCTCAAATGCGAACGCCCCAAAACTTAGTCTTCTTGACGGAGTGCTGTAACGAAATGCAAGTTCCCATCTGATAGGCTGCCCCTCGAGACCTCACTCCGCAATCTCGCCGAGGAAACATATAACATGAATGAGTGCTAGACCTAAAACAAGCGAATGCCGAGCGGCGTGGGCGTGATTTTGTGTGAGCGCGCGAGCCCAGTCCACCGGTGGTGACCGAAAAGATTTCTAGTTTTAAATTCTGCAATTTTTTGATTTTCTTTCTGGTCAACTCTTCCATCTCGGCGGGTCGCTACGTCCAACTTCGAACGTAGCTCTTGTGTTAACTCCTTTCAGAGCTAACGATTGTGCATCACAGGTTCAGTCTTGCGCACAGGCGAAAGAAAGCTGGAGTGTAGTCAGTCCAATTAAGCAATCGATGAACTGTACTTCGTGCGTGACGAATGATCTGGCAGGGGATATGCACGAAGACGTCAAGGAATGTTCGAAATTCCATTTTCAGTAGCCGCTTTTTCTCTGCTACGTGCTCGTCGCGATGAGCTGGTTCGATTGGGATCATCAACGCTGACCACGACTTGAGATTCCAGGCCACACTCGTCATTACCATGTAGGCCCAGTTGCTCAGCAGGTTGTCAACCGGCGCGCACAGCGAGCGCACACCACCAGACAATTGTGCAATCAAGTTCTCTTGATCACAGCGGTCGTTAGCACCGAACACGATATCTTCCGAAGTTACCGTTATGCCGTCGTTGCTGATGTAGAAGAAGTAACGTATCTCGTCGATCAATCGCTGCTCGCCTTTCTCCTTAGAGATGTTCTTGCGGATCACGACCATTCGATAATCTTTTTTGCATGCAGTCGGGCGATAGTCAAACTCAGCGATATCTTCATATTGAAGTTCAAGATGTTCGTATTCACGCTGGCGAACAATTTCTCGCTTGACATTCTCCGGACGCGTACGCGGTTGCCCAACTCGTTCGTAGGCAGCTGCTCGTTCCAGTCGTTTCCACTTTGATGCATCAAGGTTTTCAGCCTTTTCAACGAGATTCTCGCGGCACTCGTAACCGAACTGAAACTTTACACCCAACTCATCCCAGCCGTCCAAATATTCCGTTTGGCTAAACTTGCAGTCGCCTCGCAGTCGCACTCGCTTGAACCCGCCAGCGATACAAGTGCAAATCGCGGTGTCCAGATATTTCGCCGCGTCACATGCACTGTGGACGGAACCACTGCGGTTGACGATTGCCAACACCTCTTTCGTGTTTGCCAAGCTGATGAGCAAGGGATGATACCCCCAGCTTCCTTTGAATGTGATGTCCATTCCCTCTTTGCATTCACCCTTGGTCGTCACAATCACACCGTCAACGTCAATAATGGCTTGCTCGAAGAAAGACTCTTCTTGCTGCTTCCAAACGTTGAGGCGAGTCTCATTGATTGCCAACAGCAGATCGTCGATGTCTGACTGTCCAAATCGTCTACAGAAATCACCAGCAGTTGTTGGGTCTGGAATCGAATCGGCTCCGATGGCATCCAAATAGGCTGCATTGTTTCGCAACAACTCCAGATGCTGAAGCCGAGTGCCGTTGCACAACGCGTTAGCGGCGAAGTTGAGTACATGATCCGATTCATGGTAGGGCGCGTGCCACTTCAAGAGATGCACGTGTTTGTTAATGTTGTCGACCAAGCCAATATCACTTGCAAGCTTGAGTAATGCTGTTAGTCCACCATGTGCGATTGCTTGTGCACGTTCAGCCAACTCATACTTAACGCTGTTGGATGCAATTACAGGTTGAGGATTGCGGAACCCGCGCATCCATCGCTCTTCCCTCGCTTTCGCAAGCCTCTTGAGTAGTTGCTTCTTGCGTTCTTTGATTCTTTTTGCGAAACTTGACTTCTTCACCTGAGTTCCTCCGTGGGTTTGTGATTGCGATTTGTCGTTACTTCGTTAAACCGCAAAAACACGTGGGAATCTCGGGTGTTTTCAAACTTCTTCCAAAATAATGCTTAGGCCTTCGCTTGGTTTAGGACTAGAGGACGAGTTGAGCAATTGTGAGGCTGACCGAACATCCAACGCCCATCAGAGGCAATAGGTTTGCCTGTCGATCGCACTCTCTTGAGAATACATAAAAGGAAGATCTGAAATGCAGTTGAAAACGCAGTCTATACGCAATCTCCTTTGTTCCATTGTCACCGTTGTCTTGAGTGGATGGAATAGTTGCCTAATCCCAACGGAGAGTTTCGGATTCGTTGCCCCTTCTGCAATGGATCAACGCGAGCCAAACAATTTCGACAAAGCAGGGACCACTCGACGCGCTGGTAAGCGCACCATTCCGAAAGTTTGCACACAAGGAGATAATCTTATGGCCTCTCCTTTCGGAAAGCCTCATGTAGACAGGATTCTTGAGGTCAAACCAAACGCAAGTGTTAGCGGTCGCAGCAAATTGAGACAGGAAATTGACCTTGGCCTGAACTTTGTTGTTGGACACGACGTGAATACTGGGCGAGCGGTGTCAGTCAATACGATGGAGTTAATGAACTCTCACTTCTCGGTTTTTGGGACCTCGGGGGCTGGTAAATCTCGCTTTCTCTTATCGATTCTTCAGCAAGCGTACTCACAGGGAGCAGGAATAACGCTACTCGATGTCACAGGGGACTCTGTCGAAGATTTAATGGCG
>JANPHB010000384.1:0-51797 GCA_031424235.1 Pirellula sp.
GCGCTAGCGGCTAAACCGTTTTTTGCCAGCAAACCCGTAGCGCGGCTCGCCCCCGCGGCTCAGTAATTTGCCTGTACCAATTGCAAGGTGAGTGTCATAGTGTCATTTGACTAACGCCCGACGGCAAATTTACCGGCAAAACGCATGGAGAGGCAAGAATCGGTATGTTAATTACATCTGCACTGGAACGAGATTGAGATATGTCTTAGGGGAGAATCACGATGCGAACTAGCAAAATCGAACAACTCATTTACAATCACAACGACGACCTAGACGGCTGGCAATTGCTAGATGGCACTTTGATTCACTTCCCACCGCATATTGGTGAGCAATTGGCGGAATGGATTGATTTGGGTGACGAGGTCTCCTTGGAAGGGGAGAGTCGGGTAAATCGAAATGGCGTCGAAGTTGTGTTCCCCATCTACATCGAAAGCCAAGGCTGGTCGCTAAGTTTTGACCAGAAAAGACCACATCCTCGAAAGGGCTCGGACGCACTTTCTCCGCCTCCAGAGCACGACGCCGCACGTGTCAGCAACGAAGACATAATGCGAGAACTAGTAAAACTCCGTCGCTTGATTGAAAATCGATTGGGCAAATGAATTGAGATTGAACCATGACCGTTGAAGATCAAGACAATCCTTTTCGGCCAACCGTTTCGGGCGTCGAAAAGGTATCGTCAAAAGAGGTTTCAAGCGAACGGGCCGCATACAATATCGTCTCGGATACGATCGTCGGGGTGAATGCGAGAAAAGGCGATAACGCGTTTCAAGCAAAAGTAACTTTCGGCTCGGTCCTGCTGTTTGCGACAGTTGGAATTGCGATTGTCTTGCTCAAGCGATATTGGAATCTTCCATGGTTTGCGGGCGCATTGGTTGGGGCCTTCGTCGGCTTGGTCTTTGGAATCCTAACAAGCGGCATCATCTTGATGATCTACCGCACGATGCGACATATCCAAGGCAAGCACGACTAATCGATCCAACGTTTTGTTAAGTCTCCATAAGCATCAATTCGCCTGTCACGCAGGAACGGCCAGTGCGTCCGCTGGGTATCGATTTGATTGAAGTTGCATTCGACGAGGACGATTTCTTCGTCCGAGTGACTTGCTCGATGAAGCAAATTGCCTGCTGGATCGAAAACAAAGGAGGCCCCCCAAAATTCAATGGAGCTCTCGACTCCCACCCGATTGGCAGCTCCAACGAACACGCCATTGGCAATTGCATGAGATCGCATCATGGTCTCCCAAGCTTCATGTTGGCTGCGGCCATAAAGAGGTTTGTCAGCAACACTCCATCCGATTGCAGTTGGATAGAGCAGTATTTCTGCGCCGCGCATGGCGAACAGACGCGCCGCCTCAGGGTACCACTGATCCCAACAAACCCCGACTCCAATCACTCCAAACTTGGTCTTCGCGACCGTAAAGCCGGTATCGCCAGGCGTAAAGTAGAACTTTTCGTAGTAGAGGGGATCGTCTGGAATATGCATCTTGCGATAGAACCCGACCTGAGTCCCATCGGTATCGTAAACGACGGCCGTGTTGTGATAGAGGCCGTGCGCTCGGCGCTCGAAAATAGAGCCAGTGACTACGACGGCACATTCCTTGGCCACTTCACTCATCGCTAGACTGGTCGGCCCTGGGATGGACTCAGCCCATTCGAAGCGGTCGTGGTCCTCGCTTTGGCAAGGATAAGGTGCATTGAACAATTCCTGCAGGCAAACAATATTTGCTCCCAAAGCGGCTGCTTGACGAACTTTTGCAATGGCCTTTTCGATGTTTTCTGATTGGTTTTCGCTACAAGTCATTTGAACCGTAGCCAAACGTACGATTCGGTCCTTGGCATTTGCCATCTCGTTTGCCTCTTTCTTAACAATCGCAATTTGTCGACAATCCTAACGGTATTCTAGCAACTCGTCCCCGAAGTGGGGCCGGCGTCCCCGGTTGGCTTGTCCAACCGGGGACGCAAGGTTTGTGGCTAGAGGCAACTGCGCCAACGTCCCCCAGTTTCTCAGCCACTGCGACGCTATCGCGTCGCAGTGGCTGAGAAACTGGGGGCTTTAGGAGCGTGAGGACCGCTTCTAGCTGCGAACCGTTGGCTCAGATGAGACAAGCTCGTCTGGGCCTATGAAACGATGGTCTGGTGGAAAGACCTCCCAGCCAATGTCCTGAAGCGTGACTCCACTCGGCGTCTCGGGCTCTTCCGGCTTTTGGCGCTAGCCTAGTGCAACAGGTTTGGCCTAGACTATCCTTTTGGCGAACAACAACTAATTCGCAAACAATCGCCCCAGTAGGGCAAGGCACTATGCGCATCCGGATATTCCAAATTGATTCCTTTTCCTCACGCCGATTCGAAGGCAATCCGGCTGCCGTGATGCCATTGGATTTCTTTCTCGATGATACGGTTTTGCAATCGATAGCGGCCGAAAACAACTTGGCCGAAACCGCGTTTCTTGTCCGGGAACAAAGCGACTATCAAATTCGCTGGTTTACGCCAACAGTCGAAGTGCCATTGTGTGGCCACGCAACACTTGCCAGCGCAGCGGTAGTGATGGAAAGGCTCGAGCCCGAACGCAAACAAGTCATTTTCCATTCCGCGAGCGGACCATTGACCGTTTCTCGAACGGACAAAGGATATGTCATGGACTTCCCCGCGTGCTTCTCGAAACGCTGTGCGATACCGCTTGGGCTGAGCGACGCGTTGGGCTGTGAGCTCATTGAGGTGTTCGACGACTCCTTCAACTATCTTGTGCTGGTAGAGGACGCCAATATCGTGCGAACACTCGCTCCTGATTTCGCTGCAATCGCGCGTTTGAATCGTAGCGGCCTGATCGTGACTGCGCTAGGTGATGGCAATTATGATTTTGTTAGCCGCTACTTCGCACCGGCATTGGGCCTCCCAGAAGATCCGGTGACTGGCAGTGCTCACTGCGTACTCACTCCTTATTGGTCAGATCGATTAAACAAGAATTGCTTTCGGGCATATCAAGCGTCGCAGCGCGGTGGCGAACTGCTCTGCCGCCTCGACGGCAAACGCGTCGAACTAGAAGGACCTTGCGTGTTTTACTTGGAGGGTGAGGTTGAGGTTTGAGTTGTCGAGCAGCGAAACCCACTGCCCTGCAAATGCAATCCCTATTTCAATAACGTTATGCCTCAAGACATCACTCCCCTAACCGATTTTCGTGCGCATGATGGGTCGCGTGAATTTGCGTCGCTGCCCCAATCCGAACACTGGTACGCAGTGCGCGATCACGCCGAAAAATTGGAAGGGGCTACGCTTACGGGCTTCCTGTGTGATGGAGTCCTTGAGGCCTGGATCGACTTTTCTTTCCGCAATCACGAATTCTCGATCAACGACCTGTTCGGCGAATATCGTTTCTTTGTGAAAGATCCGTCGTGCCCAGATACCATCTTGCAACTCGTCGTAGAGCACTTTTCGAAGATTCTGATTTAGCCGTTTGAGCTTGTGAATAATCCGCGCTGGCTGTCCAGTTTCGTGGCATTGCAGGGGATTTACCGGACGGCTTGCGCCGTTCCGCTAAGAGATGTAACGCGCCGGCGGACGGCACATGGAATGTGCCTGCTACTTTGAGGTACGCCTACGGCTGACCATTAAACGACTTTGGCTATAGGACAATAGCCTTTACTAAATTGCCTTTGCTACGCAGTGGGGTGTTTTCTTGCCATCTCCAGAAAAAGGTCGTAGCGCGCTTTCATTTCCACAATGCTGTCCCCGCCAAACTTCTCAACGAATGCAGCTGCGATCTCGAAGGCCACGACATGCTCTACGATGATGGCTGCCGCGGAAATAGCACAGACGTCACTGCGTTCGTAACTGGCTCGGTGCGGTTGTTTGTCCGCAATCCGAATGGAGTCTAGCGGTTTTCGCAGCGTGCTGATCGGCTTCTTTGCAGCCCGCAAGATCAAGGGTTGACCGTTGGTCATTCCACCCTCGAGTCCACCTGCATTGTTGCTTGGTCTGGTGAAGCCAAGATTTGGTAGGTGGCTTTGAGCGGCATCATAGTGGATCGGATCATGGACCTTCGAGCCTTGGGTACGAGCCGCTTCAAACCCCATTCCAATCTCGACCCCTTTGATGGCTTGGACTGCCATCACAGCCTGCGCAAGTTTGCCATCCAGCTTCCTGTCCCATTGGGCATGTGTTCCCAAGCCAAAGGGGAGACCGTCAACTCGAACCTCGACAATGCCACCGAGCGTATCTCCCTCGTCCGCCATGCGATCGATGTATTGCTCCGCTTCGCGATCACGCGACGGATCCACCGAATAGATGCTGCTGGTTTCGCGGGTTTTGCGAACTTCCTTTAGATCTTGCGTCAGCGAGTTGCCTCGACCGATCGGCATAGCACCAAGCTCCACCACGTAACCGATTGTTTCGATGCCAAACTGGGAAAGCATTTGCCGTGCGAGAGCCCCCGCTGCAACTCGGACCGCTGTCTCTCGCGCGCTAGATCGTTCCAGAACGCCGCGAATCGAACCTAGGTATTTGATGGAGCCAGTTAAATCTGCGTGGCCGGGCCGAGGTCGCTCCAATTCCTTGAGCCGCTCCAATTTGTAGTCGTTGTTGACCACTTGGAGGGCAATTGGAGAACCCAGACTGGTCGATTGCCAAACGCCCGTCAAAATATCGACGGTGTCCTGCTCCAGCTTTTGACGCCCCCCGCGTCCGTAGCCTCCTTGCCGAAGCCGTAGCTCGTGATTGATCATCTCCGAATCGATCTTCAAACCGGCCGGAAACCCATCAATGAGTGCAAGGAGGGCTTTCCCGTGTGATTCTCCAGCGGTCCAATAGCGAAGCATAAAGCGTGTCGAAATTCGTTCAGAGGAAACTAGCAAAACAACCATTCTAGTTGTCCTAATCCCCCAGCCAAGCCGCAATTGGTCTTCCACAAAGCAATCGCCAATGAGCCTACCAACCAATCCCACCTCAGAAAACCACTATCAAATCGGCTACTGCACCAACGTCCATGCTGGCAGAGATTTATCCGGAGTGCTTGAAAACCTGCAAAATCACTGCCTTCCGATACGTAAACTGGTTTCCCCCAACGAACCGTTGTGTGTCGGACTTTGGTTTTCTGAGATCTCAGCGGCTCAGGCACTGCAGCCAGAACAACTGGCCAAACTTCAAGACAAATTGGCTGAGCACCGGTTGGTCCCATTCACGCTAAACGGGTTCCCACAGGGAGATTTTCACAGCCAAGTCGTCAAACACCGAGTCTACCAACCAACTTGGTGGCATCGCGAGCGGCTGGACTACACCCTAAATCTGGTTCATCTGCTCGATCAATTGCTTCCGCCAGGACAAATCGGCTCGATCTCGACGTTGCCCATTGCTTGGAGCCAACCTGCACCGACGCGCGAGCAACTAAAGCAGGCTGCCTTGCAGCTTGTGGAGGTTGCAATGACTTTGCATGCCCTCTTCGAACATACCGGTAGAAAAATCGTTTTGGCTATTGAGCCAGAGCCAGGCTGCTACCTCACCGACAGCGAAACGTTCCGCGTGTTCTTTAACGAATACCTGCGATCGAGGATCATGCCCGATGGAACGGTGGAAATCGTTGGCGAGTATCTCACGCTTTGCCACGACGTTTGCCATGCGGCTGTCATGTTCGAGGATCAACAAGCCGAACTGAACCTGCTTCGCAACGACGAAATCAGCATCGGCAAAGTCCAAGTGTCGTCAGCCATCCAAGTCGATTGGGACAACATGGCCAGCGAAGACCGCGAAGTCGCTTTCAACCAATTGCGAGGTTTTGCAGAAGACCGTTATCTGCATCAAACCAATCGTATCAGCAGCCAAAGCAAGAACAGCGAATTGATCGAAGATCTACCGCTTGCCTTATCGACCGTGAAGTCCGCTTCTCAGTTGTCAGGGCAATGGCGAATCCATTTCCACGTCCCTATTTTTCTCGATCATTTTGGTTTGATCCATACGACACAGAACGAGATCATCAAGCTCTTAAAAATGCTCGGCGCCCCAGCGACTGAGCGACCAACATTTACTGGTCACTTTGAGGTTGAAACCTATGCGTGGGGTGTCCTGCCAGAAGCCATGCACTCAGGAAGTCTCAATGAAGGCATTGCAAAAGAAGTAACTTGGCTCAAGACAATGCTGTCGAAGTAACAGCAAGGCTTCCTGACAAGAAAAAAAAATGTTGTACTGCGGTAGCGAAACTCGTCAAGAGTTTCGGCCAGCCCCCAAAGCGCCGAAAGTCTCGACGACTTTCGCTACGAAAAAAAGCACGGGGTATCCAGCTATAAGCCAACCACTAGGGAAACCCCTTAGTCATGTGTTTTCCAAACAAAAAGAGCGTAAGTTGATTAGGCGAGATCCTTTTCCTAATCGTTCCCCTGATTGAGGAGTTTTGTATGGAAGTTGTTTTGTCGTCCTCGATTCATAGCGTCGCAGCCTTCGATGCATTGCAGAAACCCTATGACTTACTTCCACTGCTTTTCGAGTCGGCTCAATTCGAATGGATGGTCTTTACGCTAGACCTGGATCGAAACTTGATTTACTTAAGTGAGTCTGCGTGGGAGATTTCCAAGATTAACTTTAAGCGATGGCAGGGCCGGTGTATCGATGGCTTGCTCACCAATCACGTTTGGAACGAGGACTTCAAAAATGATTTCGATATCGTTCATAGGCCGGATCAGATCCAAAAGGTCTTTTGTGAAATTTGGAACGACGAAGGAAGCATTGTTCAACTCGAAGTGCATCGCCGATTGATTTCCACACAGGGAACTCCAATTGGAATAGTCGGACTCGCCAAGCGAGTAGATATCGCGCAGACTCAAGCCGATTTGTCCGCCGCAAACTCCGCACCAAGTCCGACGCATCCGTTCAAGTGCCTGACTCCGGGGGAACTAAGCGTTATCGAACTTGTCATCGACGGGGAACTCAACAAGTCGATTGCGTCAAAGCTCGGCATTGCGATGCGCACAGTGGAGATGCGACGTTCCAAAGCAATGCAAAAGCTGAGCGTGAAGTCTCTCTCGGAAATGGTCAAACTGTGGTGCCAATATCCGCAAGAAGCCCTTCATCATGGGCAGTAATCGGACTAAGATTACAAAGCCAAAGCCGCCAAGGTCACAACGCATGTTTCGATAGCAAATCCACGACGCCGACCAACGAGGAAGTACGTAGAGAATTTTCGTCTTCTGTGCCAGCCCGTTGACGATTCTCTGCTTTGGATTGCTGGAGTTTTATCCGTGCCAGTTTCAATGCGTTCATCCCCTCCTTATTTTGAATTCGAATATCAGCAATCTCAAATCGGGAAGTTGGTCACCAACTTGTGGGCCGACTTCCTCGAAAGTCAATCGCTTGGCTTTGGGGGCGTCCTCCAGCTTCGTTGTAGTTTGACCGTGGGCCTCATTTAGGCTCTTCGTTTGCCAAACAACAAGTAGGGCAACGCAAAAGAGGCATTCGTGAAACACGATTAACTTACTCTGTCGAAACGAAAAATGAACCATGATAGAGATTGCCCATCGAAAAGGGTTCTTTTTGGTGTCAGCCACGTTGCGAGCGCAACAAGATTTTCATACGAATAAGGTTGCTGTCATTGTACGGTCCGATGTGTTAGCTGTATAAGATTAGCAAAATAGGGGAAACGGCACATTGAATTTGAAGCTAACTTCATCAGGTCTCGGAACTGGCCGATGCTGTCAGGAACTTGAGGACAAGCTGCAGTAGTTTCAAGGTATACCCAACAACACACAGCAAAGTGAACGATGTAAGGATGCCACCCATCAGACCGCCAAATTTCCAATTTGCGATTGCGAACAACGTCATTGAGCCTTGTTTGTTCGAATTCAAGAAGTCATTCGCCTTAGTCAAAACACTCTCAAGGCTGGCGGGCGAGACACTCACTTCCGCTTTTTGATCTCCCACACCCAGGACCTGCAGAAACCCTTCACCGTCGACATGGACGATTTTGGTAGTAGTACGGCCAAATTCACGTTGCCTCTCCGTTTTACCCGCACGTTCCCGGTGTTCGATTCCAGTCACTTGGGCTACTTGCTGGATCCTATACGGCACAACAAAAAACACGCACGTCCGGGTCGTACAGCGCACCCCTTCATCGCTTCGTGTGAACGTGAGCCAAGTTGCAGGCGCCACCATGGTCACAACGCCGGGGAACACCACACAAAAAAGGAAAACAATTGCGTGCTGCAATAACATTTCTCCAAGTTTCGGTCGTTTTCCGCGCAAGTTCAATTTAGTCATCCTAAGAAGCGAGAACCTAGCAACAACATTACATCACTGGACACTTTCCACTTCAATGGTTCTACACAGATTCTAACCAAAAAGAAACATCCAAGACTTCGTTTAACGGTCAGCCGTAGGCGTACCGCGTTCTTTTGGTAGTACGCCTACGGCTGACTGTTAAACTCGTTCCGAGGCAGAGCCCAGGAACGCAATGCATCGGAGGCTCCTGCCTCCTGAGTTCAAAACTCGATAGCCAACGCGAGGCGGAGCCTCGAAAACAGTGCGTTCCAAGGCAGAGCCCTGGAACGAGGGCAAATTACTGAGCCGCGGGATTGCATTGGCAAGCAGAGCACTCTTGCCGAGAGTGACCTTGCTTTAGCTGTTCGATCATATAAACAGTTCACGTTCACTAAGCAGGTTCGCAAGAGTCTTTGGTGTAATTAACTGCGGAGCAGTGGCATTTTACAGCCACGGATGAAATTCGTGGTTGGCGTTCAACGGATTGGATGAGAGTCGCAGAGCGACGACATTCCCACTGAACTACTTGGCTTAATGACCTACATTGCAATTGGCTGAGGAATGATTCACGGCCCATGCCGCTCCTTCAGAGCTCTGACCCAATTGGGGCACTATTCCTGGGGTTTCGTTCGCGAAGCGAACTTCACCCCAGGCTTTCAAATTCCATCGCATTCGCGATTCAATCGCAGAAGGTCACTCTTGCCGAGAGTGACCTTGAGTCTGTATTTCGATTATGAAAATAAAGCACATTCACTAGCTTGCGCGTCGTGCTAGGAAAAACGTTTACCTCTGGTCGCTTACGACTCATCGTCGTTTCGCAACCGGACGAGGACGGTATAGTCCTCGAGAGTTGACGTGTCGCCAGTTCCCTCCTTGCCTGCCGCGATGTCTCTCAACAAACGACGCATGATCTTGCCGCTGCGCGTCTTTGGAAGCGATGAGGTAAAGCGAACATCGTCCGGAACCGCCAGCGCACCGATTTCTTTCCGCACATGCTTTTTCAACATCTCGCGCATAGCGTCCGTCGGCTCATGATTCTTAAGCGTGACAAACACCGTGATGGCTTGCCCTTTGATGTCGTCTGGACGTCCGACTGCAGCAGCCTCGGCAACCGCTGGATGGCTTACCAAGGCGCTTTCCACCTCGATCGTACTCAGTCGGTGCCCAGATACATTGATGACGTCGTCGATGCGGCCCATGATCCAGTAATAGCCGTCGTCGTCCCGACGGGCATTGTCGCCCGTCAAGTACATGCCGGGAACAAGTGACCAGTATTGTTGCTGATAGCGTTCATCGTCTCCCCAAATGCCTCGCAACATGCCCGGCCAAGGTTTTTCAATGCAAAGCATGCCTCCGTGATTGGCTTCGACGTCGGCCAGCGAGTGCCCCAATACACGTGGGACAATGCCGGGCAACGGGCGAGTGCACGAGCCTGGTTTGCACGCGATCGCGCCAGGTAACGGAGACATCATGATGCCGCCTGTTTCTGTTTGCCACCATGTGTCGACGATAGGGCATCGGCCCCCGCCGATCTTTTCGTAGTACCACATCCACGCTTCTGGATTGATCCCTTCGCCGACGCTTCCAAGCAGTCGCAGCGAACTGAGATCATGTTTATCGACATGATGATCGCCCCACTTGATGAAGGTTCGAATGGCAGTCGGTGCGGTGTAAAGAATAGTCACTCGGTAGCGTTCAATGATCTCCCAAAACCGATCCTCTTGAGGCCAGTTCGGTGCCCCCTCGTACATGACCTGAGTGGCACCAGCCGACATAGGACCGTAGACAATGTAGCTGTGACCGGTAATCCAGCCGCAGTCTGCTGTGCACCAAAAAACGTCCCCTTCGCGGTGATCGAACACCCATTCGAAGGTTCGTTTCACGTACAAATTATAGCCCGCAGTCGTGTGGCGAATACCTTTCGGTTTCCCCGTCGAACCGCTCGTGTACAAGATAAACAACGAATCCTCGCTGTCCATCGAGGTAGCGGGGCAATCTTCGGACGCATTTGCAACGAGATCGTGCCACCATACATCTCGTCCAGGTGTCATGTTAGGAGCGTTGTCGATACGCTTAAAGACAATGCACTTCTCGACGGTTGGGCACTTTGCAAGTGCTTCGTCGGCAGTGTCTTTGAGCGATAGGGCTTTGCCGCGTCGCCAGCCGCCATCAGCCGTGATGAGCAACTTGGCTTGCGCGTCGTTGTTGCGGTCCGAAATCGCTTCGGCGCTAAACCCGCCGAAGATCACGGAATGGATCGCTCCGATACGAGCACAAGCCAACATGGCAACCGCAAGCTCAGGGACCATAGGCATATAGATACTAACGCGGTCCCCTTTCTGAATGCCGAGTTGCTTCAGGGCATTGGCAAAGCGACAAACGTCTTTGAGCATTTCGGCATAAGTGATCGTGCGTCGGTCGCCCGGTTCGCCTTCCCAGTGAAACGCCACGCGATCACCGTTGCCAGCGAGCACATGGGCGTCGAGACAGTTGTACGAAACATTCGTCTTGCCACCGATAAACCATTTGGCGAGCGGATTCTTCCATTCGAGGGTCGTGTGAAACGGCTCGAACCAGTGCAGATGTTCCTTGGCCTGTTTGGCCCAAAAGCCTTCGATGTCGGTGATGGATTCTTGGTAGAGTTCTTCGTAGGAGCTCAAAGAACCAATCACGGCTTGTTTGGCGAACGCTTCGCTTGGTGGGAATAAACGTGTCTCATTCAGAACGTTGGCGATTTGGCCGTTGGAGGGATTCGACATGGAGAGGCTCGCTAGAAAAGCAGTGGAAGGGGTTGTTTTGGTGCCTGAATGGTTGTGGCGATGTTACTCTGGGTGAGAGTGGGCTTTGTTCCGGGAGGGCGAGGCTCCTGCCGAGCCATTACGCATTGGCTCGTCAGGAGCCTCGCCCTCCCAGAAAACACATATCAGTCACTCTCGGCAAGAGTGACTCACGTGTACTACCTAAACATACATTGGTCACTCTCGGCAAGAGTGACCAACTTTTGCGTATTAAGCCAGCATACTATGCCAAGTATCTTTTGCCAGTTGCAAGGCTTCCGGAAGTTTCGCTGGTAACTTGCCACCCGCTTGTGCGAGATCGGGCTTGCCGCCACCGCCACCACCAACTGTTTCTGCAACCGGGGTAATCCACTTGCCCGCACTAAGGCCACGCTCGACCAAGGATGGACTGATTCCAGCGATCAACGTGACTTTGTCATCCGCACAGTTTGCCAACAATATTGCAATAGGTTCGGTTGACTGCTTGCGCACCTGATCGATCCACTTGCGCATCATACCGATGTTGGCATTTGGCGTTTCCAAAACGATCATACGAGTGCCGGAAACGGTCTCTGCTTGGTTGAGTAGATCTTCAACCGAAGTGCCGCCACCTGCCGAAAGCTGTTGCAACTGTTGATGCAGCTGCGTTTGCTCAAGCAACATCGCTTCGATTCGGTTTGGAACTTCTTCGGCGGCTGCGTTAACTGCTCGCGTGGCTTGTTTGAAGGCAGCGCGTGTGACCGAGTACTTTTCGCTCGAAGGCGTGACATTTCCTTTGGCGATCAAGTCTGGGATGGCTTCGTTGCCTGATCCGCTCGTTAGCTTCTTGAGCTTCCGGACGCCTGTGACCAGTTCCATCGTCTTGTCACCGAGGTTGGCGATGGAGCAGCCAAGAAGCGTCGCGGCTTGATTCGCAAGTTGTTCGACTTTCTTGCGATGCTCGACAGCCTTTTTGCCCGTCAGGGCCGTGATGCGACGAATGCCGGATGCAACGCTTTCTTCGGCGAGAATCTCGACCATTTCGATTTCATCGGTTCGGTTGGCGTGCGTGCCACCGCAGAGCTCTTTCGAGAATTCGCCGATGCTGACCATGCGAACTGGGTCAGGGTACTTTTCACCGAACAGCATCATCGCGCCCGCTTCACGTGCCGTTGCAAGCGAGACGAGTTTCCAATCAATTGGATCAGCGTCTTTGATGCGTTCGTTGGAGAGTGACTCGACCGTTTTGAGTTGCTCGTCGGTGAGTGGCTCTTGATTGCTAAAGTCGAATCGCAACCAATCTGCATCGACCTTGCTACCTTGCTGTTGAGCATGGCTGCCAACCGTCTTTTGAAGAGAGTGGTGCAGAATGTGGGTGGCGGAGTGAGCGCGACGAATGGCATCACGATGCAATTCGTTGACTTGTGCGGAGACCATGTCTCCTTCTTTTAGCTCACCCGATACCATCGCGCCGTAGTGAATGATCAGATCGCCACTGCGCTGGGTGTCGGTGACGTTGAAGGCTCCGTTGGCTCCGACCAATTGTCCTGAGTCGCCAAGCTGACCGCCGCTTTCGCCGTAAAAGGGAGAGCGATCCAAAACGATACGAGTCATCTCGGTTTCTTGCGTCGACTTGATCGAGCTGACAAGATGATCGGATTTTGGTTTGCCCACGATAATACCTTTAACCAAGGCATCTGCTTTGGTTTTTTCGTAGCCCAAAAACTCGCAATGCTGAAGGGCTTCTTTGAGCGATTCGATGGGACCTGTCTCAAACAGTTCCATGCCGCCGCCGCCGCTGATTTCGCCGTGCTTGCCCATGGCTGCCCGATAACCATCCCAATCGAACGTGTAGTTCTTCTCGGCGGCGATCTGCTGGAACATTTCTGGTGGGACGCCGTAGGTTTGGTAAAGACTAGCAGCCTCTTGTCCATCCACCATGACTTTGCCAGACGAGCTCATGTCGTTAAACACGCGTCCGATTCTCTCGAGCCCGGAATCGATGGTTGCAAAGAAATCGGACTCTTCGCGGCGCATGACTTGTGCGACACGTTCGGTGGTTTGCGATAGCTCGGGGTAAACCGACTTCATCATTTCCGCAACAACAGGCACCAATTGATTCAGGAACGGCTCGCGCAAGCCCATTTGGTGCCCGTCGAGCACGGCTCTTCGCAGGAGTCGCTTGATAACGTAGCGAGCTTTTTTAGGCCCTGGATATACGTTCTCATGGATCGCAAAGGTACAAGCTCGAACGTGGTCCGTGATCCGTCGAAGCCGGCGACCGTTGTCGCTTTCGTATTCGTAAGGAACGCCGCAAACCTCCGAAGCCGCTTGAACGATCGGCATCAGGATGTCGATGTGGAAGTTGGTCGGCACGTTTTGAAGGACGCTGGCGGTGCGTTCCATCCCCATGCCGGTATCAATGTTCTTGCTTGGGAGCGGACGCAAGTTGTCCGGTGGGTTGCCCACGCGATTGAATTGCGTGAACACAAGATTCCAGATTTCGACTGTCTTGCCGGAGTCCAGCGTGTAATAGATTTCACTGCAAGGGCCGCAAACACCGTCTGGACCTTGGCTCGGTGCGGATGCTGGCCAAAAATTTTCATCCTCCTCAAGACGGCTGATGCGGGCGGTTGGGAGACCGATCTTTTCGTTCCAAATCTTGAACGCTTCGTCATCGTCTTTGTAAACGGTAACGGTCAAGCGAGCGGGATCGATGCCCAACCATTTCTTGTCGGTTAGGAATTCCCAAGCCCAAGCGACCGCTTCATTTTTGAAGTAGTCACCAAAACTAAAATTGCCGAGCATCTCAAAAAACGTATGGTGGTAAGCCGTCCGGCCCACGTTGTCGATGTCTCCAGTACGAAGGCACTTTTGACAAGTGGTTGCGCGGGTGAAGTCGAGTTTGACTTTGCCGAGAAAGTGATCTTTGAACTGGTTCATTCCCGCAGGTGTGAAAAGAACCGACGGGTCCCATGTTGGCACCAGAACATCGCTCGCTTGGCGATGATGTCCTTTGGATTGGAAGAACGTCAGATATTTTTCGCGTAACTCATCCGTTTTCATTGTTCGATGCTTAGCAAATGGGACTGCATAGTGGAAAGGTGGTTCGCTGTTGGCCCGATAGACCCTTTCAAGTTGCACGGAAGCGACGAGGCTATGAATTTACACTTAGCGATCGATTTCGCGTAGCCCAGCCGACCAAAACGAAAAAAGCCTCGGTATTACCGAGGCTTCTTTTAAGATTTAGGTTCGGCCCGCGCAAACGCGTCGGGGCACCAAGCGTTACTTGGCTAGCTTATCGCCGATTGATTCTTCTTGTGAATCGCTCGAGGTGCTAACGTTGTATTTCTTGTAGCTTGCAGTTCGTTCGGCTTCTTCTGTCGCGAGCGAAGTGAATCGCATTGCAGCTTGAATTTCGAACTTCGAAAAGAACATTTCGACGCCAGTGTACTCGGAGATAACACGTGGCTTGCGGATCAACTCTTCCCAGGTCAAACCGTTAGCGACGTGCCAGGCTGCAGCTTGGGCTGTGTTTTGAGTGACTTTGCCGGCAGCTAGAGCTTTGCAGAACTCTTCGATAACAGGGGAATCGTTGACTTCGGCCAAGCGAACTACTTTATATTTCATGCGTGGATTTGGGTCAGCTTTTCCGTGATTGAGGCAGATTGTTGCAACGTTCATTTTGCGAGGCGTGTCGGCTTCGATGCGCATCATCCCGCCCATCATGCCTCCCATTCCGCCACCGCCCATGCCGCCACCGCCCATTCCGCCACCACCCATACCACCCATTCCGCCTCCACCCATGCCGCCGCCCATTCCCTGGCCGCCGCCACCCATGCCACCCATACCGCCCATACCGCCGCCACCCATACCGCCCATTCCGCCGCCGCCCATGCCACCCATACCACCACCGCCCATGCCCATCTGAGCGAGGACAGGTACAGCACCGAAGGTTTGCGGAAGGACAACGTTGATTGGTTCGTTACCTTTGTTCTTGAAAATCAAGTTGGCTTCTTTGGCGTCTTTTCCAATGAAATCGACAGTGAGAATTCCTTCTTCCATGGCCTGAAACATTTCAACGGTTTTGGCTTCCGTTTTTTTATTGCTGGACTTCTTGGTTGTCTTTTTGGATTCCGTTACAGACGGCTTGGCCTTTTCAGGGTTGTCGTCGGCGCGAAGGATTGGTGTGGCTACCGAAAAAGCAAATGCCATTGCCAAAAAACCCGTAAGTTTCCGTTTCATGCTTGCACCTTCAAATCCTAAAAAATCAAAAAATCCAACGTAATTATTCGCCTGGGCTAGGTATCTCGAAACTGATGATAGAAGGCCCGGAGTTGCGGAAGTGTTCGAATTCGTTACCGAATCATTACTTACGGTACACTCCAGATCGACAAATTCCAACTGCCAAGACGCGAATTTGTTAAGTCGAAGTCTATTTTTTGTGTCAAGGCCCGACTTTTAGGGGGATTTTGGGCTAAAACCGCCTTCTATAAGTTCCGTGCTTTCTCAACCCTACCTTTTTTGAGCCGAGATTTAGTCGCTTAACAGTTAGCCGAAGACGTACTCTGTTCCTGGAAAGTACGCCTACGGCTGACTGTTAAACGAAATGCATTTGGGCAAAAAATGGCTTTCTAATTGGTTAGCAGACTGAGTTGCAATCGCATGCTTTCTCGCATGAACTCGTCCAAAGGAGAGAGCTCAATATCATTGGTTTTCATGTTCGATTTGCCGATGATCAATCGAGCGGAAACCGCGACCACCTCCCCTTTGGTTCCTGTCGCCTTGAGCGTAACGCTATTTGGCTCGGACTTGATGATCTCAGCTGTAATTTGGAGGGTTTGCTCTGGTTCCATGAAGTCTGCAAACTTGACGTTTCTGGCCTCCTTGAGCACCAACAACGAGTTTTCGAAATTCTCGCTCGCCCGAACTAGCCAGCAGGAAGCCTGGAAAAGGGCTTCGAGCATAAGAACTCCGGGCATAACTGGGAAAAGCGGAAAATGGTCTCGAAGATAGTCTTCGTCTGCTCTGACGTGCCTGACGGCGACAATTCGTTCGCCTGGAACCAGTTCGGTAATTTTATCTAGCTGCCTAAATCGCATTGACCACTGCCTCGGTTGCTCATTCTCTCGTTCCCAATCTACGTTGCGGGAGACAGTGTAAAGCAGCGTCTTCGATTGGAAAAGTCATTTGAACTCGATTCGCGAATCAAACTCCTTCCGAAACGTCCAAAACCATGATTTTGCCATCCCCCATCCGGCCGCTTCTGGCGGTATCAACGATGGTCTTGAGCACTTCTTCGACCCTCAAGTCTGCGACATACATTGTGATTTCAACTTTCGGAAGAAATGCCAACGAATACTCAGTCGACAAGTATTGGTCGAGATAACTTTTTTGTCGGCCGAACCCTTTCACTTCCGTTACCTGCAGTGCTTCTAGCGGAGCAAGCTTTAGATTTTCGAGTAGTCGTTCTGCGAGATACGGCCGAATGATTGCGATAACTTGCTTCATGTACAGGCCGAGCTATTTTTTCGCGTTTGGCATTGTTTCTGAGCTGGATGTTTCGGGTACCAGGTCGACTTTCAAGTCGGGGTCAAAAGGTTTTTCGTTGCGGTAGAGCTCGAGCAATTTTTCGGCCAGAGGCTTTTGTGTAGCCGCCGCTCGTTCGACGATCTTTTCCTGAAGACCTATTGCCAGTGAGAACTCCTTGGCCGCAGCGTGCGAGGCTGCCAGCGCAGCAAGATCACTAAGATCATTGTACTCATTCAATTCGCAGGCTTTGGTAGCCGAAGCGACTGCGGTTTTCGCGTCCCGCAGCGACTCGTCTTTGCATGTCGAGAGCAACCAGCCAAGATTTTGATGGGCCAACGCATAGTCAGGTGTTAGCTCAACGGCCTTTTTGAAGTCCTCAAGAGCTTCTTTGTATTTACCAAGTTGCTGATAGTTGTAGCCTCGATTGTTGAACGCGACGGCTGCCCGCCCGTTTAGTTCGATGACCTTAGTGAAATCTTCGACGGCTTTGGCATGGTCCCCTTTTTGAAAGTAGACGTAGCCTCGCCCCATGATCGCTGGGATAAAGTTCGGGCTTAGTTCCATCGCTTGCGTGAAGTCGACGATCGCTTTATCGAATTCACCTTTGACTTTAAGTGCGGTTGCTCGTTGCTGGATCACGCCGGCGTTTTTGTTGTTCAATTGAATGGCGGCTGAGTAGTCAGCTATCGCTTCATCAACCATGTTCATCTGCAAATAAGCGGCGGCGCGATTGACGTAAATCGACTCGCTTTTGTCCCCCTTTTCGATCGCTTTGGAAAAATCCTCAATGGCTTTTTCGTACGAGTGCGTAGCGGTCAGGAATAACGCTCGGCTTGAATAAGCGTTGGCTGAATCGTATCCCAGTTTGATAGCCTCATCAAAATCAGCGAGCGCCTTCTCTGTGTTACCTCGAGCCCAATGCGCCCCAGCCCTCAGCGTGTAAAAGCGCCCCACTTTTGGATTCTCTTTGATCACCTCATCATATGTCTCAACCGATTCCGCCAGGGTAACCAAATTTGCTTTTTCGATTCCACCTTTGACTCCTCGAAAGGTACGAATCAAAAACGATTTTTCCCGTTCCGAGAGAACGGTCAGCAAGTCCCCTTTTTCGATCACGTCAACTTCTTTGTCTCCAATCGTCAGTCGGAGCTCAACCCGTGCGACCATCGGCTCCGTAAATACTTTGGGCTCGGGTTTGTTGGAAGCGTCCGCGGCAGTCGAAACCGACTGAGTTTCCTGCGAAACTCCACTTCCGGAAAAAATCGAAACGGGGACGAAAACGGCGAAAAAAAGTCGAAACAGACGACTAGGAACCATTGCAGCAATGCTTTTGCTAATGGGAGCGGGGAAACTCGAAACCAAACGGCCCGCAATTTTACCCTGAATTCGACCGCACGGGGAAATTTCGCCTGTTTTTATACAGTAAGCCCCTTTTGTGTGGTCGCTACGGAACAGATTGCGTTTTCTCGTAAATTTTGAGTTTGATATTTTACGTCAATTATCCAGTTGTTTATTCAGTCGTTGGGTTGACGCTAAGAGGGGGGTGACTAGAGTTCTGCTTAACGCAATTTTGACGGTTATCCTAGTTTTCGCTCTAATACAAAAAGTGGAACCTGTTACCAAAGTTTATTTTCGTTTGTGTTGGAGACTCCCAAGATGATGCATCGTGTTATTTGGCTTGCGGTTTTGCCGTTGGCTCTTGCTATGGTAAACCTAGCTGAAGCTGGGTTTCGTTGTGGTGGTTGTAGTGATCCCTGTCGCCCTATTCGTTCGCATTTCGGATGCGGTCTACGAGGCATCGGTGGACACGCAATTGGCGGCTATGCAGCTCAAGGCTCCTGTGGCACTGGTTCAGGTTACGCTGTTGCTGGCGGATACACTGCAAATGGTTATTCAGGCTATTCCATTGTCGAAGCAAGCCCTGCGTCGTGTGGCGCTGTCGCCGCTGACGGTTCCTACGGAATGTCCTATGCTCCAGGTGTAGCTTCTTATGCACCAAGTGCGATGAGCTACGCTCCTGTTCAAACAATGCAAATGCAAGCTGCAGTTGCTGTTGGACCGCAAATCGTTTGCGAACCTGTAACAGGTTATCGAACGGTTATGGAATCGACCTTCGTCACGGAAACACAATACGTAACGGCGATGGAAACAAAGCAAGAAACACGGACACGTGTCAAGCAAGTTTCTAAGACAGTCCCAGTTACCGTCGAGGATTTCCGCACCAAGGTGACGATGGTCCCAACTACGGAAACGAAGACAATTGAGTACAGCGTGTTGGTGCCAGAACAATCAACCAAGACGGTTGACGTTGCGGTTAGCGTTCCAGTCTGGAACGAAGTTTCTGAAAACTACACGGTCAAAGTGCCTGTGATCAGCGACATTCAAGAAACATATAGCGTTAATGTACCTCGGCTAAAGGATGAGACATTCACATATAACGTCTTCGTACCACAAACGGAAACTGTCACCAAAATGCAGACCGTTACCAATGTCATACCTGTCGTCAAAACCAAAACCGTTCAACGAACCGTGCCAAGCTATTCGACGAAATCGGTTACCAAGGACTATGGACATTGGGAAACGGTTGTGGAAGAAGTTGCTGGCTCGTCTTACGGCGCAGCCCAAGTTATTCAAGCAGCTCCAATGATGACCTACGCAGCACCCGCAGCAACTTACTCGACAGGTTGTGGCAACACCGCCATGACAACCGTTGTTTCTGGCGGAGGTTGTGGGACCGGGATTTTCGCTAGCTCATCGCGCGGTTGCGGATGTGGACATAGAGCCAAGGCATGCGGATGCGGCAAGCGAACAGGTAATTGCGGTTGCAGCGCCCCTGCGGCTTCGTCTGGCTGCGGATGCAGCGCCGGCGTTAGCGCTGGCTGCGGTTCCAGCGTGGGCTCGTCCTGCGGTGGCAACGCAATCGTCAGCGGCAACGTTGTCTACGGCAGTTCCATGGCTAGCGGTTGCGGCACAGCCGTTGCCTCGGCTCCAGCGATGTCGACGACCACTCGCCGCGTTTGGGTGCCTAGCGTAGTAACCGAAGAAGTGCCTGTTGTTACCAACACGGTTCAAAACGAAGAAGTTTCCTACACGGTTTACGAACAGCAAAGCACACAAGTTCCTTACGAATGCGCTTACGTTGTTTATCGACCAGAAGCACGAACGGGAACCAAAAAGGTTGTCGAATACGTTTCCGAGCCACGAACTCGTACTCGCAAAGTCGTCAACTACACCGAAGAACAACGAACACGTACCCGCCGCGTTTTGAGCTATACCACTCAGACCAAGCAAGAAACGTATCCTGTTGTAACATACAAGACCGAGAAGAAAACCAAGGATATTTCCTTCACAGTAAATGTCCCAACCCAATCGGTTGAGCCTTTCCAGTCCACACGTTACGAAACGGTAACCGAGGATGTTGTCGAGGAGTACACAGTAAACATCCAAGTCCCAACGACGAAGGAAGTTCAAGTTCAAGTTTGCAAGATGGTTCCAAAGCTGGTCGCCTACACGTTCAACCCATGTGCGGGAAACACAACTGGCGTATCGACTGGCGGTTCCTCTAGCGGTTGTGGTTGTGGTTGTGGCGCTTCGGCACCAGCCACGACATTGAACTATGCACCAGCCGCAATGACCATTGCTGCTCCAGCAAGCGGTTGTGGTTGCAGCCAAGCACCTGCAACATCGGCTGTCTCATGCAGCTGTGCCAAGTAATTAAGAAGCTATCAAAACATTGATGTTTCTATTTCAAACCCGCAGGACAACCTGCGGGTTTCTTTTTTAGCAAGCGTTTGCTCCCGAAACAGCGATCTTTCGCAGTTGAATCCAAAAGGGTATCATCACGGCTGACAGACCCCTTTCCTCCTTCGTCGAAGTCGGCAAACGTGCCCCATTCTCAAATTGGTCCCATCGCCGTTCATTTTCCTGAAAGAGTGGAGACCAACGACCAGCTCCAGGCTGAAAATCCAGACTGGGACGTCGCCCTTATCGCGGAAAAGACGGGTATTTCGCTTCGGCATCTCGCGGCGCCCAACGAAACCGCTTCCGATTTAGCCTTCAAGGCGTGTCAAAAACTATTTTCCGAACAGAACATCGATCCGAAAAGCATCGACTTTTTGATGCTCTGTACCCAAACACCAGACTATCCTCTTCCGACCACCGCGTGTTTGCTTCAGGACCGGTTGGGGCTGAGCACCCACTGCGGAGCCCTCGATTTTAACTTGGGATGCTCCGGCTTTGTTTATGGGCTTTCACTAGCGCAAGGCCTTATGGCCAGCGGTCAATGCAAACGTATCTTGTTGGTAACGGCGGAGACTTATTCGAAATACATCAGTCAAGACGACCGTTCGCTGCGAACGATATTTAGCGATGGTGCCGCTGCAACTCTTATTGATGCTTCCGACGTGCCCACTCTTTCGCGGTTTGAGTTTGGAACCGACGGAAGCGGCGCGGATACACTCATCGTCAATGATGGCGGCGCACGCTGCAAAGACGAAGCCATCTCACCAAGACACCGAAAACGCTGGTCCAGTCGGCTCTATATGGATGGCCCAAGCCTAATGAGCTTCACCATTGGCGCTATCCCACAATTGGTTCGCGACATGGTTGGAAAAGCTAACTTGCAAATGTCTGACGTCAACTATTTCCTGATGCACCAAGCGACTCGCAAAATGCTCGAGCACCTGCAAACGGCTCTCAGCGTGGACGACAAAAGATTGCCGATTCGCTTGAGCGACCGAGGAAACACGGTTTCGAGCACTTTGCCAATCCTCATCCACGATCTTCGAAATGAAGGAAAACTGACGCCAGGAAGCCAAAATGTCCTAGTAGGATTTGGAGTGGGTTGGTCCTGGGCCGGCTGTTTGTGGAAGTCTTGAGTTAAGTTCTGGTTGGCCAAGTTAACGATCGGTCCGAACTGCGGTTAAGCCGTATCGTTAGGAGCAATTGAATGACGCAACAAACAAAACAACCCACTCTAGAGTTTCACTCTTATCACACACAATTGTTACCATCCCAATTGGAAAGACAGCCGACACGCATCGGTGCCGTCTCGTACTTGAATACCAAGCCGCTCATCTTTGGGCTCGACCAAGCACTGAAATCCGGCGATGCGTTGAGTCTTGACCTGCCTAGTAAGCTGGCGACAGACCTAGCTTCAGGATCGATCGACATTGGTTTGATTCCAGTCGTTGAGTATTTTCAGCATCCGAAGTTCGAAATCGTTTCCGATGCGGTCATCGCATGCCGTGGCCCGGTTTGGTCCGTTCGGGTTTTTTTCCGTTGCGATCCGTCTGAAGTTCGGTCGCTCGCCTTGGACGAGGGATCGCGAACCAGCGCTGCATTGAGCAAGGTTTTGTTTCATCACAAATATGGCTTTATTCCGAAGACCATTCCTCTCAAAATGGAGGATGACCCCGTCGAGTCGCCAGCGGACGCCGTACTCGTGATTGGTGATCGAGCGATGCATCCTGAATCGTTTCGGCCTGCCTTTCACAGCGATTGGGATTTAGGGCAAACTTGGTTTGAAGAAACGGGACTACCATTCGTTTTTGCAATGTGGGTTGCGAGAAACAATTCTTTTGCAAACGTTCAGTGGGCGAAGGCTTTTGAAAAGGCTCGCGACGAAGGGCTGTTGCATGTTCGGGAAATCGCTCAATCGGCCGCCAACAAGTATCAGTTGACGGCTTCACAGTGTGAAGACTACCTCACCAAGTACATTCGTTTCTTTTTGCAGGAAGACGAGAGACGCGGACTTCAAGAGTTCCGTCGTAGATGCGAGATGCTTGGACTCATTTCGAAATAGTGGCTTGAGCAACGTCAATGTCGATTGCTCGTATCAAAGGAACTCAACATGGTATTATCGAACTCAACCGTTTCTTCCATCTTGGCCAACACGCTTGCGGGAGAACGCCTGAGCCAGCAAGATGCCCTGACGTTACTCGAAAGTCGGGAGCTCGCGGCGATCGGAGCGGCTGCAAATGAAATTACGAATCGACTGCATCCCGAGTCCTATCGAACCTACAATATCGATCGTAATATCAACTACACCAACATCTGCACTGCTGTTTGCGATTTTTGTGCTTTTTACCGTTCGCCAAAAAGCGGTGAGGGGTATGTGCTCCCGAGAGCGGAGCTCCTCGAAAAAGTTCGCGAGACGGTCGAATTGGGTGGCAACCAAATCTTGATGCAAGGTGGGCTGCATCCTACATTCACCTTGGAGTGGTACGAAGAACTATTAGGGGATATCAAACGAGACTTCCCGTCCGTCAACATACACGGTTTCAGTCCGCCTGAGTTACATCACTTCACCAAGGTTAACAAACTACCGATTCGAACCGTACTGGAGCGATTGAAGGGTGCGGGTCTTGGCAGCATTCCGGGGGGCGGCGCGGAGATTCTTGTGGATCGCGTTCGGAGTGAAATCACGCGAGGCAAAGTTATGTCGGATGACTGGCTCAACGTCATGCGAGTTTGGCACGAACTGGGTGGTGTCAGTACGGTCACGATGATGTTTGGTCATGTCGAAACATTGGCAGAACGTATCGAACATTTGGAACGAGTTCGGCGATTGCAGGACGAGACCAACGGATTCACCGCCTTTATTTGCTGGAGCTTCCAACCAGACAATACCGATCTGTCGACGATTCCGCCCGCTGGTGCGTTCGAGTATCTAAAAACACAAGCGGTATCTCGACTGTATTTGGATAACATTCGAAACATTCAGAGCAGTTGGGTCACACAGGGGCTCAAGATTGGTCAACTTGCATTGTCGTATGGTGCTAACGATATGGGGTCCCTCATGCTGGAAGAAAATGTCGTTGCGGAAGCAGGGACGGTTCACTTTCTGACGCTAGACCAAATGCGAGGCGCGATCGAAGAGTATGGCTTTACGGCACGTCAACGCGATGTGCGATACGATCTAGTGGACGAATCGATGGAACAACGCGCAATTCAGGCCAATCGAAAGCGCGACGCAAAACCGTCCTTGCCAAAACTCGTGGAAATAAACATTCCGTAGTAGGAGACAAACGTAGCAGGTACACTATGTCTACCGCTATGTTCGTGCGATGGAGCAAAGTATCCAGGCAACTGAGCTGAATCTCGACGAGATCCTTTTTGCGGGCAATCAAGTATTTTAATTTTGGATACATTGACGATGAGCAGCTCCAACAACCGACGCGATTTGCTTAAGGGGGCCGCATTATTGCCCCTAGGGATAGTTCTCGGAAATACGCAGACGACCAATTCAGCGCAAGAAAAACCGCTTGCTCCCAACCACCAAAGTGTCAAGATCAAGCTGAGTGTGAACGCCTGGTCTTACTACATCCAGCTGAATCGCCATTTGAAAGGCGAAAGCGGTGGGATGAGCTTGTTCGACATGCTCGAGGAGTGCGCTCGGCTCGAAGTCGATGCTGTCGATCCAACCGGCTATTTCTTCCCAGGATATCCCAACGTGCCTGACAGGAAGTTCCTCAATGACTTTAAACGTCGTGCATTTCAACTTGGTCTCGAATTCAGTGGTACCGGCATCCGAAACGATTTTGCTACGACCGACAAGGCCAAACGACAAGCTGACGTTGAACTTGCCAAGAAATGGATTGAAGCGGCCGCAGAGATGGGAGCACCAGTGCTGAGAGTCTTTGCAGGACCGCAGCCCAAAGATCAATCTTGGGACGACACCGCGGGCTGGATGGCGGATGCGCTCGCACAGTGTGCCGAACATGGCGAAAAGTATGGAGTTCTAGTCGGAGTGCAGAATCACGGTGACATGCTAAAAAGCGCCGATGAAGTCTTAAAGCTTCTCGGGATGGTGAAGTCCGATTGGCTGGGAACCATTGTGGATACGGGCTTCTTTTTGACACCGGACCCATATGCAGATATCGCGAGAGTCCTTCCGAGAGCAGTCAACTGGCAGGTGAAAGAACTGCTCAGCAATAGGCAAGGTCCTAAGATTGACATGACCAGATTGGTACAAATTATCAGGCAGTCCAACTATCGCGGTTATGTACCGATCGAAACGCTTCCCGTCGAAGGAAAAATAGCCGAATACGACGCGATTGCTCGCGTGCGGGATCTCGTCACTGCTCTGCGTGAAGCACTCGTCTAAGGCCCGTCTCCCTCTCCCCAATGGCTCTAAGAAAAATAATAGAATGTCCTCAGTGAAGAACCGATGGAGTGTCGCAATTGGAACCCTGTTTCTGGTCGCAAGTGTCTCAGGACGGGCCGATTGCCAAACGAACGCGGGAATAGGCGTATTCGAGTCGCAATCCGGCGTCGGTATGCCGGCCATACAAGGAGAAGCTGTCTACGATTCTGAGAAGCAAGAATATCGCATAGCCGGTTCGGGAAAGAACATGTGGTTCGACAAAGATGAATTCCATTTTGCCTGGAAGCGAATCAAGGGTGACTTCATCTTAACCACCCAAGCTAAACTGCTGGGTGAGGGCGTAGATCCGCATCGCAAATTGGGGTGGATGGTACGCTCCACGCTCGATACGAATTCGCCGCATATCAACGCGGCAGTGCATGGCGATGGACTTACTTCTTTGCAGTTTCGCAGAGCTCTTCGCAGACCGCTGCAACAATGACCATGTGCTCTCGTCGAATGGAAAAATGATTGCAATCAGCCATCATACAAAAGAGGCTGGCGGTAAGTCGCTAATCTATACTCTTCCAGTAAGTGGCGGTGAGCCCAAACAGGTTACGGTGAACGGTCCCTCTTACCTCTCCCCCCCGAGTTGCTTCTCGGTTCGCGGGAATGTTTTCAGCGGTTTCCGACACTGACGTAGTGCGTTAAGATCAGAATGACCCGCGTCAGCTTTGTCGGGCTACATAGATTCCACTCAGATTGTTGTTACGATACCTGCGCTTCGAGGCTACGGGTTTTCCACTAGGACGCTGTCTACATGAACAAGCCGCTATTTCCAAGGGAGTACGCAACTACCCCGCTGAATGTCCTCTATATCGAGAACGACCGAGTTGACGAGTTGGCACTCGTGAAGGCCGTCGTTGACCAAGGACTGCCGTACCTGATTACCGTTGTTCGCTCGGTGGCGGAGGCTCATAACGTGCTTCGTGCGCATCGCTTCGATATCATATTTTGCGACCATGAACTTGGAGATGGCAACTCTTTTGACCTGATGTCTGAATTCACGGAGCAGGTGGTGATCTTATTAACCGGTTTGGGCAATGAGGATGTGGCCGTCTCTGCGCTGCAGCAAGGTGTAGCGAATTACCTTATCAAAGACGCCGATCGGGGCTATCTTAAACTGCTTCCCTTTTGCGTCGAAATAGCCCTGCGCCGTTCGCGAGCTGAGTCGTCGCTCGAACGTGCACGCGAATTGCTCGATCGTACCGGCGAATTGGCTAAAGTCGGAGGTTGGAGCGTGAATCTTCAAACCATGAAACTCTCGTGGACGCGCGAGACGTTTCGTATAGCCGAGATTGAGCCGCCAGTTGAGCCGGTACTCGAGGAGGGAATCAATCTTTTTGCTCCTGAAGCGCGACCGATTATTGCGGCAGCGGTACAAGCGGCAATCGATAGTGGCACGCCCTACGACCTAGAGTTACCACTGATTTCCGCCAAGGGGCGGCATCTTTGGGTACACACTCAGGGGTTTGCCGACATGCAGGACGGCAAAGCGATCAGAATTTACGGAACCTTTCAAGATATCACTGAGCGAAAACGGTCGGAGGAAGCGCTCGGCCAAAATCAGGCCCTCTTGCTCGCGCTTTCCGAAGGCACCTCGGATGCTATCTTTGTGAAAGATCTTCAGGGCCGTTACTTGATTTTCAATACCGCCACTAGCCGCTATGTGGGTAAGCCCTCTCAGGACGTTTTAGGCCACGACGATACATTCTTGTTCCCGCCAGAACAAGCTCTTCAGGTTATGAACAACGATAAGAAAGTAATCGAGTCGGGGCGCATCCAGACTTTCGAGGAGATGAATCTATCCACCAATATAGGAGAGATCACGTTCCTGACGACCAAGGGCCCCCTGCGCAACAAGCATGGCGAAATCATCGGTATGTTCGGGATCTCTCGCGACATCACGGACCGCAAGCAGACAGAGCAATCGCTGCTCGCCAACGAAGCGAGATTCCGTGCCATTATCTACGCGTCCCCCGTTCCCATGGCGCTCAACGACGAACTGCAACGCATCACTTTCCTAAACCCTGCGTTCGTTCGAACCTTTGGCTATGTTCAATCCGACATCCCGACTCTCGCGGACTGGTGGCCCAAAGCCTACCCCGACCCTGACTATCGAAGTTGGGCGGCCAAGAATTGGCAAGAGGAGCTCGCACGAGCGGCACAAACAAATACAGTGTTCTCACCCATGGAAATAAGAGTTCGATGCAAAGATGGAACCGAGCGATTCGTATTGGCCAGCGCTGCTCCGCTCGCAGCAGGATTCGATCGAACGCATCTGGTGTTGCTCTACGACATCACAGAACGAAAACGTGCCGAACAAAGCCTGAAGTTAGCACACGAGCTTGCCAGCCGAGCCAAGAGCGAGTTTCTAGCCAACATGAGTCATGAGATCCGCACACCGCTAACTGCAATCCTAGGGTTCGCTGATATTTTGGGCGAGGATGAGACGGGCGATTCCCCCCCCGAAAGGCGAAGGCAGATCGTGGACACAATCAAAAACGCCGGCTCTCACTTGCTTACTGTTGTCAATGACATTCTCGACCTCTCAAAAATCGAAGCGGATAAGTTGACTGTCGAAAAAGTTGAGACCCAGCTTGTCAACGTCCTGTGCGAAGTCGAAAAACTGATGCTTCAGTCAGCATCCGACAAGGGACTAGTTCTCAGCATGACGAGTACGAGTCCATTGCCGGATCGAATACTTTGCGACCCGACTCGCCTGAGGCAGATTTTGATGAATCTCGTGGGCAACGCCATCAAATTCACTGAAAAGGGATCTGTGAGTATTGCGGCAAGAGTCGAAGCTAACCGGCATCAGTCGCAGTTGGTAGTTGACGTTGCGGACACTGGGCCAGGGATGTCGCCAGAGCAAGTTCATGGACTGTTCAGAGCATTTGGCCAAGCAGACAGTTCCGTTACCCGAAAACACGGGGGAACAGGACTGGGGCTAGTTATTAGCCGCAGACTAGCCAAAATTCTGGGTGGGGATGTCACCCTTCTTAATACCGTGTTGGAAAAAGGTTCGTGCTTTCGTCTCGTGCTGCCGTTTGAGCAAGTCGCAGGAAGCACTAACATTTTGAGCCTGACCCCAATAATGGCAAAAGCGGAGTCTAAGCCAATCGAAGCTGCACAGAAGCTTCGCGGTCGCATCTTGCTGGCAGAGGATGGCGTGGATAACCAGCGCCTCATCGCATTCTTGATTCGAAAGGCTGGGGCAACCATCGAGACCGCCGATAACGGACTTATCGCTTTGGAAATGCTCGGACAAGCGGAAGCTGCAGGCACCCCATTCGATCTTTTACTTTCCGATATGCAAATGCCTGAAATGGATGGTTATAGCTTGGCCCAAACCTTGCGTGATCGCGGCTCAAAGCTTCCAATTGTGGCCCTCACTGCGCACGCGATGTCTGAGGACCGACTCAAATGCCTGAACGCTGGATGCGACGACTACGTTTCCAAGCCAATCGACAAAACCCATCTCATCGCGACTTGCGCCGCTTGGATGGGTAAGCTTGGTGGGTCCGTTTCTCGTTGACTGGCGAGTGTACAACTTGAGAGGAGCGGCGTCAAAAACTATTTCGTCATCTTGGCCATTGCTTCGCATTCCTTGACACAGTTTCGGCAAGATTTCGCGCATGCTAACATAGTCTTGTCATCAGGAAACTTCTCGCATGCTGCTGCACAGTCATTGCAGGATTTGACGCAGCATTCACAAGCGTAGGCACTGAGTGCACTCTGTCGAGCACAAAGCGAAGCGCACATCTTGCAGCACTCCGCGCAGTCTACGCACATGCTCATGCATTTGGCATGCTCCTTTTTCCCTTCAGTCACAAGCATTGCGCAATGACTTGAGCAAGAGTCGCATTGAACTTGACATTCGGAGCATACCGTTGCGCATTTAAGCATATGCGACGCATGCGGACTGTCTGACGCCGGTGCAGTCGCGTTGGCACCAACTGCTGCGGTGAACAAAGCTAGTGCAGCGATGACAAGGGATAGTTTACGGCCGTTTGCTGAATGGATCATGATCATCTTTCCAAAGGTTACCTTCCGAACTTAGATGCGAAGAGAACATACCCTCGCTCTCCTGGCGTTTTCTAAAGCCTCGCCTCGATTAACTCTTTGCGATACCTACGCCAATGAATAATATCTGAGACGCAATTTGCATTCCGAATGGAGCTTGGCCCTGATATTACACAAAGGAAGTGAGTTCACGGGCCATTGTGGTCTTTTTAGAGTCTGGCTGATCTCTCAGCGATCAGCGAACCGATTTTAGAAAAGCAGAATCTCGCTTTCCCTCGTTGTTATCGAGGAAACCTGTTCAAGGAATTGCTCCTCACTGTCAGTATCGGTACCTGTTTGGGTGACCGGTTTGACAACTCACCGAATTACCTTGGCTTCTCTATTGCCGTCACAGCCGACTGGTCACTCAAACAAACCTTGCCATCCATGTCCACAACGAGATTCAACACGCTCCCGTTTTGCAGAAGGAGTTCATCTGTTGTCAATTGAATCGGATCGAGCTGAAACACTCTCCCATCGTCGCAACCAACCATGAGCCAACGGCCATCCGGTGTCCATGCAATCGCTCGCGGTGTGCTCTTGAACCTATGAAACCGAACCATTCGCCCTATCGATGGTTGCCAAAAACGGACGGTCCGATCCTCACTCGCGGAAGCCAAAAAGGGTTCCCTCCCGTTCGCTATTTCCACAGATTGGAAAGCCAACGCATGGACGGCTCCTGTGTGCTGCCGAAGCACTTTGGATGGCTGGCCTGAAGAGGAATCCCAAACAACAATCGTTCGGTCAGCTCCCGCGCTGGCAACATGCCCGCCCGTCAAATACGTGGCCGCAAATACAGGCCCCGAATGACTCGACATCGTTACATGCGAGGCCAACGCGTCGATTTTGCAAACACGGCAATAACCATCCCAGCTCGACGAAACCCACTCCTTTCCGCCTTCCCGCCAGTCGATTGCATAAACCACGTCTTGATGCTCGCTCCAAGATCGAACCAATTCTAAGTCCGGCCATTGTCTCAGCTGGACAGTTCCTACCACTCCAGGACTACCTCCAGCAATCAACAAATGACGACCGTCAGGAGAAAAAGATATGTCGTGAATACTGTCCATCTCGAGCGGCGTGGAACGACGACTTTCAAGCCCAGGCCAATCCTCTATCAAGAGTCCAAGCTGAGAACCGGCAATCACATGCTTGTAATCAGTAGAGAACGCCAAAGCAGTAACGGGTGGCTGAGCATTGGCCATGTCCATAAACGCGACAATAACTGCCAGCCAAATCGCAATTACGAATCTATTCAAGTAAACGCAGTGTCCTTGATCCTGCTCGCTTTTCTGATCTGCCATGCGACGCCAATCCCTAAACCATTTCCGAAATGAAATGGCCACCTTGGTTGATGCGAATCGGCCGACCGTCCGGTGTAATCAACTCGCTATCCGAATCGATCCCCAACAAACGGTAAATCGTGTTCGCTAGATCTGCAGGAGTGATAGGACGCTCTAATGGACTTTCACCGATACGATCACTTGCGCCGATGACTTGTCCGCCTCGCACGCCGCCTCCAGCAAACACGACACTAAACACCCGCGGCCAGTGATCTCGACCGCCTCCCGTATTGAGCTTGGGCGTCCTCCCAAATTCACCCATGGCAACAACCAAGGTTTCGTCCAACATGCGTCGTTCATGCAAGTCGCCAATCAACGCCGAAAAAGCTTGATCGAACGTTGGCACTAAGCCTACGCCGGCTTTGGCGCCGCTGAACCCGTCTCGCAACGACAAAATCAAATTCTGATGCGTATCCCATCCTGTCTGAAGAACGGAAACAAGCCCCACCCCGCGCTCAATCAAACGCCGAGCCAGCAAACAGCTCTGACCGAAAGTGCGACTTCCATAACGACTTCGAGTCGCCTCGCTTTCTTCCTCAAGTCGAAATGCTCGCTTCGCCTCTGGCGTATCGATGAGCCGGAACGCCTGATCAAACAACGGGTCCAAAGTAACATTGCGATCGGACAGCGACTTATCCATGGCGTCGATCTCCTGCAAAAAACGACGACGACGTTTCAATCGATCGCTATCCACTCCAGGATAATAATCGAGGTCTTTTACTTGAAACTCAGGTCGCGCCGGATCACTTGCGATCGAAAAAGGCCCAAAACTCGAACCCAGAAAACCAGCTCCCATGCTAGGTCTCGATTCAGGAACAGCGATGTAGTCCGGCAAAGGAGCATTGGAACGGCGATGTTGCGCTAACACCGCTCCAAAGCTCGGATGAACGACCGGCGATCCTGGCTGGTAGCCCGTCAGCATGTATTGATTGGCAATGCCATGCTCACCTAACGGCGACGTAACCGATCGCACGATCGCAAGCTTATCGGTGACTCCAGCCGTCAACGGTAGCAATTCCGACAATTCGATGCCAGGGACAACGGTTGCAATCGGCTTAAATGGTCCTCGCACTTCTTCTGGCACATCTCGCTTGGGATCAAACGTCTCCAAGTGACTTGGCCCGCCATCCAACCAAAGCAGAATACACGACTTCGCTTTGCCATTTCGGACTACCGTGCGCGACATGGCCGGTTTGGCCGACATCAACTGCGAACTGATTCCCAAGCTCACGAGACTCCCAATTCGCAGGAAATCCCGCCTCAAGCAGCCGGCAGGTTGGGACATTCCATAGCACGACGCGCAAGCTAGTGAATTGTCCAATTTGTTCACTAGCTTGCGCGTCGTGCTAGATAAACCCAAGTCCTCCGCCCGCCTTTTCGCGGACTTAGTTATGCTTGATCGATTCAGCACGATGGACCTTTCTAGCGATTGGACGCAAACTCATCGGAATTTAATACGGACCAAACGAAATCTTCGAGCCACCGTAACAGAGCTTCGCGTGACATCCCCTTCGACTCGCCAAGCCATAAAGCCAATTGTGTGTCCAATGGCTTTTTCGACAACGCTCGCTCATAAAACTCCAAGATGATTTCCTCCGCGGATTTGCCGTCGGCAATGGCTCGTTGCAAGCGACCCTCGCGGTCTGCAATTCGTCGATTCAGAAGTGCTCCGTTGATCGCAAGTAACTTCGAGGCTAGCCCCTGCTGTTGACTCGCAGTCTGACACGGTTCGCTTCGAGAACAACGTCCTAACGCATCCAGTTCGGGAGATGCAATTGCTGGATCAAGCATCTCGATGGCCCGTTTTTGCTTCTGGCTTTGTCGAAATTCGGAAGTGAGCAAGACATCCTCGAACGCATCCAAGAGAACTTCAGGCATTAGTGGCCGAGAAACCGCAGCCCCATACCAAGCTTCTTGCTCTTTCTCATTTGGCTGGTTTCCTCGAGAGCGAGCATAGGCATCGCTTTTGGCGATCCAACTCAATGTTCTTCGCAAATCGTATCCGTGTTCGACAAAATCTTCGGCCAACCGTTCCAGCAAACGAATATGAGAAGGTGGATTGGTCTCTCGGAAATCATCCACACCGGCCACCAATCCTCGCCCCATCATCGCTTCCCAAAGCCAGTTCACGGTCGCTTTCGCAAAGTGCGGATTGTCGCGTTGCAAAAGCCAGTTCGCGAACTGCTCCAGCGCCGAATCCGCATCCTCCAAATCGCGCAGACCTGGTATACGAGGCAAAGCCGCTTCGCCGGTCCGCAAGTTTGTCACGGCCCCCATTTTTTTGACTTGTACGAATCGACCTCGTTCAAGTCTCGAGAAGATAGCTGCGAGACCGTGGTAGTCATCTTGGGTCCAACTTGCAAACGGGTGGTTGTGACAGTTCGCGCATTGAATACGTGTCCCCATAAACACACTCCCAACCAATTCGGCATGCAGTCGAGCATCCTTGGCTGAACGCGTGAAGTTGCTTGCACCAACAACATGACTATCGCCAGTCGCCGTTAGCATCTCGCGAGCCATTTCATTGTACGGTCGTCGACTCTCGAGTGAACTCCGTATCCATTGACCATACGCATCTGCTGCTTGTGGCTCTTCCTGAGAGCCACGTAGTCGAAACAGGCGAGCGAGCCGCAAAGACCAAAATTCCGAAAACTCCGTGCTTTCCAGCAACTGGTCAACCTTTTGTTCGCGACGACTAGCCCCCGCCCCCCCTTGAAATTCATTTAGCTCTTCCAGCGTTGGCAATCGGCCTGTCAAATCAAGTCGCAGTCGGCGAAGAAACGCGTTATCGTCCGCTATCGCAGTTCCCTTCAAGCCAAGCTTATGGAGTTGGCTGTCGATCTCCGTATCGACAAAACCGCTCGATCGTCCAGGCTGCAATGCGAGCTTGCTATCGGCTTGGTATGGGAGCAGCACCGACACAGGAACAATCGTTTTCCAAAATCGAGCCGTGACCAAGTGTTTGCCAGGACGATAGCAAATGGCCCTTGCTGGACTTTCCTTGATCTCGATCGACGCAGGATCGGTTGAGTGAAAAATCGTCCATTCCGTGACATCGACCTCCTCCCCATCCGAGAATTGAGCGAAAGCTTGTAGTGGTATCGACTCGCCCGTCTTTTTCGCATTGGCTTCAACCGGGACGACTCGCAATTGTTTGAGTTGCCTCTCTATGCCACGCTTTGCTCCCTCGTCGAGCCAACGTCGCAAAACCGCAACGCTCGATGAATCATCCTCGAGTACCGTTCCGCCGCCATGATCCAGTATCCCTGAAGGTTTCTTTAAAACTAAGCTCATGGATGTATTGAACAGATTGACTCGCCGGCCTTTCGCGAAATGGACGATTGCCGAGTAGTCCGCATCTGGGTCACTGCCAAAAAGAGAAAGATGAAAACCTCCCCGTCCCGCGGCAGCGCCATGGCACGCTCCTGCGTTGCAACCGGCATGTGTCAACACCGGCAAGACCTGCGAATCAAAGTCGACCGGCGGGATGTCCGAAACAAGCACTGATGCAACAAGCAGTGCGTAGAACATCATTCTTTCGTTGCCTTGTCAGAACGAGGCTGCGTTCCGCTTTTTTCGCGACTCGCGTTAGCCCATTTGGTTAAGAACTCTTGCGCCTTCGGAATGCCGTAGTCGCTGAGTTTTCCGCCGCCAGTAACAGCCGTCGCAATACGATAGATCTCCTTTCGAACCGCTTCGTCTCCCTCCATCTGTTTTTCAATTTCTGCGGCGACCTGAATCACCTTTTCTTCGCTCGCGCTCTTTTGGATAAGCGATCGCATAATACCGCTCATATCGGGTGCCTTGTCTTTTCGGTCCGTTTGCATTGCACGCATGGCATCCTTTCCGATCAATTCCTCAAGAGACGGAACAGTTCCACCAACGACCTCAGTGATCGACTTCACAATCTTCGGAAGATCCACCTGAAGACTCGGTTGCACCAGGGTATAGTTGGCGACGACTTTGTCTTCTTTACTGAGCAGGATCGTGAGTGTCACCAGTCGATTCAGACCGTAGCTTCCTGGTCCCTCGCGTCCCTCGGGAGAAACGCCCGTAGCGGTTCCTGCATTGAAAGCATGTTTCATGCGTTGGAAGCTCTTTTCGGCTTCATTCGCATCGTCTTGCAATAGAACTACCCCCGTTTCGAGACCGTCACTCGCTCGCTTTGCGGAGTAGGCGGTCAAATTGCGAACCAAAGAAATAGACTGGCGATTCAGATCGTGTACGAAGATGAGCAGCAGCGGCTTGCCTTTGGCCTTGGACACATAGTCGACTTGTTTGCCAAAGTCTGGCTCGGTCAAGCTTCGAACTTGAAACGGAACGATCGGCTCATTGGGTTGAGGTCCAGAAAACACGGGCTCTTGGGCATTTAGGTGATCGGCGGCTAGAAAGCAACCGTAGCACGACGCGCAAGCTAGTGATAGACAGAGCAGTTTCACGAGCTTGCGCGTCGTGCTATTGACTGCAACGAGGGCGGAAGCAGCATCTGGTTCCCAGGCCCCTGCCTGGGAACCCACTGCACTGCAGGCTCTGCCTGCTGAGGCCAGGATAGAGGACGATCGACACAGGAGGCGGAGCCTCCAAGACATTCCGTTCCCAGGCGGGAGCCTGGGAACGAGCAATTTGACTAACCTCATAAGTCCAAGCATTTCAAAAATTACAACAAGGGCCAAAGCAGTTCGAAACATATACCGTCCAAAACTAACGGCTTCGCCATTGTAGAGACTTTTGTCCCGCATCGCTCGACAGGATTGTAAATCCATCGCTCGAAAACGAAACTTGGCACACTTTAGAGCCACGATGTCCGGGTAAGGTAAACAGCTCGCGCGGCGATTCGTCAAAACGAGGCGAAATGAACCAAACTCCCAGCGTTCCTTTTCCATCTCCAACGGCTAGCACGTTTTCGAACGGTGCCGTTGCAAAGGAGGTGATTGCTGCTCTCGAAACGAGCGGTTGAAAGTCACTCTTCAACGTTTGATCTAGGGGAATGAAGTCGATTCGACTTGTGTTCGCAGAATGGGACAGAATCGACATGGTCTCCGCAAATTCCACTTCTTTGCCAGTCGTCGGTTCACGCAGCCACTTCATGTCGACAAATCGAAAGCCTGGCTCTTTTGTCAGCCTCGTCCATGCTTCGTTGTTGATATCGCTTGCGTTCCACTGTCTATCCCTTCGTTCCCATTTCTTATCTTCGCTCAAGGAAAAGATTTCGTTTTTACTAGGATGCCATTTAGCAAATGCTATAGCCGGCACTTCGTAATGTGCTATCGGTTCATCGGGAGCTTGCATGGAAATGTCGAAACACAGCAACCAGAGGGGAATTGCCAATTCCGCACTGCGGCCAACAACCGCAAGACGACTGCCATCGGGTGAAACTTCAGCCTGAGTTACTTCGGCAAAGGGGTGACGCAACTGGTGCCATTCAACCGCCCCCTGACTGGAATGAGATGTGAATAGAACGCCTCCACCTTCATGCACTGTTGCCCAGCGTTTCCCATCGGTGCTTTGCGAAACCTTTAAGCATCGTGGCCGTCCCAATTGGAAACTGGAGCCATCAGGATCGGATACGGTCAGCGTTCCTTCGCGGTCAACTTCGATCAATCCGCCCTTGCTCGTGCGAGCCATGTCGAAGAAGTCTTTGCGGTCCGTTTCGAGTTTTCGCTCGCTTGGAGGAATAGACTGCGACGAAGGAGCTCCAGGCTTGCTATCTGCTCTACTCCATTCCATTTGCAATCGGACACTCTTTGCTTTGGGCTCGGAGGTCCGAAGCTCGATGAACAATGGATCGCTACCGTTGACCGATGGCTTTGTTAAAAACTCCGCGTATCGCCAAGGCGTTTCTTGCTCCATCGAACGGAGGTTCGGCATTTCGTCTGACCAATTCAAATTCGAGAGCGACGCCCCGTCCCATTCCAGCCGAGCGATTCGGCCTTGTTCGAATAAAACGAAAAGCTCTTTCCCGTCCGAAGACCATGCCGCCTCAATCGGTTCAAATCGATTGTTGATGGCAATGTCGAAATTGCGATACCGCATATCGTCCCACTTTGGAGGATTCGTCCAATCCACTATGCGAACCGCCCCGGACGGCGCGATCAACGCGGCAATCGACGGCTGGGTTGGATGGTCGACAACAATTCTCGTTCCAAATCGCTTTTCGCTCGTAACGCGGTAATCAGCTGGGAGCGAAATCGTGATCGTTTCTTTGCCATCACCCAAAACTAGGAGCTCATCTTTGTGGACGAACGAAATTCGGCAAGGGCCTGCGGTCTCGTGTTGCGAACGATGGAGCATGGCTCGCGTGGAATAGTCCCAAATACAGACTTCCGAAGCCGCCCGCTCACCTGACTTAAGAAGCTGTGCGACGGTTGCAACCAGTGGCCGCCCGGAAGCCATTGCAAAATCCGTCACCTTGGCTCCCGGCGTATGGCCGATATAAAAAGCCTCCGTTTGGTTATCTCGCGATGCTCGCATGACTCCATCGACATCGATCGAGCGATGCGTGCCGTCGGGAGAAATAGTTTGTGCCACGAGCTGCGACTCCATCGATTGGCTTTGCATGCGACGATTGTCTTGATCGACAACATTCCACCGCATCGCATTTCCTAAATCATCGGCCGCAACAATATCTTCGCTTCCGCCCAGAAATTTCGCGTTGCTAACATTGCCATTCAATCCGACCAAAAAACTTGCGTAGTTCAGGCTGTTCGTACCCGACTCGGATTGCCAGACATGGATGACCGGCTCTTCGCCGAAAGTAAGAACGGTCCCATCGGGATGAACTTCGATGCCGCGAATGGCTGTTGTATGCTTCTTTGGCTGAACCTCACTTTCGACGGTAAGCACGTCAGGTGTCTTACCGGAGCCAGAGCCTAGTGCCGCAATCAAAAGCCTGCCGTCGTCCAATCCCAAATAGACTTTCTGCTGAGCGAACGAAATGGCGGCGCTGGATACGCGATCTGCCATCGAGTCCGGCACTGCGTACGATTGCACCGAGTCTGTCTTCAAATTCGCGAATATGCAAATCGACTTGCCATTGGGCAATCTAGAAAGCCCAAAGACTTCGTCTTCTTTCTCAGCGTTGAACTGCAACTTTACCAAGGAGCCTTTCGACTCGAGCAGACTCGGTTCGGATTCGAATCCCCGATCGCTTCTTGTCCATTTCCATAGGCCAGCGTTGATACCGCCGACTGCCCACAGGCCGTTCGGGCTGATCGCAAGTTGTTGCAAGTTGCGTTTTCCCATCGAGCGAATCGGGATCGCCTCACTGGATTTCGTAATCCACCGGTAAACGGAATAGTCCGAACTTTGTGTCGCCGTGACAATAATCGCTTCCTCCCCATCGGGTGAAATCGCAACGGCTTGGATCGGAGCTCGCAAATCCAACGTGCTTCCCGGAATCAACGCGGCTTTTCCCTCTTCCAAGTCCATGAGGCTCACCCGGCCACTTCGCGTTCCTACGATGCCACGTTTCGACTTCGACGCGATCTGAAAAGCCGTTACGGGGCCGGCGAAATGGACCGATGGCTGGTCCATGTTGTTGAGCATGGCAATTCGGCGAAAGGCCCAGTTTTGAAGCATTGGCCCTGATGAAATGCGTTGACCGTCGGGCAATTCCGACTCGCTGCTCAAACTCGTCTCGATCGCTTGGATGTCTTGCAACAATTGATTGCTGCGGCTGATATCGAATTGGTTGGTTTGATTGAGAGCAAGGTTTAACTCAGACTGGTATTTTCCCAATTGTGCGATACGGGCATTACGAATTGCCTTTTGCTCCTCTCTCTTTGCGATCACGGCTGACTCGTTCGCCTTTTGCTCGGATGTTTTTGCGAGTTTCTCTGACGCGACGGCTTTCGTGCGAGCAATTACCTCAAGGTCCTTTGCTTCTTTTTCGCTTTCCTCGGCTTTTATGGCCTTGTCGCGTTCGTCTTGAGCTTGGCGCCTTGCGACCTCTTCTTCTTTTCTTGCAACGGCCTCTTTTTGTTGAGCAATCTGTGCATTATCTCGCTCCTCCTCTGCAACTTGCTTAGCCTTGCTCTCGCTCTCGCGGGCATGTCTTTCCGACTCCTCCGATTTTTTTGCGAGCGACTCTTGTCGACGTGCGTACAAGGTCGCAAGGGTCAGAGAAATTACGGCGAACAAAATCACAGCAGCTAAAACTCGACGGAGCAATTTGAATCGCTTCTCGCGCTGCACAATTTCTTTTTTGCGTTCTGTCGCCAGCGCATGCAAAGCCGCCTCGGCTTCGACCCGAGTATCGACAATCTGCAAACAAAGATCGTAGTCGCTCCGATCGAGCGCGCACTGTCCGTAAGCCAATCGCGTTCGCTGGAGACCTTCCTTTGCTGCTTGATTGTCGGGCCAGAGTTCGATGGCATCTTGCATCGAAAAAAGAGCACGCGAAAACCCTTGGTAGTCTTTGTCGCGAATCGAACTTTGCAAAAGCTCTTCTGCTCGATGAGTCAGAGCGATGCTTTGCGAGTGCCTCAAGTGTTGTCGAATCGCATCCTGAAACTCCGTCACGGAGCCATAACGATCTTGAGGTTCCGTGGCCATTGCGTGATTTGCGATGTCCAACAGTGGGTCTTCCATGCCCGGATCGATATTGATGTTTTGGATGGCATTGGCAATGCACTCGCGAACTGTCTTGCCTTTGTGGGGAGCTTTGCCAACGACGATTTGGAAGAGGATGCCGCCGAGGATGTAAATGTCGCTGGCTTTTCCGATCTTCGAAAGATCGTGTTTCGCCATCTCGGGCGCCATGTAAACTGGCGTGCCACTCATGCCAAATTTTTGAGTGGTGTCGAGGTTGACGGCAAGTCCCCAGTCCATCACCAAGACTTCACCGAACGCACCGAGCATGACGTTTTCGGGCTTCAAGTCACGATGGATGATGTTGCGTGAATGCGCAAACGCCACGGCATCGCAAACCTTCATCAGGATTTCGACATTCTCATCCCGCGTCTTGTCGAGAATCGCATCTTCCCATGGAGTACCATCGACCATCTTCATCGAGTAGAAGAGGGTGCCATCGTCGTTCGAGCCCATCTCATGGATGGGTACGATGTTGGGGTGGTCCAAGTCGCTCGTAATCTGCGCTTCGTAGAAGAACTTTCGTTGGCTTTCTTCCGACGTAGCTTTGCCCGCCTTGATAGCCTTGATGGCAACTTTGCGACCCAAGGTTTTCTGGATCGCAGAATAGACAACTCCCATCCCTCCTTCGCCAAGCTTGTTCACGATCTCGTAGTCAGGCGGTGTAGCGAGTGGGCCGGCTTTTTCGGCGAGCGTTCGCTTACTGATGGTTGATAACACGGATCGGCCGAAATCGATCGAAGCGTCGGGTGCCCCCTGCCCCGTTTTGGCCGCAGTTTTATTGGCCGTTTTGCCAGCGGTCTGGCTTGCGCCAGCCGTGCGGTTCGAACCAGCGACGTGCGTCCCTTTCATCTCCGGGGCCGGTGCAGCAGAATTGCCAACGGTAATTCCCGAGGTGCCAAACGAAATGGTGGCCATAGGGCTAATGTTCGTTTGATCTGCGACCACGCCAATGGTTGCATGTGTCGCGTCGGTTTGACCAAGCTTAGCCAAATAATCGGCATCTAGTGTGACAACATCCAGTGTGACGTCGCCCGCCGACGATGTATCGTGCTTGCGAGGCGCCTCGTCGAGTGTCTCGTCCACCTTGGTCTTTGCAGAGCTAGCCCCCCCGTCTATGTCCAAAGTGCCCGCAACTGTTGCCCCCTGAAAGCCAACCGTCTTGACTGGGTCCCCGTCCCCGTCCCCGTCACGGTGCTCGTGCTCGTGCTCGTTCTCAGCTGTGGTCTTCGAAGGATCCGGTTCAACCTCAACATCAAGCGTGCTATCTACAGTAACGTCATTCAGATTCACCGTCTTTGCGCTTTTCGGTGCAGAAATCGCAACTCCGCATTTCGGACAAATGCCATTCTCAATTTCATCGGGCAACAATGCCAAGCAACTAGGACACTTGACCATTTTCGCCCTCCATCCGTTTGCGGCTCAACGCGCGAATCGAGCGGGCGATGCGGCCGAATCGATTCGGTTCAACACCAGAAACGGTCCATAGAGTCCCGGCTGTCAACCCAACAGCCAACCCATTCATGGATTCATTCGACGTTAGTTCGACTTCAATCGGTGCCGCTTCGGGGGCTAAAAGGAACGAGGTCTTATCCGCATCCGACGGTTGCTCTTTCGAATTGGCGTCAGGCTTGGCAGGCGGCTTGTCCTCCGATTCATCTGGCATCGGCTCCTCAGGCTGGGCGATGTCGAAGTCGCGAACGCCGAAGACCTTGAGAACTTTGGCCCCTTGAGCGCTATCCACGGAGATAATCGCGTAAGCACCAGAAGGTTTATTCGGATCGTCTCGATATTCCTCCATCCAAGATTCGATTTGATCGGTGGATGGAACCTCGCTCCCCTTCACATCTTTGCTGGCGGTGTTCGCTTCTCCGGGCATGAGATTGGTTCGCTGAGTACTTGCTATTTCGGTCGGACTCGAAAGGCTGTCGTTCGTTTTGGTCGGCTGCACAACCGCTTCCAATTGGATTTGATCGCGTGTTGGAAGTTCTAGATCGGACGCTTGTCCATCTCGGTTCGTATCGTCAAAACCGACGTTCACAATGAAGACTTCGACCTTTCCATCGCTAAGAACACTTGGTTCTACGTCGCTCGTCGTGTTCGCAAAAGGCGTTGCCCCATCAGGTGCGATTCGAATTGGAGCCACGAGAATTGCAGGCGTGACGATGATCTCGGTGGGCAAGGAAAAGCTGATCTTCCGACCTGGAGAAAAGACATCGGCAACAGGGTCGACCACCGGTGTCAGATCCACTTTCGCGAGACTGGCATCGACAACACCCGATTGTTCAAACAAAAAGAACTCGGCAGATCTTCGAAAAATCGCCGTCGTCGGCAGCGTTTGAAACCGACCCAAAAATTCATCAGCAAACGGCATTTTCCGCTCGACGCCAGCCACATCGCCAGCCGTTGCAACAAATGCTGGAACGACTCCGTTTCGCATATTTGCTGCCGAGTTTGTTTGGAGTGAACGACCAAGCTCTTGATTCTGATCAAACAGTTGGGCGGAACCATCGGCATACTGGATCAACGTTTGAAAACCCGCTTCGCCCGCGACACCGAACTGCGTAGCCACTCGTTGAATCGAGCTTTGCGTATTGGTATTGGCAAAAGCGTCGGCCGCGTAAAGGACGTCACGCGTGGACTCATAGCCGAATGGACCGCGGCCGCCGTCAAACGCACTCGCAATCAAACTAGGCTGCTTGACCGCACGGCTGGTGGCCACATCTAAAGACACGTGTTCGATTCTCAGTTCTGCACCCGCTGCAAGAGTGAGATGGCCACCAGCGATCAAGACAACTCCCCCCGGGTCATTCTGGGTATACAGTTGATGAACGGTACCTTGCACGATCAAATCCGTGCCACGAGCGGTTTCGATCAGAACATGCACTCCATCCCCGATTGCATTCACCGACTCAACCGTCAACGCTTTGTTGTTTTGCACGAATAGTCCATACTCGTCACCAAAAGATTGCACAAAAGATGCTTTGGCTCTCAATTGGCTGATGGTTTCGCCGCTCAAAAGATCGTCGACGGGCCGAACTCCAGGCGGAAGATTCCGTCCGATCGCATCCTGATAAGTTTGACCGTTGCGGTCTGCTGTTGAATTTAAGGCAAATAGGCTTGAATCCTCGAGCGCGCCATTGGCGTGAACGCTCGCCGAAATCCGATCCACTGAAATTGGCCCCAAATGCGCAAAAGCTCCGGCATCGACGATTAAGCTCTTGGCTGAAATGCCGAGGTTCCCTCCGGAACCAAAGGGCACCGTATTGAGGATACTGAGCCCACTCGACAGAACAAGTTGATCGTTTGCGATCGCTGCTCGAATTACCATGGCGGTGTCTTCGTGAATCGCAACATTGACGGCACGGGCGTCGATCAGGCCAAGCTCCGTATGCCCCAGACCACCCACCAGAATGTTGCCATGGGACGCCGCGAGGGTAACGTCCTCGAGTAGCACCTGTCCATCACGACCTAACGCAATGGATCCTGAACTAGCTGTAAGATTCGTAGTGCCACCGACCTGAATCAAATCGCTAGGGTTGTTTGCTAAAGCAATATCGCCGGTTGCGGTCGCAGAGAGATTGCCAGCAAGGATCATTTGTGTGTTCGACGTGTTTGTGAGATTTCCGTTAACTTGGAGAGTTAGCTGATTGGCTGCAAACTCAAGTTCGCGGCCATCTGGGCTTGGCATGGTTGGATTGGTGATCGCAACCGAGGAGTTCACTTGAACGACCGCATTCCTCATTCCGCCTGTGAGCTCGTTTTTTGCATAGACTCCCAATTGATCAAGCTGCATTGCTCCGTTGCGTCCCAAATCGATCGGCCCATCGAAGGACACGACCGAAGTTGTTCCACCTAAGGCAATCAGAAATTCACCACGGGAATCGTTTAGCGTAATGGCTTCGGAGGCCAATACGTGAACATCTCCGCCGACCGTTACTCTCGCGCCAAGGTCGACGATCGTTGCAGGAGTATTGAAGAGAGAATCGATCGGGTTGGAGCTCGAAGGGACTGGGTTTTGGACATCCACGCCAGCTAGTAATTCCAAATTACCTTGGACATTGTATTCCTGATTGAGCAGCAAAATGGATGAGCGAGTATGCCACAAAGTCAGGTCATGGAACGATCCCTGTAGCGCGCCGATGGAAGCAGCTGTCGACGTGTTTCGCAATCGAAAGTCGCCATTGATCCCATCGGCGGTGAATAGACCATCGATTCGGTTGTCTAGCAAACGACCATCCGAAATCGTCGTCGTTGGGTTCGAGCTTGCTCGATAAAGATCGATGCTACCAACGGAGCCGAGCAAGGAAACATCGACGCTCCCCGTGGCATGCAGGGCTGTCGTTCCCGCACCGGTATCCATACCTGACTGCGTTAACAAGTTTCGCGTTTGCAAGAACAACGTCCCAACCTGGCTGCCGTCTAATTGCGTTTCGCTATCTTCGTAGATGACGACTTGGTTGCCGACCAAGCCGACCGAGCCAAAGTTAACGGACCCGGGGGTAGCCACGTCTATGGAGTTCGTAGCGACCAGAAACGCGTGGCCAGTAACCGAGACATTGTCGTTGGCGTCCTCGGCCAGCAGAATGGAATCCGATGCATCCAAAGCCATGGAATCGACTTGAATGTCGGAGCCCGTTACGGTCGAGATGGAGCCCGAGCTGGTCGCAGAAAATGCTCCCGTTGAATGGATCGACGACAATGAGGTATCGGCGTCTTCAAACAATAGGATGCTTGTTCCACTCGCGGCAAACTCCCCCAGCCTGACATTGCCTGCCGCCTCGATGGAAACCGAGCCAGTCGTTGCGACGAATGAAACGTTTCCCGTCACATTGATCCTGTCACTTGCAGAGTCCGCCAAGTCGATACTCGTCCCCGTGAGCGATGCCGTCCCAACGACTTCGATGTTTGCGCCAACCTCGTCGGTAATGGCTCCATTGGCCGTAACATGGAACAGGCCGATCGACTGGATAGCCTTGAACGAGATAGCACTTTGGTCGAAGATGTTTATGTTATTCGCATTCGCATCCATCGTAGACGAATCCCATTTCCCAACCAGTCCGAGCTCGACATCACCGAGGCAAACGATCTTGGTCAATCCACCGATCTGCCATGACGAGCTAGCTTCATCGGCAAGTGTTAAATTGACATTGGTTTGAAACGAAGCATCGCCCGTGATTGTAAGCAATGCACTAGGCCCATCGGAGATCTCGAGGCTATGAATTGTGTTGGCTGTTAGATTCCCTTGCACCAACACCTTGGAATCAAAACGGATCGAATCAAAGACTTCGAGTGAGACGTTGCCAGTTGCCTCAAAAGTGGCTTGCAACTCCACGTCAGCTATGCCCTCGGTACGAACCACATCACCTGTTCCAAGCGGGGTCGCCAAGGGAGCCGACGAAAAATCACCGCCCCAAAAGAACTTGCCAATCGTGTCGTTACTGTGAACGTGCACGCTCTGCAAAGTCGAAATTGCCCCTCTTAGCTCCCCTACTTCGAATGATTGATTGTTGTTGTTGTCGACAAAAAAATCGGTACCGAGCGAAAGCAAGTTGGCATTGGTTTGCCCAACGCCAGTTATCTCAATATCAAGAGCTCCTAAGTTGAAGAATGCATCAACTGCAAAGACACGGCGTTTTTCCAATCGGCGAAATGTTGCAACCAATTGTCTCGAACGTCGCGGCGCGAAGCTGTTTTGGCTGCCTTTGTCGAGGTGAAGCCAACCGCGAAGCGTTTTCACAAGGGTTGCAAGTGGCTTGAATTGCATTTCGACAGACGGGACTTAGGGATAGATAGGAGAACGATTGGGAAACCGCGTCGCTGGTTCGGATTCAATAGTTTAATTCGCGCCCCCCCAGTTTGGCAGGGTTTAGATTTACCCAGAGCCAGAAACGTTCCGATTATTCGAGTTTTGTACACACCAAACACCAACTTGTCGGCTTTTCTCACGCTCTTACACGGATTTAACCGAATAATCGATTGTGCCTGCTGTCGTTACGGGATTGCAAGCACCAAATGGCTCCCGTTTTAAACCAAATCTCAGAATTGGTCCTCCTGGCATGCCTCCCTATTCCGATCGATATTTGCTAGCCAAATTTTGCCTCGCGCAAGCTTGCTTGTTCGTTGGGACAACGACGCATTGCACGGCGCAGGATTTGAAAAAGCTCGCCCCAGTCCCAAGGAAAGAGTCAGGGCAATTACCTAAGGTGCCCACGGTCGAAAGCATGATTCGACCGAGCCCGTCCCTTGACTCTGTTCTTTCGCGAACGCCAAACGAGTCCGCATACGAGAAGGCCTCATTTCAGACGGATAGCCGAAGTCGCACCACAAACGAAGAGGTCTCGTGGAATGGATCGTTTGCTGGATGGACATCGCCAGCATTTTACACTCGACCTCTTTATTTTGAGCAGCCCAGCTTCGAACGGTACGCGTCGACTAGACCAGAATGGACGCGGCCAGCAATATCCTATGCGCAATTTCTGGGTACCATACCGGTGCTGCCTTACAAGTTAGGTGCAAACAGTCCACGTTCTCGAATCTACACCGCGGGTCACTATCCCTACGACCATCTAGCCCCGCCGCATTCCAATCAAAGAAAACTTTCCAAAAGAGGTTTGCTGCTGCAAGGGGCCGCAACTACTGGTTTGATCTTCTTTGTGCCGTAATATGGGAGCGGGCTTCGTTTAACGGTCAGCCGTAGGCGTACCTCCAACCGTATCGAGTACGCCTTCGGCTGACTGTTAAACGAGAATTCGCAAAGTTATTCTCCTGCGCCTGCCTTAGCTCTCGCAACAACAAAATCAACCAACCCTTGGCACCGGAAGAAGCCTTCCCAGAAATTGTGCCCTTGCCCCTTGGCTACTTCTAAGGTTATTTGATCCTGCGAACCAGCGGACTTGTAGGCTTCATAAAGTGTTTGCGAATTTTCCTTGAGTGGAACCACTTTGTCTTCGTCGCCATGAATGATGTAGACTGGTAGCTTGGTTTTCGCTAACGCAGCGACTTTTGCAATCGGATTGTTCTGTGCCAGCTTCGATTCAAGTTCTGCTGGCGACATTTCGTACGCGACCGCAGCCTTCTCCAAGCCTGGGTACGTACGAAAATCGAAAACGGGATAGATTCCTGCGAGGCCGGCAAATCGATCCGGGTGATCGCAAGCCCATGCACTTACCCATAAGCCACCTCGGCTCCGACCTAATAAACACGGCTTTTTGGCAAGCCCACGCGTTTTAGTCATCTGCTCGAAAAACGATTCAAACAGTTTGCGTGAAGCTGGGCTGCCGTACGCTTCTCCGACATCGATTCCAGCTACGGCTACGCCCGCCGCGAGGAATTGCTGATGCATCCACTTTTCATGCTCATCGGGATAGCCGGCTAGCGTTGGGGCGTAGAAGACCCACGGTTGTGGTGACTTCCGCAAAGTTTCAGCTGGCCACATGATGAACGCCGGTCGGTTTTCGACCAAAAAAGACTCACCTGGCAAAACCAGTTTCTTGACCTCTTTGGATTCTTGAGCCTCAAGTGTCAGAGTGCACGTGTGAAAAAAAGCGATGCACAATAAATAACGTAGATGTTGCATTGGTAGGATTCTTTCAGCTTTCGATGGTGATTTTTTAGGGGCAAGAACCGTTAAGAATTCGTTTAACGGTTAGCCGTAGGCGTACCATCGGTGCCAAGTACGCCTACGGCTGACTGTTAGACAAACGGTTGAACGGAATTGCGTTCAACCTTGTCGCGACGTTCTTCACTGAATTGCTAACTAGTCAGCTTTTGCAAGTCGGCTCGTGAGTCTTCGTAGGTCGTATTGTAAGACAATGCCAAAGGGTCGGGTTTTACGTTCCATCGTTCACAGGCCTCTCGATAGAGGTCGGGCCACCAGTTGCGATGAGTCGTGAGCCCTTGATCTCGATACGTGTGCCACTGACTCAGTACTTTGGTCCAGCAGCGATCGCCATAAGCCAACGCTTCTTGGAGCGATTTGTAGCGTGGCACGTACCATCGCCGCCCTATCTGGGCATGCAGCACTTCATCTGCCCAATCAAAATCTTGAAACATCCCTGAGAGTCCATCGCCACTTTCGCGTCCAACTTCCCACTCGTATCGCTTACCTGTCCGAGGCATTAACCCTTGCTCAATAAAGAACAAGACACCGTGGCGTTCTCTCGCATCCAATTGCAGATTGAGGTTGCGAGACCAAGTGAAATTGATAGGGATCTTGCTCCAATCAATGCCCAGCGAAACGAATCCAACCTCGCCCATCATCGCATGTCGGGCTTCATCCCAAAGCTGCCGACTCATCTCCATGTGAAACTCCCAAGGTTCTTCCTCGCGAAGATCGTACAGGATGCTGGCCATCATCTCAGGCACATCGATTTCCCGAAGACGTTTGTAGTACATCATCAGAGTCTTGTCGCGTGGTGAAAAACGCTCGTCGTACAAAAACGCTTCCGGGTTGACACCGGCATTGTAACTGTCTTGGAAGCGTTCGTCTCGCTTGGGCTCCCCTTGATACTGATAGGGAGTCGCAGAGTGGTGCGGATGTGGCGGTCCGGCAACCTCAATTGGTAGTGCGCCATCTACGCCGCCGGCTGAAGCTAGACACAACCTTAGTAATTCCGTCCATGGCCGCATTGCGTCACGATGCTGCTCAGTAACCAAACACGCGACCGCCTTCTCTCCAAATTCGGCTACTTCGCTGAACTCGAAATGCATGAGCTTTGCAAGTCGAACCGTTGGTGCGTCGGCCAGAGGATGAGCATCGCTTTGCAATCGACAAGACGCCTCCAAAACGGCCGGTACCAATATTTCATAAACCCCCGAAACCAATTCTTCGGTTGTCGGTGCTGCTAAGATTTCGTCCATCAACAGCTTCAGCGATTCGTGCGGAACCACATCGAGTCCCAATGGCGGCACGCGCATTTCGCTAACCCGGCGACGAATCGCCGTAGTGTACTCAGCGCAGAGGTAAGCATGATGACTCAGCGCAGTTTTCAATTCATAAACTGGTTCTGCCGTTATCCTTGCGGTGAGCGTTTCGTACATGCGTTTGTGCACATAATGAATTCGCTTTAGGCGTTCGGTGCTTTGGTCAACGCTCCATTGGCATTCCACCGCCCGAGCCATCGTCGTCAGTCCGGCAAGCGGCGGCAATCCTCGGTAGGTCGAATATTCGGTTGCAGTTACGTTGCTCTTGCTCATGGTTTTATGGAAGGAATAAAGAGCCAGAGATTTGTTTTGACGAGCCCCATAGGACACAGCCAACAAAAGTAGCAGGCACGCTCCGACGTGCCGTCCGCTGAAGTGAATTGACAATGATTCCTGATGAACGGCGCATGGAGTGTGCCTATTTACAATCGTGCAAGCAATTCGGTCTTTTTGGTCACAAACTCGTTTTCGGTGAGTGCGCCCGAGTCTCGCAGTTTTGCAAGCCGTTCGATCATCGAAAACAGGTCGTCACGACTGACCAGGCCCTGAACTGCCTGATTCGGTGAATTTGAGACCACAGTCTCCTGCAAGGGGGCGAAGACGGGTGTGCTGGATGGTGTAAGCGGCGCAACAGGAATTGGCACCGAAACGGGAATTGGTACGGAAACGGGAATCGGCGACTCAGTCGGAGTACCAACTGCGACTCCGCTAACCAATGGCAAAGTCCGCAAGTCCACGTTTCCATATTGGCTTGTGAATCCGACGCCAGCCACGCCACCTTGTTGTTGTGAAACACCGCCGATGTTGTGGTCGAGCGTGTTGTAGATAGTCACATTCGTTCCGTCGGAGATTGCTAGCCGATGCATGTTTGCAAAGTAGGCGTAGCGATATTGATTTTGACTGCCACTCGTATTGGGAGAGCCAAGCTCTGCCGGCCACCATTGCCCCCAACTATTTTGTGATGGCATTCCTGGCTTTTGAGGCGGAGGAGGCGGCACAACTTGCAAATTCTGCTCTACGATCGCTGAGGATAGTTCTCCACAGATTCCATCGACTTTGGACTTGAGCTGGTAGTTGAACATGTCTCCCACCATGGTCATCCCACCTCGCATCCACTGGCCGCTACCTCCAAGCTCATAGATATTGAACTGAGCCATGGTTCCATTTCCGCGCAGAATGGATTCGAGCATCATCGATACCGCGTCGTGGGTTGCCCCGTATCGGTTTGCGACGTCATTAACTAGACGTTCGCCTTGTTCTGTCCAAACTGCCATTGCATTTCCTGTCTGATTCTTAGGGCGAGCGGCAGCATAAAAACTACCTTAGCACGTCGCGCAAGCTAGTGAATTTACCATCCAATTCGCTAGCTTGCGCGTCGTACTAGGTTTAAAGGCCTTTGCCGCTCGCCTAACTTGTTGATTTCTTGCCGATTAAACTATAAGCGAAAAGAGGATTCAAAAGAAGAAGCGCTTTAAACCGCCGTGATTAGCACGGTTTTTCCTGAAGTTCGGAATACTCAGGCTAATCCGCTGATGGAAATCCGTGCTTCCCTGGCTCTTGCCCCATCGCGGCTTAAGCCGTAGGGTAAAGTTTGACGGTCGAATGGACTTTAATTTCCCAAATAGGGTAACAGCATGTGCGGAATAGTTGGCTACGTTGGCAAAAAAGAAGCGACTCCTTTTCTGGTAGGTGGATTGCGCCGTCTGGAGTACCGTGGCTACGATAGCGCTGGCATAGCAACGTTGCCGAGCACCGGCGGGGTATTTCAACTGAACCGCGCCGTTGGCAAGATCGATCGACTGGCCGAGTTGCTCGATGTCAACCCCATGGCTGGCACTACCGGCATCGGTCATACTCGCTGGGCCACGCACGGTCCCGCCACAACCGAAAACGCTCACCCGCATGTCGGCGGACGTGGGCTTGTCGCTGTTGTTCACAACGGAGTGATCGAGAACTACCAAGTCCTCAAAGAAGCTCTGGTTGAAAAGGGCTACATGTTTCAGTCGGCAACGGATACCGAGGTAATTTCCCATCTTATCGCCGACAATCTCAAGACACTGCTCGATTCGCCTGCAGGATCGGATTCGGGCGCAACCACAAACGAAGGACCGAATGCCGTTTTTGTAGAAGCGGTTCGAGCTGCATTGCCGTTTCTCCGAGGCACCTACGGTCTAGTCGTTATGTTTCGCGATCGCCCCGAACTTTTGGTTGCTGCACGATGCGGTAGCCCTTTGGTTTTAGGAGTCGGTCGAGGCGAGCAATTCATTGCGAGCGATAGTTCTGCCCTCATCGGCCATACGGAGCGCATCATTTACTTGGCAGATCATCAAATCGCCGTTATTACGAGCGACACCATCCAAGTCGTGCATCGCGATCAAGGGCGAGTTCGCCCCGAAGTTCGTGTTCTGGAAAATCGCGATCAAGATGTTTCAACTGACGGCTACGAACACTACATGCTCAAAGAAATCTATGAGCAACCGACATCGCTTCGAAATGCGATGCGTGGTCGACTCGACCGAGAAAGTGCAACAGCCAAGTTTGGTGGACTGAACCTTACTCCTGCGCAACTGCGTGGCGTCAACCGATTGATCCTAACCGCCTGCGGAACCTCATGGCACTCCTCTTTAGTCGGTGAGTATCTGATCGAAGAATTTGCGAGAATGCCAGTCGAAGTTGAATACGCAAGTGAACTGCGATACCGCAACCCTCCAGTCGCACATGACACCCTCATCTTCGGGATCACCCAAAGCGGTGAGACAGCGGACACACTCGCAGCCCTCCGCGAAATGAAACGAAAAGGCCATCACACGCTGGCAATTTGCAACGTCATCGGCAGCAGTATCGCTCAAGAAGCCGACGGCGGTATTTACCTCCACGCGGGCCCCGAAGTGGGTGTCGCGTCCACGAAGGCGTTCACCTCGCAATTGTGCGTCCTGACGATGTTGGCTCTCTACTTCGGACGGCTCAGGCACTTGAGCTTCGAAGCGGGCTTGCGAATCATCGATCAATTAGAAAACCTTCCCACAGCGGTCGAGCACGCGCTTGGCTGCGATGCGCAGGTAAAACGAATCGCCGAAAAATACAAAGACTGCTCCAACTTCTTGTATTTGGGCCGAAACTACAACTTCCCAACTGCTCTCGAAGGTGCTCTCAAACTAAAAGAAATCAGCTACATTCACGCCGAAGGTTATCCATCAGCTGAAATGAAGCACGGCCCGATCGCTTTGGTCGACGAAAATACACCGTCGGTGTTCTTGCTATCGCGATCCAATGTTTACGATAAGACGATGAGCAATTTGCAAGAAGTCAAAGCTCGTCGTGGGCCGGTCATCGCTGTCGTCGATCAGGTTGATAGCAAACTGGACGGACTGGTCGACGACATCATTGAAATCCCATATGTCGAAGACTTCCTGCAGCCGATTGTAGCCACCATTCCATTGCAGCTTCTGGCTTACCATATCGCCGTTATGCGTGGCTGCGACGTTGACAAACCGAGGAATCTCGCGAAAAGTGTTACGGTAGAGTAAATTAATTGAGCGAACAACAATCGCGACAGATTCTTTAGTTGAAAGAAATACAAAATGAAAAAAGATGACTTGAGTTTATCGTACAGTGCAAGAAAAGCCCTAACAGTTCACTTGGGGGAAAGCGCTGGCAATGAGATCGCCTCACTTCTGCAGCGAATGGCAGCCCAAATTGACGAATTGAAAAAGAGCAAAGTGAGCGTTACTCAGGTCATCCCTAACACTAACAAATTGGATCCAATGATCCAAGCGTTGGAGAGCGAGACGTTTTAGATCGGTACAGTTCAACTCGCTGCTCGCCTTAACGCGAGAGCATCACGGACCTTTTCTCTCCGAGATTTCAACTGAATCGAAAAACGCTTCAGGTTCTTGGCTGCGGCACATGGAATGTGCCTGTTACTTTGTGACCTTTGTGAATTTTTGTGGCTATCATGGAATGCTGCGTCAGCGGGAGGCTTTTACTGCGCCTCGCTTTCGCATCGGCTGCGAGTCACGGCTCGGAGAGCCGTGCTATAATACCTGCCAATCCCCCTCCAATCGACTCCCAGGGCAATCGCACGTTAGCAGCATGAATAACCTGCGAGTAGCTTCTCAATCGCAGAGTTATCCCAGCCACATCGCTTACGCTTGCCTCGAATTGCATCTTTAATCGTAGTGTCCTTTTGCAGAATGTTTAACGCCAA
>JANPHB010000385.1:0-10181 GCA_031424235.1 Pirellula sp.
GAATTGGGAGGGCGAGGGCTCCCGCCGAGCCATTTACGCATCAAGCTCGGCAGGAGCCTCGCCCTCCCGTTGAAATTGCCTGCAATTCCAAAAAGAAAGTGAGACGGCCTCCAAGGCCTTTCCGGTTGGCTTGTAGCCGCCCCCCCTGGAATAAATCCAGCGGTAGCGAAAACACAGGCGAAAATACTTCACAGCGTTGCCCGTTGCGGGTTAACAATCATCGCTACCGTTCGTCATTACATCCTGAATATACTGCTCGACGATCACCTTCAAGGGTGGCGGTTTTGGCATGCCAAGCAATTCGCCCCGACTTGCATCGATGGATGTGGGCCACCCGTCTACGATGCCCTGAATCCGCGAATCAAACGCGTCGATGATGCGACCAAGTTTGATTCCTCGCGACTGCGCGATTTGCTTGATAACTTCCTCAGCCATAATCGGAGTTACTTGATGAGCTGGCAAACCGACGGCGCGGTCGCCACCCAAACAGGACTCCGGCAGTTCGTGCAAGCAAATCAATGAGTCGATGACAGTCTGATACCCGGTCATGGGATGGCGTTGATCGCGACGGATCGGCAGCAAACAGTCGTCGCCGTTCAGCGGCTCGCGAAACATCCCGCTTGCCCAGCTCGATGCCGCGGTGTTCGGCTTTCCGGGGCGGATGATCACTGTTGGTAATCTAGCAGAACGCCCGTCGAAGAACCGTTTCCGCGAATAGTCATTCACCATCAATTCGCAGATTGCCTTCGTCATTCCGTAGGTGGTACGCGGCAACAGTTTTGAGTGATCCGAAAACTGGTCCATGATTACATCACCACCGAAGCAGGCGATGCTGCTCGCCAATACGACGCGTGGCAGTCCGGCCGCTGCGCGTGCGGCTTCGAATACGTTCCGCCCACCGTCGAGATTGATCCGCAAAGCGTCGTCAAAGCGTTCTTCACACTCACCGCTGACCATCGAAGCGAGATGGAATAGTGACACTTCCGCAGCCCTACCGACAGCGCTAAAAACAGCCTCCCGGTCACTAATGTCGCAAGTGATCCGACGGACAATGCCTTCCAAAGACGGATCCCCAGTCGACTCGTGAAAGAAACGGTCAAGCAACAAAATCTGTTCGATCTCTTGCTGCTCGCCAGAGGGGCCGGTAAGCGTCCCACGTTTGACCAGCTGCTTGCAAAGAAGCGTGCCAAGAAATCCACCACCACCAGTAATGACCACTCGCATGAGAATAATCTCGATATTTCAATTCGGAAAGGAAGAGTTCACCAAAAAACGGACGACCCTTAAAGCGAGCGGCACATTGAATTCTACCTGCCGTGTCATCATGTGGGAGAGCGAGGCTCCTGCCGAGCTGACGCCGCATTGGTTCGGCAGGAGCCTCACCCTCCCGAGAAAAGCATATCCGCCGCTCGCTTAAAGCTCCAGAAGTATATCAAACACGAAACTCGAAAGTCCGGGGATTTGCTATACTCAGCTCCGTTTTTCAACAACATCCCTGATTGTGAAATTGCAGTATGAGTAAATCGTTGGTTGGTCAGCGAATTGGTTACGTCGGCTTGGGCAACATGGGCGCCCCCATGGCAAGGCATCTTCATGCCGCAGGTGCCACCCTGTTTGTTTGGAATCGCAGCCAAGCCGCACGGCTCGTGGCAGAGTCGCTTGGAATGACAGTCGTGCCCACGCTGCCCGAACTGTCTCAAGCTGTCGGGCCCGGCGTGATTTGCTTGAACCTCACAACCACAGAGGTAGTCGAAGCGACGGTTTTTGGCGAGGGTGGACTTCACGAGAAAATCGACCCCGCTGCGATGATCATCGATTTCGGCACGACCGGAGTACCAGCCACCAAAAGGTTTGCCGAGCGAGTGCCTTGGGTCGATGCACCTGTCTCCGGCGGTCAAGTCGGAGCCGAATCCGCCACGCTCTCGATTATGGTGGGAGGAAGCGAAATCGCAGTTCAGCGAGCTTGGCCGATTCTCAGCACGGTCGGTCGACGCATCACCCACGTTGGTCCAGTTGGATCGGGGCAAGTCACGAAACTGGCCAACCAATTGATAGTCGCACAGACCATCGACGCTGTTGCTCTAGCGCTCCGACTAGCCGAACTTTCCGGTGTTGATCCGTCGGCGGCTCGAGAGGCGATGCTGGGCGGTTTCGCCGACAGTCGCATTCTCGATCTGCATGGCGACCGAATGGTCAGGCGAGATTTCGTTGCCGGTGGTCGAGCCGAGTTGCAACTAAAAGATGTCCGACTGATAGCCGAACAAGCCGAAGCAGTCGGTTTGCATTCCCCCACTCTCGACAATTCGCTCAGCCGATGGGAAGAACTTGTGTTGGCCCGGGGCAAGGGACACCTTGACCATAGCGGCCTGTTCACACTGTACGAATAGAATTCGTACAGCTCGGGCAATTCGGTTGTCAATGACATTACTAAACCAAATTATTACTCGGGAGGGTGAGGCTCCTGCCGAACCAATTCGACGAAGCTCGGCAGGAGCCTCGCTCTCCCATTGTTTTTCAAACGATTAGGCTTCGCAAAGATATGCTTGTGTACACTTATACTTGTCTGTTGTTTTTGCAAGCTTCGCTCTTGTTGGCAGACGCTGAATCTTTTGAGCGACAATCCATTGAGCCCAGGATGCTTCACTTGCGAAGCGGTACCGAACGCGAGTGGATCGAGTTTCCAGAGATCGCCCAACGACAGCGACTCGATGTCACGTTTGATTCCACAAAGAATACCTCAGAGCATACCCTGGTAATGCGCCAACAGGACGTAAAGCAGAATTGGAGCGTCACGCTGAATGGCAAGAAACTTGGAGAGCTGGCTCGCGATGAAAATGACATGATAGTCACGTTTGCCATTCCGATTGGGATTCTCGTCGATGGAGTTAACTCGCTGACGATCGCGGCCCCGGCATCGAGCGCAACCACATCAGACGATATTCGCATCGGTGAGCTGACAGTGCTAAACCGTTCTGTTCAAACGACACTCTGCGAGTCATCGGTGGAGTTCGAGGTTGTTGACGCTGATTCCAAGGAGCTTCTTCCGTGCCGCATCACCGTATTGAATGCCAATGGTGCCATGCAAGCGTTTGGTACCGTGTCCAGCGAACTATTGGCCGTTCGAACGGGAACTGCCTATACCGCGAATGGCCAAGCCAGTTTGAAATTGCCCGCAGGTCGTTACACGGTCTTTGCTGGTCGTGGATTCGAATACTCACTAGCTCGGGCGGAAGTTCAGGTTGGAACAGGCGAGACGGTGAAGTCGACCTTGACCATTCGGCGCGAGGTTTCCACCGAAGGCTACATTGCCTGCGATACGCATATTCATACGGTGACTCATTCCCACCATGGAGATGCGACGCTCGACGAACGAATGGTTACGCTTGCAGGCGAAGGGATCGAGTTTCCGATTGCCACCGATCACAACAAGCATATTGACTACGAATCCGCCGCCGCGAGGATTGGCGTTAGGCGTTACTTCACTCCGGTAATCGGGAACGAAGTGACAACGCCACGCGGTCACTTCAATATCTTTCCAATTACTGCCCAGGCGCGCGTAGTCGATCACACTCAAACGGACTGGCGTTTGTTGTTTGACGCCATCCAGCAAACGCAGGGAGTAAAAGTCTGTATTCTAAACCACGCTCGTGACCTGCATAGCGGCGTCCGACCATTTGGACCGGATCACCATAACGCACTCATCGGTGAAAACCTTGACGATTGGCCGATGCGATTCAATGCGATGGAGATCTTGAACTCAGGCGCCACACAATCCGACCCACTACAACTGTCCCATGATTGGATGGGGCTTCTCAATCGCGGGCTAAACGTGACGCCGGTCGGAAGTAGTGATTCACACGATGTCAGTCGTTATATCGTGGGACAGGGACGAACTTACATCCGGTGCGACGATCGCGATCCAGGGAAGCTCGATATCGATTCCACAGTCGCCAGTTTTGTAGAAGGGCGCGTGATGGTGAGCTACGGCCTGCTCACGGAACTTACCGTGAACGAGCGTTATCGGTCCGGAGAGTTGGCGACGGAGTTCGATGACGGTGAAGTTCGTATCGACGTGAAAGTATCAGGGCCGCATTGGGCTCATGCCGATCACGTCCAGCTTTTCGCAAATGGCCATCCCATTCGAAACGCAACGATTCCCGAAACCAACGAAGCAAAACTACCCCTTGGCACGAAGTGGATCGGTCGCTGGACGATTCCTAAACAGAAGCACGATGTTCACTTGGTGGCGATCGCAACGGGAAAGGGAGTTGAGGGACAATACTGGCGGATGGCCAAGCCCTACCAACCAGTTAGGCCAGAATGGGAGTCTCGTTCTTTCGGTTGCAGCGGTGTGGTCTGGTTGGATATCGACCGCGACGGCCAAAGAACATCCGCTCGCGACTACGCTCAAAGATTGCTGGTTGATGCGGGCAACGATTGGGAACGGTTAGTCGCCAGCTTATCGGATTACGATGAAGCGGTCGCGTCCCAAGCCGCACACCTCGTCAACCGCTCGGGAACATCACCACTTTCGGAGCCTTTGCAAAAAGCCCTGTTGGCTGGCACTTCAGCCACCAAGTTCGGGTTCCAAACATACCGCGAAGCGTGGCGAGCCAGTGAAATCGCACGTGCAAAACGCTGAGCCTCGAATACCGAAATCTACTCCAGGGCAAGCTCCCCTTCTCGCTCCCTGAGTCCCTAAGGGAGAAGGGACTGGGGCAACGCTGTGAAGCATTTTCTCGAATAAAGTAGCGGGTTTCGTGAGAAACCTGATGCAATCGAATGGTTCTTGAACGCAGATTTCTCACGAAATCTGCTACATAAGATTGCAAAAAAGCTTCACAGCGTTGAGACTTTGGGGACCGACGATTTGGGTATCGCATCAGATCGTCGGTTCCGCCAGCAACAATACAATCAACAGCTTTGCGATTGGGCCGATGAACAGGGACGATGAAATACAACACATAATCTATGTATCGCTCTCATGTCTTGCATCGAAAAAACTGGACGTCGCTCGTTTCCTGATGCGATTCCACTTTTCTTGGAAAGCTGGGTTGTCAAGCACTTCGGGATTAACGAGGCCGTTAGGACGCCGCCCATTCGAAAGGTCGAGCAGGCTTTGACAAGCCGTTCGGCCAATGTCTCGAAAGAGTTCGTCGGTCCAGGCAATGCAGTGGGGAGCAAGAATGACGTTTTCAAGCTCTCCGAAGCGGTGCGGTTTGGTTAACGGCTCGTCCGCGAAACAGTCGAGCGCAGCACCTGCGATGCGACGTTTGGCGAGCACGTCGTAAAGCGCATCTTCGTCAACGATGCCGCCTCGCGCCAAATTCAACAGGTAAGCGTCCGGTTTCATCAGATTCAGCTGGTCCGCACCGATGAAACCCCGAGTCTGATCATTCAACGGACAATGAAGCGACACAAAATCAGCCTCCATTAAGAGCTCTTCGAGTCCCACTGCTCGCACACCTAATTCAGCGAGCAACTCGGGCCGAGCAAAGGGATCAAACGCAATCGGTTGACGCATTCCAAATCCCTGTAGAAGCGTTACGAGCTTTCGGCCGATGCCGCCGAGCCCAATCACGCCGAGGGTTCGGTCACGCAGTTCGCACCCCATGTATCGACTGCGGTCATCCCAGCGCCCAGTGCGAACGAGTCGGTCCTTCTGCAACATGCGATGCGTTAGGGCCAGCATCCAGCCGATGGTTGCTTCGGCCACGGGGCGGTCCACTGCTCCCGGGGTGATTGTCACCAACACGTTGCAGTCAGTGCAGGCCGCGACATCGACGGAGTCATAGCCGACTCCGAACCGACTGATTGCTAAAAGGTCATCACAGCCAGCCAGAGAGGCCGCTGTCACCCTTGGAGTCAACACGAGGGCTGCATGATGATTCAATAACTGGTCAGGCGTGATTTCGCTACAATGTTTCGCGAACCTGGATACAGCAATGTGGTTATGCCCTTCAAACGTATCGAGACCGAAGTCCGAGTAACGAGGTGTCCCAACTTCGTCGTAGAAGTCGGCTGTCAGTGCGATGTTGAAGGGAACGTTTATAGGTCTTGTCATAACATCTCTGGCGGGCGCATTCGGAAGAAAGAATGGATCAGTCGCATCGTTCTCGTTGGAATCCGGGAACCATTACGATCCGCTCCGGCATTGGACCGGCGTAGACCCAGATCATCTCCATCTGGTCCGACGAATTGTTGATGAAATAATGCACGCGACCGCGAGGGACCATAGCCGTTGTGCACTTGCTGAGCAAGTATTGGCGCCCTTCGACCAAACAGTTCGCCTCGCCGCGAATGATGCAAATCGACTCATCAAAGTCATGGAGGTGATCCGGCAGTCGGCCACCCGGCGCAAATCGTGCAAACCCGCCGCTCATCCCAATGCCCGGGATCAGCCCGTCGTTGAAGTAATCGATAAACTCCGCTCCCGGTCCGACTCCTTGCAGACGATCGGCCCGCGAAAATCGCGTGACTCGCTCGCAACCGGGCATGCCGTTTGCCTCAAGTGTCATATCCGTACGGTCGAAGGTGCGAGAGACCAATTCTTTTTCGGGTGGGCTCATGGCCAGGGCGACATGGAGCCGTGCCGCGTTGTGGGTATTCGGGTTTCGCGTCCGATGGGGCAGCCATTGCGGAATGGTAATATTGTCCAAAGGGCCCAAGCGATAGGTCCGTCCTGCGACCGATATTTCAGCTTCGCCTTCGAGAACCGTGATCGACTCGCCGCAGGGATGCGTGTGGTAGTTGAGCAGCGATTCGGGACGCATGGATACGATGCCCGTTGTCATACCACGTGCCGTGTTGAATTTGCCGACCAACATCTCCAACATGACACCCGGTTCCAATTCGACGCTCTCGCCTTGACCGCGAGTGATGATAGCCTCGTCACGATCCGGCGTCATGCCCTTGGGTGGACTTAATAGCGGTAGTTGGATGGCCTGGCCATCCGCCGGGTCAAGGCTCGGTGCCAGCAAGCGGTCGCAGTCAGCGGCCTGGAGGGCCTGATGCAGCGACCTCAGCAGCAGTCCGCTATCGCTTCCAACGCCTAGCATCCGAAAACCTTGGTCGCGTCGTTCAACAATATTCTCATTCGACGTTGTCAGTAGACCACAGTGTTTGCCCGCCGCAATAATCACGTCCTTCAATCCAAGGATCTGTTCGGCAACTCCAGGCCCTTCCCATTGGCCACGGAAGCCTGCGGATGCGGAAAAATCAGCGGGGCCAAAGAAAAACACATCCGTTCCGTCCACCTGGCACATGGCAGGAACATGAGGGATCGCGGCAACGCTTTCGATCAAGGGCACCATGAGCACATGCTCATTGGCTTCGGCCGTATGCTGGGCAAGACACTGCCCCCAGGCGGTTGCCCGTTCGCCTCCGATTCCTCGCCTACCGTCGGGTGGATAGCGACAGTCGCGAATTGCCTCTTCAATTTGTTCCACAGTTTCGACCCAGGGAATCACGATGCCGTCGGCTCCAATGTCGAGCGCTCGTTTTGTAAGCGACGTACTCCGTTCGGCCAATCGAACCAGCACAAGGGTATCGCTGCGCAAAGCAGCGCGTATATGTTCGTTGATCTCCCTCCAGTCGAGATGCCCGTGCTCGGCGTCTACCACCACCCAGTCCATTCCCAGGGCAACCGCCATTTCCGTGATACTTGCCGATTCTAACGTGACCCAAAGCCCATAGACGGCTTCGCCAGCTGCGAGTTTGGCTCGAAAGCGCTTCAGTGCGTGCGTCTTCATTGGTGAAATTGTCCTGCTGTCTAATCTAAGTAGTGTAGATCGCAAGCTGGAAGCTTACGCCACGCTTCGTTGTTAGTCCACAGCCCGATCAATCCTCGCGATGCCGTACGGTGGCAGGCTGATGCGAAGTTCCGAGGTCGCGTGAATTTCGTTCGCACCGAGCAATTGGACCGCCACAGGTTTCCCAATGAGCCCACGAAGGGTGACGGTCTGAGGCTCACCGGTTAGATTGCTCACCAGGACGCGCATACGTCCGGGCTTGTGCAATGCCAGCCCCACGGCTGCAAGCGTGTCCGATGAATCGATTTGCCGCCCCGCTCCGCCCGCAAATTCTCCTATTTCGCGAAGCAAATAATAAACCGGAAAAAATTGACCGGGTTGCGACGGCCAGCCCTTCGGCCTCGCTCCAACATCGTCGGCATCCATGATTCCGTTCCAGCCGACGGTCTCGTAGTAGGTTGCGCTTTGAGCGCCAGATTCAGTGAGGTACTTCAAGCTGCCAAGCGTCCATGCGGCCGTAACGGCTGTCCCCTGCCTTAGGTCTACGTAAGTGGGAAATGGACCGGGCGGCGGACCACCAGGCGGGTTTTTGCCGTTAACCAATTGTGGCGACAGCGTTATCGGCCCGATGATCAACGGGCGATCTCCGACAAACTGCCTTGCGCTGCTGACAACGTCCGCGTGGATCAGAAGCGTCTCCATCATCGAAGCATTGTCGAACGCGTGAATCTGCGGGTTGATGGCAAAACCGACTGCATCAATTGCCTTATTTTCAGGTCGTGCGCGGTTCAAATCGACAAAATTGGTCGTCTGCGTGACGCCGATCTTCGCCTTTCCTAATGCCAACGCGAGCTGCTGACGCGCACGCTCAAAATGAGTTGGTTCACTGCCCGCCACTAGCCAATTCGAAACGGGGGGCTGTAACGCTTTGACCTCGTTCAGCAGTGCTGCGAATGCTGGTGACTCGCCCAGTTTGAGGCCGACATGTAGCGATACCCCAAGGGCGATGGCCTGCTTGGTGGCTCGGCGCAGGTCGTTGACAAAAGACTCATTGGAAAGCGCCAGATCGACTCGCAGATGATCAAGCTGCAGCGCCTTGAGGCGTTGCAGTTGTACGTTGGTGAGGTTCTCCACTTCGGCCGAAACTTGTAGGCCAAGGCGCGGGAGAGCGAATTCATGCTCACCCAGCGTGAGAACCGTGCCGTCAAGAGCCCCGGCGTTGTTGATACCGCTCGAAACGCCGACGGATGGCTCTCGCTGTCCAACGGCGAATGCGAAATCACCGGCTAGACTAACTTTGATTTTCTGTGAGATCTTTGTGCCTTTGACAACCTCGACGGGATAGGGAATCTCCAACGGAGTGCAATAGGTTTTAAAGGAGGCGTCGGTCCAGTTGCGTTGGTCCTCCATTTCAAAAACATCTCCTTCAAATTCCACTCGCGCTCGGATACCAGGCGCAACCTCGTGGGTAATCGCTCGCAGATTTTTCGCAGGTTGGTTGGGCGAGATAAACTTTGGAAATTGTCCCTCAGACGTTTTCCCATCAACCGTCTCGATCTTCCAAGGCTGTCCGGCCGCAGAAGGTCCGTGCAGCACGCAGAAGCCAATGCGGTTGCGTTTAAACGACGAGATCGCCTCTCCGTCGAAAGTAAACTCAAGCAATCCTTTCTCGCTTCCCGTTATGGAGCCTTTCCAGCGGAAGTCGATGTCGTCCTTGGAGCAGAGTACGTCGAAAGTAACGTGAAAAGCGTCGCCGCGGTTCTCAACTCGGAGATTCGATACTTTGGGCGCGATGGTCGACCAGTCTTGATTGCGAATCGGTGCATTGATGCCTCGCAAAACTTCATGCGATCCGATCCGAATGTAACGCAAAGATGCGTTGTCGGCATCCAAGACCATCGTGACCGGCCCGGCCTTCAGCGGGATGGTTTCGAACGCTGGAGCGATCGAGGTCAATGCGAATACTACCGTTGCGAACCAGCAACAGGAGTTAAGCAGTTTGGAAAGCGTCATGTTGGATGTCCTATGCGATCAATTTCAAGTTGCCACGACCAATTTCGCATGGCGAAATTAAAAAACTCACGAGAGGGCACCGTTTTTAGGAGGTGCTCAATTAAGGTCACTATAGCAAATTTACGGTCAACAGTAGGGGGCCTGGTACTTTGCACCGAGGCACTCAATGCACCAGGAACTCCTGCAGATGTGTTGGGAATGGCGATGTACAATCGCGCGCTCGCTTATTCGGCCATCCACGATGACGCCAAGGCCGCCGAGGTTTTAAAAAAGGTGCTCCTAGTATCTGTTCCGTTGACAGTTTTAAGCGAATTTAGAAGCTTAGGACGTTGATGTTGTCAAGTTGCCTGCAGCAGCTTGTCAACGCAGCCACATAGATCGTATTTACTCCACAAGCCCCAAACGGGAGTTTGCGGA
>JANPHB010000386.1:0-12713 GCA_031424235.1 Pirellula sp.
GGATTTCGGAACGGTGATTTCGAACATGGGATGGCTCTCCAGGAAACTAAACGGGGGCCATGGATATTAGCACTGAGCCAAGTACAATACGAACGGCCCTTTGGCGGTATCCAGATTCAAGCGTGACTCGGGGGACTGACATAGGGCTTTTTCGTTTCGTGGAACGGACGATTACTTGTTTGCCTTTTGCATGCTTAGCCTAGAAACAGTTTCATCGCTGATCTTTTGTTTTTGCAGACTCAAGTTCTCTTGGACCGCTAACGTCACTTCCTTGTTGCGGTCGTCCATGATCTTGTTGATTTGGTCCGTTACCATTCTTTCCAGTCCTTTCGAATCGAAGTCAACCTTAACGTTTGCGGTGTACTGAGTCTGAATGTTGGCTTCGATGTTCCTTTCGACTGCTTCCATTTTCATGAGCTTGGATTCGAAACCTGACTTGAATTGCTTATCAAAGCCACGGGAACCCGCCTCCATCATGTCCGCCTGATCGGCAAATCCAGTCGCCTCTTCCCCACCTACGGACCGCAACAAATCACGTTGCCTCTCATCCAGTGAACCGGCTCCCTTGGTTTTTGCTTGCGACATGGCATCTAACGCGGATTTCTGGTCGACAATGTCGAGCTTTGCAAAGTTGATGGCTGCCGACTTGTAGGAACCCTTAACCGACTCGATTCCTTGTTTTGTGGTTTCCAGTTGACGCTTCAAACCTTCCATCACTTGGCTTTGGCTTTGGATCTCAGTCCTAGCCTTTTCGGCAACCAGTCCCTTTTGACGATGGTACGAATCGGTGATCTGATCTTGGATCGATTTTACCTGTGAGATTGAATCTCGGTATTTCTCCGATGTTCGTCCTTGAGTTTCCGCCGCGTCTGCTGCTTGCCTCTGGTACATAGCAAGTTCCTTGGCTGCTAATGCCTGGATTTGCATTTCGCCTTTTAGCTTGTCATCAGTGGAACCAAGCTCAGCATAGCCGCGAACTGACTGAACACGATTCTTGAAGGTGTTCCCGGCGATTTCAAAACCTGCATCCCGTTCCACGTTGTCAAGCTTGTCGCGTTGCTCATTCTTGATTTTGTTAACAGCAAGTAGTTTCTGTGATCGCTCAACCGCTGCATAGCTTGCTGCCAAGTTCGCTGCGTCACCAAGTACGTTAAGTCCTTTAACGACTTGACCAATTACCGGAATCTGTCCCGCTGTCGCATCTAACAACTTGGAATAGCCAGTGGCCAACTGAGTTCCGATGCTGTCCGTTCTCTCAAACATGCCAGTCATTCGCATCGCACCGGATACCATGCTGACTTGGAAGGAACCAATGCTATCGGTAACGCTGCCCGCTTTTGTCGCTGTTCCGCTGAACGTTTCTTTGAGTTCCACCGCAACAAGTGACACCGCAGCCAATGCCGCCGCTGCCGCTGCTGCTGGGATTGCAATTGCTGCGACGCTGGCACCCGCTGCACCTACACCCAAACCACCTGCTCCAACACCAACCGCCCCCGCACCGACACCACCAACACCGGCACCTACGCCAACGGCACCCGATCCAAGTCCGATTGCACCTGAACCGGCACCAAGCATTGAACCAACTCCAGCTACGGCAGTTGCACCACTCGCTACATTGGCACCAACCCCCAACATTGAACCGACTTTGCTTAAACCAGCCATGCCTTTGGAAAGTTCGGCTACCTTTCCGCCCGCTTGTGTTGCTTGCTTCATAGCACGAAGACCTTGAGTGAAGGACTGCATCACATCGATACCGCCCTCCAACAAATTCACCGCACCCTCGATTGCGACCAAGCTTTTCAGGATCTTTTCGCTTGAATCCTGGGAAAGCAATCCTAACTGCATGAAACCTTTCGCACCTTCGATCATGCCTCTTGCTGATTTCTTGATGGCTGACTCTTGGCGTTCAAGTGCTGCGGTCTGGCGGTCAACCGCCCTATCCATCTGCTCAGACATTTGTGAATAAGCCTTCGCATGATCGGCAACCCGCTTTTGATATTCCTGGCGAATCTGCGTTGTCGCAATGCTTGCGGGCTTAGCTAAATCCAATACCTTCTTATCTAGTGCCTCGCCGATTGTGTCGACCGACTTAAGCGAAACACCTTCAAATTGCATGAAGACGTTCTTGAGGTTCTTCGGTAGTCCAAAGTCTACTTCGACGTGCTCGGCTGCTTTCGCTCGAAAATTATCAAGAGCCAATTCCGCTTCCGCGAACATGTCACCAACACCGATCGGTTCTAACTTGATCGGTTCTAACTTGAGACCGGCAACTTTTCCGCCGCTCTGTTTCGCGGATTGTCGCTCCGCCGCCGCCGCTGCGTCTGCTCGCCTGAATGCACTCTTTATGAAAGCCTTTTCCTCGGCAATCAAGTGTTCTTCTGAATTGGCTTTGCGCCACGCTTGGTATTGTTCCTCAAGTGCTTTTGCTTCGTTGAAACGCTTGACAGTCTCCGCCTCTTCCCAAGCATTCAATTGTTCGACACTGTGTTTTCTCTTCTGCGAAATCTCATCAATGGAGGACGTATCGATTTTGACTGAGATCGGTTCGGACGCAATCGCTTTTAACTGGCCGATGGCTTTAACATGATCGGTTAATCCGACCATTTGACCTTTGACCGATTGGGCACCGGAACCAACGGACTGGACAGAAAAGTAGAGCTTCTTTTGTGTCTCTTCTGCGAGTTTGGCTATGTCGCTAAACTCTTTTTTGATGCCAGCTTTCGATGTCACGCCGATTGCGAACATCAACTCATCATCTTGTATGGCCATTTTAATTCCCTCTAATCGATTGCTTGGACTGGATGCAAACTACGATAGGGGAATCACATGCTACACTTCGACTTTGGATTTCTTGGAGATAGCCTCTTGATGGCTCTTCATCAGTGCTGCCATGTCGTCATCTACTTCCGAAGGTTGCAAATGGTCCGCAATGCCGGGATCGGGATCGCCCCCATCCATTCCCCAAACAACGACGTTTACCAATCGCATCCAAATTGATGGCTTCAATCTCTTGACCCAATCAGCGGTTATCTCCATAGGAACTATTGCATTCCCTTCCTTGCGAACCAAATTCCAAGATGCAATCTTGGCTGCCATGACGGCGGAAAGTTTTTCAGTCACCGCCTTTTCCGTCGCCTTTTCTCGGAACGCCAAGTAAACCGAACGCTCAATGATATCCGTTGGGCGGTACTTGAACCGAACCTCATTGCTGGTCATCGGAACCGCAGCGATGTACGCATCCAATGTGTAGTCTTCATCGTCTGGGTAGTAGTCGAGTAGAACGGGTTGAACCGAAGTGGACATAGTAAATCCTTTGTCATAGTAATGAAACAAACCAAGCAAAGAAGGTAACCAAATCGCGTTCAGTTTGCGAAGCTAGCGAGCGTTATCCCGCTTCCCGTTCGCAAGCTGGTCTTGTTGCTTAATGAGGTTGTTGAGCATTCCAATCCGTCTGCGTTCTTCAAACGATGGTAGCACCAAAGAGAACTCATAGCCGTAGCTGGCGGTTGTAGCCGTCTCTCCGCTGTCGGATATCTCATAGGAAACCTGCTCAACGCAACCATCCAACTCAATCGGAATGAACCCAACGTAATTACCCTGCATAGGGTTAAGCGTTTGGAGCTTCTCAAGTTCGTAACCAGCGTACTTGATAAGCTCCTTTTGGATGGTTTCTGCGTTGTCCCCGTTATCCGTGTATGGCTTGCCATTTTCAGGGTTCACATCGATTTCACGCCGCAAGTCTGCACGCTTGACCCAAAGTGGCAATGAACTATTCCGATAGCCAGTTGGCTTCTTATAAACCTCCCTGAATTGCTCACCCGTCGCCGGATCTTTGACCGAAATTGCGACTCGGTAAAATAGATTGGGTTCGGTGTAGGCTGCTCTCGCCTCTGGCCGTTCGTTGTAAAGATAGACTGCATCGCTAAAGATGATGATTCCGCGTTCCTTGTCCATGCTGAATCCACCAGGATAGATAAGCCTTGGAAACTCTATCCACCCATGGGAGAACGTTTCGACATTGTTTTTCCCAGTGTCTTTCCTCGCAAAGAATTGTCCGTACACAAATGGCTTTTGTCGTCGCAATTCCGTTACCGTTCCCTGTGACGGACTTGTGTAGGCAACGGTGGTCTGGGCGAGCAAGTCATCGTGGAAGACTAGTTGATTGATGTTTGTGATCTCGAACGGCAATCCAGGAAGTTTGAATGGGAACTTGAATCCATACATCCGCCAGATACTTTCCTGAGCGAGGGCACTTGCGCTCTCTCGATCTTTTTTCGTCGCACCTCGCTTGCCTGCATTGCTGAAATACTTTGGGTCTTCGTTGCCCCAACCGCCTGCGGGTTTGTACGATGCCTTGTTGTAATCAACGATCGATTCGACTGGGTTGGAACCGGCACCACCTTTAGTACGTTCGATGGCGTAAGGGTTGGCCAAATCCAAAGAAACCTCCCAAACCGTAGGGGCTGCACTTACCCAAATATCATCTGGAACTTGGCCGAACTTTAGAGACTCTCGAAGCTCGGCACCCTGGATTGTTGGAAGCTTCTTTCCTTTGGCGTTCTTCGCTATCAAAACGCTGCCGTTGATCTGGGGGCATATCGTGCATCCCAAGTTCGAACACAGTGATTCTAACGCCGATGCTGGCCGCTCCATTTCCCAAGTGATCTCTGGATAGGTGTCGTTTGGAAGTTGGGTCAAATCATATTGGGTCACACCCATTGCAACCAAACATAACTTAGCTAAGTCTTGTGGTTTCTTCCGCGTTGCCGGAACGATCATCCCACCGCGAACAACGTTGTACAGTCCGCTGATTTGGCCGTATGCCCATTTCCACCGGAAATCTAGTAGGGTGACTAGATACCTTTGGCCGTTGCTGTAGTCACCATCCACGGATTGGAGCAAGCAATCAGAAAACACCATATTGCGAACGCCATCGGACAAATAAAGAGGGGCAGACTTGCCAAAAGGTATTTGTGGAACCACCGGCACTGCGAATTGAATCGTTCCCGGCTGGATGCCTCTGGAACGAGTCATGGAGAACTGTTGAACGCCTGTGACATTGCCAAACGAAATGCGTCCGGCTACTTGGTAAACTGTCATTTTTGAATTCCCCTGGAATCGATTGCTTGGACTGAACGCAAGCGAGTCTAAGGGAAATGGTGGCCAGACTGCGAAATCGGTATCGCTATGGGAATCCCCGCAACGCGGTTACATTTAGAATCAGATGGAAAATCGATTGACCGGAATTCAAATGGCAGATAGTTTGAATCAATCGCAGTCCACGCAGTGCTGATTGCGAGCTACCATTCACAGGTCACAGGGGCATTGAATCATGAGTTTTGCAGCAATTGACACGCATAACGACGTTGTGCTTGGTGTTGGATCGATAGCCACGTGCAAAGAGTTTGTTCGAGTTGCGTGCGTGGAAGCGAAAAAAAACGGTCAATCGGACACGCCAGTCGTAACAGCGATTGAAGACTTGAGCGAAAAGTATCGTGCAATGGTCGGTGCTCATTGCAAGGAGAACGGAATTGGGATGGACGGATACGCAGACCCAAACCTTGATGACAAGCCTGAATACTTTTGGTGATAACCGCATCGGGTTTCCGTTAACCCTGGTAGTCATCCAATCCAAGACGCTCACGAATTATGTCTGAACCGATATTCAAGTGGGCGGTTATCTCTGCTGACCGCTTTTCGAACGCTTCCCAAGCTAGACACTGCTGGCCAATCAACCTAGCAAACTGGTCTAACGGAATCTCTGGGTCAGTAGCAAGCTCGGCAACAAGTTCAGTGATTTCCCTGAATCTTGCATATGCTGCGTTAGCCCGTCCAACATCCTCCCTGAGATATTCCGGGGCTAGCATCGGATCAAGAGGGCCACGCTTTAGCATCTTGCACCGACAATCTCGCTTTGAAGCAACTTGGAGCATCGTTCGCTAAGGCTATCGGCACTCGAACGGATCGCAATTGGACCGTGGCACAACTCATTCAACCGCTTGCGGTATCCCGTTAGATTGGCCTTGAGCACGGAACGAATGTCGTTGATGGCTTCGGCTTCGACCGATTTATCAGCAAGCCTGATAGCCAACAACCTCGCAACGTCCTCAGTCACTTGGATCATTTTCGAAAACAACTTGATTTCCTTGCGCTCGGCAATGCACGGTTGGTTTATGGCGATTTGTCGCTGGACATTTGTTCGCACATTCTTAATCCGTTCCTTTCGATGGGGATCGCGATCTTCTACGGAACACTTCAGCAAAATTGAATCCAGTTCCTTCAAGCATCCGCTGAGTGTCGTTCTTGGTTCGGTCGCATCAACTCCCAAACCATCTAAGTCATCAACGATACTAACGAACGCGGACAATAATTTGAGCAAACGATTCCCCTGAACTACTTCGGGATACTCCAGTTGCTTTTGAAACTGAAGTAGTTCATTCCCCAATTCGCACATTTGGGGCGACATGGTATTGCCTTCAACAAGTGAAGCAAACTTCCTGACAACTGTTTCTACTGCTGATTTGTACTGACCAGATATCTCGCTCCTGATCTCATCACGAATCTTGTCGGTGTCTGGCTTGTGTGCTTCTGCTTTTGCACCCAACGCGGAAAGTTCTTTTGCTGTTTGTGACAGCATTTTCAACATCGCAGGATTCAGCCTGCCTTTGGTCGCTTCGGATGTCAACGTTTCCAACCGCTTTTGAAATGCCTTGAGCGCCATCAATCCCATGAAATCTGTCGCGAAATAAGACTTGACCGTTTCCTCCTGCAATGGGTCTTCCTCAGTCACAATCGCCTCATCAAAATTCGATTGGTAAAGCGATTCGAGCGAATCCCTGATTGATCTGGCTTCTGATAGCAATTCCAAAACAGACTCTCTAACCTCGAAATCTGTAACAGGGGCAATTGCCGTGGCCCCATCGAATATTGCTTGCGTCAATGCATAGTGAATTGCCTGAACCACTACGGACGAACTTGGTGCTGATTCTGTACTCATGCCGGGAGAACTAGCCTTAGTGGTCAACACGGACTTAAGACTTTTCTTAATTGCTGGCATGAGTGCCGAACCATCAATCGTTCCTCGATTCAGGATTCGCGATGCCGATTGCCGCTGCAAAGACAAGAACTCTTTGACAAGATTGCTGTTGTTGAAACTCAAAACGGCACCTGGATTGCAAGGAACGGTCACATAGCTCCATTCCGTCAATACGCATTCTTCGATAAAGAGCACTTCATCGGACCTGGACGTGTAACCTTTCGAAACAACTAGTGGGGTGATGCCCACCGATGCCGCTCGCAAGAACTTGTCTACAACAAGTCCAAAGATCTGAGTGCTTAGTTCCTGTTTGGCCGAATGGTACGCGGTCGCATAGGTCGTTTCGCCTTCCGTTACAATTGAGAGGATGCCATTTGGTGATTCCGAACGAGCAACCGGGAATGTGATTCCTTCGCATCCATGCCCAAAGAGCACGACTGGGTTGTCTTTGTATTCGTCCAATCTCATTCCTGCTTGAACAACAACGTGATTGACTCGGTCAAGTTGCTGGGTGCTGATCGGCATCCTAACAGTCATTGCTGACTGATCTATCGAAGGTTCGGAAAGCAAATCGATTCCTAGCCCACCTGAGAATGGACCTGACTTGCAAAGATACAGTTCGCCGATTCGGTCAACGGTCGCAAGCTCACTGCGAAGCTGGTCCAACGTCATTGTAGTTCTTGTCATAACTTTTCCCGATTCGCTGAAATGTAAGTCCGCTGGTCTATCTGATACCTTCCTTGGAAGTATCGCTTAAACACGTGCAGAGAGAAAATGACCATGCCGACCGTCGCAACGAAGCCAACCGCCAAAGATGCCTACAAGCTTTTCAAGTCCGGCAAGTCATTTCGGGAAATTGCCGACCAACTGGGTATCGGAACGGCTCAAGCCATCTTGGAAGTACGCACTTGGGAGAAACAAAAAAAGGAACGCCAACGGGAACAGCAACTGGAATACCAACGGGCAAAACGGGAGGAAAAACTCCGGAAAGCAAACACCGAAAAGCCAGTCGATACCAAATTGAAATCTCACCAAATCGTTTCGATTTTGGAAGAGTCGCTGGTTGGTCAATCGCCTGAGAACATCGCTGTCACTCTCGATCTTCCGGTCCATGATGTCACCAGGATAGTGAATGGTCTGGAAGACAACGCCGACAACCTCAAACGGGTATTGCTGGAGGAAAGGTACGGCAAAGACGTGTTCGGAACGATCTCAAGCGAACTGCTAAGCTACACGCCACGATCAGAACTGCAAAAGCGGTTTGGACTGTCCGAGTCCGAATTGAACGCCATCGAACAATCTGGCGGTAAGTCAACCGGACCATCGGAAAAGGAATGGCAAGAGTATTGCACTCAGTACGCGAAGCAACGGAAAAAGCGGAACAAACGGGAAGGGCTCAGCAATTCGATTGCGGACTGGAACTTTCCGCGTCGTTGCTTGACGATTATGGAAAACGCTGGCGTTGAAACAGTCACTCGCCTGCTCAACATCATTGACGGATCTGATTCCGAATTCTCGAACCTTGAGCAAATTCCAGACATGGACGTGGATGGCCGGGATAGAGTAATGGCCATCATCAACGACGAACTCGATTCAGTCTTGCCCGATGAGATTCCGTACTATGGCCCGTTTCCAGAATCTCGCCCGAAGGTAATTCCAAATCGTTTGGGATTGGAACCCTGCGAGATTAGAATGCGAGTGACCGTATCGGAAACCCTGCAAGCTGGCTTGGTTGTCCAAGCCAATGTTATCCCATCCAGGCAAGCAATCGTTGAGCTTGCCGATGGAACAAGTGAACTTTTGGAGACTAGTGAATTCGAACTAGTCTTTGCATCGGGCGATGATTAAATCGTCCGCATCTGCCTTGTTGATCCTGATCTGCCATTCGGCATCCTGAACCAAGCAACGAAGGTTCTTTTTGGCAAGGTAGGATTCGTCCTCCAGCTTAACCAGTCGCTTTCGTTCTTGGTCGATAGCTGCAATTTTGGCTCGGATCGACTGAGCTTGCCGGACCTGGGAAACCAACTCATTGAATCGTTGGAGCTTGCTGGACTGGAAAATGGAATCACTCATCTTTGGTAAACCACTCGACAATCTCGGAATATGCTTTGGTTTCCGCCGCTGGCTTACGGAACGCGATGCCTTGCACCACCTCATTGACTGCACCTTGGAGCGTTTCGACCATCGCACGCTTGGCGGACTGGACACGAGCTAGATTCAAGTCTGCCTGGGCCAACTCCGTTCGTGCTCGCTCCAGTCGAAGTTCCGCTTCCTTTATCGTAGAAACGACCGCTTTCAATTCCTGCAACTTGGCTAAAGTCTCTGGACTCATGACAGTTTCCCTACTTTGGCTTTGGCTGTTGCTATCCGATGTTCGATCTTTTCGATCTTCTTATCGTGTTGAGCCAATTCCCACTTAACCTGTGGCTCTTGCTCGACTGGGCAATACTTGAGCTTTTGCTCTAACTGGGGACGAATGGGCTGGCCCTTGGAAAATGTCGCCTCTCGCAATTCTTGAACTAGTTCGGCAACATGCTTAGCCTCTGGCGACAACTGAACCAACTCGACTTTAGCCGCTTCGATTTCTTTGACTCGTGTCTCCAGGTGAGTTGCTCGGGTGTTCAACTCTCTGAAACGAACCTGAGATTGGTTGATCTCGCCATCATCAGCCAAACGGAGCTTGAGCAATTTTTCGTGTTCCAATAGTTGGAATTCGAACTGCCTCAATTGACGAAACTTTTCCTGTAAGCCTGATTCGTCACGTTGATATTCGCGGTTCACCCGCTGCGTTTCGATCTCGGCTGCATTTGCACGCTCACGAGTCTCAATTGCACCCGCTCGAATCTCTGCCTCATCGGCAACGATGGCTTCCAACTCAGCAATTCGCTTTTGCTCTTTGGTTGGCTCGATGTACTCGGGTGGGTAATCATCGTATGACATTGGAGAACTCGCATTGGCTGGGGGATAGTGATCTGACCCCCGAATTATGCGATGTCATCAGAACAGTCTACAACTCGCCCCCACCTACTGATCGATTTTGGACCAGGGCAACCGCTGCAATTCTTTCTTCAACGCAGCTAGATCGGACTCGATTCTTTGGACCAAATCCACAATTACCCCCACCCTACCGAACGTAGGTCCATTGGCTGGAATAACTGTCGTTGCTGCTTGCTCATGTTGTGACCCGTGTTTCACTGTCGTTGCTATGTCGGACTCTCTTGGAGTTCCGATCTGTGACCCGCCCTCTACCGGGGCTGTCGTTACTTGCGTCTGCTGTGACTGCCGTTTCTTTTTCCACGCCGCTCTTATCGTCATTATCGACCTCTCTAATAGTACGAATGGGGTAAGCAGTTTGCAATGTCTCCAATCGTCAACCTAAAATGCAAGTGGTTGATGGGGCTCGTAGCCCGTGGCCGGGTGTTGTTGATGCCTCTTCAACGCCCGGCTTTTTTTGTGCCATCACCGGAACGTTTTCAGGAATAATTGTTCCTGAAACTAACCTCGAATCGCTGCAACCAACTCAGGTGCAATCTCGGCAAGAATCAAAGCTTGGTCCTCAACGCCGCCCAACGATTCTAGACAGAGCAACAACGCATCCACCGAATCTATCTCGCTCAATGCACGCTTGAAGCTCTCCATCGCGTCCGAAACCTCTGCCCCATCACCGGAACCGCCGTCACCCATTACGAACTTTTTGGATTCAATAATCATAGTGCCACTGATCTGGCCACCACCGGAACAAGCCTCAGCATGGTTTACCACTTCGGCCATCTTTTCGGTGGTTAGCCCCGACAAGTTTCGTAACTTCCATGGAGTTGCGATCTTTCTGACTACAGTTTCCGGAACAATTGTTCCGAGAATCGACAACGCGGATGACCCTAGAATGAGCATATCTGCGTATCGTTTTGTCATTCCAAGGCGGACTGTGACGAATGCTTCCCAAGTCGAAAACTCTTCTCGAAACAATCGATCTTTTCGGATGATGGAAAGAGCCTCAACCGTCGCCCAAAAATGCTTTTTACCAAGTTCGATAACTGTAAGCTGCTTGGTCCATTCCTGACGCTCTTCGGGGTTCAAACGCTCTGTTAACATTGGTGACTCCGTTTGTTGGTCCGTTTGTTGGTTGGTACTGAACTAGACCAATCCAACATTGGCGGAATCATCGTCTGAGTTCAATCGTGTAACGGAATGTGGCCCCATTCAGGCGAACCATCTTGATTCCATCCAACGACTTTAATCATGACTTTGCAGCCCTCGTGAAGTGCTAACACAATATGCCCTTCAACAGTCTCACCACTGATACTTCCAATCTTGGTTGGTCGAACCCCATCCTTCCATATCCCAAACCATTTCGTGAGTCTTTTGGCGTCATCAAACGATGAAGCCAACGGCCATGCTTTGCAGGGCTTTCCGTTGAAAGACACGATGACCCGCTGAACAAAACCGCGTTTAACCAGGATGTAGAGACTTTCCATTTTGATACCTTTTCGATTTGGAATGACTTCAACTTACTTCAATTTCGTCGATCTGCGATTGACTCAACCCATAGCAGTTTCGCATGGACCTACGGCACTGACCCGAACGCAAGTCGTCTCGAACCGCTTCCACCAAATCCGGATCATATCGACGGGATAGAAGCTCTCTGGCATCGCTGGAGAAGCTTTTCACCGCCCGATAGGTCTGTTGCCGCGTCAAGCCTGTCTTGCTCTCGACCAAAGGAATTCTTGCGGTCGATGGAGAGTCCAGGCACTCAAGGTACGCTTGCAAAACCAGCTTGTGAGTTTCGTTCTCCATGGCTTCCAGCTTGTGGATTAGCTCATCAAGGGAGTTGGACTCAAGCCAATCCGAACAACACATTGAAACATCGGTAGGCAAACTCTCGATCTCCAGGTGGCCACCGCGTTTCTTGGCCGATTCCTTTTCGATGAAGTTCAACGTTTTGTTCCGGCAAAGGGTCATCAAGTAGCGTCTGTAATCGTTCATGGTCGAAGCCTTGCAGGTGGACAAGCCTTTGAATGCTTCGAACAAAACGAACTGGGTTACGTCATCCGCATCGATCTTGCTTTTCCACTTACCCAGATACACCGTGACCATCGAAGCAATGAACCGCTGGTACTCGGCTAGCAATTGATTGATTGAGCGAGTGCAACCGCTCTTTGCGTTCGCCAAAACTTCGTCATAATCCGCCCTTATATCCTTGCAAAAGTCGACCATGTTTTCAGCCCTTGTGTAGTGAATTCGTTATCGAACTCAATACAAGGCCGGACAATCGCGATGGTTTAGGAACAATTTGTTCCGCGATGGTTTTAGGAATAATTGTTCCTGAAACAAACTAGGGTTTCACCAGCAACTTACTTCCGCCACAATTCACCAGCATTGCGAAATTGGACTCGATCAAAATGGACGCTATTTTCTGGACCTTTTCCCATTCGTCTGCCAGTATCCCGATAGCTTCGCCAATCGCTGAAGCAACCTCGGCATCGTCCAAAATCCCCACCCCAGCTCTGTCAGAGTCACTAATCTCCTGGCTTTCGACGTCTCGAAAAGTTGCTATCAATGAACTTAAGGATAGACATTCATTGACTTCGATACACTTGGCCATTCTTGCTGCGATGAAACCAGCGAGCGAACCGACATGCTCTTTCTGAACCATCATGTGCTCGGCACTCCCGCCCCA
>JANPHB010000387.1:0-3705 GCA_031424235.1 Pirellula sp.
GGATTTCGGAACGGTGATTTCGAACATGGGATGGCTCTCCAGGAAACTAAACGGGGGCCATGGATATTAGCACTGAGCCAAGTACAATACGAACGGCCCTTTGGCGGTATCCAGATTCAAGCGTGACTCGGGGGACTGACAAAGGGCTTTTTCGTTTCGTGGAACGGACGATTACTTGTTTGCCTTTTGCATGCTTAGCCTAGAAACAGTTTCATCGCTGATCTTTTGTTTTTGCAGACTCAAGTTCTCTTGGACCGCTAACCAGCTTGCAACGGTAACAACCAGCCCCATACAATCTCAACCGTGGAACAACATGCTCGGAGCATGCCACACACTTTGGTAGCTTGCCCGGTCAATCGTTCCAATTCGCTGGGCAGGCTGTTTTGGGGTGCCTAGGTGTTGAGAAGCAATTCTCAACACCTTTTTTTATGCCATCACTGGAACGTTTTTCGGAACAATTGTTCCGAGAATCTACGCTTTGATCGCTGCGACCAACGCGGGTGCAATCTCGCTTAAGATCAACGCTTGATCTTCTACGCTACCCAATAACTCTAAACATAGTAGCACCGCATCCACAGAATCTATCTCGCTCAATGCACGCTTGAAGGTTTGCATCGCGTCCGAAGCCTCTGCCCCATCATCGGCCCCCACTTCACCCATGACGATTTTTCTTGATGCGACAATCATCGAACCAGATATTTCGCCACCTCCTGAACAACCATCCGCGTGGTTTACCACTTCGGCCATCTTTTCGGTGGTTAGCCCCGACAAGTTTCGTAACTTCCATGGAGTTGCGATCTTTCTGACTACAGTTTCCGGAACAATTGTTCCGAGAATCGTCAACGCGGATGACCCTAGAATGAGCATATCTGCGTATCGTTTTGTCATCCCAAGGCGGACCGTGACGAATGCTTCCCACGTCGAAAACTCTTCTCGAAACAATCGATCTTTTCGGATGATGGAAAGAGCTTCAACCGTCGCCCAAAAATGCTTTTTACCAAGCTCGATGACCGTAAGCTGCTTCGTCCATTCCTGACGTTCTTCGGCGTTCAATTTCTCTGTTAGCATTGGTGACTCCGTTGGTGATTGGTGATGAACTAGACCAATCCAACATTGCCGGAATCATCTGCTGAGTTCAATTTCATCCAACTGCGATTGGGTCAACCCATAGCATGAACACATGGACTTCCGGCATTGGCCGCTCTTAAGATCATCCCGAACCGCCTCTACCAACTCGGGATCATGCCGTCGATTCAAGCGAGCTCCACAAACGCTCTTAAATCGCTTGTTTGCCGAATACGTCTCGGAACGCGTGCAACCCATCTTGCGTTGCGCCAACGGAATCCTTGATGTACAGGGCAGGTCAATGCACTCGATGTAGGATTCCAATACCGCTCGATGTTTCTCATTTTCTTTTGCGATGGCTTCCAACTTGGTCATCAGTTCATCCAAGTCGGTAGCTTCCAACCACGCATTGTCTCTCACACCAACCCTGCCTGAGCGGTCTGCCAGATTAAAAATCGACACATCGCCACCGCGTTTTTTTGCCTTGACTTTCTCCACGGCATGAATGGTTTTGTTTCTGCAAACCACCATCAAGTAGCAACGAAATTCGTTCCAAGTTGCCGCTTTGCACTTATTCAAATCTCTGCAAATGACGATTGAGATATCCTGAACTATATCTTCAACGTCGAGCAAGCTGCCGCTGGATTTGGCATGTCGGGCAACGAGTAAGAGCACGTGCTCCCGTGATCTGATCAGAACCTCATTTAGGGAACGCTGGCAACCATCTTTGGCTTGCAACAAGAGAACATCGTTTTCAGTCCAGTCTTTTGAGAAGAAGTCTACCATTTTGGGCACCCTGAGTAAGCGTATCGAAATTGAACGCATACTTAGGCCGGAGTTGCCAGCGGATTACAGGAATCAAACAACGGTTTCATCCGACGATTTCCAGACACGGAACGATTTTCCGACGTAGGCTTCAGCAAGATTGCGAAAACTAACCTAGCGGCATTCGCATCTTCTAGCCGAAGAACCCAAAGTCCGTTAAGTAAATGAGATCCAAGAAGCAGAAGTGACAAATGACCGAAATCACAGTCCCTTGGGCGGTTGAGTTATGGAAGATTTTAAGGTTAGGTATTCCGACAAAACCGCCAAAAGCGGTCGCGTTGTAAAAGTCAGCACAACTGACGACACACTTCCTGATTTCGTGATTTTTGCTATTTGCATTTGGTGGTTGCCGTTTACACGGTCGACGAGCTAAAGAACTGGAGCAAATTCCCGATCGACCGCAATACTGTGGTATTTGTACTGCGGGATATACGACGGCATTGACACCGAAAAATTTGACAGCGTTGACGCGGTGCACGATGCGATATGGGAAATTCTAGATAGGAGATAGCTTCCGAAACGTTCTGTAGCGTCACGCATACCACCGGCTCTCCGAAGGAACTTAATAGAAGCATGGCATTATTACTTCTGAGCTATGAGTGGTCACTCCAGGGAGTACCTAAGGACCGATTTTGGAAAATCGTTCGAATGCCAGCCCTGCCAATCGTTGGAATGACGTTGCATCTGGAGTTCGAAAATGACCCTTCGGCCCTCAAAATCTGCGATATCTCGTGGGACGAAGCCTATCCGAAATTTTTTGAAATCCAGCTTGAGCCCAAGGACTACGATGAAGATCCAACCACACGAATGGTTGCTTCCGGATGGACGTGCGAAGCTCTAAATCCAGCCTGCGTGGGCATGATTGGCGTACGAAGCTAGGCGGACTAACTACCGGAATACACCCGTTGGGGCTGGATGCGTAGCCCGACCGACTAAAGAAAACAGGAAGGACATAGCCACAATCGTTCCCGTTGGCAATTCGTCACCCAACTGGGGCGGAATCTAAATCACGTTTAAAACCCCCTTGGGAATCGACGCTTGGGTTGAATAACGGTACACTCCAAGAATCTTCGTTTTCAAAGAACTTTTAGAGGAACGGTTGGATGGGCGGTACGTTTTACTTTGACGATCAAATTTATCCAGTTGATGAGGGAACTGGATTAGCCGATTTGAAGGCTACCCCAACGCAGTTCGAGGTTCTGAACTTCACCGGATACCAACAAGTGTATTTGCGGCTAACCAAAGGGGAAGAAATAACATCATTCCATCTAACCAAGATTCAGGCTGAGCAGCTTGCAAACGCACTACATAGTGCTCAATCGTCCATTGGTTAAGACAATACGAAACCGTACTTCGAAAGTGATGAAGAGTAACCTGGACCCGCTAATCATTGAACCATGGGAATAGCCATCCGATGGCGGCGGCCCGCACAATCGCGATGGTTTAGGAACAATTTGTTCCGCGATGGTTTTAGGGTTTCACCAGCAACTTACTTCCGCCACAATTCACCAGCATTGCGAAATTGGACTCGATCAAAATGGACACTATTTTCTGGACCGTTTCCCATTCGGCTGCCAGTATCCCGATAGCTTCGCCAATCGCTGAAGCAAACTCGGCATCGTCCAAAATCCCCACCCCAGCTCTGTCAGAGTCACTAATCTCCTGGCTTTCGATGTCTCGAAAAGTTGCTATCAATGAACTTAAGGATAGACATTCATTGACTTCGATACACTTGGCCATTCTTGCTGCGATGAAACCAGCGAGCGAACCGACATGCTCTTTCTGAACCATCATGTGCTCGGCACTCCCGCCCCA
>JANPHB010000388.1:0-54841 GCA_031424235.1 Pirellula sp.
TTGGCGTTAAACATTCTGCAAAAGGACACTACGATTAAAGATGCAATTCGAGGCAAGCGTAAGCGATGTGGCTGGGATAACTCTGCGATTGAGAAGCTACTCGCAGGTTATTCATGCTGCTAACGTGCGATTGCCCTGCCCCCAGATGGAATCTCGAAGAGCTTTCATATTTCACAACTGAGGCTTGGAGAACAGGCTCGCGAGGATGGACATACCTCCCCTTCCCCGAATATGCCTTAGTGTCTACTGTTTGCGTCGAGTACGTTCAACATTTGCACACAATGCACGAAGAAAGCTTCCAGGAACCTTAAAGAACCATGGTCTGACTCAATGTTATTTATTTCGTGTATTTAGTGTGTTTCGTGGTTTGTTCCCGCTTCTGGCTCAGGTATTGACGCGACTTCCGGAATCCCTTCGTCCGCTAAATCTTCGTCGGGCTCGGTAGCAATCGCTTCGTTAAACAAGTAGCGAACCACCATGGTAGCATACGCACCTCGCTGCAATACAAAGCTCAGTTTTAACGACTGAAAGTTCGGGTTGAGAGAATCCGGCTCCCATTCAAACGCAAAATCCTGTGCTGTCAGCCACGCTGCTCTCGTGCCCTTCGAAAAAAACGTATCTCTCGGATACTTCAACCGCATCTGTCGAACATCCATCTCCAGCGGACGTAGTATCTCCTCCAAGCTCGCAAGCGTTCCCGATGGCCAATCGTGCTGTCGAGCCGACGGCAACGGCAAATCCAAATCGTAAATGCTCCGATGGCCAATCGTGCACTCGAACTTGGAAACAGGAATCGCCAACGGCCCACACAGCGAATCAAGCCGGTCCAGAGTAGCTGTCCCTGCATTCTCAATGATCAACTGGCTGAGCCATTTATTCCAAACCCAGCTTTGAAACGCCGAAACATAGATGCCCCGCAAATCCTGTCGGATCAAAGCAACCGCACGCTTGAAGTCCGTTGGGTGATCGCAAAGATACGTTACAATACTGCGACGATGCGAGCGATCCAACATCGCTTTGCACTTGATCCAATCGCCCCAATAATCGCGTAGAATCTGCTTCTGCTCTTTCTCTCTCGGGCGGTCGTGCAAGTTGGGTTCGGCCATCGACAAATAAAGTGCGCGCTCGTAGTTGGTCAAGCACCATGGCACGGCAATTAACTCACCACAAAAACCGATCGATCCAAATCGCTGATCGTCGAAGTAGTTTACGACTCCCATTTGCTGAATGAACTTGCAGCGGTCGGTTAGCGATGGCACTTGATCCGCGGCGATACGGCGCAATCGGATTTCAAATCGATTGGCGGCAATGTCCTTGGCGTGATACGGATGCGGGATCTGCCCGAGGTAACCCAGCTGAAACGATTTGTCAGTCAGGCCGGAATGTGGCCCTCTAAAAATCGTCAAATACTGAGTCGTATCGGCATGCCGATCTTTCATACCGCCATAACTGAGGTCCTTGCGTGACAATTGCCATTTGTGCAAAATGTACTGCATGGCTTCGGGGGTGCCCAAACCGCATTTGTCTAGACGATACAAGCCGAACGGACCATTGGTCGGTCGGACCTTGGTGATTTCTTCAACCCGAAAGTCTTCCGGGAGCGTTTTGAGTTTCATTAAGCGGCGATTTGGGCAAGGAGGAGTCGAGAGTTCATCCGGCAAAGCTTAATCGAACCGACGTCAAATAGCACGGGCTTAATGTGCAACGACAAGGATCTTTTCGACGTCGAAAAAAGTGGTTTTGACGCTGTATTCCACAACCGGGGCACCGTTGTCATGCCCAATGCAAAAGTCTTCTTTTGGCTGGTGGGGAATGAGCCCGTTACCTTTTGCCGTCACTGCGGCTCGATCCGCAACTTGAAGCCGCAACGATCCATCGTTGTTGATGGACGCAACGATGGTGCATGGGATCGGGTTACTAGGAACTGCGGCCTCAACTTGTGCGACTCCACTTTTGTTACGAATTGCGAAGATGACGTTACCGTCTTTGAGATGCAGCGCATAGCCTACCGAAGCACCGCCGTGTGCGATCAGTATTCCATCGCGTGCCTTCGATTGGATCGTGCATTCAATCGTAAATGGCTTGCCACCGATTTGTGGCGCATCGATTGTCGAAACGGCATCGCCTGGCTTTAATTTGGTAAGATCGATTGGCTTTTTGGGCTGCGACGATTTGGTAGAAGGGGTATCGGTTTTGGGTTTGTCGGGCTCCATAGGGTAGAGCGTTTTCGGTGCTTTGCTTTCTCCTGCGGGGCGTCGCTCAGTTGGCTGATCTCCGCCGATTTTTGAGTTCATCTGTTCGGCGAGCGATTGAAGTTTGCGAACGATATCAGGATGCCGATCCGCAACGTTCGTGACTTCACCAATTTCCTTTTCGAGATTGTAAAGTCGAGGGTTCATTTTAGAATCATCGTCATTTTTTTGGCCCGAATCTGGTTGCGGCACGATGGCCAGTTTCCACGGTCCCTGACGAACAGCTTGCAACTTGTATCCTGAAAAATAGTAATGTGCTTCGCGCTGAGAAGCGTTGCTTTTGCCAAACAACAGAGGCGAGATGTCTCGCCCGTCAAAGATGGGGTTGTCAGCAAGTGTGCCGCCTGCGAGCGAGACCGCCGTGGGCATCCAATCGATCGTGCTCGCGACTGCATCGCAAACAGAGCCCGGCTTTATTTTGCCTGGCCATCGCGCGATCGTTGGTACTCGGACTCCACCCTCCCAAGTACTACCCTTTCCACCGCGAAGTGGCAGGGCACTGCCGCCATCGCTCCCTCGAATCAACCACGGTCCATTGTCGCTTGTAAACAGCACAAGTGTTTTTTCGTCAAGACTTAGCTCTTTCAACGTCGCTAAGATTCGGCCGACGCTCCAGTCCATTTCTTCAACCCAATCCCCAAAGCGACCATTGGCCGACTTGCCCTGAAAGGCTTTGCCTGGATGAATCGGTGTGTGCACGGCATTGTGCGGCAAGTACAAGAAAAACGGACGCTCCTTATTGTCTCGCAGAAAAGCGGTTGCTTCTTCGGTGTAGCGTTCGACGATGCGTGTCTGCTGTTCATCGGTAAGCAACTCAATCACCTTGTCATTGCGCAGCAACGGGCATACGGGTTCGGTTCCCCCCAGTTCTTTTTTGCGCATATCGTTGGAATAGGGAATGCCAAAGTAGCGATCGAACCCTTGGTTGTTAGGAAGGAACTCAGGTTGGTCTCCGAGATGCCATTTCCCTATGCAAGCCGTTGCGTACCCCAGATCTTTCAGCCGCTCAGCGACCGTGGTTTCTGCGGGATGCAAGCCATTTGCATTGCCCGGGAAAAACACGCCGGGTACCGAAACTCTCGCGCCGTAGCAGCCGGTCAGCAATTGTGCTCTTGAGACCGAGCATACAGGTGCGGCATAAAAGCTAGTCAGTTTCATCCCCTCGGCGGCCATCCTATCCAAGTTCGGCGTCTTTTGCTTCGTCGCGCCAAATGGGCCAATGTCCGCGTACCCCAAGTCATCGATGAAGATCACGACCATATTCGGTTTCGATTGTTCGGCCGCGATTTCCCCTCGCTCAAAACAGAGGAAAACGAACAGGAAAAGCACACACGAAAGAAATCGTTTCATCATTTGTTTTACCTTGGTGCGACTGGGATGTTGAACTCGTTCCCAGGCTCCGCCTGGGAACGCAATGCATCGGAGGCTCCCGCTGCTGCCTTACTATGGTACCAACGTAAGCGTGACCCGTCGTACGTCCATTACGGACTTGCCGGGAATTTCTAAGGCTCTGAGCGTCATCGCTCCTTGGCCCGCCGGCAATTCGACTTCGCCAAGGCGCAGGGAACGGAACTCCTTCATCTGGCTTTCGCCATCAGGACGGGGCAAAGTATCTTGATTTGTGTACAAAGGCGGGTCCCATCCCGGTCCAACTTTGCCGGTCAGTCGTGCCTCGTGAAACGATAGCTCGACGGTGGCCCCAGCGTCAGGAATCTTGCAGGTGTAGTCGACGGCAACTTCGTAGCGGCCTGCCGAATGGACATCGAGCAGCCAAACCATGCTGTCCTCTTTACTGGTCCAGTTTACGAAGTAGGAGCAGTTCGGTGCGTTACTGCTTCGTTGCACATTGCCACGTGGCTCACCATCGCGTGCCGGAAGCATTGTGATCGGAAACTCGCGGTAGCCGACAGGGATTGGCCGTTGGTCAACTGCGTTGGGCTTCAACTCATTCGCGGCTTTCGCCAGGTTGTCCGATTTCTTTTGTTTGCTCGCAGAAAGCATTTCCTTGCGCCATTGCTTGACCGCCTCAGACAACTTCGCTGCGACTTCAGGCTCATGTTTACGAATGGATTTCGTTTGCCCCGGATCCTTGCCCATTTCAAACAGTTCACCATTGTTGTCCAATCGATGCGTTTGAGTTCGGACGCTTACGGCACCAGCCCAAGTCGAAAAAATCATGCGATTGTTCCAGTCGGTGGTTTGCTTGAGAAGCAGTGGGGAGAGATCAAGACCATCGAGCGGTTTATCACCGACACGCGTTACGCCCGTTAATGAAGTTAAAGTGGGAAGCAAATCGATGGCCCCGGCGATTTGTGTGACGGTATGGCCGGCCGGAATTTTCGCGGGCCAACTCAAATAGCAGACCGAACGAACGCCTCCTTCATCGGTTGTCCCCTTCTTACCCTTCATCCCACCTGTCCAACGCATCGTGTTTGGCCCGTTGTCGGAGAAGTAAAGCACGATCGTGTTGTCATCGACCTTGTGTTCTTTTAGCTTCGCTAAAACCCTGCCCACGTTTTGATCTTGGTTTTCCATCATAGCAAGCGCACAACGCGTTTGCTCCGCGACCTCTTTCGTTGGGTCAGTCGCCGTCTGGGTGATCGGCAGCTCCTTGAATCGTTGCCAATCTTCGGGGGGAGCGGCCCAAGGCGAATGCGGAGTGGTAAAAGGGATGTAACAGAAAAACGGTTTGTCTTTGTTCCGATCGATGAAGCCGAGGGCTCGATCGGTACAGACATCGACGATGTATCCGTTCGTTCGGATCATGCGACCGTTCTCTTCCAACGGGGCATCGAAGTATTCGCCCCAATGGCCAGCCGAATGGCCAAAATACTCATCAAAGCCGCGTGCCATTGGATGGTATGGCCACTGGCTACCATTATGCCACTTGCCAAAAGCTCCAGTCGCAAATCCCGCGGCCTTGAATGCGTCGGCGATGGTTCGCTCGTCCAGATCCAGTCGCTCTTGCCCCGTTGATACTCCCCGTACGCCGCCACGCAAATGATAGCGACCGGTAAGAAACTCAGCTCGGGTCGGCGCACAAACCGGACAAACATAAAAACGATCCAAGGAGACACCTGTCTGAGCAATCGAATCGATGTTTGGAGTTTTTACTTGTCGGTTACCCGAATGGCTATAGTCCCCCCATCCCGCATCGTCGGCCAAAAAAATGACGACGTTGGGTTTCGTGTCTGCCAGCAGGTTCAAGGAAAGAATGAGGCAGAATGCAAGGAAGAAGACATTTTTCATAGTTGGCGGGTTGGTTGAGGGGCAAAGTAGCAAGCACAATCCATGTGCAGTTCGCCAAGGATCATTGTTAATTCACTCCAGCGGACGGCATGGCGGAGCGTGCCTGCTACTATTTTGCGGAAGTAATATTCTCGATCAATCGGGGTACATAGCTGTCGTAACGTTTATCGGGTGCGTTTCCTTCAGGCGAGAGACTTTTGACTTGGCTATGCAATGAGCTTGCTATTTCGCCTAACGCCTCGACCGAGGCTAAGGCGGACATCGACGTCAAGACGCCGTTCTTTTCCGGCGAGATAAGTTCGCCAAGTGTCTTTAGGGCGATATCTCTTAGCTCACCACCACAGTGCGTAGCGATAGCTTGCGCCGCGACGACACGAACATCAGGTGAGTCGTCGAAAAGCGCTCTCTTCAATGCGAGTTGGTTCGCTTTCACCGCGTCTAATCCGCGCGTAAGCAAACCCAACGCTCCCCAATAGCGGATCGCACTGTCCTTGTCGGCGAGATTTGCTACCATTGCCACTGAATCGGAGGCGGATAATCTTGAACTAAGTTCGGCAGCCTCCAAAGTTCTAGCAAGCGAATACTTCGAAGGATCGCGAGCCATATCGAATGGGGCTGCGTTTCCGGATCGAGCATGCATTTCTCGCTCGGGGAGGAAGGATACGTCATTCACCTTCAAAATATGTTCTCGCAGCGCGGTCTTCATTCTGGCTAGTACGACGGCGTGGTCGGGCGACGCGGCCAAGTTGTGAACTTCGTCGCGGTCGATGGTGAGATCGTATAGTTCCTCCGATGCCTTTGGGACTTTCCAGAAGATCGATTGCGCATCATTCGTTTTTCCGGCAACGAACAATTCATGCCAAACCTGAGTGGTCGGGGTTTCGAATTGATATGCCACACGTTGGGCCTGGGAGACATGCGGCATGTAGTTGCGAAGGTACACGTAGCGGCCATCGGTAACGGTTCGCACCAAATCCATGCGTTCATCCATGCGACCACGTTCGCCGTAGAGGAAAGGTTGTGGCTGGCTTTGGTGCGGACCAGCAAAAGCGTTTCCTTGGAGCCAATCCGGTGGTTTGATTCCCGCTAGGCTTAACACCGTGGGAGCGAGGTCGACAAAACTGACCATTCGATCGGACTGGCCACCGGCTTTGTACTCAGCGGGTGCCAAGTGTTCCCATTTCTTTGGAAAGTAGACCACCATCGGTACATGGAGACCGGAGTTCGAAGGCCAACGCTTGCTTCTCGGCATTCCGCTTCCATGATCTCCATAATAGAAGACGATGGTGTCTTCCGCGAGGCCCGCAGCGTCCAACTCCTTTAGGTGACGGCCTGCATCGCCATCGGCCTCGCTCACTTTGTCGTAGTATTGAGCCCAATCTTTGCGCACTTGAATAGAATCGGGATGATAGGCCGGCACACGCACTTGGGACGGGTCGGTGATCTCGGTGTGAGGTCGAGTTCGAATTTGGCTTTCATGACTTTTGGTGGAATTGAAGACTGCGAAGAACGGTTTACCTGCTACTCTGTTTTTCCAATGTGCTTTGTTGGAGGACTCGTCCCAGACCTTGCCTGGCTCCTTCAAGTTGTAATCGGTCTTACTGTTGTTGGTGCAGTAGTATCCTGACGCTCTAAGCAATTCAGGAAACATCTTGGTGTTGTTTGGCATAGGGACCATGGAACGCATATGGATGCCACCGGTACTGGACGGGTACATCCCTGAGATGATGGCCGTACGGGCTGGCGCGCAGACAGGCGCAACCGACCATGCACGCTTGAAGATCATTCCTTTGGCAGCGAGTGCGTCGATGTTGGGAGTCCGGGCTAGTGGGTCGCCATAACATCCCATTTCCGGTCCATGATCTTCGCTGGTAAGCCAAAGGATATTCGGTCGCTCGCTTGCCGACGTGAATTGTGAAGGAGTGATCGCGAGTGCGACGAAGAGGAACAGAGTCGTCAGATGCGTTTTCATGGGACTCGAAATCAGTGGGTGAGGAGCCTGACTAACGATGAAATGCTTTATTTCCCGTAAGGATAGCATAACTGACTCGCAGCCTGTTTTGTCCCTGTTTATTTCTGCTCAAACTCTCGATATTTTCGCATCGAAGCGGTGAGTTTTTTGAAGTCGATTTTTTTCTGCTCTGGGATTGAGCGCCAGTCGACGTCGTGAATAGCGCCATAGATGGCATAGAAGTAGGCGGCGTTGCAGCACATCGCATTTCGACCAGATCTCATTCGCCCAAGGAGCATTTGGCGGAAATTTTCTTCTGGACCGAGTGCGATCAGATCGTGAGCATTCATGATCCCAGCTTCGTTGAAGTCCTTCTCGCAAGCAGGGCCAAGGTTACGCATTTCCGAGATGCGTCGGTCATCTGTTTTTATGTGATTTCCCATGTGAGGCGAAGTCAGCGTGAAAACTACCAATCATAACCCGAAACGTGAGTAAGGGACCGGCGAAAGTGCCCCTCGCGCTTACGGGCTTATTGGTTTGGACGTTTAACAGTCAGCCGAAGGCGTACTTGGAGTACTTTGCAGTACGCCTACGGCTGACTGTTAAACGAAATGCATTTGGGAAAGCATTACATCGGCAAGCCCACTCGCTTCGGATTGGGATCATTCAGTCTGCCGATCACCTTAGTATGCAAAACCCGCACGCAGCACAAAACTATTGTCGAGTTCGAGGCTGCTTGCGGAGCGTACGCGATACAGCAATTCGCGATTGAAGGCGTAGCCGGCCTCGATGAAGCCTAGTCGGAATCCTTGTCGTATTTGGTCGGACTTGCCGAATTCGAGGCCGAGCATGATTCGAATGTCGTTGATGTCGATTTCATCGTTGGTGCCATCGGTTTGTTTGATGGTCCATGCCCCTCCGCCATAGTATCCGCTCAAGTACCACCAGACATCCGAATTGCCAAGGGTAGCGACATAATGTGCGAGCTTTGGTTCTGGGAAGAAAAGGTCGAAGCGAGTGTCTTGATTCGGCATCCATAAAATTCCACCAGCGGGAAGCAATTTGATTTTGTTTCGGTCCAAGTAAAATACACCGGCGCGAAGAGTTGCTGTTGGAGTCAGTCGCAACCGTCCGAGGGCTTTGCCTTGAATGCGAATGCTTTCGGAGTTAATGGCATTGAAAGCGGAGAAGATACCAACGCGTACCCCAAGTTCTACTCCCAGTGTCTGTTGAGGGTTGGTTTCCCAGCCCGCGTCCAAAAATCCGCTAAATGCGGAGCCTGGCAAATCCGAACCCGGCTGAGTTGGCCCGTCCCATTCGTGTTGCGAGTAGGATGGGATAACATAAAGCGGTCGTGAGCTATTCAAGAAGTTAGGAATTGCAAAGACGAGCGAGATGTCAGAATCGTTCGTTTCCAAGGATGTCGGTTTCTTGCTTCCGAAACCATCTGTCCCGGGTAGCCAAGTGTGTCGGAAGCGTGGGCCCTGAAAAAGCCGAATCACTTGGTTTGTTCCATTGTTGAAGTTATTGCCCGTGTTATTCCACCAGTTGTTCCAATTGAAATTGTTTTGCTGATAGCCGTAGGGTTGAAACGGATTGTTTTGATATGGGTTGGAATTGAAAGGTTGTGAGCCCCCGGTTCCGGGAAAGAGGACACCTGGGGCTGTATTGGGGTAAGCATTCGTTGGAAACGGCTGCTGGACAGTCGGAAGATCGCTTGGAGAGTAGGGATAGCCTGGAGCAGGACCGTTACTCATCGGAAAACCCGTGTAAACCGGGGCGGTGTTTTGACCAAAGCCAAAGAGGTTTCCGAAATTCCAGGCAGGAGCGGTTGAATTTGGGTATGGGCCAGTGAGCGTGGCTGACGGGCGAAAAGTGGGGCCGGTAGCCGGCATTCCCGTGCTCGGAAACTGCCCATACTGAGGCGTCGGTCCACCCCAGGGACTCTGCGGGGGCGTGTAAGGAAGCTGGGCAATGGGTTGACCGATCAAAAGTGCCGGCGCAGCCCAAAGCCACATGCAGACGGCAAGCCACCAGTTTGTTCGGATTTGAAACGGACCCACAGCGTATTCCTGGAATTTCCCAATTTTGACCCCGGCGGTTTCCGAGCCCAGTCGTTAGGGAATACTTCTTTGAAGCGACTGCAGTCAAGCGTTCTTGAGCAAATCCTGGAAAAATCGCTAAATTAGGCCTGACAACTAGAACTCGCAGCTAGCGTATTTCACCCATTTCTCGCAAATTGTTGCTAATCACCTGGATCGCAACTATCCTAGACTGTAGCCGTCGAGAATAATTCTTCGGCTAGCCTTCTCACTTCCCAATCTGCTTCGCAACCCAAGGGTACTTTGGCATGCGTCTTCAAACCCTATCCAAGTTTTTATTAACCCTAGCAATTGCTTTCGCGATTTGCTCCTCACCAAGTTTTGCTCGCCAAGGTGGTGGCCAGGGGGGCGGCGGCCAAGGGGGGGGCGGCGGCCAAGGGGGCGGTGGCCAAGGTGGTGGAGGCCAGGGTGGTAACAATACAGGCGGTTCCGGGGTAGCTGGTATCGATATCGACGCCGCTGGCGTTTTGCGTGTCACGCAAATTGACCCTTCTCTTGCGTTTACCCAACGTCAAGCCGCATTACAGGGCAAACCACGTGGTTCGGTTCGCACTTCACCAATGCGAAAAGTTTCACTCAATCGACTTGAAGCGTTCGTCGCCAAAAAACTTGAGCAAGGGGATTTGCTAAGCGATGAAGTCTTGAGCCTCGCTGGACTTAGCCGACTCGAATACGTCTTTTACATGCCAGAATCCAAGGACATCGTTCTTGCTGGCCCCGCAGACCAATGGCATGTGGACACCAACAATCGCTTGGTCGGTCTCACGACCGGTCGGCCAACGCTAAGGCTCGAGGACCTCGTAGTCGCGTTGCGAACCTTCGCAAACAACAATGAACATGTGAACGTAATCGCTTGCTCTATCGATCCGACGACCGAAGGGCTCAAGAGAATGAAACAATACTATGCTCAATTCGGCGGCCAGATGCCACAAGGGGTCGATGGTCGATCGATTGCCCTCGGAGCAAAAGATGCCTTAGGGTTGCAAACCATCACGATCAAGGGCGTGCCAAAAACAACTCACTTCGCACAAGTTCTCGTTGAAGCAGACTACCGCATGAAGCTGATCGGTATCGGGCTTCAAGACCCAATCATCCCGATGCAAAGCTGGATTCAACGAACTTCGCCGGGAGCAAACGCCAATGCCCTCCAACGCTGGTATTTCCAAGCGGATTACAGTTCGGTGACCACCAACGAAGCGGGCACTGCGTTGCATCTGCAAGGGAGAGGAGTCAAGCTGAGTGGTGAAAAAGAAACCGTTGAAAAGAACGGCGACCGTGTCAAAACAGGTAGCTCTGGCGATCAAGCTAGCAAAGGCTTTACCAAGGACTTTACTGAGAAGTTCGACAAACTTGCGGACGTAACTCCAGTGTTCTTTGAAATGAGAAACTTGTTCGACGTAAGTGTTGCCGCTGCATTCATTCAAGATCGCAATCTCTACGAAAAGTCGGGCTGGAATCTTGGGGTTTTTGCAGACGAGAGCAAGCTTCGAGTGAACAGGGCCGCTAGCGTTAATCAAGTTGAAACAGCCGTCAATGCGGTTTGGAAGAACTCGCAATTGGTCACGCCGATTGGTGGTGGAGTTCACATCGCAGCCAGAAAATTAGTGGATCCTTCGTCTACGAAAGTCGAAAATGAACTTGACCCATTACGGGACAAAGGCTCTGCTCCCGCAGACCTCGCCGCCGATCAATGGTGGTGGGACTAATCGATACCTTTAAGTTAAAAAGCGGCCAATGCGAGCGACTATCAACGGTTTACGAATTGCGATAGTCGCTCTTGGTATTTATTGGCTGCTGCTTTTCATTGGGACGCATATCCCGCCGAACCGACTATTGGAAAAAATTCACCAAAGCGACAAACTGCTTCATTGTGTCGCATTTGCTGGCTTGGCGTTCTTGATGTGCTGGGCAGTCCCCACGATTCGAACGCAACTGTATCGAAATACGCTTACGGGCGGCGGAATATGCGTTATCTATGCCGCAATCGACGAACTTCTTCAGATTCCGGTGGGACGAACGGCAGATTGGAAGGATTTTTTCGCAGACTGCGTTGGCGTGTGTATAGGTATGGCTGTCTATACGGTAGCGCGGTTAGTACTTCTTAAAACGCAGTGGAGCGTTTTGCGCTAAAGAGGTGGGTCGCATCTGCCGGATGCGACCGTTCACGACGGAACGAACACGATCAAAGGTCACTCTCGGCAAGAGTGACCCACTTGACTGTTAAACGAAGTGCATTTTGGTACAATGATTGAGTCATTTCGACTCACATTTGCTTCTGATTCCGATCCCACCGAATGCTCCCAAACAATACAGCGAATCCCCCACAGGCCGTCAAGGATTCACTCAAAGCCAATCGCTTCACCTATCAAGATTCGGTTGTTCGACTATTTCTGATAGCCACCGTTGGTTGGGCAATCGTATCCATTGCATTGGGCTTGGTAGCAAACCTGTTGCTTTCAATTCCATCACTTTTTGAGAACCTGCGGATCGACTTGCAACCGTACGTCGCGTTCGCCAAATTCAATGCACTGCAATTGAACTTGATGTTGTTTGCATTTGCCGCCAACGCTGTCTTTACCGGCGTCTATTACAGCTTGCAAAGACTTTGCAAGGTATCGCTTTGGAGTAGTGCGTTGGCGTTTGCGCATTTCATCCTATGGCAAGCTTTGGTGATCGCGTTAGCTATTGCTTTGGTTCAGGGCTCTCAAGGCAGAGTGTTTTTGGGCGTTGCTTGGCCGATTGAAATTGGGTTCGCAGTTGTCTGGATATTGTTCTTTGGTCTTAACTTAGTCATGACGATTCTGAATCGACGTGAACGTTATATGTACGTGAGCGTGTGGTTCTATTTGGCTTCCGTCCTGACCGTTGGTTTGTTGTTAGTAAGCAACTGCTTCGAATTCCCGATGGGTGATTGGAATAGAGTGTCGCTCTTCGCAGGAGTTCAAGATGCGGTTAGACAGAGTTGGTTCACCAACGGGATCGTATCGTTTTTGGTGACGATTCCGTTTCTTGGATTCGTCTATTACTTCGTCCCGAAGTCGGTTGACCGTCCTTTGTTTAGCTACAAGCTGAGCATCGTTCATTTCTGGTCGATTGTTCTGCTGACGATTTGCTGTGGTTCAAAGCTATTGCACTACACTCCCATTCCTGAGTGGGCTAGTACTCTAGGAATGCTTTGCGGACTCATCCTCTGGATGCCATCCTGGGCGGGTGTTGTGAATGGACTTTTCACCGTGGCTGGCTCGTGGCAAAAGGTGAAGGAACTTTCGGCGCTGCGGTTCATGATTGTTGGGCTTGTCATTTATGGTTGGACTTCTTTGGAAAGTTCGTTGTTGTCCATTAAGGGGCTAGAGGCCATCGTTCACTACACCGATTGGGAGATAGCACATGCTCAAGCAGTTCAGTTGGGATGGATAGGGTTCATGACGTGTGGCATGATCTATTGGTTGTTACCAAGGCTCTATCCTGTACGTGTCGCCAATTCGAGCTTAAGCCAACTCCACTTTTGGGTTGCCTCTGTTGGTCTACTTCTGATTGTGGTACCAGGCTATTTAGCGGGGGCAGTTCAAGCACAAAAATGGAGCCAGTTAAGTGAACTTGGTCGACTACAGTATTCATTCTTCGAGTCACTGGAAGCGGTGTTGCCATTCTGGTGGATGCGATCCCTTGGATTTGTTGTTTACTTGTTGGGGTTATTCATACTCGGTGCGAATGTGCTTTCCGCTTTGGTTTTAGGGCCATCTCGCAATGAAAGCACCTTGCTGTCTGCGTTGAGCCGCGACCAAGCCGATCTGGAGTCCCCAGTCACGGCAAGCACGCTGGTGGGCAAACCCGTATTGGAAATGGCTTCGAAGATTGACGAGTGGTCCAAGCTAGAGTGGCATCGGAGGCTTGAACGGCAGCCAGTCCGTTTTTTGCTTTTGATTGGGTTGGCCATTTGCGTTCTGAGTTTCTTGCAGTTGTTTCCCATTCTTGCGTTCAAGAGTTCTGTCCCTGAAATTGCATCCGTGCAGCCTTATACGCCGCTCGAGTTGGTTGGACGCGACATCTATGTTTCTCAGGGATGTCAGAATTGCCATTCACAAACGGTTCGGCCTTTGGTTCACGAATCACAGATGTACGGTGCGATTAGCCAAGGTGGCGAGTTCGCATTTGATCGACCTATCCAATGGGGCAATCGCCGAATCGGCCCAGATTTGGCTCGCAAGGGTGGCGGTGTGCAGAGTAGTTTGTGGCATTGGCGCCACCTGGAGAACCCGCCAGTCATGACTCCGAAATCCGTGATGCCGGCCTTTCAGTTCCTGCATGAGAGCAAACTCAAGTTTGACGATCTTGGTAAGAAGATTGCCGTCTTGGCCGAGTTAGGAACTCCATACGATTTGACTTTAGAGAACGATCAAACGATTGCGAACAAGTTTGAAGTTCAGGCGAAAAAACAGGCTGAGGTCATTGCGGCGGAGATCATCGGACAAGGTGGACCGGTCGCATACAAGGGGACACTCATCAAGGAAACGTCGGCCATCGCGTTGATCGCGTACATCCAGAGATTGGGGACGGATATTTCACGTCCCGTTGTGGCTGCCCCGGTGCCGTGATGGATTTGGATGCCGCAAAGTCGGCGCAAGGTCACACCCGGCAGGTGTGACCCACCCACCTCAAAAAACACACTCATACAACACTTCAAATAACCATGATGCAAAACAAGATTCCTGCGTTGACCAGCGACTACGATGGGATTCAAGAATACACGAATCCTATTCCACGATGGTGGAAGTGGCTCTTTGTTGGCACCATCGCAATTGCACCGTTGTATGTACTATGTTTCCACTCGGGAGCGCCAGGGGCAACATTGGTAGAACAGTTTCAGGCCGCGATGGATGAAAATACGCGAAAGCAATACAAAGAGATCGGGGACTTGGTCGGCGATGAGCCTACGATGGTTGACTATTTGCAGAAGCAGAAATGGATTGCCGTGGGAGCTTCGATATTCAAGGCAAATTGTGCTTCGTGTCATGGACCGGAAGGGGGCGGAAACGTTGGCCCAAACCTCTGCGATGACAGCTACAAACATATTAAGCAACTGCCTGACATCCTCAAGATTGTCAACGAAGGTGCGGGGGCGGGAGCCATGCCAGCTTGGGGCAAGCGTCTAGCGCATCCAAATGACGCAGTTTTGGTTTCGGTTTATGTGGCGAGCCTACGCGGTTCGAAGCCTCAGAACGCAAAAGGTCCGGACGGCAGCCCCATTGCAGCTTGGCCAAAGCCGTAAAGTCTAGTCGGGCCGGTCATTTCAGGTTAACCTAGGATTATCCAAGGGAGAGCGAGGCTCCTGCCGAGCTGGGAACGTGTCGGTTCGGCAGGAGCCTCACCCTCCCAAAAATTCTCACCTGCCGATAACATTTCCAATCCACCGACTCTCCAAACCATCATCCATGAATTCAAAAATAAAGAGCTGGCTCTTCATCATAGCATTCAGCATCGCTGGGCTCTTGCCTCAAGTTTTCGTGCGAGCTGACGATTCAACGAAAAAGGCAATCGGAATCAGTCCAACCAAACCGGACAAAGGACCTTTTGTACCGATCGACGGCGGCAAGGGAGGGTACATGGTTCCCTATACTCAGGCCTTTGAACGAACGAACATTTCCTTCGAAATGATTCCGGTCCCGGGTGGAGAGGTAACGATTGGTTCGCCTACGTCGGAGCCTGGGCGAAGCGATGACGAGGGGCCTCAGTTTACGGTCAAGCTGGAGCCGTTCTGGATCGCCAAGACAGAACTCACCTGGGGCGAATACAACACGTTCATGCGTGCGTACGATGTGTTCAAAAGATTGGATTCCATCGGCCTTCGTCCAGTCACGCCTGAGGTAAAAGCGGACGCGATCACCGTCCCGACGCCACTTTACGATCCCGGCAAGACTTATGAATACGGAGACGACAAGAGTCAGCCTGCCGTTACGATGACCCAGTATTCCGCCAAACAATACACAAAATGGTTAAGTGGATTGACGGAAGTGCAATACCGATTGCCAACCGAAGCCGAGTGGGAATTCGCCGCTCGGGCAGGGTCCAAAACAGCATACAGTTTCGGTGACGATCCGGCCGAGCTTGAAAAGTATGCCGTTTTCGGATCGGAAACGGGAGCGGCAAAAGTTGGAAGCAAAGCCCCAAACGCGTTTGGTCTCCACGATATGCACGGCAACGTTTGGGAATGGACCATAGACCAATTTGCAGCGGATGGATTCGAAAAGTTCGCGGGTAAGACCTTGAAAGGATTCGATGCAACGCATTGGCCGACTAAAGCCGACTCGCGATGTGTTCGTGGTGGCGGATGGCAAGACCCCGCCGATCGCGTTCGATCGGCAGCTCGAATGGGCTCTGTAGACGAAGAGTGGAAGATCGAGGATCCCAACGTACCGTTGAGCCCTTGGTGGTATACCTCCGACCCGGCCAGAATGGTCGGTATGCGATTGGTTCGATCAGCCACTCCACTTTCGGAAGAACTCATTCGCAAGTTCTGGGAAATCGATGTCGACTCTATCCAAGAAGATGTGGACGCTCGGCTTCGAGAGGGGCGTGGGGTGTTCGGAATCTCGGCACCAGATCTCATCAAGGAATTCCAACGCAAGAAATAGAGCTTCATGCATCCACAACTTCGTGCGTGGGCTCAACTGGTCCGAGTACCAAACACACTAACATCCTGCGCGGATGTTCTGGCCGGTTTCGTCTTGGCCGCTGGCATCGGGTGGCGATTCGAATCGGTCGGCCCGTCGCTATTGGTGATTTCATTGGCATCGATCTGTTTGTACTGGGCAGGGATGGTACTCAATGATGTTCACGACATTGAGGAGGACAAAGCTCAGCGCCGAAACGGACCACTCGTACGTGGTTTGATTGCGGTTAGCACTGCTCGCATCGCCGGTTGGGGGCTCTTGTTCGCCGGCATTGGGCTCGCGACGGTGTCGGCCTGCTTGTTGCCTGATTCAGGCTCCACTCCCTATTGGCTTGTTGGTTCCAATGCCGTGATTTTGGCCGTCTTGATTGTTGCTTACGATAGTTCGCTCAAGGCAACTGCTGTCGGTCCGCTCTTGATGGGCCTTTGTCGAGGCTTCAATATGCTCTTGGGCGTTTCGCTCGGTACGTGCTTCAACGTGTCTGGGGACTCCTCGCTAACGTTTCCGGTTACTAATTTATTGGATTGGCCAAGCATTTGTCTTGCGACGGTCGGACATATTGGTTTCGTAACCGGCATTACGCTTGCAGCTCGGCGCGAAGGGTTGCTGAATCAGTCTTCATTTCGACTGGGAATGAGCTGGGTCGTAAGTATCTTGGGTGTCGCGCTGATCGCTGCCTGTTCCGTGTGGTCGACAGACCGAGTGCTTCAATTGGATCCGAACGTTTGGTTTCCGCTGTTTATTGCGATGCTGGCCATGCCATGGTTGCGACGCGCCATCGTGTCAATCCGATCGCCTGGGATTGGAACACTCGTGCCTGCGATCAAACAAGCGATTCTAAGTATCATTTTTTTAGACGCCGCCATTGCGTTTCAGTTCGGCGGTTTCTTGCCCGGCGTGTTGATTTGCGGATTGGCCATACCGACCTTTGCATTGAGTCGTATCTTTCGCGTTACTTAGCTATGTAGCTTTCGCGTTACTTAGGTTTCTGGCTCACTAAGTCACCCTCCCTCTGGGAGGGTCGAGCGAAGCGAGGGGAGGGTGAAGTGCCCATTGCAATTGCGCAAGTCATCGCACCCTCCCCGGCCTCTGGCCGACCCTCCCAGGGGGAGGGTGACTTTTGCGATTATCGGAGCCTCATCGACGCTCTAAGCGCCCAGCCTAGTTCTTCGATGTTGCCAACCTCAGGTTGGGCGGTCCGGCTTTTGAGCAGCTTTTGGTAGTGGCTTAAAAGGTCAGCTGCCTTTTGCTTTTCGCCATGACATGCTGCTGCATAGGCTAGGATCATCATCGGCGATCCGTCGTTGGAACCATCCTTGATTTCACCTTGCCACCATCGGTCGCCGCCGGCATTGAGATAGCTCCATGCATGTTGATATAGTGCTTGCGTGTCCGGTCCGAGGTCGACCCCATATACCTCTGGAGCTACTTGGATTACGCGGTGAGGATAAAACGCAATCGAGCCGCTTGGCACCGTGCTAACCCGGAAGGACTGGGACTCTGGAGCGAACATCGCCTTGACGCCATTAGACAATGTTTCTGACGCTCTTTCGAAGGTGTCGGCGTCTGCGTCGCCCAGCTCAGTCAAGCGATTGGCAAAGTCCTTTAGTCCGCGGTATGCTTCGCAATTGTCCATCAATTGACAAACGTTGCGATAATTCAATTTGGCCTCTTGGTCCTTGTCATGCTCCCGGTTCCATTTTCCGACAACGAGCGGTTCTGTGAATCGAGATTCCGTCCTATTAAACGTACAAGTCAAGTCATGTTTGGGATCAATCGCATCGACGAGATTGGCGGTAGCAATGAACTTGAGTTGCTTGAGGTTGGCGTTGAACCACGCGGCGCCGTCGTTGCGATGCGAATACCAGCAAGCGAGAGAAAGCACGCCAGCAGCATAGGAGTCATCGCTATCGGACAGCTTCCACTCAACCGTGTCCGCCTGCAAGTTCTGCACGTCGTTGATGGCTCCACCAGGGCGAGTCGCAGTCGCTAAGTATCGATCAAGATAGTCTCGAACAGCGTGATCGTGTTTGCCGTCGAGCGCGACCGCGTGGACGCCGATGGTGGAGAAGTACCAGATGAGTCCACTTGCTTTTTGATTTTGGAGATAAGCCCCCGGCAGATGGCCACCTGGAAGTCGTAGCGACTCAATTCGTTGGGTGAAGGACTGAGAGAGGACGGGGTTACAACAGGCTAGGATGGCCATTGTGGCCAGTACAAATGATCGAATCATGAGGGGTTTCGCTGAAATAGGCATGTTGGTCTCGTCGTTTAACGGTCAGCCGTAGGCGTACCGGATGCTTATGACCGTATGCCTTCGGCTGACTGTTAAACGAAAGCCGAAGTCCACCCAAGAACATTCGGGAAAGCGAGGCTCATGCCGAGCTTGCGACGTTACGGTTCGGCAGGAGCCTCACCCTCCCTCTTAACGAATTCGTTGGGAAAAATCGTTGAAGGACGCTAGAACGGGGTCAATCTTTATTGATCGACCAGGTTGTGCCTTCTTTGCCGTCTTGCAAGGCGATACCGATTTGGGTGAGTCCGTTGCGAACGGAGTCGGACATGGCGAAGTCGCGTTTGACTCTCGCTTCTGCCCGCACTTGGATCAGCAACTGCATGAGGCCCTCCAGAATCTCTGTGGTTCCGTCGTTGTTGTTCGATTTCTTGGGCGGTTTGATGAAGATGCCGAGGATAGCCCCTAGTTCCTTCAGGATGCTCATTCCGCTAACGAGAAGAGCGGTGTTTTCTGGCGTTCGCTTGGCGGTTTCCTCGAGCTGTTCGGCATCGATGAAGCGGTTCATCGAACGAGCGATCTCGAACAAGTCACCGGTCGCGCCTCCCGTGTTGAAGTCGTCGTCCATCTTGGTCAAAAACGATTCACGCAAACGTACCACTTCGTTGATTGCATCATTCTTGGTCGCAGGTGCAACAAAGGTACTGCGATGCTTGTTATACGGAAGCTCCGTTGCATCGTAGAACTTTAAGCCCGTAATGCGTTCGAATCTTTGAATCAGCCGATAAAACGCTTCGAGAGAAGTTCCTGCCTCGGCCAAGGGCTCTTCGCCAAAGAGGGTCGTCGAGCGGTAATGAGATCGCAACAGGAAGAATCGAATCCTCTCACCGGTATGTTTTTCGATCAACTGAGCCAGACCGCCAGCCCCTTTGCTTCGGGAGATTTTCGTGCTGGCACTGTCGGCTGCGTCGGCTGCCGGAGTCGGAGGCAACTCTGCTTGCGTTTCGTCACGATCGTTCTTGCCACCAACTTTTCCTTTTGCGTCTGCCGCTTGCATTAGCCCGTTGTGGAGCCAGTAGGTTACCATCGGTTGCCCGTGGCAGCATCGGCTTTGAGCCAATTCGTTTTCGTGGTGGGGAAAAACGAGATCGAGTCCGCCTCCATGGATATCGAATGTTTTGCCCAGGATCCGGCGACTCATGGCGGAGCATTCGATGTGCCAACCTGGGCGGCCGAGCCCCCAAGGGCTTTCCCAGCTCGGTTCGTCGGGCTTGGCTGACTTCCACAAAGCGAAATCGCCAGGCGACCGTTTTCGGGACGCTTGGTCGCCACCGTCCCCCTGTTGGGAATCGACGGAACGATTGCTGAGTCGACCGTACTCGTTATCTTTGAGAACGTCAAAGTAGACGTCGCCACCGCTGGCGTACGCAAAATCGAGTGCGATGAGCTCTTGAACGAACTTGATGATCTCGTCCATGTTATCCGTCGCTCGCGGCAGGTGATCGATCTGGTCAACGCCCAGCGACTGCAGATTGGCTAGGTAGTCCGCAGTCATAGCGGTTGCGAGCTGGAACATGGAGATTCCCTTTTCTCGCGATCGGTTGATCAGTTTGTCGTCGACGTCGGTAATGTTGACAACCCAAGTGACTTCAAAGCCACAATAAGCCAGAAACCGCTTGATGGTATCGAAGATGACGGGACCAACCATATGACCGATATGAGCCTCGGCGTAAACCGTCGGGCCGCAAAGATACATACCTACTTTGCCCGGTTGCAAAGTTTGGAATGGTTCTTTGTTTTTGGACAGCGTGTTGTAGATTCGAATCGTGTTGGTTGTCACGGTGTTCAAGCTAAATGGCTAGAGGTTGAATTGAGAGGACGGAGGGGTGAATTTTAACAAATCCGTTCCAAGTCGGGGATGGTAAGTATCGGGAGTGGGAAAGTACAGATCATTTGAGGTCGAAGGTACGTGGTATGTGCCGTTCGCCTGAGCTGCAAAATGCGGTTCTCCGGGGCGTCCGATTTAGGCACCCTCCCGGTGGGAGGATCGAGCGAAGCGAGGGTAGGAGGAAGTGCCAACGCTGTTACGCAAGTCAGTTCGCCCTCCCCGGGCCGAAAGCCCGACCCTCCCGGAGGGAGTATGACTTGGGTTCCGATTTTCCAACTATTTGCAGCTTGAGTGGTTGCACCCACCTACCTTTTGCTGCCATACTGTTCATTCTTAAAGGCTGATTTTCAACAGAACTGCAATCAAACCGGGAGATGGAACATGGGCGGCTGGGGGATGACATTTGTCATTTTTGGACTTGGGTCGTTTTTACTGAACATGTTTGGGTTTGAATTCGCACTTCTAATGTGGGTCGACAATTGGGGGCCAGCAGTGGGGACAATGATCCGGTTAGGGGTTGCAGCTCTAGGGCTTGTCATGATGATTGCCCCTCGATTTCTCACTTCTAAGTAACTGTCTCCGATGTCTGAGTTTGATCCGCAAAAACCCATCAATCCTTACGCTGGACCGCAAAGCACAAGCAGCCCAGTCACGTACCAACAGCCGCACAACCCGGACGGAGGAGATTCAACAGGAGGGTTGATACCGTACAAAAACCCTAAGGCATTGATCGCTTATTATCTTGGCATTCTCAGCGGATTGCCTCTTATAGGCTTCCCGCTCGGAATAGCGGCCTTTGTTTTGGGGATCATGGGGCTGAATGATCGGAAAAAGAACCCAGCAATCAAGGGTAGTGTGCACGCAGGGATCGGTATAGGATGCGGCCTGATATTCACGCTGCTTTGGGGCGGCTTGATACTCGTGGGAGTCGTGGCCGCCATTTCGGCCTCGAGCGTCCGGAGATAAGTTCACACCAACGAAACTAGTAATGGTAAGCTCGAACGCGTTCAAGGAGTTCTTTTCCAGCGAGCGAGCAGGTGCTTTTCTGCTGATGATTGCTACGGCCGTTTCGCTTACCCTCGCCAATACCGCGATAGGAGAGCCGATACCGCATTTTTTGCACACGGTATTCCTTGGTTTGTCCATTGAAGGCTGGGTTAACGACGGGCTGATGGTCATCTTCTTTTTGATGATAGGCTTGGAGCTCGAGCGAGAAATTTATGTAGGAGAGCTTTCGTCGTGGAAAAACGCGTCATTGCCTATCGTCGCTGCCGTGGGTGGCATGTGCGTTCCGGCACTCATTCACTTTCTCTTTAACATCGGAACCGGAACCCAAGCTGGGGCTGGCATTCCGATGGCTACGGACATTGCTTTCTCGCTCGGTGTATTGGCGTTGTTTTCAAAGAAAGTACCGTATTCGCTCAAAATTTTCCTAACAGCCTTAGCTATCGCGGACGATCTCGGGGCAATCGTTGTGATTGCTGTCTTCTACACTAAAGAACTGTCATTAACGTATCTGTTTGGAGCGCTGGGTATCTTTGCGTTCCTGTGCTGCCTCAATCGGCTTCGTGTCATGAAGCTATGGCCATATTTGATTGGCGGGCTCGTCATGTGGTGGTTTTTTCTGCAGTCTGGCGTACATGCAACGATCGGCGGGGTTTTGCTGGCTTTCGCAATTCCATTTGCCAAGCGTCCCGAGGACTGCATCTCACACCAACTGCAGCATTGTTTGCACTATCCCGTCGCGTTAGGCATATTGCCCGTTTTTGCGTTGGTGAATACGTGTATTCCATTGCATGGCGATTGGTACTTGCAGCTTCTCAAGCCAAATTCGCTTGGCATTTACTTCGGTCTTGTGCTCGGCAAGCCGCTGGGCATTGCTCTGTTTTGCGTTTTAGCGATTCGGTTAAAATTGGGGCGCATGCCGGATGGGCTACGATTCCCGCACTTGGTAGGTGCGGGATTGCTAGCAGGGATTGGATTCACAATGTCGATTTTTATTTCGACGCTAGCATTCGAAGACTCGGAGGTGGTCAATTTATCTCAAATCGCTGTGCTTTTGGCCAGTTTGACTGCGGCCGTGCTCGGTGGGTTATGGTTTGTAACCATGGTGCCTAATTCTTTAGGTGAGCAACGGGATGAAAACGACCGTAGCTGAATTCGTAAGAATTCAGAACCAGCTGAATTCTCACGAATCCAGCTACGCATCTTTTTTTTGGCAATTAGCTTTGCTTGCACCGAATCGACATTGGCAGAGACTATCCATTTCCACTAAACTCCCCACTTGTCGCGACTCAACATCCGTACGCTAGCAGAGCAACGCTTTCGGTGTGAAAAGGTCGGGACAGGCTGCTGCTATGATGCAGAGTCGTCGAATCTAATCCACAGGGAGGGTGGCCATGGGCAAGGAATCCATTCGCTTTATACACGCCGGGGACTTTCACCTCGAGCGTCCGATGCAGGATCTCATCGATCTGCCTGAGCATCTCAAGCAAACGCTCGTCGATGCTCCATGGAAGGCGGCGGAGGCCATTTTCGAAACCGCGATTGTCGAGAACGTGGACTTTGTTCTCCTGGCGGGAGACTTGCTCAATCCAGTTTCATGCGGAGCTGCTGGCCCAGCTTTCTTGATCCAGCAATTCGAAGAACTGCAAAAACGAAACATTCAGGTCTATTGGGCTGGTGGCCAAGTTGATGATCCCGATCGATGGCCAGATGCAGTCGCTCTCCCAAGTAATGTACATTTGTTCTCCAAGCGACAGCTTGAACCGGTCATCTATCGTCGCAACGGTTTCGCTTTGGCAACGATCCTAGGTCGTTCAAGCGATGGACGCGAATCGATCCGAGCCGCCGAATTTCAAGCAGAGGCCGATGACACCTATGTGATTGCTCTCGCACACGGTGTCGCAGATCGCGACTCGTTGCTGAGCCAGCGAATCGACTATTGGGCACTTGGTGGCAATCACCAACGGCAGACGCTTCACGGCGAAGCTCCTCACATGCGAATCTGCGGCACGCCTCAAGGTCGCTCGTTTACGGAGGACGGAGCGCATGGTTACTGGACCGTTGAAGTGGATGGGAATCACGATGCTCAGATCACCGCACAAGACGTGGACGTGTTTCGCTATGTGACACAAACGTTGGACACCGAGGATTTGGCGATGGGCCGAGATGTTCGGCAATTGATGACCAAGCGAATTTCACGTTTGCAATCGGAGAATGGCACTCGCCACTTGATTGTGAACTGGCGAATTGAAATGGACTTGGAAAACGCCACACAAGTTGGGCCAGCTGCTTTGGAGGAGATTTTGTCCTGGCTTCGACGCGAATACGGACATGGCTCGTGCTCCGTTTGGTCGACCGACATCGAAGTTCTTTCGCCCAAGGCGTTTCCGAAGAAATGGCAAGAAGAGGAAACGATTCTTGGCGACTTCCTGAGAACCTGTGCTGATAGCCGCAAAAATTTAGGAAAGAACATCAACTTGAAGACGTTGGTGGAAAGCGAAACGCCAGGCAATCCCGCTTGGCAATCACTGCTTGTTAACGAAGACGTGAACACCGTCACGGGAATGCTCGACCGTGCTACATTATTAGGAGTCGATCTGCTTCGTGGTCATAAGATCGACTTGCTGGCATCCACAAGGAAATTTGGAGGTACCAAGGCATGAAGGTACGCGACATACAGATTGATGGCTTTGGTGTTTGGTCGGGGCTTTCCGTCGATTCCTTGCCAGACGGCATGACGGTTTTTTATGGTCCCAACGAAGCGGGCAAAACGACATTGATGCAGTTTTTGCGCACGATGTTGTATGGCTTCACTGCCGAACGAAGGCAACGGTATTTGCCTCCTGTGTTCCCGGGCAAGCCGGGCGGGGCGATGCGAGTGAGCGGACCTGGCGGCGGCTATGAAATCGCGCGGCGCGCAACGCTCAACGACCCCAGCATCATCGGTCAGCTCACCGTTACGAGCAGCGACGGCGTGACTCAGGGGCAGCACCGGCTCACTGCATTGCTTGGCAGCGTCGACGAATCAATCTTTACCAATGTGTTTGCGATCGGTTTGCGTGAACTGCAAGAGCTGAGCACCTTGGACGATACCGCAGCGGCAGACGAACTGTATAAGCTATCGAGCGGGCTCGATCGTGTGTCGTTGGTCGACGTCATGCGACAGCTAAAGACCGCTCGAGGTCAAATTGTCTCGACGACGGCCGATGTTGGTCAAATGTCGACGATGATGGCCAAGAGAGAGAAGCTTCGTGACGAACTTGAGCAGTACACAGCCCGCGGACGACGCTGGGGTGAACTTGCAGCCCATCGAAAGAACCAGCAAACGGAAATCGATGAGCTTCGACAACGCAGCGAACAGTGGGAGCTCGAGGCCCGAGCTGTTGAGACAGCCTTGCAAGTTCGAGAGCCGTGGGTACAACGCGAGAACATCCGTGCACGAGTGAAGTCACTCAACGCTCGAGTCGATCTGCCCGACAATGCGGTTGAAAAGCTTCGCGAAATCCAAGAGCAGATCGAGGACAAGCGTCGACAAGTCCAAACGATCAAAGAAGAACGCAAGCAGATTCGCCAGCGAGCGGTTGATATGCCCGTTAGCAAGGGCATTCTTTCGTTGGCTGGCAAGATCGAAGCGGCTGGCGAACAAGGCCCATGGATCATTTCGCTTCAAAAGCAAATCCAGCGCCTTGAATCTGATTATCTACAAACGCAAGAACAGCTCATTGAGGACGCCAAGCGGTTGGGACTCAGCGAGCAAGATCAAGAGTCATTGCTCAATGACAAGCGTTTGGCAAACATGCCGGACTTGTCGCGACAAGCATTAGGGCAACTCGCGGGACCAGCACGCGATGTTCGAACGCATCAAGTTCGACTGAAACAAGCCAAAGAACGTGGTTTGATCGACAAGAAGGAGGCGGAAAGACTTACTGCGGAAATCAATGAATTTTTGGCTGTACGGAACGAAAAAGATCTTCAAAAGGCGCACAAGAACGCGGACAACTTGTTGCTGTCGTTACGCAAGAGCCATAACTTGGAAGAGAGGCTTGAGAAGCACGTTCGGCACAAGCGAGAGATTGAGGAACGAGCGGTAAGTATTGAGAGCGAAGAGGGACTTCCTGTCGATCACGTATTTCGACTCGCAACTCCGTTTATCCTCGGATCGATCATGTTGATCTTGGGTCTCGGCAAGTTCTTTCATTGGAAATGGGCAAGCTCGCCGCCTGCACCACTTTCGTCTACCGCAAATCTGCAAGATAAAATTAGGGCGGTCCAGGACGCTGCTTCGGCTGATCTCACTACCGGTTTGCTGCTCTTTCTTTTGGGCATGGCCGTCTTGGTTGGTACTTATTTCTACTGGAAGAATCTCGAAGACGGTTCGAACAATGAGCTTGTGGACTGCGATTCTGAATTGGAAGCCATCAGTTTGCAAGTTCGCCGAACGGAAGCTGAACGCGAGGACCTGTTAAAGCTTCTTCCTGAGGGCACTGGCTCGTTGGAACAACGTATCCGAGAAGCGGAGCATGAGGTCAGGCAATGCGAAAGCTTTTTGCCCGTTTATCATAACTTGCAAGCCGCCAAACAGCGTTACAAGGCGGTAAGGCAGCAAGGGTTGGAGGCCGCCAATGGAGTCAAGGCGGCGAAGAACCAGTGGAAGAAGACACTGGGGCAACTCGGACTTGCAGATTCTCTTTCCCCCAAGAACATTCGCTTGCTGGCAGAGGGATACGAATCGCTGTTGCAAACGCGTCGCCGTTTGAAGGCACATGAAGACGAACTCGATCAACGCAAACTGGAATTGGCGACCGGCTTGCAGCGTATCGAAGCTCTTGCGTTGCAATTGAAAGTTGCGGTCGAAGACTCGAACCATGAGTACAAAGACCCGGCTGCTCGTTCTCTCTTGGAGCGAGTTGAGCAATCCAGAGAAACAGGAAACACATCAAGCAACGCTAATAAAAACTCAGAGCGAGACCGCCGCGAAGCGAAAGACCGATCGGAGAAACGCGACCAGCGAAATCGCGACGATCAAGTTGCGTTGCGAGCTGCTGCTGCGACCGCGTTGCCAAAGGATGGTGTGACCGATGGTCCGTTGCTTAAACTGCAAGAGCTTTCCAATACGCTTGCTCAACATCAGCAGTACGTGACATTGCGTCGCCAATTGCGAACGGAAGACGAAGAGCTTTCGAAGAAGCAAAAATCGATGCAGCGATTGATGGATCGATGGATTCGAGCGCGACAAACGCACTTGGCCGAGATGGGTGTCGAAAACCAACAGCAGCTTGAGGAGCAGCTTTCGCTCAAGCATCAGTTCTTGAAGCTCAAGCAAGAGATCCTGGACCTAGACTCGCGAATCAGCGCCATCATCGGCGGGCACGTCCCCTATGAGTCGATCGCTCGATTGCTGGAGAACGCACCTCCGGGCGAGTTGGAAAAGCGATGGGAAACGCTTGGTCAACGTAGCCAACAAGCAGACGAACGCGTATCGCAATTGCTGCAGCGTCAGGGAGAAACGGCCCAAGAGATGAAGAGCCTAGCGGCAGATCGCCGATTGGCAGAAGTAAAGCTCGAATTGGCTTGCCTTGAGAAGCAGCTTGCCGCTTGCGCTGAGCATTGGCGAACGCTGGGCGCTACGACTTCGATGTTGGAGAAAGTATGCGAAGTCTACGAAACAGAGAGACAGCCAGAGACGCTTCGGGAAGCTTCGGCTTTCTTAAAGCAACTGACCGATGGCAAGTACGTTCGGGTCTGGACTCCGCTGGGTAAGAATGCGCTTCGCATCGATAACGAAAAGAACCAAAGTTTGCCGCTTGAGGTTTTGAGCCGTGGTACACGTGAAGCGGTCTTCATCGCCCTGCGATTGTCGTTGGCAGCAGCGTATTCGCGTCGAGGCGTCACGTTGCCATTGGTCTTGGATGACGTGCTCGTCAATTTCGATTCGATTCGCGCAACCCATGCGGCGAAAGTTCTGCGAGATTTCGCGTCGCTGGGACATCAGGTCATCATGTTCACTTGCCATGAGCATATCATGAGGATTTTCCATGGCATCGACGTGCAAGTGCGCGTACTGCCAGCGCAAGGGCAGACGGGTGAAGCTCGCATATACCAACCTCACGACCTGCCGGTTACTGTCCAAAAGCCCGTGCGACGGGCGCCTGAGGTGGTGGTTGAAAAGCCAGTTGTTGTTGTGCCGGAAATAGAGGAAGTGGTTGTTCCTGTCGTGGTAGAGCGACCGGAGATGCCGGTGATTGAGTTACCACCAGCCCCAGTGATGTTGCCTCCAGAACCTTTGACATTGCCTCCCGCGCCGCTGATGCCTGTTGCGATTGAGCCTGTTGAATTGCCGCCACGCCCCAAGTTGGAGCGGATCGTGCGGAAACCTCGTCGTCAACCGATGCCGGAACCAATTGTTCCCATTGAGAAAGAACCGGTCGGAATCGATCGATTGTGGTACGATTACGACGAAGAGCCAGCTGCTGAAACGGCCCAGCGACTTTGGAATGAGATCGACCAAATCGATTTGCCGCTAGCTGGCGAACCGCACGATCTATGGTGGAGCACAGCCAAGGGAAACGCGGACTAGGCAAAGTAGCAGGCACACTCCGAGTGCCGTCCGCCAGATAGCGATTCCGAAGATTACCCTCGTTCCAAGGCTCTGGCTTGGAACGCACTGCCATCGAGGTTCCGCCTCGCGTTTGCCATGCTTTTACAACTGAAGAGGCAGGAGCCTCCGGTGCATTGCGTCCCCAGGCGGAGCCAGGGGACGAGTGCCATAAACTCTTTCGAAACAAAAATAGGCAGAAAGATCGAACGCAGGAAAATAGTTGCGACTCATCTTTCTGCGTTCGACTTTTCTGCCCTTCGAGTGAGAGAGAACTAGTGCAAATGAATACGATCTGGCAATTTGCGACGGCAGCAAACATTCGTTACGGACGCGGTTGCTCGGACCTGTTGGCGAGCGAGTTACAGCGCTTCAAGGTAACGCGCCCAATGGTCATCACCGATCGTACCATTGCGAATTTGCCCACAGTCGCCCCACTGCTTCAATCTCTCCAACGAAGTTTCATTGATGTGACCGTCTTTGACGGTTGTGTTCCTGAACCACCTATAGAAACCGCTGAATTCGCCATTACGATGGGTACCGCAAGCCGCGTCGACGGCATTGTTGCGCTTGGTGGTGGCAGCAATTTGGATATTGGAAAAATTGTTGCAACAGTATTGAGGCATGGCGGTACGCCTCGCGACTACTTTGGTTTTGATGTCGTGCCAGGACCGACGTTGCCACTGATCGCGATTCCGACAACGGCCGGCACGGGAAGTGAAGTTTCGCATTCGGCTGTTCTTACCGATACGGTTGCACAGACCAAGGTAAGTACGCTTAGTCGTTGGCTTCGACCAAGTGTTGCCATCGTCGATCCGGCTTTGACCGATTCTTGTCCGGCCGTGGTGACAGCGCACAGTGGCATCGATGCTTTGGTGCATGCGATTGAGGCTGTCACGAACCGAGACTACAGTGAGATGACTGGAGTCGATCCACAAGCACGAGCATATGAAGGCAGCTATCCCTTGACGCGATTGCTAGGCGGCGAAGCAATTCGGTTGGTAGGGAAGTTTCTAGTAAGAGCCTATCAGGCTCCAAGCGATCAGGAAGCTCGCGACGGAATGGCGCTAGCGGCGCTATTGGCCGGCATGGCGTTTTCCAATAGCGGAGTTGCGTTAGTTCACGCGCTGGAGTATCCCGTTGGCGGACTTACTCATTGTAGCCATGGCGAGGGAAACGGCTTACTTTTGCCTCACGTCATGCAATTCAATTTGCCGGCCTGCACAGAGTCGATGGCCGAGGTCGCAGCGTGGTTGGGATGCGACACGAATGGGTTGCCGGCCAGCGATGCCGCAGAATCTGCAATAAAGGCCGTTGTTTCGCTGCAGCATGCGGTCAAGATTCGAACTCGGTTGCGCGAGCTTGGATTAACGTATGAGCAGATCCCTTGGGTTGCCTCCAAAGCGTTTCAAATCAAGCGACTGATGGATGTGAACCCGCGTCGCCCGAGCGAACAGGATTTGGTTACGATTTTGGAAAACGCCTTTTAGGCACATCCGCAAGTGTTTTTCGTATTAATTAGCCGTTGGACGCTAGCCCCGGTTCTCGACGAATGTCGAGCAATTGGAAAACCGGGGCTATCGCCCAACGGCCTATGGTTTGTTTCACTCGAAGATTCACGCCAAAGTGCTTAGTAGCTGAATTCATTCCGCATCGCGCCCTTAACGATGATTGGGTTCGTTGGTTCCTTACTTCGCGGTTTCGGCTTCGACCCAAAGTTCATTGGATTCGGGATGATAGCGATAGACCATTCCTTCTGTCAGCTTCGGCAGTTTGATTTGCCCGACAACTTCTTTCATGTACTCTTCATGCGACTTTGGGTTTCGACCTTGTAACGCGTTGAATAGCTGTTCGCTTTTTGGTAATTCAAATTCAAAAACGATTTTTTCCTTCGTATTGAAATAGGCTTTCACAGGCCCCGCGATCAGCATTCTCGGGTCGTTACCTTGAATGCTATCGAGCGAGTTTCCTTGGGCACCTACGCCCGTTTTTGCAATTTGGTTTTGCATTTTGGGTTCCTGGGCCTGCACTGCCGCAGCTGCGGCAGCAGCCTCTTCATCCCGAATTCGATCCGCTTCCGGCTTGCAGCCCGCAACGCAAAATACAACGCCACCAAGACAGAACAATGCGTTCAGTTTTCGCATGAATCACCCTTCTTCGAAATTCAAATTTGAAAGCAACGTAAACCACCGCTCCAAACCTCCATAATAGCCGACCGTGGCTGCCCATGCGAGTCGTGCGGGATTTAGCGATTGCAGCAGCGGCAGACTTCCATTTCGCTTTGTTGCCTATGATTTGACTTAGGGAACTTTAAAAAAAGTCCGAAGGAGCAAGACAAGTCTATTTCTTTCCGACCACAAAATCCAACCATGATCGACGCTGACGCTTTTCTGCGACAAGAAGTTGAATCCGCATCCCCAGCCAAGCTGCGATGGCTGTTGCTCCAAAAAGCTCACGGATTGACCATGTCGGTTGATGATCTGTGGCAAAAGGGTGAAACAGAAGAGGCCAAGCAATGGCTCATTTTGGTCCAGGACATTTTCACCGAATTGCTTCAGGGAATAGTCGATCCAAAGCACGAACTGGCAAAGCAGCAATCGGACTTGTTTGTCTTCTTAACCAAACTGCTGGTCATGGCAGGTCAAACTCAGGATATCGAAACGCTCAAGAACGTAACGGAAATCCTTGAGATCGAAAAAGAGACGTGGGAAATGCTGGTGCGACGCGAGGTCTCTGAGTTCTACTCAACGACTGCCCATTCAGATGAAGGGCCCTATACTGGCTTTGATTTCTCAGCGTGAAGTAATCCAAATTCAATGTATTGATTGTCCGAGTCCGCTCATGAAACTCTTTCGAAACACGACCTTCCAATTGGTGGTAGCTTTTGGTTTGATTTCCGTCGACTTCCAAAAGACAGCTTTCGCTGAAATTCATTTGCATTCGACTTGCAATAGAGGGGGTGTCCCTAAGCGTAATTATGGTTACGACACGCAACGATTTGGAGCCAGTGATTTTGCGGTCGTAACTCCCTTTCTCAAAGACGGTAACAATCGCAGGTCATTTCATTTTCGGGCTACTTCCATCAAAGTGAACCATCTACAACTCGATCAAATCGGCCTCGCGTTGGATTCGGATGGCCAGTTAGTTACATCGGGTCGCTTCACACATTCGGGGGGTGACGGCGGTCAGTTGGGCAACAACGTCACCATCCGCATTCGGGCTTTTGTTGGTTCGAGTGCGGATCCAAACCAAATCCCACCTGACGCGGTGGCCGTTTGGAGCTCCGAGTGCAGCTTGTGGGTTCCTAGAGGACAAAAGCACAGTGCTTTGATACCGTCCGGTAAAAATGCTTATCATTCCGAAGATTTAAAACGCAATTTTGAGAGAATTACTCATCTAGAAGTAGAGATGGAGTATCGAAGGGACCGATAGTAGCGGTTGTAACGATTGTACAGCCCAACCGCCTCTGAGCTTCAATCGCAGTTGAATGCAATTCTCAGTGCGGCATCAATTGAAGATCGAATTGCACGCGCCTCGTACGTTCTAAAGCGAACGCGAGGAAATTTGGACCATCGAAAGATGTTGAATCATCTAATCGATGAGCAGGAGGAAAAATTTATCGAATTGGTAGAGGGAACTCGATCGCACATCGCGGTCATGGATGACTATCTGAAGCGTCTCTCGATTGCAATCGAAGATGACTTCAAGATTCAATTTTATGATCCAGCATTTGTTCGCGTTCGTGAAGCAGCTCGACTCAGGGCCGTGAACTTGGGACAAGTGGAAAGAACCACCATCTTGACGAACAATCGTGCCTTCGCAAAGGTTGACCCACAGGCAACGATGGAGTTTGATCTACCCAAACGACAGATCGCCATCAAGGAAGCGTTCAGTGCTGCTAAGGCCCTGGTGGAAGACACTGGAGCACTCATGAATGACCCGACATTTCTGTCCGCGTTCCAAATGATGGGTGGCAGTGCACAGCCTGCGACAGTCAAGAATCTGGTCCCGGGGCAATCGATGAATACTGACCAACAAAACATGGGCCTTGTTCCTCGTCAACCGGACAACTCCGGACCTGGCTCTGCGTTGCAAAGCTTGGTGCCTGAGCCTTCAATATTCAAGCTGGAGACCGGGACAGGATTCCAGATACGTCCGGTCATGCAACCAGATGGTGATTCGGTCGTTTATGATTTTGATTACATGTACACGACCAACATTCGAGAACCAGTTCGCGCCGACGAAAAGCACATTGGTCGAATCAAACGCCATTTCGTTCATACGGCTGTTCAGACTGCAAATTTTGAAGTCCGCGAAGTTAGTCGCTACCAAGTTGCATTAAAGGTTTCTCGAACGTCGCAAGGCGTACCATTGCTTCAAGAGATTCCAGTGGTGGGAGCTGCTTTCCGCCCAGCACCTAGCGACGAATCGTCTATCCAACAAAACATCATCTTGGGACAGACCAATGTCTATCCGACGTTGTTCGATTTGATGGGGCTGCGCTGGGCTCAGCAAGTGGTTGACCTTGATCATACATCATTGCTTGAATCAGAGCATGTCGTGCGAGGCCGGCAAAAAGCCATTCGAGAGTTCGTCTTCGGCGAGTCCTCCAAAAGGGTAGACGAGTTTCTTGATGTACAACCGAGGCGAACGGACTACTACTTCCCACAAAATCCCTCGTCACCTCATCATCCAAATGGCTACGTCTATCCAAACGACGTCCAGGATCCAACGGGAAACAATTTCGAACGCCAGGATCGCAGACCGTCAGAAATGCAGGATCCGCCTTACGACCGTTACAAGCACCAACCGGTTGCGCCAGAAAGCATTGAGGCTCAACCTATTCCGCAAAGGATCCCAAGGAGTCAAGCGAAGCCAGAATCGATCCCGTTGAGATTGAATCCCGTGAGAACCAAAATTCAGTCAAAATGAACACGATCGAATGCACTTCTGCTAATATCAAAGTCGATTGCGTTAGCGTACCGTCCATAAAATAAACTACGAGGAAGACAATGACGTCCAAGTATGATGAAGTTATTGAGGAGATGAGAGAGGCGCTTATTAACCTGGGTGCAATTGAGCCGGTTTCAATTGGGGTAGGTCCGCTCATGCATGAGATAAATGACACAACTAATAAGCTCTTGATTGAGGACCTCCTTTTTGACCCATTCGCATACAAAAGAGCGCCACAGAAAACACTTTTTTCGAAGTACTTCGAATACGACGAAGACGATATGAAAATTTGGGTCAACACGGAAGTCGCGGCCGTTTCGTTGGAAAACGCTTCAGCCACATTTGGCTTGAGCAGAACAAAGAGATCAGCTCCGCCCAAATTGGCCGCGAGAAAGGCGTCCCCAAAACGCGCTAAAGCCAAGGCTGGCAAAAAGGCTTCAAGCAAAAAAGCGGCAACTGGCAAAAAAACAACTACAAGCAAAGTTGTCGTAAGCAAAGTTGCCAAAGGCAAGAAAGCAACCAAAAAAGTTGCTGCTAAGAAAAGCACGAAGAAGAAAGCCGCAAAGTCTGTTACTAAAAAAGTCAGTAAAAGTCGGAAGAAGAAGTCTTAGCGATTTCCCTGCCCGACTCAACACTACTTGCCCGCAGGTAAGGGAAGTACCGGGTCCTCAGCAATCGGCGACTTATCAACCAAAGGCGGTTTTTCAACAATTACCTCATACTTTTTGCTGGTAGTCTTGGGTGGTGCGATGGCCCCTCCGTTTGTTGGAGTCGGTCCAGAATAAACCTCACTCGATGACGTGTCTGGCGAAACGACAGTGGCGCTTTCTAATATTGTCGTTTCCATCATGGGGTGAACGGTTTCAAATTCGGAAGAGTGTTCAACCATCGGCTCGAAGTCTCGTGGGAATCGCACCTCGTAATTTCCTCCACCTGAGACCGACAGCGCTCGTCGATACTGGAGCGTATTTCCTAACTGGTCAAAACACTTAACGACGATGTCACAGGGACTGACTCGATCCATATCGAGGCCTTCCAAACTAAAGACTCGGCTATTGCCATGGATTCCCGCTAGCGATTGTGGTCTTGTTGGGTATCCGTTCACTTCCACTGTGAGCCCGTCTGGAACCCATACCCGCAAGATCGCGTTCATGCTCGGACGATGTGATCCAACCATCGCACCGGATGACAGCCCTGAATGCATCGTCTCACTGGGTGCATTCATTTCCATGTTCGAGCTGTAGCCATGAGCCGGACCATTCTGTGCCCCCGAGTATCCAGAGCTGCCATAACGCGGTGTTGAGTTATAGTTGAAGTACCGATCTTGGTAGGGATGCCCCCAGAAGATTCCAGCTTGAAGGTTGGTTGCGAATTGGAAAGCGACAAACAGACTCGCACAAAATTTTGTATGCAATTTCACAACCATGAGCTTCTTAACCTTTGCTTCTATCGCTTCTAAGCTATTCGAATGCGCCCCAATTCTCGGAACCAGCCAATTGGTCCGCGAAAACGCAGGAAATCGAAATTCCCGGGGAACTCTAGCTTGCGAAATTCACGCGTCAAGAAAATGGGGGAGAAAAGGACAATTTGGACGTAAGTATCTCTTGCAAATCGAGTTAAGTTGACCCGTCAAGAAAGCAGTCTGCCTTTGGGAACCCGACGCGTAAGTTTTGAAGTTGCACTATTCGATTTAGGGGCAAAGCCCCGGTCGTTTACATAGCCCAGCCTGAAGGGCTGGGTCAAATCAAGCAAAGGAATTGATAGGGCCAACGGCCCGGCAGTTTGCTTCAGTTGGAGACGTTAGCCAACAAACGGTCGGACCTTTGGCCCTTAAGATTAATTGCATCGAAGACCCAGCCTGTTGGGCTGGGCTATGTAAATTGCTTAGCCGTTGGCCCGTAAGCACAGAAAACGTCCAACTTCAAACGCGTGAGCGAGGAATCTGATTGTATTTCCTCGCTCACGCTTCGGGTTACCAGGCAGTGCGGCAGTGCCTGCCGGACCAGCGTTTCTTCAGGGCGACTCAAGCCATTGCAGATTGAATCTTGCCGCAACCAATTTGTTCTCACCCTCGTAGAAGCATAAAATCGTTCCGTCCGGGAGCACGGTTAGATCCGAGTAGGCGCTACTGCTCGGTTCCAGCGTCTTGTTGATCGTCCACGTCTTTCCAAAATCGCGACTCAACTTGATGGAAAGGTTCTCCCGTTTGCCTCGCCCCGCTGGGATCTCGTTGCCTGCTTTGTCTCGGCCAAGACGATGTGGATTGGAAAAGATGAGTGTTCCAGGCATGGATGGATGCTCGATGAGACTCGCCATGCAGATCGGTTCCCAAAGCTCTTCTTGAAAAACCGGCGTCGTCCAATTCGTGGCACCATCAGGGCTATAGGTTACTAGCTTCCGACTTGGTTTCGATTCACTGCGAGAAACCATCATGACGCGACCGTCAGAAAGTTCTGCCAGAATGGACTCGTTTGGATCCTTGAACGCGCCTTCGTTTGGAACCGAAATTTCTCCTGACTGCCAAGTTTTGCCGTGATCGTCACTCAAGATCGTTCCCGCCGCCGAAGGATGGTGATCTCCGAGTTTTCCATATGCCAGCCAAATCGGGACGACTAATCGCCCCGTCTTAAGTTGAATTCCGTGTCCCGGTCCAGTTGCGATGACTTTCCAATCGTACTTGGATCGAAACGGCTCGAATGCAGAAGTCATTTCAATGGGCTTGCTCCAACTCACTCCGTCGTCGGTGCTGCGCATGGAGAAACAACGAGCATAGTTCACGCAGTATAGAAACTCGATCGCTCCGGTTTCACGATCGATGATGGCGACTGGGTTGTTTACCGTTTGCTCTCGCTCGCCCCCCGTCTTCTTGGTTGGATTCCCTTCGATACGATCCGCTAGATGAGCGATGTGTTTTGGCTGTTCCCAAGTCTTACCGCCATCGGTGGAACGCCTCAAGTGAACTTCGATTTCGCCCCAGTCTGCTTTCGTGCTCTTCCTGGCTTCGCAGTATGCGAGTACAGTACCCTTGGTCGTCGTCACGACACCTGGGATACGATAGAGAGCCACACCGTTTTGGCCAGAAGTGAATACATCCACGGATTCAAGAAACGGTTGCGAGTTCGCAAGTTGAGTGCAAAGCATAACCAGGATTGAAGTGAGTAGCGTTTTCATTTCGAGATGGATGGGTGGGTTTGGGGAATATTCCGGGGCAGTCGTTTGGTGCGATTGTACTCGGAAGGATGAGGCTCCTGCCGATGTTGGATGGGACCATTGTCCCGTCCATTAAACTAGTTCGGGACAATGGTCCCAAACTACTTCTACTTGGCACCGCTCTAAACATTTTTTCTACGAGTTTACCTAAGCAATTCATTGCTCGGGAGGGTGAGGCTCCTGCCGAACCTTTGCGCCTGGCTCGGCAGGAGCCTCGCCCTCCCGTAGGATTGATCCTAACGATGCGCTCTTATCGCCCATACCTTAGGGGTCCGAACACCAGGTCTCACTTCACCTGTTGGCATCACAAATTGGTTCTTCCAAAATGTCATGGTCGTCGTGACTTGAGCTGATGGTAGTTCACCGGTTGCATGCCAGGTGTTGAGCTTGGTATTGTAGGCCCAAACTATCTTTGGAAATCCAGGATGCTCTTCCAGTGGCCTATAGTCCACAAGCGAACCATCGTCTCCTCCGAGAACGAGGAAGGTCGACGGTTCAATCACGGGGGCAGGCGATGGTGCTGCGGCGGATGGGCTTGGCATGTCAGCAATCCGCGTCCATCCCTGGTCCGGATTGTATCGATAGGCATCGCGTAGATAGCTGCGGATCGGTTTGCCATTGGCATCTGCTTTTAGATCGACCCCACCCACGAAAAAAACGAGTTGTCCTGAACGGCGGCAACGGACAGCATTCTCGCAGGACCCGGCCATGTTTCCAACTCGCGCCACTGAGGACTCTGAGAATTGAGTTCCAACGACCAAAAGGTTTTTAGTGCTTCTGTTGTCGACGGACTTTCGATACCACCCGCTACCAAAATCGTACTGCCCAAGATGGCTCCACAGAAATTTGCACACGGCTTAGGTAGTGATGGTAGAACAATGGTTTTCAATTCCTCATTCACCCATCGCAGCTGGAAGACGTCTGCATAATGTCGATTGGCGTCGCTACCGCCAATACAGACAATTCCATCAATCGTGCTCAACGATACTCCATAGCCCAACGGCCGAGGCAGTTTGCCAGCGGCTTTCCATTCTCCGTCAGACTGCTCCAAAACAAACGCAGTGTCGTACCAAACTTTGCTTCCGCCGTCCCACGGCTTCTTCTGTGGGAAGTTAGCTCCACCTGCGACTAGCAAAGTACCGGCATGGCTACCCACGAATGGTCCTGCGAAACCATGAATATCAGGCAAGGGTGGCAGTTTATCCCAGGTCAGTGACTCATCGGCGTAGGTGTCCGTAGCACACCGAAGCATCAAGAAAATTGCAAACGAAAATGCCAAACAAATTCCACGTGCCGTCTCAAGCTTGGCACGATTCTTCGTGGCTGCGATCTTTCGCATCGATCTCGATCTCGCTTCTTGCACGATATGTGAAGTTCAGGAAATGGCTTGGACGGAAATGGACAGGGAGAATTGTATCTGATAAAGTCGTAGGCCACCGTATTCTATGTTCCCAAACCGATTCCTCTCGAATTTTATGTGATGCACAAAGTCAAGCTATATGCTTACTGGATCATTTTCGCGATGGTCGTATGTGCCACCAATGGAGTCTACAGCTACGAAGAGCATTGGCAAGGTGATCGACGACATTGTTTTGTTGACAATGAGATCAACGGAACCAACCCTGTAACGTTTTCCGCCGCAGGTTGGCCATGGTGTTTCTATCAGCAATTTCATTGTACTGGTTCCGAGACTTGGTTTGCCTGGGATTCCTGGCGACTTTTTGGCAATATCGCATTTTGGTCCGCTATCGCCATTTCTGCCGTGTTTCTGAAAAAACAAAAGTTAAAGTCGCATGCAAAACGCAAGTCGTCGAAGCAAGGCGTTCCGGGCATTCTTGGGAGTCGGCAATGGAGCCTTGCCGATCTTCTCGTCCTCTTTGCGCTTGTTGCAAGCGGGTTAGGTTTTCTCGCGAGGGTCAAGGCACGATATGCAGAGTCACAGGCACTAGCCCAAGAGATAAAGAGTGCTGGCGGAACTGTTTCTGAGGGCTACTACTTGCCCAGCATCTTCTCACTCTTTTCAAACGACATCCATTCGGAAATATTGAAACCCTTGAACCGAATTCTGCAAGTCTCATTGGATAATCCATCGAAGACTTTGCTTCAGAAGGTGGTCGCGTTGCCTCATCTCAAATCGCTTCGCATTTCTGGTTGCGGGGAACATCTATCCGAATTGCAACCGCTTCGTCATAACCCATGCTTGTCTGACCTGCGAATCTCCGGTTGCAAGCTGGATGATCCAACAGTGGAGCTTTTGAGCTGCATGAAATCGTTGCAGTCTCTGAATCTGATGCATACCAACATCTCCGCTGCCGGAATGGCTGCCTTGGGTAAAATGCCACGTTTACGCTTTGTTCATTTGGGACACACCGACGTTGAATTCGCGAATGATACGTTGGAAGATTGGATGAAGCCTGTTCGGTATTTGCATTTGCCACGTCCAAGAATCGGCGGGACGGCTACCTTTAAGCTGAATGGTTGGCCACAGCTTCAGGAAGTTCGTTGCTTTGAATACGACGAACTGATCAACTCGACACCGGTGCATCTATCTGTTCACAAGATGCCAAAATTGCAGACGATCTCCCTCGAACGATTGCAGCGATTCGATTTGGAACTTGCGGACTTACCGCTGCTCCGGGAAATTGCAACTCGAGACAGCCAAGTGAGTGAACGCTCGTTAGAAAAGAGCGTTATCCCCTCCGCGATTTGGATTCGACAAGCGAGTTTGAACAATTTGGGATCGCTGAGACTAGCGAAGTTCTTCATCCGAGATTTCAGCGGTCTGCAGATCGAAAAATGCCCCATCTTGGAATGCGAAGCGGAATGGGGACAAGCGGCGGAACAGCGTTGGTCCGCACCGTGGCCCGACAGCGAAATCCAAACAATGATTGCTGGGATTGGAAACAGCACTGGGATAACCGATCTCAAGCTGACGGGACTGCCACTCGATCGGTTGGACATCACACCGATTAGAAACTGTAGCACGATGAAAAGGCTCGAAGTTAGCTGGGGAACACCAGCTTCGCTTTTGGAGCAATTGTCACCACTTCCTCGTCTTCGAGATCTCCGCTTTACCAACACCTACGAGGCATACCTAAATTCCAACATTCCCTCGTCGAAAATCCTAAGTCTGTGGCCCGATCTTCGAAACGTCGATTCTTCGGATTCGAGAGACACAACGGTATATTTGGAGTCACATCGCAATTTGGAATCGGTATCAAAGGGGAACTGGAGTTTGGCCCGATGGGTAAAACTCAATGAACTTCCTAAGTTCTCAGATTACGTCAAAGTGTCGCCTCAGCTTGAGTCGTTAACCGTCAAGGGGACACCCAACCTCAGAGGGTTGCAAACCTTTTCCGCTTGGCCTGAGGGTGCATCGATAGAGGGCTTGTCGGGCCTCGAGTTGTTTTCGGCGGGGGGGCCCAATTTCCAAGACGACGAATTCGATGCGATCAAGACATCGAAAGAGATGGTGTCTCTGACACTTGCTAATTGCGGAATGACTCCTGCGGGACTTGCTCGCATCGGGAATTTCAAGAACTTAGAGACTCTCATTGTTTCAGGCTCTGAGGTCGATGATGCAGTCATTCGCGAATGGAACACATTGCGTAAATTGCAAGTGTTGATGCTGGATCGAACCAAAATCACGAACGAATCGATGACATGGCTCCTTAGCCTGAAAACGCTTCGTCATCTTAGCATCGACGCTGAAGTGCTTGCGAAATTGAGCGAAGAACAATTATCTTCGCTGTCTGGACTCCAGTCGATTTCCGTCCATGGCAACACGATTACTCAGGCACTCGTGTTGGCGATGGCCAGGTGGTCACAATTGTCTATGGTGCGATTTGACAATGCGACACTCGATGCCGATGTGCTCAAAGAGTTGGCCGCTTGCCTTTCGATCAAATCATTCGATTTCTTTGCATGCCAAGTTTCGTCTGAGGGGATGATGTCATTTATCGAAGCGCACCCATCCTACTTTTCGATTGGTCTTGCAGGGACGCCTGTCCCTGAGGCTCTTGCGGTATCGCTCAAAGCGAATGGTCGCGTAACAGAATCCTCCAATCAATACTGGTGCAATCCAAAAGCACTTTCCCTTACAGGTTTCGAAAAATCACAGTTGGGCCGTAGTGTAATCGTCAATGGAAGAGTGGTCAGCGAAGCCTCATTGAATTCCGAGAGCAATCAGCGTGCCGGTATACAGCCGAATCGTTTTTGGCCAACAACCATCGCGAAGGAGAAATGAGTTGAACGCGAATATCGGAACCGTCGGCTGTTTGTGCTGTTTGTTTTGGTCGTGTTGCGGTTGCGATGACGCGCCAAGCTTCGTGGCGGCAAATACGAAACGAGCAATCAATCAGCCAAAAACATGGACATCCGAAACTGGTCGTGGGGAATATGAATGGAAACTCAATCAGCAGGGGCAATTTACGATTCCCATTCCACCGATGTTTCCATTCCTGTCGGAGTTGGCTTCGCAACCCAAACAAACCACACTTTCACCGGTTAAGACTTCTAGCGAAGAATCATGGCGTCGGCCCGAATGGATGACGTACGAAGTACATGAAATTTTCCGGAGGTTCACCAAGCCCGCCTCCAAAGAGGTTTTACTTCACTTGCCCGCAAAACATATCTCGCACACCTTGGCATTCGACTTAGATCGCAATGGTGAGAGGCTCGTTACGCTCAGCGATGGAAAAATTGAGTTGTACGCCCTTACTCTACCGAGCCCTCCGCAATCCCTTCCCTGTCCGCTAAAAGATGCATACGGAATTCTCGCCACAAGTTCCAAAAACAAATTTTATCTCTGCAATTCAAAGTCGATCGCATTGGTCGACATTACGGATACAACGGAACCAACCAAGAAGGTAGATCTCAGCTTTGCGATAACCTTTTGGGAAAAGGCGGCGGAAAGTGACTCTCTATTGGCAGTAACAACCGACGACAAAATTTCGATTTTCGATGGCGAACTGAACTTGATTGATAGACACTCGGGCCAGGAAGACTCGAGCGTGTTGAGCGCAAGCCTGAATTTTGACGGCGAGTACGTTTTGGCATCGTATCCGAACACCATTTTCCATTGGTCACCACATGATCTCACATCGACTATCACTCAAACTCTTTCGAAATCCTCAGTCGGGGATGAGACAGCTAGGCCGTATCTACGCGTTATCACAGGTAGGCAATTTGATTGCCATTGGGACGCAGACTCTCTCTCCTTGATGCGGAAAATACGGAAGTTATCTGTAGAAAAAGCATTAGACATGCTTTCCGAAAATTCAACTCCACATCATCTTGCCGAACTCAATATTCGCAGTTTTGAATCAAGCTTTGGGTCATTTTTGGTGCATGCAAAACAGAAAGCGAGGGAAGGAAATCCTTCTGAGTATTTCGTTTTTGATTTTGCAAGGCCCATCGCGAGTAGCTACTTCGGCAAGAACGGTCGGTTCCGACACTCAAAACCCATTTCAATTGGTTCGGAGCCTATCAAACGATTGATAACGGATCGCTCGGGGCATACGCTCGTCACCTTTGGCCAGTCTGGAATATCTGTGTTGAAACGAATACCCTGGGTGGGGCCTCCCGATGCAAACCTAGGTTACGAACTTGCAAAGACCTTGTTGGCTTCCGAGGACTTTGACCAACTGGAACGATGCGCGCAGGAGCTTCGACAGCATGATTGGCCTGAGCACGGTTTGTGGGGTGAACAAGTTTGTGCATGTTTCGTTCAACAAGTTGGTCGCGTCGCTAGCGAGTCCAAGTTGGATACCGCGAAGCAAGAGAGACTTGCGAGTTGGCATGAATCAGGCAGTGATTTGGCACTTTTGTCGAGAGCTTTCGATCTGGATTTTATCGTGCACTGGAAGAGTAACTTCGAGTTAAGAGATTTCGACGGTCCTCCGCAAATGAACACCAAAATTTCCAAGAGTTTGAATTCGTTAGAATCCCAAGTGGATATAGTCTTAGAACGTCCGCACCCACCTGCACTTGCATTTTGGATCAAATACTATTTCGTCCAATTGCGTGCGAAATCGATTTCGGAGTTAGATTCGATTCTAAAGCGTTGCGCCGAACTTTATCCAAATCAATTGGACATACACAAACACGCCGTTGTCCGGATGTTGTCCAGAGCCGGGCCAGGTACGCTACCAACGCAAACCTACATCGGTGCCATAGCAAACACCTTTTCGAAAAATTTGGTTGATGAAGCGACCGTGTTGGTGATGAGTGAGCTTTCACCAGAACAATGGCGACTAATCTTTGCGTCAGACGCATGGCTCAAGGAACAAGAACAAGTCGAACGGACCATCACAAAATGGATTCACGATAACGAGAAAAACAAGATTGAGACTTTTTTCCAAGGCCAGCCGGAACTAAAAAAGAGTCTCAGGAAGACCGGAATCGACCAATACTACGAAGCAACATTCCCGTTTGGATTGTGAGCAGGGCGCCACGTGTTGTTTTGCCAGTCGTGGCACTCATTTTGTTAGCGGAACGGCGCAAGCCGTCCGGTGAAGGACTTCGTTTAACGGGTCGCAAGACCATCGGGGTGTTCACAAAGTGAGACGGCCTCATTACTCTTCAGTTTTTCAACCTTCAGGCCCAAAAGTGTAAAACGATTGTCCTCAATCGTTTCTGCGCTGCCGAAAACAATTGAATTCAGATTCAATCGCAATTCGCTTCAAAGCCGCCGGGCTAAAATGGGCATACAGTGCCCGCCAAGCGATTGAGACAATCGCTTTACTCTAGGGCCCTAGTTTCGCGGGAAAAAGCAGTTATACTAATGCCATATGAATTCAGAACCAATTGTTCAACAAGTACTCAAACTTGTTTATGCGGCGGATTACAAGCCGTGCAAACCCCGCGTCATCCACAAAAATCTAAAGCTTCCAGACGACGACTACCGGCTTCTTAGAAAAGCCATCAAGCAATTAGTCCGGGACGGGCAGGTTGCGTTCGGACCTAATCATCTCGTCATTCGAGCCAATCCCGCAAGCGTCAAAGCGGTCGTCAAAAAGGCCGCAGCGGAACCTAGAGAACTATCCGCCGAAACTCAGGAAATGGATTCGACACAAGTTGAGTCCGAGGTGGAAAACGAAATCCCTATTCCGAGATCCATCAAGCCTAAACGAGAACGAGGCGAAGTTACTGGAATTTTTCGAACGGCACCTTCTCGCGATTTCGGTTTTGTAAGGTTGTCCACCGTCGTCGGTGAAGCGAGAACGGATGACGTTTTCATTCCACCCCCTGCGACCCGCGGCGCGATGGACGGCGATACGGTTCGTATCCGAATAGTGCGGTCTGGCAAAGACGGTAAAACCGAAGGTGCTGTGGAAGCCATTGTGGTTCGAGCTCGCCGCGAGTTCTCAGGTACTTATCAATTCGAGGATGGAAAATCACTTGTTTGGCTAGACGGTGCCAACCTTGAACATCCCATTGAGGTTGGTGATATTCGCGGGTTGCCACTCAACAATCAAGACAAAGTGATCGTCGAGCTCGTTCGCTTCCCTGACGCGTTCCATGTTGGTGAAGGGGTTATTCTCAAAGTCTTGGGGAGCAGCAAGAACCCGGCCGTCGATACCATCGCGGTAATGCACCAATTTGGATTGCCGGAAACGTATCCTGATGACGCCTTGGAAGTCGCGAGGCAACAGGCCGATTTGTTTGACGAAGACGTCGTTCCAGAGGGGCGTACCGATTTGCGACTGGTCCCCACGCTAACCATCGATCCAGTGGATGCACGCGACTTCGACGATGCCATCTCGCTTTGCAAAAATGAAAAAGGGAATTGGGAGCTTCAAGTTCACATTGCCGACGTATCGTACTTTGTACCGGTTGGGTCGGCATTGGATGAAGAGGCCCGCAAGCGAGGTACCAGCGTGTACTTGCCCGATAGAGTCATTCCGATGATTCCGGAAACGATCAGCAATCATCTCGCCTCTTTGCAGCCAGATCGCAATCGGCTGGCGAAGACCGTATTCATGGAGTACACGCCCGATGGGACGCTGATATATACCCATACCTTCAACAGTGTGATTCGCAATCAACACCGTTTTAATTACGAGCAGATCGATGAGTTTCTAGCCGACCGTGAACCATGGCGAGCCAAACTCAAGCCGGAGATCTTTCAAGTTGTTTCTGACATGTACGAATTGGCGATGCTGCTACGTCAAATTCGTAACAAGAAAGGTGCATTGGAGCTAACATTGCCAGAGGTCAAGATCGATCTCGACAAAACGGGAAAAGTGCGCGGTGCTCATTTGGTTTTGCATACCGAGAGCCACCAAATGATCGAGGAGTTCATGTTGGCTGCGAATCAGGCGGTTGCATCCTGGCTCGACTCGCTGGAATTGCCTTTTCTGCGCCGTGCTCACGCACCGCCAAACAGAATGAAAATGAAGCGACTCAACGAGTTTGTACGAGCGCTCGACATCCAAGCCGAGAACATGGAAGACCGGTTTGAAATCCAACGTGTTGTCAACGCCGTCCGCGGTAAGCCTACGGAATACGCTGTCAATTACGCGATCCTCAAGAGCATGTCCAAGGCGGTATACCAAGCTGAATTCGAACGTCATTATGCGCTCGACATGTCACACTACTGCCACTTTACTAGTCCGATCCGACGCTATCCAGATTTGGTAGTGCATCGAATTGTTCAGAAATTGGTCGAGGGCAAACCCGCTCGAGAGAACGAACAAGTCCTTGAGCATTTGGGCCAACAGTGCAGCGATGCAGAGCAAAATGCCGAGCAAGCGGAACGAGAGTTGGTTCGCGTTAAGCTATTGCACTTCATGGCAAAGAAGCAGGGCGAGTTGCTGACAGGAGTGGTTTCTGCCGTTAGGCCCACAGGAGTTACGGTTCGCGCAATTGAGATCCCCGTTGACGGGCTGATTCCAGTCCAGTCGCTACCAAGCGATCGCTATCGATTCGATCGTGACACACATACGCTTGAAGGGTTCAAGGAAGGCAATCGATTCCGGCTTGGCGACGAATTGATCGTTCGGGTCGATCAGATCGACACGGCGAAGCGACAGTTGCTCTTTGGATTTGAAAAGGTAAGCAAGCGAGCTTCGCCGTTGTCCTTGGGCTCAAAAAGAGAGAAGGGGACCGGAGAAAAAGGCAAGCGTGAAAAGCGTCCCAAAAGCTACAAGTCGAGCTCGAAGAGCGACGCATTGTCGAGCCACCTTAAGAATAAGAACGGCAAGAAAAAACCTCGCAAGTAGGGCCAAGTTAGTGTAGCGGCTGAAGCCGGAATGGCGTTGAGTTAACAAGTAATGGAATCTCGTTCAAGTTCCTGCAATGCCTCAAACTCCAGGAAGTTTTACAACTTCCGCTACGAGGACATTCTGCTATGTCTCATTGTGGCGCAAGCCAAATGGCACTCACTTTAATCAAATTGAGCCGCGGGCGCCAGCCGCGACAACCGTATTTGCCAGGGAAACCGTAACGCGGCTATCGCCCGCGGCTCAGTAGATTGCCTGAACCAATTGCAAAGTGAGTGCCATTGGGCGCAAGCCCCAGTGCGAACCATTTCTCTGTAGCAGTGTCTTAGGGTTTATGAAGCATTCGAAAACGAACCAATCGCAGTATGCAATGCCGTTTCAATCCCACGACCGCAAGGCTCTGCAGCTTTGCTCACAGGTGAAATACGCGTTGGAATATGCCGTCAATTCTGTTTTAGACGGTGAATACGGCGTGACGGTCATGGACGTTGTACCGGCGCCGAACACATCTCACTTACTCGTCGTCGTTCAAGCCTTCGAGGATCTTTCGTTCGAAGAAAGCTCTCTACTTATTTCAAAACTGACTTCTCACGTTCCTGCCTTGCGATCGGCCGTATCCGAGTCCATACACCGGCGCAAAACGCCTGGACTGTCCTTTCAGCTTGTACCGCGGCTTCCTAAGTCGTAAACCGAACGCGAATTACCAACCAAGCTTCTCAAAATCTACGGAATCTAAGTCCGACTCAGCTTGATGGACCAGTTGGGCCATCTCGCGCGCGGTCACGTAAAAGTACTGAAAACCATTTGAGCTGGAAAGAACGTTCAGTGCATGATGCAATTGTCGCATTGGTTCTCCCAAAAGAACGCTCATGTTGTCTTCTTGAGCTCCATGCGTATGAAGTTTGATAAAGCGCCAATCGGGGCGGCCAGACACTGAGACTCCCGCTTGCAACCACCGCTGAACGCGACTCAACGATGGCGGTTGGCTGCCGGACAAGTTGCCATTTTCGATGCAAACTTTGGGAAGGCCCTTTTGGGAGGAAATGGTCAGCAATAGCGGTCCCTGTATCAGCAACAAACTGCTCTCGGGCGGCAAGTTTCCCTGGCTCGCTGCGGTTCCTCGATCATGTGATTTTGGACACGTTGGGTTGTCTTTTGCATAGTAAATTGAATTGATGGTACTTGTCTGTGCTGGGTGGGGAGCGGCGGGCATGGTGAAGTCGGCATAGCAGCCGGTCCGCATTAAGACCGTCAGTTCATCGTTGACTCCGCACCACTTGCCATCGGGATGCGAATTATCGAGAGCCCAGTTGCCATGTATAAAGCCGTATCGAAGCAGGCCACTAGCGTCGCGGCTCAGTAGGCCGTGGCGTTCGTGAAGTCGATCGCGATTTTGTTCTAGTAGATCAGACAGACGAGACGACGTATCGTTATCGTGATGCAAATGGATTTCGATGTCTCCGTGCCCCGCCCGTACGAGCTTGCACAAGTGTTCAATGTGTTCTTCTTCGTAAACCTCGATGGGATAGAAGAACGAATGCTGAGGAGAGCGTCCACGGCTGTCCTGGAAGCTTGAGAAGAGAGTCGGGTACTCGTCGACCCAGCGTTGAACTCGTGCGTTTTGCAGTGGTCGTGAAGCATTTCGCCAGTCGGGTTCAAAATGATCGGCGACGCAGATAAAAACGTAGCGGGGTTTGGGTTGAGCCCGAAGCCCTGCCAGACCGGCGCGGCAGAGAGAGGAAAGATGCATTCCGCGAAGTTTGAACATGCAATGACTTAGGAACAACGAAAGCGAAGGATCATGACTTAGTTTGTTTGCGTTTGCACAGGGTTACTAGCCCGAAGCAACGCTTCACGTTCGGGGCGTGAAGTCGGCTCCCATACAACCTTTTTCGAAGCGAAAATCCAATCGACGAATCCTAGCAGCAACGCCAAGTTCATCGAATAGAAGCTCGTGGCAACGGCGCACCAGCGATTCCACCTTGGTGTCGAGCTAGGATTGGAAGCCCCAATCAGTCCCAACAAGGCAAATAGTAGTGAGAGGAATTGCAGGCAAATCAGAATTCGAAAGAGTAACAATTCGCGAAGAAGAAAACTGCAGAAGAATATCGTTATCAATGCAAACGGGCCAATCCAACGTAACATTTTGTGCGAAAGGAGACAAAAGGCAGCGAAGGCCTCCATCGTTCGAAGGAGCGGCAAAAGAATAGGCAAGGATTGGAAAACGCCGAGACCAATTCGCCGTCTTCGTCGAAACTCATGACGAATGCCGTGAGGCACAATCACTTCCGCGATCGAATCGTTGTCTTGTACGTAACGGCAATGGTGGGACTGTTTGACAAGGATGGGAAAGACCATATCGTCATTGATCGTTGGACGATTGGGCGCAACGAACAGCGAACGTCTGATTGCATAGATTGCTCCGCTGACACCTGTCAAAACACCGAGTTGAGCCTCGGACTGCCGTACCTTGGACTCCAAGCGCCAGTAGACTCCTTCGGCGCTGTCTCCGTCTTCCGTCAACATGCGAACTTGGCCGCTTACTATGCCAACGGACTCGTCCAAGAAATGGCGAGCAAGGTTCTTGATCGCTTTGGGTGGGAAATAAGAGGTGGCGTCTGAGAACAGGACGATATCGGCATCGATTTTGTCGATGGCCCGAATCAGATTGGAAGCTTTCCCTTGCCTCTCTTTGAAATCGAGAACAACAAGATTGGAAACATGGGTTTCTTTTGCAGCAAGAACCGTGTTGTCAGTACTGCCATCCGAAGCGACAACGATGGTCATGCGATCCGTGGGGTAGTCGGATCGAGATAGATTTTCAATTCTAGCACGGATGCTTTTCCCCGCGTTGTATGCAGAAATGAGGATCGCGACCCGCGGCAACTGATTAGCGTCTCTGTCGCTCAGATTTGGCGAATCGCTCGCGTCTGGGCGTCGGCGTGCTAGCAGGATGATAAGGCACGGGTAAGCAACGTACGCGTGCAGGATCGCGGCGACCGCCGTCCAATAAAGCACTTGTATCCAGACCACCTACCGACTCCTACGTTGGCACATGTTGATTTTGAGCCGCAGGCGCTAGCCGCGTTACGGTTTCCCTGGCAAACATGGTTGTCGCGGCTAGCGCCCGCGGCTCAATTCGAACAAAGTGAGTGCCGTCGGGCGCTAGCCCCGGTTTCCTGATTGCTCGACCTTCGTCGAGAACCACAGCCAATGTCCAATGGCACTCAGTTTCGCTTGTGTTTATCGCATTGTGCATATCGTCAAATGCGCATTGGCCGCAATGGCAATCCACGCAGTTTGCTTTCATTTCGCGATATTGCCGCACTTTTTTGACGTAGAGCCCCCAGCGGCTTTGGAGGCCGTCTGACTTTATTGAGGAATCACTTTTACCCGTGTAACGGCGACAGTTCGTAGCTGCGGGGCTCGCCCCGCAGACACCTTTAGAAATCGAACGCAGGAGCCGTGAAACAGCGCCACCACACCGTAGCGCCGTTTCACCGTTTCACGGCTCACGTACTCAGCGTGCCTAGAAACCATGGGGCAAGCCCGAATGGCGTTGAGTTAGCAAGTAGTGGAATCTCGTAAGAGTTCCTGAAGTGCCTCGAACTCCAGGAAGTTTTACAACTTCCGCTACGAGTACAGGCTTCATTCAACGCAATTCGGGCAAGCCCCACGGCTACAAAGTGTCGCCGCTATCGCGGCTAAGAAACAAAGCGATCGTTGCTTACCGGAATCTCGCAAGGCCCGAAAACCTGATGTGCTTTATCGCGTTTAAGTGCACAATTCGTCGAACAAAGCCGCAAGCTGCCCGGCCAAAATCGGTCGGCTGCACCAATCCAAATTTATTTCTTGGTTGGCGGATGCTGTCAGCAAGTTCGGCTCTACCTTTGATCGGATAGCGTTGGCGAGCCATTCCACGATGGCTTCGGTGTTCGAAGGATTGATGTTGCTAGCGAGTGAATGCTCGGAGATAAGTCTGGCAGCTTCTCCGTCAGCCATAATACTCAGGATCGGACGCCGCAGCGCCAAGTACTCAAAAAGCTTGCCAGGGACAACACGCTCAGCCCCCGGTTGGTCCGCCAACGTCAGAATCAACCCATCGGCCTTGCAAGCAAACTGCAACGATTGTTGGTGAGAAAGATAATCATGGCGGTATAGCGACACGGGTGCCGAGGTCAATTGATCCAAGATCGACTCTTGCTCCGTTGTGCGACGACCAACAAGATGAAGCTCCAATTTTCGAACTTCAAGAGGCGATCTTTGGGCGAGTTTCAGAACCGCTTGAACGAGAGGTGCAATGTCGGTTAGACGCCATAGCGTACCGGTATAGACGAGTCGGTACCTTTCGCTTTTCTCTGGTGTTCGACCGAGATGAAGCAGATCGTCTGGGTCAAATCCGTTGTAGATGCAGCGATTTAAGGCGATGCTACCGACTCTAGCACAACAATGGGCCAGCTCCTCGGCGCTGGCTTGCGTTGTTGCAATGATCGCGTCCGCTTGTCGAAGTGTGGATTCGAACATCCGCATTTGCGACCTGACGACGCTACTCATTTGGCTGCGATTTTCGAGGTACTGGGCACTCAAGCTCCATTCGTCTCGAAAATCCAGAACAAGCGGGAAACCAAAGCGTCGCTTCAGTCGGCATCCGAGCAAGAACGAAGAGAATGGAGGGCCACTGACGTAAATAGCCGAAAATCGCTTCGGTTTTAGTGCCTTGCATGCAAGCCGATAAGCATTTCGATTCCAGAGGATTTGGGCATCAGGTTGCAACCACCGCATGGCGAGCTTACGAATGAACGTCTTCAGACGCGACGGTTGCGCCGATGGAGATTGAATCAAGTTCTTCTTGAACTGATAACTCGGCTCAAGAGTGCGTGCCCGAAGCACCTCGAGCTCGGCTGGTATATCACGAGTCAAATCATGATCTACGACCGGTACCGACGGGTTTAGCACTGACAGAACAGTCGGTTTCCAACCGTATCGATTTATGTACTTCACGAACTTAACCGAGCGTTGAACTCCAGCTCCACCAACGGGCGGGAAAGCGTAGCAGACCATCAGAACTTGCTTCGCTTCGGTCATGTTCGTTCAAGGATCTCAGTAATGCGACAAGCCAAAACATGGACATCGTTGGTTGAAGGTTCACGTTGATAAAGGTTGGTATCAGCCAATTTTGCAGCCACAGCATCTTCCAAGGCTGCATCATCGCCAGCTGGTATCAAACGGTCCGAATGACGATCCGCAATCTCACGAACTCCGCCAACATCCGTGGCAACGAAGGGGGTACCGCATGCGATGGACTCGAGCAAAACGTTTGGCACCCCTTCGCTGTGGCTTGTTAGTATCGTAAGATTCGCAGCTTGAAACCAGCTCGCAATTTGAGCATGCGGTATCGAACCTAAGAACGTGCAGTTTTGGCGTGTTCCCAGTTGATCGGCCAGGCGTTCTAGTCCTGATTTCAAGACACCGTCACCGATCATGACCAGTCGGAAACGATCGCCGTAGAGTTGTTTCCATTTCGCGGAGGCTCGAATTGCCATGCCTGGGTTTTTGACGTCGACCAATAGTCCGACCCAGACCAGGACAAGCGAGTTGCCATCGATTCCTAAGCTTTTTCGTGCTTCCGAGCGATCTCGCCGTTTGAAAACGCTCTGGTCCACGCCACGATAAACGACATCGACTCGATCCGAGGGAACACCCAAGTCGGCGACGTGGCGGGCAAGATCAGCGCTAAATGCGATAACCCGGTTGGCTTGCGTGAGGACCGACTGAATCACTTTCCTTCGCCGACCCGTTTTTGCAAGAATCCGTATATCGGAACCGCCAACCATCACGACAGCTGGTACCTGAAAAAGCCGAGCAGCCTGCACGGCAGCCTCGCTATCGGGATGAGCCCAGTATCCGAGGATAGCATCTGGACGGAAGTCCCTGGTCAATTGCAGGAGCTATTTTCGAATGCTCTGCCAATACCAAAAGCCATACGTCCATCGCAAAATGCTAGGTGGATAATAGAACGTTGGGTGGATGACGCTTTTCTTGTCCCCCATCGAATCGCGATATGGCGAGTTCTTTTTCCAAAGAGATTTCGACGTCCATGGAATGGCAGCGATCACTCGAACGTCATGCAACCGATTCAATGCTGCAACCATTTGCCCGTTGAATACACCTTGATGGGGCGCAGTCGGTGTGGGATAGGTTGATGTGATCAGGAGCAGTTTCATTGCGAGAAGGCTTGAGGGAATTGCTAGCTGATCAAGTTTTTCGGGGGTAGTTGACGGTCCAACGCTTAAGCGAGTACGACTCCGTCGGACAACAAAATACCGTTCCGTCATTTGTTTAACAGTCAGCCGAAGGCGTACTTTCAACAGTGCGGAGTACGCCTTCGGCTGACTGTTAAACGAATTTTGATCGAAGCTTTGCTTCGTTCATGCTAAGGGTCGCAAAATTGATCTTCCGCGGCAAGACAAATTTCGTCAAAGTACCTAAATGAATGTATGCCATGTAAGCAATTCTTTGAAAACAGGCGGGTTGGAACGAGTCTTAGCGGGACTAGCGACACATACCGACCGCAAGGAATGCACGATGACGTTTGTCGCTTTGAGCGAAGAAGGCAGATTTGCCGACGAGATCCGAAAAGCCGGAGCGGTTGTACAAACGATTGGTTCGCCCAATCGCTGGCACATGGTCTTACAACTGAAAAAGTTCTTTCGTGAGCACCGTTTTGACATCGTGCACACTCATAATATCTATCCCCATATCTACGGTACGCTGGCTGCAAGGCTTGCTGGTGTGCCATCTGTGATCAACACGCGACATGGTCAACGTTCAGGCCACGGATGGAAGTCCAGGATTCTTTTTCGATTGGCAGCCTACTGGGCCGATCGTATTGTCGCAGTCTCAGACGATGCGGCCAAGCTCTGTTCCGACGAGGATGGAATAACCAAGAAGAAAGTGGTCCGAATCTGGAACGGGATCGACACCATGGACTTTGCGTTTCGTGGCTCAAATTGCCAGCCTATAGCAGTCTGTGTTGCGCGGCTTGTCCCAGAAAAGGACATCGAAAATTTGATTCGTGCGGTTGCGTTAGCGCTGCCGTTGGCGTCCAACTTGAAACTGCGGATTATTGGTGATGGCACGCTACGATCAAAGCTGGAGAAGCTCGCAGTAGAAGAAAAAGTGTCGGATGCGGTCGAGTTTTTGGGCGAACGCACGAACGTTCCAGAGATACTTGCCGACTGCGGATTTTATGTCTCATCGTCCCTCTCAGAAGGGATTTCGCTGACCATTTTGGAGGCGATGGCAGTCGGTCTTCCGGTTATTGCGACCCATGTAGGCGGCAACCCAGAAATCGTTGTTGAGTCCGAAACGGGCATGTTGGTGCCTGTGGCGAGTCCAGCAAGTCTTGCACGGGCTATGGTCGCAATGTGTGAACGGTCATTCGATTGGGACAGGATGGGTAGAGCCGGTCGAGATCGCGTCAACGATTTTTTTGATGTTCGAACCATGGCAAGCAATTACGTTGCTCTGTATCGAACTCTCATTGGGGAACGATCGCGATGAACCTGTACGGTCAACTCTATCGTTCTATCTTGCTGCCTGCCTTCGATGGTCTCGTCAAAGGGAGGAAGACGGTGCAGTATTGGCGACGGGCTGAGCAAAGGCAATGGCTGAATCGTCAAGATTTGGAATCGCAACAGCTCGCGGACTTGCAAAGTATTGTCGCTTGCGCAATGGCCAATTGCGAGTACTACCGTAACGAGTGGTCGCAACTTGGTCTATGTCCGAATAACCTGCAATCGTTTCAGGACTTTCTTCGATGGCCTCTATTAACCAGAGAAGCGATCCGCGAAAACCGCTCTCGTTTGCAATCGCAGGTCGCAGTCAATCGCATTACGAAATCAACTGGAGGCTCTTCGGGGCAGCCACTTGTTTTTGACTTGGATGCAGAAAGCAACGAACGACGTACGGCCATGATGTATCGCGGTTATAGCTGGGCAGGCTGCAGCCCAGGGACTCGCCGCATGATGATCTGGGGCGCGGACCTGAACCAATCTAGTCTCTTGAAATCGATCAAGGTTTGGCTTCATCATCGCTTTGAGCAGCAACGCGTCATGAACTGCTTTGAATTCTCGGAAGGCAATTTGCGAAAGCAGTTCAGGCGTATGAACCGTTACCGACCTGAGGTCATTGTCGCTTACACAAACCCGCTGTACGAATTTTGTAAGCACCTGAAAGCCAACGCTATGGAGCCGAAAGGCATACACTCGATTATTGTGGGAGCCGAAAAGATCTATGACTTTCAACGTGAACTCATTGAGCAAGTTTTTCGAGCCCCTGTTTTTGAAACGTATGGGTCGAGAGAGTTTATGCTGATCGGCGCCGAATGCGAACTTCATTGTGGGCTGCATCTTTCAGTTGACAATCTCTATGTCGAAGTCGTAAACGAAGACGGTACCCCTACTCCAAACGGTCTAGAGGGCAATGTTGTCATTACGGACCTCTTCAATCGGGGGATGCCCTTTATTCGCTATTTGAATGGCGATAGGGCAATCGCTGGCTTCACTCAATGTGCATGCGGACGGGGCTTGCCATTGCTACGTCGCGTCGTCGGTCGCCAACTGGATATATTGTCTACCCCATCTGGGGCCGTTATTCCGGGCGAGTTGTTTCCGCATTTATTCAAAGATTTTGCTTCGATTCGACGATTTCAGGTCCATCAACATCAACGTGATGAGGTCGAGATCATGATTGTTGGAGACGATCAATTGAACAGCGCCACATGCCAACTAATTCAGGACAAGATCTCTAAATCTATTGGTGGTCAGTTGACGGTTCGGTTGGAACGCGTGGACGATATCCCACTCACGCCTGCGGGCAAACATCAAGTCGTCGTGAACCATCTAGCAAAAAAACGCGTTTCCGTCTAGTTGTTACACTCCAGTTCTCGACAATTCTCAACGCTGAAATGGTATTTATGGAGGATAAAAAGCGAGTACTGATCGTCAAAGGCAAGGCGGGACTAGGAAATCGGCTTCTGTCCGTACTGGGGGGGATTCTTTATTGTCAGCTTTACGATCGCCTTCTTTGCGTAGATTGGTCCGATGGTACCTACGCACCCAAGGGCGAAGATGCTTTTCCGATGGTATTCCGCTGTGATTTCCCGACCGTCCCGCTATCAAGTGTTGTCACGGAGAGCGATGTTCATCCTTCGCTTTGGATGAACAATCTATCGAGAAGCGTTACGGACATGATCGATGAATTTCACCCAGAGTATTGGGACGACGAAACTGCTGTTTTCTCGAAGTACTCCATTTGTTTTCGAAATGCGTGTCCGCCTAACAAAGTTGTTGTTCGCTGGTCCTACCACAGGGCAATCGCACGTTAGCAGCATGAATAACCTGCGAGTAGCTTCTCAATCGCAGAGTTATCCCAGCCACATCGCTTACGCTTGCCTCGAATTGCATCTTTAATCGTAGTGTCCTTTTGCAGAATGTTTAACGCCAAG
>JANPHB010000389.1:0-53388 GCA_031424235.1 Pirellula sp.
TTGGCGTTAAACATTCTGCAAAAGGACACTACGATTAAAGATGCAATTCGAGGCAAGCGTAAGCGATGTGGCTGGGATAACTCTGCGATTGAGAAGCTACTCGCAGGTTATTCATGCTGCTAACGTGCGATTGCCCTGCCCAGTTGGCTGAGGTCTGCGAGTTGGCGAACTCGTTAGCGGCCCAGAACGATCCATCGACTGGATCGATATTGATACCGCTCAGGTCGCCAGCTCTGTGTCCGGCTGCGAAGTCCGTATAGGCCTTTATTCCAGTGGCGTTTGGGACCAGGACGGCAGTTTGCATTGTACCGATTGCATCCGTAGGCAGTCGCCCTGTCACAAACATCGACATGTAGTCGGTGGTTGTGTCATTGCCTGCTTTCATATAGCTCATTCCAATTTCGCCAGCTAGGTTAATGTCGATGCCTGGATACATGACGTAAGTCTTATTGCCGGAATCGATTCGGCCTTGCTGTGAAAGAGTTGGGGCTGTCCCGCTAACGTCGATAGCATACCACTGAGCTACGTCTTGTGTGGCCGATTTGGCCACAGTGTGCGCTGCAACGATTGTTTTGTTTGACTCAGCCGACTTCATGATTCGCGAATCAATGTTGTTCGTAATTTGGGTCCCATCGGGATTGAGCGGGCTTACCGGTGCTGAATACGCGTTTACCGCTAAATTGGTCGTCGTGAACGAAGGGGTTGTTGAGAGTACACCCGACATCTTGATGACGTCGATCGACAGGTTGTTACCGTGTTCGGTCACGAACCACATTGGATCGCCAGGTGTTGCGTCGTGCATGGTGGTAGGACGAATACTAAAATCGGCGAAATCATTCTTCGCGACCTGCGGCGCAGCCACAGCACTAGACAAGTCGGTTGAGTTTACTGACACGATTTGTACGTGCCCTCCACCGGAAGTACCGAACATATTCAAGGTGAAAACAAAAGCATCGGCGTTGTAACCAAAGTTGCCCGGATAATCCGCATCGAATCCGGCTTCTGTGGTCGTGATTTTGTAGAACTTCCAATCGGCCGCAGTTAACGTCGTGGGATTGCTCGTTTTTGAGACCGCTAAGTCAAAGGCGCTAACGTGCGTAGTAAAATTGACATCTTGATCCCCTACGATGAACCGACCGATCTTCTCATCATATGTGACGACGGGATCGGAAAGTCCTGAACCGGAATCGGCTCGAGACAAGCCGCCGGTAGTAAACAAGAAATGGGACAGACTGTCCGTGATTCCGCCTGCCCCAGTCGCTTTCGATGGATAGAGGGCTAATGCTTGATTGACCGTCTCCACATATGCAGTCGGTCCCGCAGCCCCTGTCGTATCGGGTGGCACATATCCGCCACTCTGATTGAAACTTAGTCCCGAAAAACCGTTGCCACCATTGTTAAGAATACTGACGGCAAACAGTCTGCGGTCCTCCAGCTTCTCCACGAACAGTGAAAATTGCTTGGCTCGCTTGCGGTTTGACTTGCTATCCAGCGTATGGCTAGCCGCACGCTTATCTCGCATCCAACGTATCAACTTTATCACCGCCATTTTGGTTCGCTCCTTAGAATCAGAAATCGAATTAAAAAGAATCGAGATGCATTGATGAGACGAAAGGCGAGTTCCGGACTTGCTGAAAAAGTGACGTTGGCGCCTATGGCAAAGCACGCTAGCAGTTCCCTTATTCCGAGTCAAGCATTTGGGGGAAATAACTCATGGTTCATTGCGCAAGCTTAACGAGTAGAGTACCTGACCTTCAATCGTAGTGTCCCAAACCGACGCCTATCGGACGGCCGCTTCGCACGCATCCTAAACGCTCTCCACCGAGCCCGCTTTGCGTGATTCCTTACGGGATTGTAATCAAGTCTTTTTAGGTAAACGTTCGTTTCTCTTTTCATTTCAATCACGGTTCGAGTGGCAATGCGGGCCGCGATTGAGAGCCAGCCAAGCTGCTTGAGCCGAGCCCCCCAGTTCGATGAAGAATTGATTAATTTAAGACTAGCGGCAATTTCGAAAGATGAGTAGGTTCTGACGGTTCGTCGAAAGTCAGGTCGGTGCTTCGACTCAATGAAACGCGAGGACACCTTGAAAAGAGATTCGAAAAAAGCCGGTTTTACGCTTGTTGAATTGCTCGTTGTGATTGCGATCATCGGCATACTTGTGGGATTGCTGCTGCCTGCGATTCAAGCAGCCAGGGAATCTGCCCGCAGCATGCAGTGCAAAAACAACCTTAAGCAACTCGGGCTGGCACTTCACAACTACGAGTCGGCGCACAAACGACTTCCATCTGGTTACATCTCTCGCTTCACATCGACAGGCGTTGATACTGGCCCTGGTTGGGGTTGGGCTGCAATGTTGCTTCCACAATTGGAACAGAATTCGCCTTACCAAACAATCGATTTCTCTACAGGCATAGAATCCGCAGTAAACTCAGCCGTCCGTGTTTCTAATTTCCCGGTCTTTCTTTGCCCCTCGGATGACGCTGGCCTATCTTGGCCGGCTCGACAATACGACCCCATAACGGGAGCTCGACGAAATGTGATTTGTACCGTTGGTTCTTCCAATTACGTCGGGATGTTTGGTATCAGCGAACCTGGCGTCGACGGCGAAGGCATTTTCTTTCGTAATAGCAAAGTCTCGTTCGCCGACATTACCGATGGTCTGTCCCAGACGATTGCGATCGGAGAACGGTCGCATCGACTCGGCGAGGCAACTTGGACAGGCTCCGTCACTGGCGCACTTCTGGCAGGTGATCCGAGTGACGGCGTTGGTCAGCTCATACCAGAACATGGTTCAGGAATGGTACTCGGCCACTCAGGAGAGCGTCATGGTCCTGGCGACCGGCGTTCCGACGCGAACCAATTCTACAGTCGCCATTCGGGCGGCGGTGTACATTTTCTTTTCGCTGATGGTCATGTCTCTTTCCTCACGAGCAGCATGGACTATCGAATCTATCTTGCGTTGTCGACGCGTGCGGGTGGAGAAGTTGTTGGCAACGAGTTCTAATTTTCTTTTTTTAAAGTCAGCTAAATACAGATGGAGTTCCTTCGGATGCGAGTCGTCTGCGTGTTACTTTGCTACCTTGCTATTACGATTAATAGCGGATGTTCTGAACCTGCCGATCAGCTCAAAAAACCGATAGCATTAGACAAAATCCCACCTGAGATTCTCAAAGTCGCGCAGGACAAATACCCAAATGTCGAATTCAACGCAGCGTTTACGGAAGTCGAAGCTGGTCAGCCAGTGTACGAATTAAAGGGAAAGACCAGCACGGGCAAGAATTACGAGGTCGAAGTCACCAAAGACGGAAAGATTCTAAATCCATAACTACTTCGTTTTCATGCTGACCATGCAGAACAAACAAAGGTCTTGGGTCATCTGATTTCAAATGAGGCTCGCAGTTTCCGTATCCTTCTCCGGCGTGTCAAACTGGCGCGAGTTGAGGTTAGGCAACTCACCTCCGATTGTTGCGTCCCTGGCCCACCCTTGATGGCATTCGTTGGGCGACAGCGGTACAGCAGTCTGAAACTGGAAAGAGAGGCTGGCGACTTTTGTCCGAAGTACCCACTGGTGAAGTGGCTTTGCATTGAGTTGTCGATGGTAAATTGGCCAAAACGCAACTCGCGTCGATCTAAAGTATGCATGTTCGGACTTGCCGTTGGCTCCATGAGAATGCTCTTTCGGCTTTGTAAGATCCAGCCAGCTTCAATAGTGACGTAAAGCTTTTCCGAAAGTTCCTGTCTTGTCATCCGTAGGGAATCTTCTGTTTTGTTGGATTGATCATGGCCGATGTTCTTGCCTTAGGGAGAATCCGCATTTTGTTCATCCGGCAAGCTTTGATGATTAGGCATGTTTTGCTTTTATTGACGCTGATCATTCCAGCGTGTCGGTCTAGTGCGCCCGTTGCAAAGGACAGCCCCCTAGCCTCGTTTTCCAAACCAGTAGTCAAATCAAGTTCATCTGTTGATACCAGCACCCGCAGAACGGTGACCACGGAAATCGTTCAAACAGCCTCGGCAGTATCCTTGAGTATTGATCCGTCCAGTACGAATGCAAGCAATCAGGCACAAGTCGTGCAGTCCGCTGATTTCTTGACCTTGGATACTATTTCTGATGAAATCCTGACCGAAGGCCAAACGCTATCAATCGATCAAGTTGTTGCGTTGGCTTTGGTAAATAATCCGACCATTCCTCAAGCTCGCTCGTTAGTGCAGCAGCAGAATGGAGTTACTGTTCAAGCTGGCCTCTACCCGAATCCTCAGATTGGCTACCTGCGTTCTGATCCGGATAAATCGGATAAGAGCCGCTCTAGCGGTGCATTTCTAAGTCAAGAGTTCGTCACCGCGGGTATTCAAGGTTCAATCGAAACGCGGAGACCAGCCCCCTCATATTCTTCCAATGACGAGATCCTCATGACTGAGTTCCCCAATTCGCCAATCTCATTTCCTGGTCTCTAGATTGAATTCGAAATTGCGAGCATGGTTTATGATTAACCTTCGGAACAGCATGTGGATGCCCGGAACGCAAAAATCTAGCTCGACGTTGAATTCGGTTGATCCCGAGCCAAAAATACAAAGCGACGCCCAATAGCGGAGTCAACCAGATCAAGCCGACCCAAGTGATTGAAGCACGCGTATCTCGTTTGTTTAAGATGACATGTGAAGAAGCAACTAGAGCGACAACAATATTGAAAGCTGCTGAGATAAAAAACCAGTTCTGAGTCAAATAGTTTATCAACAGCAATCAATCAATCCGCTAGATGTTAGTGAAATCAATGTCCGCAAAAAACTCCTCATCGAATATCTGCCCTCAACTTGGCATGGCCCTGGAATCGTGTTTAGGGTCGAAAGGTAAGCGTGTTTCGATAATCCGGAAGGGGAGCCCGTGGATCGAGGCGCCACCATTGTGAAATCTTAGATCTGCGTACTTCACTCCATCAAGAACAAGATGGGTATGTCCGAAGTAAACATCTCGCACTCCATGTTTTGCATCGAGTCCTTCGTCGACCAGGTACCGAGACAACTTTCTCAAAACGCTTTGTGGACGAATTGCAAAATGCATGGCGGCCCGGTGCAATCGAGCATGAACGACTAGATCGTAAAACCAATGAGTAATGCGTCGTGGATTCGGCCTGCTTTCATGCAGTTTTCGCCGCTCTGTTAAAATTGTATGGTTTGGTTCGCAGTCGACAATATCTCCGTGCAAAAACACGCAGTCCAGAATTCGCAAAATATATGGCTGCCACTGCAACTGTGGCAATCGGAGGGCAAGTTGGTCAAGCTTGGCAACAAAGCGAGGATGCGAATCATGCTGATTGGCAATTCACTGGATTCAACCTATCTGACTGGCCCGCTCAAGGGATAGGACTGATGATCCTTGAACCACGCACTTCCAATCGCCAAATTCGGTAGGTAATGGCCAGCGAGTCTTATTATCGAGATTCGATAGCGGTTTGCACGAGTGCCTTGACCAGTACAGCGCATCGAGCAGAATCAAATCGATTTGCCGTTTCCAGAATGTCTGACTGGGTGTTCAAAACGCTTTCGTCTTGTTTCATCTGAAGCTCAAGTCGCAACAACTTTTGTAGTTCTTTTTTCTTCGCTTCGACTGCATCCGACGAGATAGCTTTTTTTTCGACCAACTCGTCGATCGCTACGCAGACCATCCAAGCCGTCTGTCTTGCAACCCAAAAATCATTCATGGAATCCTGGCGACTTTGCCTCAAAAACAGCAGCCATTGCAACACGTCCTCTTTTGACATGACTTGCCGTTCCATCTTGCGTCGATCTAGGAATCGCTCCTCAAACGATTGCCGTTGCCGATCTCGTAACTGATTGATTCGTTGTGCGTCTCCGAAGGGTACCGAGTTAAAGGACGCAAATAGCTCACGTCTGAGGATATCGTGCGTTTCCTGCCTGGAAGCGTGGGCTTTTGGGTAGTCGAGAGTTAGCCAGTTGGCGGGAAACGGACGACCAGGGATTCGCGATTCCAGCCGGACGGTTGTGCTGTTTTTCTTTAACTCCTGGTGGCAACCCATACAATTGTAGTTTGAATAGTCTCCCCAAGTCTCTGTTTTTGCGGCCCCTTGATGGATCAGATCGAGGCCGACATCATTTGCTACAAGGCCACCAATCATGCTCCGTCGCGTCTTGTCATAGCTCCACTTGATAGCAGACCGAATTTGCTCAGGGGTACCCGAAATGTCGTAATGAGCGTTAATGTACTTCGCTTCAAGATGTGGGTCAGTTGGGTCGAGCGTGTTTCCGAATCCAGACTTTTCTTGAATCGTTTTCCAATGCGGAGGCATTGCATTGAGGAACACTTGAAGATCAAACGGCGGCAGAACTGGGTGGCCAGCGGCGTACATCGCGTGGGTCACAAAGCGATTTTCGGCGATGTTTCCCAGATGGCAACTCAGGCATACCGTGGCAGCCGTGGATGGGGACGTCAAGTCCCACATTCCAAGCTCGGATTTCTCTTCAGGTTTCATCCCACGCCAGGAAGTTTGCTGATGATGTTCTTGTTTTGTGTACTCAGATCCTGGTCCATGACAGGATTCGCATCGAACACCAAACTCAAGATCTAGCTTGACTTCTCTACTGGAATAATCCTCAGTCGCATTCAAGCCTGCGTGACAAGTTAAGCAATTTCGCTCAAAATCTCCTTCCTTGTATTTCAGCTTCGTCGTTATGTCCAGTGAAAGCTTGTTCGACTCGCGTTTTGGTTTATCGAGTCGAACCAATTGATACGCGTATGCATGCTTGTCCCGTTCTAACCATTCTTTCGTTTCTACGAGCCTAACGAATCGCGTGACGCCTCTGTATTGATAGATTGGACTAGGAGCGCTATGGCAAGCTGCACACTCTTTTACACCGATAGGCGTCGCATCGGATTGTTTCGAACTGTGCGGGTCAGCCAACATGGGTTCCCCTCCAACAACCATTGTCAGGTTGAGAAAGCAAAGCCAGATCGCTAGCATCAATGAAAGAGACTTACAGTGACTCATCTGAGGTCATCATTTTCAAGAAACTCAGAAACTTGATGCAAGGATGCATTCCATTCTTCCAGCGTCGGAGGAGTCTTGCCATTTTTCTTTCGCGGGAAGCTTGGAATCATCAAGTCTTTTGGGAACAGCAACCCGTTTCTCATAGTACTCATTGCGGCGTCAAGTTTTGCTGATGAACTCATTGGATGCGTTGCCCATACCGCAGTGTAAGCACCCGCAGCTGATTCCCATGAGTTGGATCGTTCTATATCGCGGAGCAAGTCGATGCTAAGTGCAGATTGGCTTTGTCCCGACCAATCCGGCAACGTTGGTTTGCCGTGTTCAGTCAACGTTTCGGACAGTCGTAGTCTAAGCTGTTGAGACTTTGCTGCAACTAGTTTCCCCTCGGGATTTGGAGAATGAAGTAATTTTCGGAGACGGTCCAGGGTATCAGTCAGGTCCGATTTAGTTAAATCTGAGGATATCGAAAGGACATCCATTCCTGCCAAATTCCAGTTCCGGATGGGGACTCGCCCGCGAATCACAAGGTCGCGGTTGAGTTCGCTCACGGGTTTTGGAAGCCCGTTTAGGGTCACGTGGCAGCTATCGCATTGATAATTCGAAAGTTCCGGCCAGACTGAAACGGGAAGCGATTTGTGCGCCCGCGATTCGAGAAGTTCAAGCTCTGCATCGGCAGAAGCGATTTTTCCCGCAAGCCAAAGTTGTGAACGGAAGTTGGGTTGTTTTTGGTCTTTGTCCCGCCAATGCTTCGGGTACGCTTCGTGATAGACCGCCATATCGAAGTAAAGTGCGGGGTGGCCAGCAGCGATGATGTCATGGTTCATATCACGGTCCTTGCCCCCCACATGGCAAGTGGCGCAGATTTTGGCCCGCTGCAGAAGTGGTTCGGAATCTGTCAGTCCGAGGTTTTGGATCGCTTGGGTTACCGATACCCTTCCTTGATAATGGCGGTCATACCATTGTTGTGAAGGGCCATGGCAAGACTCGCATCCGACCCCTTCCGCGATTTGTGGTGAAAGCTGTGTCTCGGTGATGTTTCGGTCGGTGTTATGACATGCCAAGCAGTTCTGAAAGCCCTTTAAGTTCGCGATATTGCCGTCTTTTAGGATACCGAGTTTGGAAAGGATTTTGACGGAGGCTACGGAGGAGATGGTTTTCCAAGACTGAGCATGGGGATCTTTCTCCAACCAGAGAGGGTATTCGGAACCACGGGGGGCCTCGCTCGAAGAAACTCCAGCCCTTGGACCACCGTGACAGCTCGAGGTTGCACACGATGCGGCTCCCCGGACTCCGCGATCCAAATGATAGAGCGATTCCAAGCCGAGGCTAAGCAAATTCACCTCAAAACCCGAAGGAATTGGAGGATCTGAATCCTTGCTGATCGATTGAGCGTGAGTTTGTTCAACTACAATCAGTAGAGAGACGAGCGCCAGGAAGGCAGTTTTCGAATTGGCGTAGTTGAATCTAGTCATTGAGCTCACACAAGCTCCTCTGTTTTTTCTGGTTTTGGCTTGAGCAGAACCAAATCCTCAGCGCTACGATTTTTGACCAGTTTTGGAATCGTCGCCTGGATAATGAGCAGTTTAATTCCAAATCGTAAGTCCGCAATTATTGGCACGATTCCCAATCAATCGTGTCAATAATAGTAACAATCAATAGAAACGGTTCGATTCGTCCCGGTAAGGGGAAGCGGGCTCAGGGCTCAAAAAGCCGAGCGGCAGCGCTGAGTATACAAGAAGGGGGAGACTGCTGAAGACATTTTTAGTCGAGATTACCAAACAAAGCATTACTCGGGAGAGTGAGGCTCCTGCCGAACCTTGGCGTCACTAGCTCGGCAGGAGCCTCGCTCTCCCTTTGGAAGGTTGGCAAGTGGTTTTCAGTCTGCCGCTCGCCTAAGCACGTGTATTGCAAGTATGGTAAGAGAACCCCAACCTAAGGGGCAAATCAAAACGCCTGCTGAAGCACCGAAAAGTTGACAGTCGATACTGAAACGACTAGAGTCTACAGTCTGCTAAGAACCATTTTTTGCTCAAATTGTGTTGATATTGTAGGTGATTCGTGTTGTTGGTCCGGAAACTCAAATTGCATCTCGGATCAATCGTAGTGGCAGTCTCGTTGATTTCGGCAGGAGCATTTTGGCAGGCCTGGTATTCACATCAAGCAGATCGCTCCCCGACAGGAAGCTCATGGCCGGGCATTGTCATTGGTAGTGTGGCAGCCGGAATCATATTGTTCGAATTGTTGCTATGGCCGAGAAAGTGGCTCCGGCGATTTCGACTTTTTCCGACGAAGTACTGGATGGTTGCTCACATTTGGCTTGGATTGGCCACAGGCCCTTTGGCTTTCATTCATTCAGGTTACCGCTTTGGAGGGACATTCAGCACGACGTTAATGAGCTTGCTGTTTTTTGTCTTGCTGAGTGGGATTTATGGCTGGGTCATTCAGATGGTCTTGCCCAGATGGATGCTAGGGAATCTACCGTACGAAACCATTACTGGTCAGATTGACGATGTTTCCATTCAGGCTGCTTTGAACGCGAGGCGAATGCTTACGGTCGCCTATGGTCCCAAGCCCGAGGGTTTGCGAAAGTTACCGAATTTGGATAGTTTCGCTTCCGATATGAGTGGTGTGGTCACGGTAAGAAAAGGCAGGCAAGAGGTCAAAGCGATTGTGATTGGGGCTGTGCAACGCCGTGATACCAAAGGGTTGCATATCGAAGTAGATTCGGGAAACGAATTCAATGCAGAGGATGGTCTCGAACTTTGGCGGCAATACGCCACGGTGATAGAGCCTTTTATGCTAAGCGGGATCCCACTTACCTATGGAGAAGCATTGAAGAACCAAACTCATACGAATCTCAAGTCACCCGTTCGTACGCGCCAAAAAATGATCGACTGGTTTTCTATGTTACGGGATTCATGTTCTTCGTCTGCTCAACCCATTGTGAATCGTTTGGAGAAATTGACCGAACAACGAATTCAGTACGATGCACAACGTCGCGCACAATCCTGGTTGCACGGATGGATCGCTTTCCATGCTAGCGCTTCGATAGTGTTGGGAGTGCTTTTGGTGGCCCATATCGTCCTCGCGTTGAAATACATGTAATCAGATTCGGTACGAGGACTTTTATGAAAGAAAACGGGAGCCAACGTGCAGTGAAGATCGATAGGTTTTATCACAAAGCCCTCGATCGCTTCATCAATCGCAAACGTTGGATGAGTTTTCTCGGTCTGCTCGTCGGTATCGCCTATTCCATTTGGCTTTTGCTTTCAAGCAACGGATCACTGCAGGTTTCGACGGGTGTGCTTTCTCAACCCCACTTTGCTTGGAACAAGACAGGCTGTGAAAAATGCCACCTGCCCAACGTACCCATAAGAAAGGATGCGTGGGGTGGAGATCGAATTGAGCACATCCGCGACAACAACAAGAGTTGCAATGGCGAATGCCATGCAGTCACTGGTCACTTTGAGGCGAGGACCAAGACCAGCGTTTTGGAAACGGAAAGCTGCAGCACTTGTCACCGCGAGCATTTAGGTTTCGACCGAAGTCTAGTGGAAGTTTACGACTCCGAATGTTCCCGTTGCCATGCTGACATGGCCTTAGTTGCGAACCATTCCGCGGCACCCGATTCGAATGCTAAAAAACCCATCAGCAATTTTTCTGCCGAGAATGGGCACCCAAACTTTGCTTCGCTAGAAAAGCCCGATCCTGGAACTATTCACTTTAGTCACGCTCAACACATGCGTCCTGGTCAGCCCAAAAGCCCTAGCGGGGCTGACGCAAAGAAACTGGACATGATTCCTGAGAAATTCCGAGGACAATACCAAGATCGAGTGGATGCCAATCAACTGATCCAATTGACATGTAGCAATTGCCACTCGCGGGACGTTGAACTGATAGGCTACGAAAGTTTGGAGTTGGCAGATTCGAAGCCAACGGCTTCCGTCCAATCGACCGACCATATGCTTTACAAACCAGTGGAATTCGACAAGCATTGCGCCGCCTGCCATGATTTGGATGGTTTACCTCATGGACTAGACGGTACGCAAATGAACGAAGCGATAAAGGAACTTACCCCACTTAAGACACTTGAGTATCTTAAAAAACGGTTCACGGAGACTGAATTGGATTCACTCGCGGAAGGCAAGCTGTCAAAAGAAATGGAGGAGGAGATCGATAGTCGAAAGAAAAGACTCGACGAAATTCTCACGCAAAGTAGAAACATTTGTACGAAATGTCACGAGCCAGCCAAGGAGCCCAATTCGATCGTTGCACCGAGTCATCTGAAACGAAAATGGCTGCGAGACGCATCCTTTACGCACGGAGCGCACTTGATGGTCTCATGCAAGGATTGCCACGCCGAAGCCTACAAGGCGAGCAGCGAAGTATATGACAATGCGATCGCGGGTAACACAAAATCGAAAGAGGAATCCGGCATTGTCATGATCGCTGGGATCGCAAAATGCCGCGAGTGCCACATCCAGGACGCACCGCTGCGTTCACAAAAGTTTGTGGATCTAAAGCATGTAGCCACAGCCGATTGCGTGGACTGCCATCGCTACCATAGCGATCCACCGAAGCCCCCTGCCTCGGTGGGTATCGTGGATACTGCTGCCGTAAAGTTGAGTGAAGTTCAGCGATTCTTGGCAAGCGAGAAGGCACCGTGATGGCTCCGCCGGTTCAAGCTTTCGCTCTCGTGTTTTTGCTTTTTTCGATGCAAATGGCTTTTGGGGGCGATCCCGACGTGAATGCTCATTCCGAAATGCAGTCCCTCAGCATTACAGGTTGCATGACGACTGCGTGTCATGGTTCCAACCTGCCAGACGCCAAAAACTGGCAGCGAGCAGGCAAAATTTGGTTCGACACGGATCCTCATGCCAGGGCCTATACCAGCTTGCTCACGGAGACGTCTTCGAGAATTGTATCGCGGTTGGCTAATAAGGAGTTGATTCCCACATCAGACGAATATCGCGAAGTTTTGAATGCAAGGTGTATTTCCTGTCATTCGAATGAAAACGTTTCCGAGTCGCAACGGGTTCTTGGTGTGGATTGTCAGGTTTGCCATGGCAGCGCAGACGCTTGGGGAAGTGAACATTATTCGAGCGAATGGAAATCACTAGGGAAAAATCGATTCGACGGCACAGACAGAATCAACGTCGAATCAATCGCTGGCCGAGCTAAAGTGTGCGCGTCATGCCACGTTGGAGAATTGGACAGAAAGATGGGCCAAAGCAGCGGCCGTGATCGCGAAGTGGACCATCGTTTGATGGCAGCAGGCCATCCTCCGATGTACTTTGAATTTGAAAGTTATTTGCGTCGGTATCCTGTTCACTGGGATACTAAGGACGAACCGGTCTCGCTAGGTTCCAAGTTTGGCATCGAACGCTGGCGAGTCGGCAAAATAACGACGGCAATCGCTAAATTGAAACTGCTGGCCGCGCGGGCGGAGCGTTCAACCAGCAAAAGTACCCAAGCGGCCGATTGGCCTGAGCTAACAGAATATAGTTGTACGAGTTGTCATCATTCGCTGGTACAACCGAGTTGGCGTAGGGCTCGCGAATCGAATTCGAATACCCTGGCAAACTGGGACGACTGGACAGTATCGCAATTGGATTGTGCCGTTCGCGATCAATCGATAGATGAACTGAATTCTCAGCTCACCCGTTTGAAGGAAAGTGTCGAGGTTTCGACGCCTGAGCCAGCTCAAGTCGCGATGATCGCCGCTTCGCTAAAGAAATGGCTTGAGATGGAGCTGGACCATGTTTCCTCGCCGTCCGAAAATTCGGATGAGATGATGGTGCTGAAGTTGAAGTCTAGGATGGAAAGTGTCGATCGGCTACAGAACTGGGAATCGGCAACGCAGTGGTATCTAGCGACGCGTGTACTTGCCGAGGGGATCGGTATTCTTGGCTCCAAAGCTCCGGTTTCCTTCGTCAAGGAGGATCCTTTTGTGAACCCGGGGACTTGGCTGCCGACAGCAAGCAACGAATTTGATGCTCCAAAAAACTTTGATCCAGACATGCTGAACGACTACAGTACCGACCTCAAGCGACAGTTACAGACACGACCATGAAATCTCTCACCGCACGGCAAGTTGGGACCCGTATCGCCAAGATGCTGCAAGACTCGCAGCACGAGCATGGTTTCATTCAGGCTTCGGAAATACAGCGTATTTCCGATCAAGTCGGTGAGCCGGTCCGAGTTATCCAAGACGTGATTAGTTTCTTTCCACACTTTCGAAAGGATGCCCCGCCCAAGTGTCATGCTTACGTTTGCCGCGACATGAGTTGCCGATTGCGAGGCTCCGTCGCAATGTCGGACCAGCTTCGCAGTCTACAGACCGAAGTTGGCAAAGCAGCTTTGGAAATCACCGAGGCATCTTGCTTAGGTCGCTGTGATCGCGCACCAGCCGTCCTCGTAAACGAAAACTTGTATGTGGATCGAACAGCGGAAGAGATGGTCGAGATCGTCCGCGCGACTTTGCAAGGAAGTTCGCTTGAACCGGACAGGGATTTGGACACCGCGACCATCGCACTTGCCAATGCCGAAATCGACTATTACAAGAAAACTGGCAAACCTCTTTACGCTACGGTGAAACAGTATGTACTTGATCCGGATCCCTCTCGAGTAGTAAAGGCGTTAGAAACGGCTGGACTTCAAGGGATGGGAGGTGCAGGCATGCCTGCGTTTAGCAAATGGGATGAAACCAAGAACGCACCCGGGGAGGTCAAGTATGTCGTCTGCAACGCAGATGAGAGCGAGCCTGGGACTTTCAAAGATAGAGATATTCTGCTCGCTTCGCCGCATCTCGTCATCGAAGGAATGATCGTTGCAGGTTTGGTGACTGGTGCCAAGCGAGGGTTTATCTACATCCGTCACGAGTACTTTGAACAAATCATCCGACTTAACGAAGCGATCGAAGAAGCAATACAGCTGAAGGCATGTGGCACCAACATTTTTGGCAGCAACCTTGAATTCCGTTTGGAAGTTTTCGTCAGCCCCGGAGGTTACGTCTGTGGGGAGCAGACTGCGCTAATAGAGGCCCTTGAGGGAAAACGCTCTGAACCACGAAATCGCCCGCCAGAGCTTCAAACGAATGGACTCTACAATCAGCCAACGGTCCTCAACAATGTCGAAACCTTTGCTTGGGTTCCCGCCATTCTGCTCTACGAACCGTTAGTGAAAACCACTCCAGTTGCAACGACCATACCCGAAGAAAAGCCTGAAGAAAAGCCCGTAGGAAAGCCTGCCACGCAAGGTGTTTGGTACAGGAGTGCAGGTCGAAATGGAATGAAAGGAAAGCGATTTTTCTCCATCAGCGGTGACTTGAATCGACCGGGTGCCTATGAAGTTCCCTGCGGGATAACGTTAGGCGAATTGATCGACGACTACGCGGGCGGGATGAAGAACGGTTGCGCTCTACAAGCAGTAGCATTGAGCGGTCCGTCCGGTGGCTTTTTGCCTGCTTGGTTGCCAAAGGGTTCCATTCGCTCACCAACAAAGGTAGACAAGGAGGGGAAAAAAACGCAAGAACTCAAATATCCGAATCTAGTTGGCGACTCAATCGATGTGCGCCATTTGCCGCTCGACTTGAACGCAGGACGTGAGATCGGCTTTATGCTTGGGGCTGGATTAGTCGTTTACGGCGAGCACGCGGATATGCTCGATCAAGCGATCGCATGCAGCCGTTTTTACCAACGGGAGTCGTGTGGTAAGTGCGTTCCCTGTCGGCTCGGTTCACGGAAAATGGTAGACATAGCAGAAAAGCTCTTGCAAGCCCGCTCAGCTAGCAGTCCAGCCGAATTGATAGACATGGTTAATACGCTGAGCGGCATCATGGAGACAACGAGTATTTGCGGCTTGGGACAAGTTGCCAGCAACCCGCTAAAGACGTACTTAAAGTACTTTTACAAACCCAGTGTAGCACGACTCTCCGAGCCGTGATTCTGGTAACCTCCTGCCCGTCCACGAACCACGACTAGGTCTACCCCATGGCCAATGAACTAGAAAGTCTCGAATCAACTCCGTACGCAAGTGCGAGAGAAGAAGCTCTATTCGCGCGCGACGTCGACGGTCAGCTCATTCGCTTCACCGAAGCAACTTTGAGCGACCTAAGCGAGGACATCAAACTCTCGATTGACGGCGAAACGATAACGGTAAAGAAGGCGGTTCCACTTCGCAATTCACAAGGGACCGTAGTTACGAACGAACTGGGGGAGCTCATTCCAAGACCGACTACGATCTATGACGCGGTCTCCGAATTGTACGTGAAAAAAATTGGCGACGTAAATCCCGTGCCGGTCTTATGCCATCGCGAGCATCTTAACCCAGTTGGAGTTTGTCGTGTTTGTTTGGTAGAGGTTTCGGAAATAAGACCGAGCGGTCGCCCCCGGAAAGCACTGGTGTCATCATGCACCTACCATGTTAAGAACGGAATGGTTATTGCAACCCTGGCAAGCAGGAAAAAAGAAGACGAAGACGCCGTCAAAACGATCAAGAGTTCGGTTGGAGTCATTCTTGAATTGTTGTCCTCGGAACACTTGACTTCGGAAGAGTCATCGCAGCTTATTCAAGGTGAACCGCCGAAAGGTCCCAATGAACTAAAGAGACTTGTTTCGCAATACGCGGACGACCCGAAGGTATCAAGGTATGCACCGAGCCATCTTGCTGGCAAGCGAGGAAAGGATCCCACCTCCGAAATCATTTCAGTCAATCATGACGCATGTATTATGTGCCAACGTTGCACACGCGCCTGCAATGACATAAAACAAAACGATGTGATGGCTCGTGATGGCAAGGGATACGACACACGGATAGCCTTCGATAACAATCTACCTATGTTGGACAGTTCTTGCGTTTCATGTGGTGAGTGCGTTATTTCATGCCCGACGGACGCCTTGACCTTCAAGCCGGAGGTAGTTGCCAATCAAGTAATAAGACTACAGAAGAGCACTCGACGGGACTCAGCAAAAAGCCAGGGAATGACCGCGGATGAGTTACTCGAAATTCCGATCTTTTCGGGCATTCCGTATAAGTTTTTGCAGTTTAACGGGGCAGGTTGCGTTCGAAGGGTTTTAAAACCGGGCGAAACGCTCTGCAAACAGGGGGAATATGGATCCACCGCTTTTTTGATCCAAGGTGGCAAATTTGAAATCAAACTTGGCAAGAAGGCTGCGCAACGTTCTGTGGCAAAGAGCTCTGGCGTTTTTGGCTTTTTGAAACGTAGCCTCGGTTCGAGTTCATCCCAGGCTGTGCCGAGTTTAGCGACGGGTGCCGATACGAAGTCCGCAGCAGACGAAGGCCAAAGGCTATTCCGCGGAGTCGAAGATGTCATTCTCGGCGAAATGGCATGCCTGAATCGCTATCCAAGAACTGCAACCGTAGTTGCCGTTGAAGAGTCCGAGGTCATTGAAATTGGCAGTAATGTGTTGTACATGTTGCAACGGAATACAAGCAGCCGCAAGATTCTCAACGATGCTTACAAGCGGCATGCATTGAACTCCGATTTGGAACGACTTCCAATCTTTGAAAAACTTTCCCAAGAAGGTTGCAAACAGGCTGCTCGCATCATTTCCGATGACGTTGATTTGATAAGCGTGGAGCCAGGGATGCCTATCTTCAAGCAAGGAGCTGAAGAAGACGATCTCTTCTTGATTCGTCTTGGATATATCAAAGTGAGTCGTCAAGTAGGAACTCGCGAGAATATCGTAGGATACCAAGGCCCCGGAAATCTAAATGGGGAAGCTGGCTCTATCGGGGAAATCGCTGCTCTGTCGTCAATTTACAAGGAGGAGTTGGCTGAGGAACTGAATCGGCTTGGCTATCGCGGCGGCGTTCGAACTACAACATGTATTGCACTTGACCACGTTGAACTGGTTCGAATCAAGAGTTCCCAGCTTAAGAAGATTACTGAAGCCAATCCAGAGTTTAAGGACGGGTTGATGAAGCGAGCTCGTGCGTTGCTTGCCAAAGATGAGAATCGGCAGAGTGATATTGATCAGGGAATTTCCAGCTTCGTCAGCCAAGGGCTATACAATGCCCAAAGCCTGTTGGTTTTGGATCTCGAATCGTGCACACGATGCGATGAATGTACCAAAGCCTGTGCAGATGCTCATGGGGGAGAGACACGACTGGTGCGAGAAGGGTTGCGGTTCGAGAATTTCTTGGTCGCGACCAGTTGTCGATCTTGTACTGACCCTTACTGTTTGGTCGGCTGCCCAGTCAATTCGATATTTCGGGAAGGCTCTAAAGAAATTGTCATCGAGGATCACTGCATCGGCTGTGGTCAATGCGCAAGCAATTGTCCTTATGGCAATATTACGATGTATGGTCACGAGGCTGGTTTTAGCGACAAAGACAATACACCGGTCATTCGTCAGAAGGCGACGACCTGCGATCAGTGCAGCAGCATCGGCGGAACTCCGCGCTGCGTCCATTCCTGCCCCCACGACGCCGCCTTCCGCATGTCCGGCGAACAGTTGAAGAAAACGGTACTGGCAAAATCAAAGAGCTGAGCAAAGTTCTTTGCCTTTGGATTGGTCGGGAAGCCAACGGCAATACATGCCCACCATCTATTCGCTATGATCGCATGATCAGCTCTTCACTGAGCTTCTTCTTCACAACGGTATCTCATTGGACTTTCGGCGTCAAAACGAATTGGAACGGATTCGCTCAACTGAGCTTCGAACAGAAGCTGCGATAGCAACATGGGCGCAAGTCCCCAATTGGATTGCCAACATGCAGAGCTTCCTCATCGAAACGACCGGCGACAAGCCTCGTAACTTGCGAGAATGTGTCGATCACTAGCTCCCTAATCAATACGAAAGACTTGTGCTCACGTAAAAATTCACGCCGGGCTGAAAAATGGATAGGCCGCTGGCAGTGCGGAAATCGAAGTGTTCTCGATAGAGACGGTCAAACATGTTTTCGACACCCACCGCCACCACCGCCCCCTTTGTCTTAGGCACACGAAAAACGCCGCGAGTATCCCAGGTCGTAAAGCCCGCCGTTGCCGTTTCGAGCAGACTCGTTGCGACCCGAGTTTGTTTGTTGACCATGCGAGCCGAAATGTCAATGCTCCATCGTTGCTGATCGCTGGTATCGTGCAATCGCAATCCTAGCCGCGATTCGAGAGGTGGCATGCTTGGTAAAGGTTCCTCTGCCGAAGCCGCAACTTGCCCTTGGTTGAATGCGCCTCGGACTTGCACGGCTATTTTTTGACTGGCGTTGACGTTATTGCCGTTCCTCGTTGCAAAGTTACCGTTTCGAGTTCGATCGCGACCATCAACGACTCGCAAATTTGCAAATGGCGTTACCGGACTTTTCGGCATCAACTCACCAAACCATTCACCTCCTAGAAAAGTGGCCAAATCGGTGTTCACATAACGAAGGCTAACTTGTCCAACCTCTCCGTTGGGTGGCACTCTATTTACGAGCGTGTTTTCGAAGGTGATGTAGTCAAGTCCCCACGAGTGAAATACGCGACCGCCTGTCTTGAGCCAGTCGTCATGGTATTCGGCACCGAGATCCAACTGAAAGAGTCTCTCCTTTGCCAACGTAGGATCGCCGGTAACGTTATTCAGTCCATTTTGCAAAACCAACATGAACGGTTGAGCGGCATAGAGTTCCGTCAGAGTTGGGGCTCGCTCTGCGTAACCTCCGCTAATCGAAGTTGTCCATGTATCGGTCGGGTCATAGCGAAGGCTTGCAAAACAGCTTCCCAGTCCAAAGTCGCGTTGGTAAGCATTGGTGCCAACGATATTGCTATAGGTTGTAGGGAATGTATCCAATCCCACTGGAATGTTTGAAGGATCATTGGAGAGATCGCTTGATGCGTAGTCCGCGCGTGCCCCCAAGCGGACCTCAACCTTGTCGCCGAGCTTTTCGAGATACTCTGCAAACAATCCTGGATTGGCGATATACGATCGTGGGATGGGTGAGTTTCGGTTCGCAAACGGTTTTGGTAGCCCCAGCGTAACCCCACTTGCAACTTCGTTGAGTTCCTGTTTGACGAATCTCAAATCGTGCCCGAAAGTGAAACGGAACGATTCGCGCTCTAAGTCACCAACATGAAAGGACTGCCGATAGCCGGTCGACATCGAATCGACATCTGTTACTCCATTGTAGTTGATGAGATCGAGAACGGGAAAGAAAGGGCGCTTGCGTGGGTTTTGAGCGTTCCCCTCAAAACGAGTACGATTGTACCAAGCCTCGGTTTCTATCGAATCAAGACCACCGCGATCGCGGCTGGTGTGCGTTGCTTCGTATCCGTCGGTGACCAAGTAATCGAGATCGAATACGTAGCCCGGAAATACTACATCAGTTTGGTCCAATCGCAATACGTTGAGTTCGATCGAGTCTTCTTTCCAGTCTTTCCCGAGCGCCAAAATCATCTCCTGGGAGTGATAGCTGGAGGGGATAGCAAGTCGACCACCTGCACGATAGTCGTCACCGTCGCGCGCAGCATAGTTGAATCGAGCTCCCCAATCGGCAGCTCCGGCCAACAGCGTTTGCTGCCCGAAGAATTGGTTCCCGTTCACTTTGTATTCAGCATCGCTGATACCATGCAATTGCGGCCCGCTCGCATAGCGTGGCGAACCAAGCAACTGCACATCGGTAAATGCAAAACCAGGGCCGTAAAGAGACGAATACGGGCCAGGAATGATCTCAACGCTTTTGATTTGGCGTGAATCGAACTTGCTCAGGATGGTGTCCAAGTCAGCACGTGCTGGAACCCAGTGAGAACCCGAGGCCGCTAGTGCACCGATTCGCGAGCCACGAATACGCGGGTCGCTGACGATAGGGGTCTTGGCTTGTACGTTGGAGCTCAAACCAGACGAAGATTTTTTCAGCAGGCTACCGAGGTCGGTACTGGAAAGCGGCAGAGACTCACGGCCAGAGATGACGTCTTTGGATGTAAACGTGATGGCCTCGGCGTCGCGAGTTGCCGAATTCGCGTTTCCTGTCGCCCCCCGAAGTCGATTCGCGGTTCTGACACTGTCTGCCGATCGAGACTCTTCCGCAACATTGATCCGAGGTTCTAGTAGCGGCGTCGGCTGCTTCACCATCGAAGCAGGAAAGGCCGTGATACGTTCTTCCGCGTCTTCTTTTGCGCTAGCAGCCTGTGAAGTTGACGTTGCCGCAATTAGCGAGAGTATCTGTACTAATACGAAAGCCTCCTTCCGCAGCAGTTTGCTAGTGGTATAGAAGGAGGAAGGCATATCTATGATTCATATCGGACATGAAAATTTCCCTTACTGAAACTAACGGTATATTCGGTAACTTCTCGGTAATTAGCACAGATTAACATCTGCAGACGCTATATCTTGCCCAGTCTCTGTCCATCAAAGGGTATGGTAAGACCGGATCATTGCATCATTTCTCCGGCTCGCTAGATCGTTCGGGATAACCAAGTCAAAACGGGTTGTTCCAAGCCGGACGCTCGTCCAAAAATGTTGGCAGAGATTTTCGCACTGGTTTCTTGTGTCTTTTGCGTGCGTCTCCAATTCAAAGCTTGAAATTCCAGTGGAAACCGTCTGCTCTACGAGTATTGGGGCGATGATTCGCCACAAACAGGTGAGTTACTGACTAAGATATTGGCCCAGCGGAATACAAACGAGTTTTTGGCCTTCTATCCACATCCAAAATGATCCGAAGAAACGCTCGATCTGTTGGCATTTCCCTTTTTGTCAAACGCAGATTGCAATACGAATTACTTGAGTCGCGGCGAATGCTAGCATCAGACTTGGCCGTTCACAATTCATTCCATCAAACAACCGGTCCGATTACTTGGTTTGAATCGTTTCCAAGCGTAGACCGAGTGTCGCTCGAATCCTTGGCGAGAGTTGATAAATTGCTTCCTGAGGGGATCGCTGGTCCGATTGAACCGGCGGTCGGTGAGTGGATTGTTCAGTTAACTGACACGGCCGCGAAATCGCTTCGAACTCTGGGCCAAGGCAATGCAATCCTCAATCAAACTTACGGTGACTTCACCATCATCAGCGGCCTCGGCATCGAGGGATTGCTGCTCGTCCGCGGTCGTGGAGCGACCAAGAGTGTGCTTGAGTCCAGTCTGAGCCACAATGAAAGCATTCAATCGTTTAGCCTCAATCAATTGATCCAAGGACAGTCAACAACACCGAACGATCCTGAGTTTGTGGCTGGACTAATGCCTGGATTGGAAAAGATCGATGCGACGAATGCTTGGGATGTATCGCGTGGTAGTTCATCCACCGTGGTTGGCGTCGTTGACGGCGGTATCGATCCGACGCACCCTGATCTTTATCTGAACATCTGGATCAATCAGGGAGAACTGCCTACCAAGTATCTAGACGATGTGGGGCCGAAGCTAACGGATATCGATGGGGATGGTCTCATCACGTTTTATGACTTGAACAATGTCACCCGAGCTACAACCGCACCCTACTCTTTGACCTTCAATGGCTACGCCAATGGTCCTAACGCTTCCATTGTCGTAGACAAGAATAATAATGGCCGGATCGATGCGATCGATCTGCTCGACGATCCGAATTGGGCTGACGGATTTGACACCGACAACAACGGCTTCTTTGATGACTTCTTTGGTGTAAACTTCCGTGTCGGTTCGGGCGACCCCTTCGCGGCCAACAACCCATCCGATGAACTGGGGCACGGCACTCACGTGGCCGGTACGATCGGAGCCATCGGAGGCAACGCAACTGGAGTCGTCGGAGTCAACTGGCAAACATCGCTAATGTCCCTGCGAATACTCGACAACAACAATCAAGGAGACTCGGGCGCAGCGATTCGAGCGATCAATTACGCTCGCGAGATGCGTGAACGCTATCGCATAGAGCCCAACGGACGTGTCTCTCAAGGAGCCAACGTTCGAGTGCTCAATAATTCGTGGGGGCAACCGGGCGGTTATGAAGTATCGCTTGAAACAGCCATCCAAGATAGCACCGACGCGGGTATTCTATTTGTCGCAGCGTCAGGCAATGGTAACTTCCTCGGCCAAGGAGTCGACAACGATCGCACGCATTTCTATCCAGCCAGCTACGACACAGTTCTCGCTGTAGCCGCTTCCGATTCAAGTGATCGGCCCGCAAGCTTTTCCAATTACGGTACCGTGTCCGTTGACCTATTCGCGCCTGGTATCGGCATCCGAAGCACATTGCCTGGCGGGGGTATTGGCAGCGCCAACGGAACAAGCATGGCCTCGCCACACGTCGCGGGCACAGCAGCGCTTATCTGGTCGGCATTTCCAGAGGCAACGGTAGCGGAAATCCAGAGTGCACTTCTCTCGACGGTAGACCCGATTGCAAACGGCTTGCAATTTGTTTCCACGGGCGGTCGGTTAAACGCGTCTAAAGCAATCAATGCTGACGTTTTTGCACCGTCAGCACGTCTTGTCGCAAAGCAGAACATCACAACCGCGGGCGGCACATCGACCGAGTTCACAATCGAGTACAGTCATCGCAGTGGTATCGCAACTTCATCGATCGGCGACGACGATTTGATCGTGACGCGACAATGGGGACCCGCGGACCGATTAGTCGCGACGCTCAAGGCCAATTCCATAACAACAACGGCCACAACAGCTCGCGCAACATACATCGTAACAGCGCCGGGCGGCACATGGGACCCACTCGACTTCGGCGACTACCAGATTGAAACAGCATCAGGCAAAGTCGCAGCAGCGGGAAGCATCAAATCGACCGAACAACGGCTAGTCGGTAGTTTTAATGTTCGAATACTCGACGCATCGGTAATATATGTTGATTCTTCGAGTGATTCCCTAAACAGTGGTTCATTGAGGAGCGCGATTGAGTTGGCCAACAAGGCATTGCCCACGAAGCAATTGATCATTCTGAACCGAGGACAATACGGCATTGACATTCGGGCAGTCATTGCTCCGGACTCTTCCTTCAACGGCTCTTTAACAAATCTCGGAATCGTGAATCCAGGTGGTTGGTCGGATAGTTCAACGGGGGATTTTGATATTCAGGGTAACATATCAATCGTCGGAGATTCTAGCGAAACGACCATTCTCGATGCAAATAGATTGGATAGGGCATTTAAGGTTTACGCTGGCGCGTCGCTCTCATTGTCGCGAATTACATTAAAAAATGGAATTGCGCCGACTTCCCAAGGCGGTGGTGCGATCCTTTCACTCGGCGAAACAAATCTTGATCAAGTTATCCTGCGCGATAACACGACCTTTGACACTTCTTTGCGAATACCTGGCAGAGGAGGTGCAATTGCTGCCTGGGCCGGCGACATGAATCTGAACCAAGCTTGGATAACTCGAAATCGCAGCAATTTTGGAGGTGGCTTGCATTACTCAGGAGAGGCAAAGGGCAAAATACTCGCAAGCACCATTGACGGAAACATAGGAGGAGGATTGCATTCACATTCCGATAAAAGTGTAATCATCTCGAATTCCACTTTTTCGTCTAATGAAGGTGGACTTGGCGATGTGTTTAACGGTAAGAATGATGGGTTAAGCCTAGGGAATTCAAATTTTATCTTGACTCGGCCAACGATTTCAATGTCTTCGTCTGGAACAATCTTTGCATTCGATTTTAGTGCATTTGGAAACTCGACGTCACAATTCGAATCGAGAGAAATCTACGTTAACGATCAATCGAACAACAACACGAATCGAACTAGCGTTTCCTTCGAAGGCAATGTTCGGATAGACGGTTCTAGTTCACAAGCTTCGCTTAGTTCCGATGGACAATTCTTGGCATTTACTTCAACCGCGAGCAATTTGGTTCGGAATGACACAAATGGAGTTAGCGACGTCTTTCTTCTGGATCGATCTTCAAATCACATCGAGCGAATTAGTGTTGGACTTTCAGGGGAAGAGTTAGAAGACCGCAGTGACGGACCCACCTTCAGCAATGATGGGCGATTCATCGTATTCGCGACGAATGGCGCGACCAACGGAACTTTTGTTTTTGATCGAACGAACAATACGGTCGAACGCGTAGGAGATTTTTCATTTGAGCACGGAATCAGCGCCAATGGTCGGTTCGTATCCTTGAAAACATTTGGTACCTATTTACCAAGCGACACCAATAATAATGTCGACGTGTACGTTTATGATCGATCCGACAAGAGTTATCAGTTGGCAAGCGCTAATGTCATTTCAAATACTCAGAATGGTCAAGTGTTCGGGGCATCCATCAGCAATGATGGCAGGTTCACGGCGTTTCATTCGTCGGCGGATGGTCAAGTCTATGTGTATGATCGCATTTCGAATACGACGGAACGAGCATCCGTTCGATTCGATGGTGGCGGCGTTCCGCAACACTTGAACGAAGTCCCTATGATTAGCGGAGACGGTAACTTCGTTGTTTTCGATTCGCGAGCAAATGACCTTGTTCCGAATGACAACAACACGGTTAGCGAGATATTTATTTTTAATCGGAATACGAGAACAACTGCACGCATTACGAATCAAGGTTTGCCTCTCAACGGTGACAGTTTAGATCCGATCATAAGTCCTGACGGACGATATGTTGCTTTCTCAACATTCGCGAGCAATGCTAGCCTGGGTGATAACGATGGAGAAATTGATTTCGTCGTCTACGATCGGCAAACCGATACGATTCGCCCCGTAACACAAACGCCAACGAACTCAACTATCGAAGTATCGCAGTCTACATTTGCCAACACTCGATCCGGTACCTATTCAATTTCAGGGCAAGTCAACGTTGCGGATTCCCTGTTCGCGAACAGCACGTCTCTTTTCGACTTCGACGTTCGCTCGGTCACCACGGTCAATTCAATTATGTCCACCGTAGCGAATGCGGGGCAGATTGGACCACTTGCGCGAGTGAACAACCTGCCCCCGACACATTCTTTGCTAAGTAACAATCCAGCAATCGATCATGGAGACGCTCGATTTAATGGTACACGAGATCAAGTAGGTGCCATACGCACCGTTGCGGACATTGGAGCACGTGAAGCAATTGGTGGTACAATTTCTGGCAAAATTTTTGCCGATTTAGATGGTCAAACAGATTTCGATTCCACAGAACCAGGTGTGCCAGATGTGGTTGTTAGGGCAAAACGCAACGATCTTGAGTCCGCAAATAGCACAATAACCTTGACCGATGCATCCGGTAACTTTTCCTTCAGCAACTTAAGCCCAGGCGAATACCAAATCTCATATGAGACTCCTAACAATTTTCAGCCTATTCGAACCAAACTGACGATGCTGGCACCCGCGTCCGTAGTGCCCAGCGGCGGGACTAGCCAACCAGGCTTGAACCGATCAGGCAACTTGATAACGTTCAACTCCAATTCGCAGAACCTGTTGCCATCAGGAGTCATCGGCGGTTTTAGCAAGAGCTTTGCTTTCCTCTATAACATCAGTACAGCGAGCACTGAATTTGTTGGCGAAAACACATACGAACGTTCTCAATTATCAGATGATGAACGCTACATCGCGTTTTGTTCTCGCGAGAATCTAACAAAGCCGACAAGTACGAATTCATATGCGAAGATTTTTCTTTATGATCGACAGCTAAAGTCATTTGAATTGATCAGCACAGGACTTGGGAATGCAGAAGTGAACGGCGATAGTCAGTGGGTTTCATCCAGTCGAGATGCGAAGTACCTCGTTTTTAGCTCAAACGCAAGCAACTTAGTCGCTGGCGAAAACAACAACCATGAAGACATCTTCTTGTACGACCGAAGCAAGCGTCAAATCAAGCGAATAACCAACGGAACACTTGGTGAGGCAGACGGCGACAGTTATCTCACATCAATTAGTTCCGATGGAAGATATACTGCGTATACTTCATCAGCCACCAACCTAATCGCGAATGACAACAATGGAAAGTCAGACATTTTTCTATATGACCAAATTGCAAATACAACAAAACGCATAAGCGTAGAGCAAGGCGTCGAGGGAATTGATCATAGCTTTTCGCCGTCTATTAGCGGCAATGGACAGTTTGTAGCATTCGAATCGCGGGCCTCAAACTTTGGTAGCAACCAAAGTCCAGACACAGATATCTTTGTAGCAAATTTACAAACAGGGGCACTCGAGCAAATCAGTCGACAAACGTCTGGCACTTTTAAAATCTCAAACAGCCAAGCATCTATGAGCGACGACGGGAGGTTCGTGGTGTATCATTCCACCATACGCTCCGGGTCGGTTTTGCGTGACGATGTAATTGTATACGATCGATTGTTGTCGCGTTTGGCGAGAGTGAGCCAAACAGAGAACGGGAGCTCTGGAAACGACAACAGCGACTTTGCTTCCATTAGCGGTGATGGACGATTGATCGCGTTTCAATCGAAGGCATCGAACTTTTCATCAAACGATAACAATGGTCTTGCGGACGTTTTCTTTGTTGAGAATCCGCTGATTGAACCTGGTGTTTCTCAATCGATCCTTGCAGGTGACATTGTCGCAGGACTGCACATTGGCGTTTCGTCAAATCCGGGACAAGTTTCCGGTAGGTTATTCGAAGACAACCTTGTTAACAATCTAACTTTTGACCCAGGCGAGCCTCCGCTTAGTGGAATCACCGTCTTTATGGACACGAACCGCAATGGCGAATTTGACAGTGGAGAAAGTTCGGTTCTCACCAATAATCAGGGCATGTTCGAATTCGCCGACCTACCGAGCTTAAGAGGTTACACGCTATCGGTACTGATTCCATCTGGCTACGTTGGACTAAATAGCTCCGGCGAGTCGAGCTTTGCAAAGACGTTGTACTTGCCTGCAGGTGGAATGATTCCCGATCAAGACTTTGCTTTTAGTAAAGTATTATCAACCGGTCAATCTAACGATTCTTCCGTGAGTGGGAGGTTGTACGATGATAGAAATGGGAACAACAAGTTTGATGCTGGCGATGTTCCTATCGTAAATCGCGAAGTGTACCTCGATGCATCGAACTTCGGAGTGCGCGATTCGAATGAACCTCGCGTGGTGACCGATGCCAATGGATTCTATTCGATCGATGGACTTAGCTCACGGACCGTTGCTGTGACTACGACGCTGGATGAGACGCTTGTTCACGTTTCGCCTCTCGGCAGCCAATTCAATTTGCAGAGGTTTCCACTTTTTGTCGGCATCACTCCGTTTGCTAACCCGCTAGCTATCGCTTCGAGTGATTTCAATAGCGATGACTTCTCTGATGTTGCGGTTGTATTGGCAGAAGCCAACAAACTGAGCATTCGCTTGAATGACAAGAAGGGTGGCTTCCTTCCCGATACGATCGATATCGATCTTGGTAAAGATGGTGTGGGACCAACGTCGATCGTTATTGGTCAATTCGATAACGATCCGAAACTCGACGCCGCTCTCACAGCCAAATTCTCATCGAAGGTGATCGTATTGTTGAACTTCAATCCCACAACCAAAACGTTCGCTTCACAATCTGCAGTAACCGTCGGCCTACAACCGTCCGATATCGTTGCAGGGCAGTTCGGCGGCGATTCAAAACTGGATCTGGTCATCGTCAATCAAGGTAGTGCATCGGTCAAAGGAGATTCGACCGTCCAAGTCCTCACAAACAATGGCAGCGGCGTCTTCACCGCTGGGCCACCTGTTCCAACCGGAGGGGACGATTCCATTTCACTCACGGCCGCGAAGTTCGCCGGGGATGCCTCACTTGACGTTGCTGTGGTGCATGCGGCACCCGCAAACGCCTTGACTCCCAACGGAGGCGTAACCATTTTGGTTGGCAACGGTGCTGGAGGTATGGCTCTGCAATCGACGTTTTACCAAACGGGGGCTCTCCCGATCGATTCGTCGACGGCTGACTTCAACGGCGACGGACGGGCCGATTTGGCAGTCGCGAATTTTAGTTCGAACTCCATTTCAATCTTGCTTGGTCAATCCAACGGCGTTTTTCGCGTTCAATCGTCAATTCTTGGTACTGCCAGTGGCGCGTTCGACATTGCCGTGGGGGATATTGATGGCGATGGTGACATGGACGTCATCGCTAGCAACCTAATAGATCGCAATATTTCCATTTTTCGAAATATTGGAGTGGATGCAACCAGCGGTGACGTTCGTTTTGAGCCACTAGAAAACGTGGGCCTGGGCCAATTTGCGCAAGCACAGAGGATGCCGCTAGTCGTTGGCAATTTTGATAACGACACCTCAGGGCCTGGCGGAAAGAGTACTCTGGATATTGTCACGATTCCATCAGAAACCGATACGCTCCACGTTCTGAAGAACAAACTTGTTAACGGTACACACCGTGTCTTACTTACCGGCACGAATAAAGTCACCAACATGGACTTTATTATCAAGAGCTCTGTGCTCCCCCCGTCGTTCGATGATATTGCCAGTCCTGCTGCCATAACGGAGGATTCTGCTCAACAGACAATCCAGATTGGGGGGATAAAGAAAGGCCGAGCTACCGGACCTGCGTTGCGTTTCTCCGCAACCAGTTCGAATCCGTCGTTAGTAGCGAGTCCATCGATTTCATTTGTGGACGGAAGCGTCAACGCGTCCATTCGCTATACTGCGTTGCCGAATGCAAATGGCATTTCGGTGATTACGGTTCGTGCTACTGACGCTGGGGCGAACCAGATCTTTGACGACGGTGACGACGGGATTTTTGAACGATCGTTTACGGTCACCGTTCTAGCCGTGAACGATGCACCGAGCATGACGACGCCATCAGAATTGGCCGTTCCACAGAAGGCTGGTCCAAAAACCGTTTCAAACTTTGTCACCGGTATCTCGACCGGTGGCGGAAGTGATGAACAGAATCAAGTGCTGTCTGCTTTTGCAGTCACTGCAGATGCAAACTTCTTTGTCGTGCAGCCCTCCATCTCCAGCACCGGCACTCTTTCGTTTACCCCAAGCCCCAATAAATCGGGAAATGTTTTTGTCTCAGTGAAGCTCAACGATAATGGTGGGGTTTCCAATGGCGGTGTCGATGCGACCACCAACATTTTCGTAATCAATATTTTGCCGGTGAATGATCCACCTTCGTTCCAATTGACAGGCAGTACCTCGCTCCAAGCCGTGACTGGACCGAACACTCTCATAGGATTTGCTACTGGCTTTGCACCAGGTGGTGGCGAAGATGAGCTCTCACAAGTTGTCTCAGACTATCTGGTGTCCGTAGACTCGCCGGGACTATTTGCCGTGTTGCCGTCCATTTCGAATGACGGGACGCTGAGATTTACTCCAGCAACCGATCGCAACGGGATAGCTACCGTTGCGGTCCGAGTTCGCGACAATGGAGGGACTCTCAATGGCGGTGTCGACTTGTCAAGCAGTCAAAACTTTAGCATAACCGTTGGGACGGCGCAATCGCTGACCCTCAATGCGACAGAGCTTGGACCGCATGAGATCGCCATCAGGAACGGACTGCTCGTCGTCACAGCCAGCGGGGCAACGATTCGCAGTGTTCCTGTGGCTGAATTAACCAAGGTGACGACCATAGATAGTTCTGGAGCAAAGCTTTTTGAAGTGGTATTGCCTGCCAGCAATCTACTTGGCATGGTTCGATTTACAGGCGTAAGTAATCCGATCCAGCTCATTGCGGAACGAAGCGCGATCGATTTAAGCATTTTGACTTCGGACAAGCTTTTTGGAATTGGGCTTGTTGATTTGCGTTCGGTCGGCGCGAATTCCCTGGCGTTTCAAGCGTCGAACATCAATGCGCTCAATAGCTCAAAAACACTTCGAATTCTTATGGACCACGAGGATTCTCTTTCGGCAGCAGGAAACTGGCGTGCGCAGACGGGACGATTGGAAAATGGAACTTGGGTGCAGCCGTTCACGAATGCGGGGGCCAAAATCGAGGTGATTAGCGAAACTGCTTGGCAGAACAAGGTAAACCGATTCGACATCGACGGTGACCAAGCCGTAAGTCCATTGGACGTACTGGTACTGGTCAACTTGATTAACGCCAACACGTTTCCAAATGGACAGTTGCCGTCTCGCGGTAGTTCTCTATCGGACGGGTTCTTTGACCCCGACGGAGACAATACATTAGGCCCACTGGATGCCCTCACGTTAATCAACGAAATCAATCGCGGTGGCGGTGCTGGTAGCGAAGGGGAGGGCTATGTCCAACCTCAATGGATCGATCGATTTATGTCGACCGATTTAGACGATATAATCTCGGGTCGCAAATCCAAGAATCGAGCCCTTTAAACACACTTGTCTTTCATTCTATCTTTATTGAAAAAGTCCGTCCATGACGTCACCGAACTCCCGATCCTCCCACATTCAAACTACACGAAGACGTCAATTACGCTACGAACTCCTGGAATCGCGATTATTGCTCGCTTCGGACTTGGCAGTGAATCATTCATTCCATGAAGCAGCCGGTCCGATTACTTGGTTTGAATCGTTTCCAAGCGTAGACCGAGTGCCGCTCGATTCCTTGGCGAGCGTCGACAAGTCGCTTCCAGCGGGGATCACGGGCCCTGTCGAACCGGCAGTGGGTGAGTGGATCGTCCAGTTGACGGACTCGGCAGCGAAATCGCTTCGAACTCTTGGCCAAGGCAACGCACTCCTCAATCGAACCTACGGTGACTTCACCATCATTAGCGGCCTCGGGATCGAAGGATTGCTGCTCGTTCGCGGTCGTGGAGCGACCAAGAGTGTGCTTGAGTCCAGTCTGAGCCACAATGAAAACGTGCAATCGTTTAGCCTCAATCAATTGATCCAAGGCCAATCAACCACACCCAACGATCCTGAATTTGTAGCTGGTTTGATGCCAGGCTTGGAGAAGATTGATGCAACGAATGCTTGGGATGTTTCGCGAGGCAGTTCGTCGACCGTTGTCGGTGTCGTCGATGGCGGGATCGATCCAACTCACCCAGACCTCTATTTGAATATCTGGATCAATCAAGGCGAGTTACCAACAAAGTTTCTTGACAATATTGGGCTCAAGTTGACAGATATTGATGGTGATGGACTTGTGACGTTTTATGACTTGAACAATGTCACCCGAGCCACAACCGCACCGTATGCTCTGACTTTCAATGGCTTCGCCACTGGTCCAAACGCTTCCTTTGTCGTAGACAAGAATAGTAACGGTCGGATCGATGCGATCGATTTGCTCGACGATCCGAATTGGGCAGACGGTTTTGACACCGACAACAACGGTTTCTTTGATGACTTCTTCGGTGTGAACTTCCGTGTCGGTTCGGGCGATCCCTTTGCGGCCAACAACCCATCCGATGAACTGGGGCACGGCACTCACGTGGCCGGTACGATAGGTGCCATCGGAGGCAACGCAACTGGAGTCGTCGGAGTCAACTGGCAAACATCGCTCATGTCCCTGCGAATACTCGACAACAATAATCAAGGCGATTCCGGCGCAGCGATTCGAGCGATCAATTACGCTCGCGAGATGCGTGAACGCTATCGCATCGAGCCCAACGGACGAGTCTCTCAAGGAGCCAACGTCCGAGTGCTCAATAATTCATGGGGGCAACCGGGCGGTTATGAAGTATCGCTTGAAACAGCCATCCAAGATAGCACCGACGCGGGAATTTTATTCGTCGCCGCGTCCGGCAACGGTAACTTCTTGGGCCAAGGAGTCGACAACGATCGAACCCCATTCTATCCAGCCAGTTACAACACGGCACTCGCAGTAGCCGCATCCGATTCAAGTGATCGGCCCGCAAGCTTTTCCAATTACGGTACCGTGTCCGTTGACCTATTCGCGCCTGGTATCGGCATCCGAAGCACATTGCCTGGCGGGGGTATTGGCAGCGCCAACGGCACGAGCATGGCATCGCCACATGTTGCCGGCACAGCTGCCCTCATCTGGTCCGCATTCCCAGAAGCAACGGTCAGTGAAATTCAGCGAGCTATAGTGAGCACGGTCGTGCCAATCACGACTGGAACACAAAATGTTTCGACTGGCGGTCGACTCAACGCATCCAACGCTATCAAGGCTGACGTCTTCGCACCCGCAGCCAGACTCATATCAAAACAGAACATCACGACATCTGGCGGAGCTTCGAACGAGTTCACGGTCGAATATAGTCATCGATCTGGAATTGCAACGACGACCATTGGTAACGACGACTTAATTGTAACCCGGCAATGGGGCCCCGCGGATCAATTAGCCGCGAGGCTTAAGGCCAACTCCATTGTGACAACCGCCACGACAGCTCGCGCAACTTACATCGTCACAGCACCTGGTGGCACATGGGACCCACTCGACTTCGGTGACTATGTTGTTTCAACAGTTGCTGGCAGGATTACTGCCAAAGTAGGAAGCAGAACAACCGATGCCCGTGACATCGGTTTGTTCAACGTACGCGTCAACGACCCATCATTCTTGTACGTAACCTCCTTCGCCGACTCCCTCGCGCCAGGCACATTGCGCAGTCAGATCATCGCTGCCAATGCCGCAGCACCGTCCCCCCGCACAATCATCTTGGAGTCGGGAAGGTATACAATCGATATTCCAGCCGTTGTCGATCCGGCGTCGACCTTTCCTACACCAAGCGAAGAGTCTCACTGTTCTGTACCGGCAGTCCCTGCGGGCTGGTCTAACCAATCGTCTGGAGACTTTGATATCAGTGGGGCAGTTCATTTGATAGGCAGTGACAAGGACGCAACGAACATTGACGGAAAGTCGTTCGATCGGGTGATTAAGGTCCACCCTGGAGCGAAAATGAGTTTTAGTCGCGTCACGATCACCGGGGGGGTGTCTTTGGAAAACCAAGGGGGCGGTGGTATTCTTTCGGCCGGTGAACTGAATATTGACGACTCTATTGTTAGTGGAAATCGTGCACTTGGAATCAATGTAAGTGCCCCAATCGGCGGCGGTGGCATCGCAGTCTGGGGAGGTCGCACCAACGTCACACGATCTTGGATCGACGACAATGAGAGCAATCTTGGCGGAGGTGTCATGTACTGCGGTTCATCCGACGGGACGATTACACGAAGCACGATAAGCAATAACCGAGGCGGCGGAGTGCAGGGAAGCTCTGACCAAGACTGGACCATTACCAACTCGACTATTTCGGCAAACATTGGAGGAAATGGCGCTATCGCGGATTTTGATGGCGCGAACAACTTGAGTCGTGATCCCTCGATCAGTGCAAATGGAAGATTCGTTGCATTTTCGTCCAAGGCAGACAATTTGGTGCCAGGAGATACAAATGGGATCGAGGACATTTTTGTTTATGATCGAATTACCGACATTGTTGAACGCGTGAGTGTTGCCAACGATGGTTCTCAAGCAATCAACTTTAGCTTTCAACCGATCATCAGTGCTGACGGACGCTTTGTAGCATTTGGTTCCTATTCAGAGAATTTCGTACCGGGAGATGTAAATGACTTAGAAGATATATTCGTCTACGATCGAACGAGTCGCACGATTCAGTGCGCAAGTCTTTCGCAGGACGGACAAACCGTCGGTGGTTCACCTAGTTCTATTAGTGCCGATGGCCGATATGTAACGTTTCGCTCCACTGCGAAAAACATAGTTGCTGGAGACACGAATGACGCAAATGATATTTTCATCTATGACACAGTCCAAAAGACAACAGATCGCGTTACAGGAGCGGGAGGTGCAGAGTTCGCTGGCGTGCAAGATGGCTTGATCAGCGCAGACGGACGTACGATCGTACTTTCCGGAGACCTGCGCCTCTCAGGCCCGAACGAAGGCGACTCTTACTATGCCTTTGACCGCATTAGCCGGACGATCGCGCGCATAACCGCTAGTGGTGAAGGAGGCTTCGCGATTAGCGCTGATGCTCAGCTCATTACATTTCAGTCGCGATCCACACTTGTTGCCGAGGATACTAATACGACTAAGGATGTTTATGTTCTTAATCGGGCGAATCAAACAATCAACCTGATCAGCAAAGGCGTTAGGGGCATCGGTGATCGCGAAAGTGGTTTTCCGTCGATAAGTCCGGGGGGGCGATTCGTAGCGTTCAGTTCAGATGCGACGAACCTCGTACCAAACGACACCAACAATACGGTGGATATCTTCATTGTCGATCGAATTCAAAATACGATTGAGCGAGTAAATGACGCGAAGGGTGGACTTGCCTCACTCACGAGTTTAAATGCGATACAAGGAGTTCTAGTCCTGTCCATAAGTGACGATGGGAGATTTAGTACATTTGCAAGTGACGGCGACAGGCTGGACGAACACAATCCCAACTTTCAAAACAACATTTATTTGCTTGATCGCAGCAACAACGCAATTCGAAACGTTCCATTTGACCAAGCATTTTCTACGATTCAGGCAACCGAACTGACCATTGTAGGACCAACGCTGAGTCCATTTGCCATTTCAGGCAGCGTCGCCTTGGTCGACTCCCTCATAACAGGGACGAATGCAGCTCTTGGGCCAAGAGTCACGGAAAATAACGTTCTGCAAGATCCAACGCCAGGAGTCTCGCTGCTCGGACCTTTGGCACGATTGGACGGCGCTCCTCCCATCCATCCTCTACGGATAGGAAATCCAGCTATTGATGCTGGAAATGTCGCGTTTGCGGGAGGGATCGACCAATTAGGCACTGTCAGATTGCGACCCGATATTGGAGCTGTCGAGGTCATTGATGCTTTGGTTTCTGGTACTACTTATGTTGATACAAACAGAAATCAACAATTGGATCAAGGGGAAACAACGATCCCAAATATTCAAATTTCAGTCCAATCCAATTCGGGAACATTGTCGACATTGACTGATGGTTTGGGTCGATACTCATTCGAAGGAATCCTACCTGGTAAGATCGTAGCAACTGCGACATTGCCAGAAAATTTCACGCAATCCCTGCCAATAACACAAAGGATTCCTCCGTCGTTTGTGCCTAACGGTAATAGCTTTCGCGGCAGTCTAAGTGCAGATGGTAGATTCGTCGCGTTTGAATCGGATGCAACCAATCTCATTGCCAACGACACAAACGCCTCGCGTGATCTTTTCCTTTACGATCGGGAAACAAAGTCAATTGTCCGCGTCAGTGAACGTGTATCCTTCTCTTCGCCCGTGATTAGTCCCGACGGAAGTGCAGTGGTCTATCGATCGTTCTCGGATGGAGGCCTGTTCCTTTTCGAGCAGGCAAACAACAGTACCCAACTCATTGGTGCAGGAGATGGTGCAACATTCAGCGAGGACGGGCGTTCTGTGTTTTTCGTATCCGGGGACTACTTCGTTTATGATCGAAACTCTGGTGTGACCGAGAGATATACCATCAGCGGAATTGGAGGAGTAGCACCGAACGGGAACTTCGCAAATGCTTCGATCAGTCAAGATGGACGTTCAATCGTATTTGAGTCGAATGCCAGCAACCTTGTCGAGAACGACACGAATTTGCGATGGGACGTATTTCGCCTTGATCGCAATTCACGGTCGATCGCTAGGATCAGCGAACATGCGGTTGAGAATCTGGCAAATTCTGACATTTTTTCACTTTCGATCAGTGCCGACAATCGCTTCGTAGCATTTGGTTCGTTTGCAAGCGACTTGGTTCCGAATGATAACAACCAGACAAGTGATATCTTTTTATTCGATCGATTTGGCGGCTCGATTGTTATGGTAACAAAATTGCCAAGCGGCGAACAAGCCAATGACTTTAGTGGAAGTACGTCCATTAGCGCGGATGGGCGGTTCGTTTCCTATGGATCGGATGCGAGCAATTTAGTCTTGAATGATACGAATCTCAATCGCGATATCTTTGTTTTTGATCGCATTACCAATACTACACTTCGCCTCAATGAAACGGAGGGTAGCCAACAGCAACGCGGCTTCAGCTTTGCGCAAACCATTAGTGCGGACGGAAGCCTTGTTGTTTATGAGTACTTTCCGAACACCAATGATTCAGACCGTGACGGTCCATCCGACGTTTACGTCGCTGCAAACCCACTTGCAAACGCCAATCGCTCGCGGACGGTGAATGCCGGCGATATTATAACGGACCTTAATCTTGGACTTGTTCCAAGTCCTGGCACGATCTCCGGAAGAGTGTATGAAGATACTGTTCAAAATGGTGCCTATGACAAAGGCGAACCAGTATTTGCTAACTGGACAATCTTCCTCGACGAAAACGAAAACGGAATCTTAGACCGGACAGAGATTTCCGGACAAACAAAAGACGATGGTGCCTACTCGTTACCCAACGTTCCATCTCTCCAAAAGTATAGCGTCCGTGCTATTTCCCAATCTGGATTTGAACAAATCGCTCCCGCGGCAAGCGTGCAATTCGCTTGGAAAATCCTTCTACCTGCGGCGGGGACTATCGTCGATAGAGACTTTGCTATTCGTCGGGTCCAGTCAACGGGCCAATCTAGCGCGTCGGCCGTGAGTGGTCGGTTATTCGATGACCGAAATGGAAACAATAGGTTCGATGCAGGGGATGTGCCTATCGTCAATCGCGAAGTATATTTGGATGCAACGAACTTCGGCATCCGAGACTCCAATGAACCGCGTACTTTGACCGATGCCAATGGACTGTATTTGATCGATGGGCTCAGTTCACGAACCGTTGCTGTGACTACTACGCTGGACGATACACTTGTCCATGTTTCGCCTCTTGGCAGCCAATTCAGTTTGCAGAAGTACCCTCTTTTCGTTGGATTAATGCCGTTTGGCAACCCAATCGCAATCGCGTCCGATGACTTCAACAGCGATGGATTCGCCGATGTGGCTGTGGTCTTGGCAGAAGCCAACAAGCTGAGTATTCGACTCAATGACAAGAAGGGCGGCTTCCTGCCCGACACCATCGATATCGATCTTGGAAAAGACGGCGTTGGACCGTCTTCGATCGTCACTGGTCAATTCGATAACGATGCGAAACTGGATGTTGCGCTCACCGCAAAGTTCTCATCGAAGGTGATCGTTTTATTGAACTTGAATCTGACGACCAAGGCATTTGCTTCGCAGACTGCAGTGACCGTTGGCTTGCAACCGGCGGATATCGTCGCGGGGCAATTTGTAGGCGATTCAAAGCTCGATCTCGTGATAGTTAATCAAGGAAGCGCTTCCGTGAAAGGGGACGCTACCGTTCAAGTTCTCAGCAATAATGGTAACGGTGTCTTTACCGCTGGTCCTCCCGTACCCACAGGAGGTGACGATACGGTCTCGATCCAAGCCGCGAATTTCGCTGGGGATGTTTCGCTCGATGTTGCGGTGGTGAATGCCGCACCCGCAAATACCTCGACACCCAATGGAGGTGTCACCATCTTGGTCGGCAACGGTGCAGGAGGCCTGGCCCTACAATCGACGTTTTATCAAACAGGGGCTCTCCCGATCGATTCATCGATAGCCGACTTCAATGACGATGGACGGACCGATTTGGCAGTTGCAAACTTTGATTCGAATACGATTTCTATTCTGCTTGGTCAAGCCAACGGAACGTTACGAATGCAAACCGCCATTCTAGGAACGGCGAGCGGTGCGTTCGATATTACAGTTGGGGATATTGATGCCGATGGAGACAAAGATGTCATCGCAAGCAACTTGAAAGATCGCAACATCTCCATTTTCCGAAATATTGGAGTCGATGCAACCAGCGGTGACGTGCGTTTTGAACCATTGGAAAACGTAGGCCTCGGCCAATTTGCCCAAGCGCAAAGGATGCCGCTGGTCGTTGGCAATTTTGATAACGATACATCAGGTCCTGGCGGAAAAGGGACTCTGGATATTGTCACGATTCCATCAGAAACCGATACGCTCCACGTTCTGAAGAATAAACTTGTTAATGGGTCCCACCGTGTCTTGCTAACCGGCACGAATATAGTCACAGGCAGGGACTTTATTATCAAGAACACTGTGCTCCCACCGTCCTTCGATGATATTGCGAGTCCTGCTGCCATTTCCGAGGATTCTGCTCAGCAGACGATTCAGATTGGAGGGATCAAAAAAGGGAGGGCTACTGGACCTGCGTTGCGTTTCACTGCCATCAGTTCGAATCCATTACTAGTAGCGAGTCCATCGATTTCATTTGTGGATGGAAGCGTCAGCGCGTCCTTTCGCTATACTCCGCTTCCGAATGCAAATGGTACTTCGGTGATTACTGTTCGTGCTACCGACGCGGGGGCGAACCAGATCTTTGACGATGGTGACGACGGGATCTTTGAACGATCCTTTACCGTCATAGTTCTAGCCGTGAACGATGCACCAAGCATGACGACGCCATCAGAATTGGCCGTTTCACAGAAGGCTGGTCCAAAAACCGCTGCAAACTTTGTCACCGGTATCTCGACCGGTGGCGGAATGGATGAACAGAATCAAGTGCTTTCTGATTTTAATATCACTGCAGATACAAGCTTCTTTGTCGTGCAACCCTCCATCTCCAGCACCGGCACTCTTTCGTTTACCCCAAGCCCCAATAAATCGGGAAATGTTTTTGTTACTGTGAAGCTCACCGATAACGGTGGGGTTTTGAATGGCGGTGTCGATGCGACCACCAATAATTTCGTAATCAACATTTTGCCCGTGAACGATCCGCCTTCGTTCCGATTGTCCGGCAATACCGCGATCCAATCCGTGACTGGAACGAACACACTGACCGGATTTGCTACTGGCTTTGCACCAGGTGGTGGCGAAGATGAGCTCTCACAAGTTGTCTCAGACTATTTGGTGTCCGTAGACTCGCCAGGTTTATTTGCCGTGTTTCCGTCCATTTCGAATGACGGGATACTCAGATTTTCGCCAGCAACCGATCGCAACGGGATAGCGACCGTTACCGTGCGAGTTCGCGACAATGGAGGGACACTCAATGGCGGTGTCGACCTGTCAAGCAGTCAAAACTTTAGCATAACCGTTGGGACGGCGCAATCGCTGACGCTCAATGCGACTGAGCTTGGGGCGCATGAGATCGCAATCAAGAACGGGCAGCTTGTCGTTACAGCGGGTGGGGCGACGATTCGCAGCGTTCCTGTGGCTGAACTAACCAAGGTGACGACCATCGATAGTAATGGAACAAAGCTTTTTGAAGTGGTTTTGCCTGCCAGCAATCTACTTGGCGTGGTCCGCTTTACAGGCGTAGGCAATCCGATTGAGCTAATTTCAGTACGAAGCGCTGTCGATTTGAACATTTTGACTTCGGACAAACTTTTTGGAATTGGGCTTATTGACCTGCGTGCGGACGGCGCGAATTCCCTTGCATTTCAAGCGTCGAATATCAGCGCACTCAATGGCGCGAAGACACTTCGAATTCTCATGGACCGCCTGGATTCCTTTTCAGCACCCGGAAACTGGCGTGCGCAGGCTGGGCGACTGGAAAATGGCGTCTGGGTCCAACCGTTCACCAATGCGGGGGCCAAAATCGAGGTGATTAGCGAGACACCTTGGCAGAACAAGGTAAACCGATTCGACATCGACGGTGACCAAGCCCTAAGTCCATTGGACGTACTGGTACTGGTCAACCTGATCAACACCAGCACGTTTCCAAACGGTCAGTTACCGTCTCGCGGAAGTTCTCAAGCTGACGGATTCTTTGACCCCGACGGAGATAGTTCTATCGGTCCCTTAGACGTCCTGACGGTAATTAACGAAATCAATCGCGGTAGCGCTGCGGGAGAAGGAGAAAATCGATCACGATGGATTGATGAGGTGATGGCTGCCGAGTTGGAGGATTGGAGAATAGTGACTCGAAACACTAGCATACCGAGACTCAAGTTTAGGAATCGTCACTAGCATCTCCGGCAGCTCCTACACGAAGGAATCAAATGAATATTGCTAATGAAATTGCACTTGGTTTTCTTGCTGTTGAAAGAGGGTTTCTCACTCTCAAAAAACTGGAAGAGGGACTCCGCTGCTGGTTTGAAAAAGCTCCTGAGCGCGGGCTTTATGACTATTTCATGGAAATTGGATTGCTGAGCGTTAATCAAGTTCGAGATTTGCAGGGCGAGTTTGAAACTGTCGTACCGGAAATCCCCCAATCCGAAGAGGCAACGCAACCAAAAGAGGGGGATACCAACCAGACGCAATCAAGCCCGCGATCGAGGAATTTTGATTCAGACGGCAATCGATTCCAGATCGTAAAACAGCATGCCAAAGGTGGATTAGGGGTCGTTTACGTGGCTCACGACGCTCAGTTGCAGCGGGACGTTGCGTACAAACAGATTCGGATTGATCGGGATCGAAACGAAACGAGCGATGCCAAATTTCTATTGGAAGCGAAAATCACAGGTCAACTAGAGCATCCTGGAATTGTCCCGGTATATGCACTTGGAGCCGACCCGTCGGGAAATCCTTATTACGCGATGCGTTTTATTCGTGGCCAGGAATTTGAAAAAATCATAAAGGGCTTTCATAAAGAGCGACTCGCATCGAAGGCCCCTTTGGATGGCGTCCCGTTCCGGCAACTGCTGCGACGTTTTCTCGATGTGTGCAATGCGATGGACTATGCACACTCTAGATGCGTATTGCATCGCGATCTCAAGCCTGCCAACATTATGCTAGGAAGTTACGGCGAAACCTTAGTGGTCGATTGGGGGTTAGCCAAGGTCTTGGATAACGTCCTTGAATCAAGCTCAACCGAAGGCAGTCTTCCTTTTGAAGTCAAGCCAAAGCGAGTCCGTATCCCTGGCAAAACATCGGATACGATGGAAGGAACTTTTAGCGGGACAATTGCGTATGCGTCTCCAGAACAAATTCTTGGCTTGATTACAGAATTATGCCCTGCTTCCGATGTCTTTAGTCTGGGTGCAATACTTTACGAGCTTATAACAAATGGTCCTCCTATTTCAAAGCAACCCAAATCGCTTGCGGAGGTAGTAGCGTGGATCCGTTCCCCAGGGTTTGGCGATGCTAGGTTATCGAGTAAGGAAGTTCCGCGATCGTTGGCGATGATTGCCAAGAAAGCGATGTCCTACGAAATTGAGGATCGCTATCCGACAGCAAAAGAACTGACGCTCGACCTCGAGCGTTGGCTCGCTGATGATCGGGTGTTAGCTATAGGCGCATATGAACCGTTTCTTGACAAAATAGGCCGATTGATGCGGCGTTATCGGCGTTGGACAGTTCCCGTTGCTGCAGCCATATTGATTTCAACGGTGACCGCTCTGATTGGAGCTTGGCTGATAAACAGCGCACGAATTCAAGAACTGCTGGCAAAAAAATCCGCTATCCAGAACAAGAACGATGCGGTCAACCGAATTGGGGTTGCGCGTAGTGCGATAGATACTCTGCTTGTTGGTAGCACAGAATCTCTCGGCGATTTCCCTGCTGCTCGCGATTTGCAAAAACGGCTACTCGAAGTAGCTGCAAATGACTACGCGAAATTGAGTGCCAGCAGGTCGGAAGACCCGGAGTTGGAACTGGAGCGATTGCGAGCACTGGTGCGTGTTGCGGATATTCAAATGCTGCAATCAGAATATGACGCGGCCCAGAAGAACTATCGAATTGCGATAACTGAACTTCATACGCGAATAGATAAAACTGCGAGCAACGATCGAATTGCACTGCCATGGAGAATTGAGTTAGCGAAGACGATTGGAAGATTTGCTTTTGCTATTGATAACCTAAAAGGGATGTCTGAAGAGTCCAAAACCCAGTTTGCACTTGCTATCTCTCAGTTAAGGTCACTGTCTGTGGCAAATCCAAAATCGAGCGAAGTGCATGCGGCATTAGGCAAGACTCTCATTAGGGCAGTCAACTCGAAATTGATGATTGAAAAGCCTGCAGACGCGCTCCAAATGATAGACGAGGCGTTGTCATCATTGGCGTATGTCGACCTCGAACATGATAGTGGTCTCGCGTTGCTTCGCATCCAAGCGATCCAAAACAAGGCGCAAGCGCTGGGGAAGCTGAATCGAAATGACGAAGCTCTCGCAACTATCGATACGTCACTTTCGCTGATCTCGTACTTTGTTAACAATCACAAAGCTGAAAGAGCGTGGTTCAATGCGCAGGCGGATTCCCGAGTCATAGTAGCGGGAATTCATCGCAGAACAGGTGACTTCAATACAGCCCTGCACAATTTGAACATCGCGTTGGAGATCTACAAGCAATTGATAAAAGAGTGGCCAGACAACTTGGATTATCGTGCCTTGGCCGCCTCGGCTTCTGCGAATGTTGGACTTCTGTTGCTGGACGAAATTCGGCCATATGATGCGATCCCCTATCTTGAGACGTCTCGCAAGGAGTTTACGAAACTTCGAACCGAATACCCTCGCATCGAACGGTACGTAGATGGATTGGGTACGGCTTTGAGTGGACTTGGACAAGCTGAACTTCGCACGAACGAGGACGCCGAGGTCCCGATCGCACTTCTTAGCGATAGCGACATGCTTTATGGGTTGTTGGCAAGGCAACAATCCGAATCAGGTACAGTTCCGATAAATCCATTGGCTAAATCAGCAGGGATTCGAGGTCAATTGGCCCAGGCGTATCAGCGACAGGGAAACACGCCTCAAGCGAGGCATTGGTACAGTGAATCCGCGTCACTTTTCCAAGAGCTAATCGATCTCGGTCTCCAGAATTCCGACTATCAATATGCATTGGCGGAAGTGCAATGGCGAAGAGGACAGCTTGAGTGGGATGAAGAGGATCGTGGGGAATCGAATAAATTGATTTCATTTTCGCTGGATCGAATGCGGAAGCTTGTGCAGGAGCATTCCGAAAACTCCCAGTATCACTATCGGCTCGCTGAAATTCTGATTCACGGTCCTGACGTGACAATGGAATACTCGCGAGAGGCAGACAAGCATTTGAAGATCGCTGCCGAATTACAGCCAGCGAATTTGGCGATAATGAATTTATGGGCAGAAGTTAAAGCTCGTCTTAACGAGATCGAACTGGCAAAAAAGTTGCTTTCGGACATCCTTGCAAATCGCAGCAGCAGGTCTGCGCGAGACTTTGGAGTTTTGGCGTTGATCGATCGTCAATCAGGCGATCGCAAAGGCGCAATTGCAAATCTTTCAAGTTGTCGCGAACTGGTAAATTCCCAACAACCGTACGATCCCGATTTGATTCGATGGATGCTGTCGATCCAGCAAAGTATTGTTATGATCCCGTAACAGGCTTTTGTGTCCATGAGCGTAACGCTCCGAGCCTTGTTATGAAAGGATTTCAAAAAATAAGACATTTCAGTCGTAAAGAGAGTTGACTTTTTCTCCGATGGCGCTACGATCCCCACGCGTAAAAGTTACCGCAATTTTTGCGAGTAAAGTAGTAAAGTATTGTGCCTCAGTGTCTTCGATCCAAGGGATCCCCAGCCTATGAAACGTCGTTCCTTTTTGACCAGCGTAGCATCGGCTGCTGGTGTGTGTTGGTTCAGTAATCATCTCGTTGGTGACGATAGACTTTGGCAAGGCTGGCGTGGTCCTAACCGTGACGGGATGTTACCCTGGGCAGCTTGGCCGGATTCACTGGACGATAAAACACTTCGTCCAGTTTGGTCCCAAAAATTTGGCGATAGCTATTCTGGCCCTGTGTTTTCGAAGGACTCGATTTTCACTACGGAAACGAAAGCGGGTAAGGAGCGGGTTTACTGTGTCAGTCGCGCAGATGGCAGCACAAAATGGAGTTACGACTGGGATGGCTCGATGACCGTTCCATTCTTCGCCGCGAGGAACGGGAGTTGGATCCGCTCTACTCCGGCGACCGATGGTAAAACCCTATTCGTCGGGGGGATTCGCGACGTATTGGTCGCTTTGGACTGCGAGAAAGGGGCGGAGCTTTGGCGCGTCGACTTCGGGACGCTTGCTGGTAAAGTACCCGATTTTGGAATGGCCTGTTCCCCCTTGATCGATGGCGAGTTCATCTACATTCAGGCTGGCAAGGGTGTCCACAAGCTCAAAGGTTCGGATGGAACAATCGTTTGGAACGCGTTAGGTGACAATGGTGACATGATGACCAGCGGCGCTTTCTCGTCGCCTGTTATCCAAACCTTGAACGGCAAACGGCAACTCATCGTCCAGACGCGAACAAAACTTGCAGGCCTCGATTTAGAAACTGGCAAAGTCGATTGGAGTTATGAGGTCGCGGCGTTTCGTGGCATGAACATTTTAACACCAACCATTTGGGACAACGCGATTTTTACCAGCAGCTATGGCGGTCGATCGCAACTCATAGATGTTCCGAACAATGAGTCAATCAAGGTGCGTTGGGACAACAAGAACGAGGGCTATATGTCGTCGCCAATCGTCATTGATCACTACATTTACATGCATCTAAAGAGCAATCGATTCGCATGCTTGGACCTGCAAACAGGTCAAGATCTATGGACGACCAAAAAGTTCGGAGAGTATTGGAGCATGGTGTCCAACGGCAACCGCATCTTGGCGCTGGGACATGATGGGCAATTGCGACTGATTGCGCACAACCCAAAAGAATTTGAGCTGATTTCGGAACGCAAAGTTACCGAAGAAGAGTCTTGGGCTCATTTGGCCGTTTCCGGAAACCAAATCGCGATTCGGTCCCAAAAGAAATTGATGTTGTTTGACTGGGGGATGTAGTATTGGAGGTGCAGTAGGTTTTTTGCACACAGCACTCACTTTGTTCGCGGAATAGTTTGTTGATTTAGTCGTTTAACAGTCAGCCGTAGGCGTACTGTCAAAGAAGCTAAGTACGCCTACGGCTGACTGTTAAACGAAATGCGTTTGGGCAAGTGCGAAAACACTATCCCACTTTCTTAGCGCCGGACGGGTTTGGCGAAAAAGTCCACATTGCAAGCCCGATCAAGCAGACTGGCGCAAGCAATAGCCAAACACCCATACCAAATTTTTGGCCGGTAGGCGGACTTCCATCACTCAAATTCGGCGTTGTCTGATCTATGGACGCCGTAGGTGTTGCCGCCGAGGATTGATGTGTCGGAAATGGTGACGTTGTTGAGTTGAGAGAGTTTGGAAGAAAATCCCGCTGCGGAGAAGCTGGCGTCCACTGCGGTGAATTTGGGAAATTGGATTGAGCCGAGCCCGCATTACTGGGCGCAGAGACAGGCGTTGAAGTTGGTGTCGAAGTCGGAAAAGTGGAGGTTTGCATCAATGACGACTGAGGCTGCATCGTTTTTGGAAACTGGACAACTCCGATTGCTGGCAAAATAAGAGCCAAGCAACTGGAAGCGCAAATCAGAATCAAACCTGTAAATTTCATGGTTTTTTCAGTAGCAAAGTGTGTTTCGAACGAGCATTTCGTGCTTTATGGGCAGCATAACAAAAATGCTGGAAAGGAATCGACACGAAAAATCGGGATTTCCCCTTCCGATCGCTTTTCTTGAGACAGGTGAATTATAATACTGGTTGAATTCCCAAAAGCTCACGGTGCCTCGTCTCTTTGTAGCGATCGTGTGCGCTAAGCAACTCTCACATTGATATTTCGCAAACATGGTAACGATTCGACGAAACGACTTGATAGCGACCATTGCACTTGGATGTACCCTTCCGTTCGCCACGCAATCATTTGCTCAAACGACCATCAATAATGTTCCTCTAAATCGGATCGAGAACGTGCAAACGGTAACGGTGACCGTTGAGGCTGCTCCACGCCAGCATCTAGGCAACGGCCCCATCGACATGAATAACTTGTCGCCGGACATCTTGAATTGCGACGTCTGCCGACAGCGACTTGGTCTACCTCCTCTCAACTCTGGACGCAACACAGCCTCGAGCTCATCTCTTTCGACCTTGAAGACGACCAGCAGCCCGGCCAATTCAATCCCTGGAGCCGCCATGGCCCCAATCGCTACACCGTTGAATCAACAACAAAATCAAAGACAAAGCGGCCGCATGCTCGGATCGCCAGGGATGATTACATCCGCGACAGCAGAACAGATGGCAATGAATGGAATGGTTGTGGAAGAGTTCAAGCCACCACAACCAGAGCAAAACGCCATCCAACTTGGCGCGCTTCCACCTGAAGTTCGCCAAGAGTTTGTCCGCGGCCTAGGACTTCCACCCGGTGCCCGAATCATGTCGGCAGAGATCAAAGGGCAAACCGATGGCTCTAGCACCAAGCCAGAATCGATTACGGCACAGCCTATCGCAATTACTCCAGAAATCGCTTCATCTCAATTGCCAAAGAATGTTAACTTGGGTGGAGCTGGAATTGTCGCGCCATCAGAAGCGATTGCGGCTGCCGAATCGATTGCAGATGTGGTTCAAAAAACGGATGCATCGACAGCCGAAACTTTGGTCCAGCCAGCCCCCGCAATCCCCGCTCCTCCAACGAAGGCTGTGATTGATTTTTCGAGTGAACGAAATGAGCTCAAGCTGACGATCGAGAAACTTCAAAAGCAATTGGAAGATCAAGAATCCGCATTTGCAGCCAAGAAAACTCAAATCGAAGCTGAGTTTTGGCTAAGAAACAAGCGATCGGGGAGATGCAACAACAACTAGAACAAAAAGCGATCAAACTGAATAGCCAGTTGGAGTCGTTCCAGTCCGAAAGCAAAAAACGATTGGACCAATCTGAGGCAGCCAGCAAAGAAGTCTTAGCGATGTTGGAAAAGCGAACCGCGGAGGTTACCGAACTTCAGCTTCAGTTAAAAGCAAAGCAAGAAGCAAGCGTGAAAGCCGAACAGGAACTTGCCGAAGCCAAAGAGGCTCTTACCAAGGCATCCCCCACAACCGAGAAACGCTCGTCATCCGACAAGCCAGAAGGCAAAAGGAAGCAGCAAAACAAAGGCAAAAAAGCGAAACCAATTCTCTAGGTTACCCGTGGCAATTGGATTGAGGGCTCTTGGTGAGGTCTCTTTCCCTTCTTTGAACAATACCGCAGTGGCGGAAAAATGAATGGCAAAAAATTCGAGGAGTAAAGCTTATTTCGTGGTTGGCTGTCAGCGCGTATAAACCGATGATGCGAAACTCTTTGCTTTAACCACGAAACACTTGAATTACGCGAAAACGAACGGTGTAGAACGATTGCCCTCAATCGTTTCAGTACTGCCAAGCCACCGTCGAACAAACCACAATCGAAACGAGTTCCAAACCGCCATTTGGTTCATGGCCGCTTGGCGCAGATGAGCCTAAAGTGCCCGCCAAGCGATTGAGACAATCGCTTTACTCTTTTTAACCGACGCACTTTGCTTCGGTAAAACTGTCTTTTTTCGTGTTCTTCGCGTATTTCGTGGTTGGTTCGGGTGTCAGATCACACTCCGCAAGAGTGACCCACTATGGCCGTTTGTCCTATCTCTGCGGTCCACTCAGGAACGCTTTGTTCGAGGCTTCACTCAACCCAACAACAATATCGAGAAATCCATCTTGGTTCAAATCTCCAAGGGCGATGCCATACACCGTCCCTTTACCATCGCCAAAGCGAACTTGCTCAAAATCTCCACCATCCCCTCGATTAAAGAATACAGAACCAGGCGAAGTTGCATAACCGATGACAATATCCTGTTTGCCGTCTCGATTCATATCGCCAATGGCGATAGCACCAACGCCGCGTGTTAGGTTTTTCAGTGCTAACTCACCAGCAAATTCACCAAGCCCCTGGTTCATGTAAATGAACGAACCTCGCTTCTCATCACCCACTACCAAATCAACCATTCCATCGCCATTCAAGTCGCCAAAAGCCGCTGCACGCGCTGATGTTTTCGACGGCCCAAACGGTTTCGACTTTGCGAAAACCCCCTTTCCGTCGTTGAAGAAAATTCGGCTTTGGCCACCATCGCGATGGGGAACTGCCAGATCGATGAATCCATCGCCGTCAAAATCTGCTGGTACGATCGTGGTTGCTGACTCAGATGGAATCTTCACAATGCCCGATTCGTAGAAGTTGCCGTGACCATCGTTCAAGCAAACGCAACTTGGACTGTTGCGGTTCGCTGCAATCAGGTCGAGGTAACCATCCCCATTCAGATCGGCAACGGCCGCGTTTCGAGTGTTCCATCTCGCTTCGCCCCAAGTGCCAGCGACACGAAAATTCGCTTTACCATCGTTCAAATAGATCAATTTCTTGTCCGGGCTATCGTTGCTGACAGCGATATCCAAGTCCCCATCGTTGTCTAAATCCGCGAGCACCGCAGAGTAGGTCCGGTCAGGCATATCGCCAAGGTTTTTTGCGTCTGTGAAATTTGCATTGCCATCGTTCGTCAAGACGCGATCATGCAATGGCCAATGTCTCCCCTTGGCCAATACGATATCAAGATCTCCATCGCCATCTAAGTCCCCAAGGCTAGCGTTGGCCGACGTCTCCACGGTAACCTCGAGTCCGATGACTTGGGAAAACTGGCGAGTTTCAATAGGCTCATCGACAAGACATAGGGCAAGAACTGCTAGAATGAGTTTGGTTTTTCCTATTAGGGTCAACACGATGTTTCGTCGTCCAGGTACTTGAGTGATGTGTCGCCATGAATCGAATTCGCATTTTACTCTGGCGAGGATTCTTGTTTGCAACGGTTTTGTTTGCGATGCTCACTTGCGTTGTGAGCTGGAACTGTTTTTGGTTTCAATCCAAGCAACTTAGACGGAATCCAGTCGAGAAACTAGATGTGGACAGCGGGATGGTGCTGGGAAATCTCCAGGGGGCAATTCAAATCGCTTCGGTTTCGAGCCCAATGTCAAGGATCACGAGCGATTCCGATCTTCTTCGTTTTCGGAATTATGTTCAAGAAACTTACCCGACATTGCACAACCATCCGTTTGTGAGGCGAACGGGAGCAGACTTTGGTGACGCGATGACACCGAGCGTTCTATTGGAATGGCCAGGCAGCAATCTTGATCTACCTGGAATTCTACTGATGTCGCATTTTGATGTTGTGCCTGTGGAGCCGCCATCGATTCCCAAATGGTCGCACTCACCGTTCAGCGGTAAAATCGACGAAGGGTACATTTGGGGACGAGGCACTCTTGATTGCAAACACGGAGTGATTGCCATTCTCGAAGCGGTTCGCAAGTTGCTCGAGGCTGGGTATCAGCCAGAACGAACGGTCTATATCGCCTTGGGGCACGATGAAGAAATCGGCGGTGTCGATGGCAATCAAAAAATTGCCGATTGGTTTCGAAGCCAAGGAAAGCGGTTGCATCTCATCCTCGACGAGGGCGGCTGTATCTTTACGGAATTCCCAGGGCTTTCGCGTCCCGTTGCATTGGTGGGTGTCGCAGAGAAAGGTTTTGTGAACGTCGACTTAACTGTCAACGTGAACTCTGAGAAAGTCGGTCATGCTTCCATGCCACCTACCGAAACAGCCATTGGGATCCTTTCGGGTGCAGTTCACCGTGTGGAGGCAAATCCATTTCCATCACGCAGTGATCGTGGACTACGGGACACCCTCAAGTACATTGGTCCTGAGATGCCTTCGCTCACAAGCCGAATTGCCATGTCCAATATGTGGCTGTTTTCGTCCATCGTCAAACGCACCTTGAGTTACACCCCGAGCGGAAATGCGATGCTGCGCACAACGATTGCGCCGACGGTAATCGAGGGAGGGGTGACAGAGAACGTTCTTCCCTCGCAAGCAACGGCAACATTAAATCTTAGGTTGATGCCAGGTGATACCATTGAGGGTGCTTTGCAACACTTAAACCGTTCAATCAATGATCCACGCGTTACCGTAACGCCCCGTTCTCGCGGCAGGGAAGCGTCACCGTTTACCAACATTGGCTCTGAAGCGTTCGCCGTGCTTCAAACAACCATCCATGAAATCTCTCCGGACGTCCTTGTCGCGCCGTTTGTTTTGGTGGGCGGGACAGATACCTGCCATTACATCGACCTCACCGAGAACATTTTGCGGTTCATTCCCGCAAGAATGGCTCAGCGAGATACCCAACGTTTACATGGGATCGACGAACGCATTTCTCAGGAGAATTTTTTGGAGATCGTTCGCTTTTTTCATCAATTCATTAAGAATGCGTCGGGCAGAAGGTCGGCGATTTATTTTTGAACAACTAGTCGCGGCTTGCAACTAAATTGAGCCTAAGGTGCTAGCCGATCTCTTGCGGATAACGAACTCTTGCGGATAACGAAAAGCCCGGAAGGCGGCATTTCCCTGCCATTGGGCTTACGCCACCGGCAGGAATGTATCGCCCTCCGGGCTATAAGGCTTTCAATCGCGTGCTCGTGAAAATCAGAACCATACGCAGGCGATTCGATATCCATGGCACAGAGACACCCTATGCAATACCCACCTCCGAACTTTCAAAACCCCTCAGAAACGTTTAAATCGCTCTTCACTTCAATTCGCCGCAACTGTCGCTTCTGGTTCTGCGATGGAAAGTACGTAATTGACGAGGTGCCAGATATCTTCTTCCTTAATGCCTTTGTCGTCGCTCGTTTTGATGATGGCAGCTGCTGGCATTGGCGAGCCAACGATTCCATATCGAATACGACGGTAAATGTCTATCGGCTCCCGTCCGCCTCGGAATTTTCCTTCCACAATGTTGCGTGGCTTCAGTGGTTGAGGCTTCATCCCTCCAAGTGCCATCAGCGGCATTAAGCTCTCAAGCTTCGTTGGGCTGATGTCGATTTTAGAAGTCCAATCTTTGGTCCAGTCGTCATAGTCAGGAAGTTGCTTGCCATCACCCCGAGCGGATTCGCCATGGCACTTGGCACAAGCGGCTTCTTCGCTCAAGAAAAGCTTCCGCCCCTTGGCAATCGACTCTTCCAACGCGGTCTTATTTTCCGCTGTTTCTGAGCCAACGATTGGGAAGTTTGGCAATTCAAACTCTTCGACTCCATCGTTTGACTGCACCCAAGCGTCTGCGATGCCTGTTAGGATCTCGTTGGCGGATTCGATCTGGCCGTCAAACTGCTTTTTGGAGTCCGACTGCTTGTTGTCCTTCAAGGATACGTTGTAAATACGATCTTTGTCCAAATCGAGTTCGGTCGCAGCGTTGAACAACACCTTTCGCTCGAACTCACCGCGGATCGACAAAAAGACAACATAGTCTACGAGGGCATTGATCTTTGCGTCGGGTAGCTTGTTAAACAGTGGCATCTGTGAACCAGAGAGACCCTTTCGAAGCGCGCGGGCGATGTCGGCCTTGACTGGTTTGTTCTTTCTAGCCGTGCTCTTGTATTTGAAAATGCCATGCCGAAATTCACGGGGGTATGGGTTTTGCGATGCAGCGACAGGTCCTCGACCTTGGCCGGATTCACCGTGACATGAAGCGCAGAGCTGTCGATACAACCCCTTTTCACCTGGTTCCACCGTCGTTGCTGGCGGCCCTGCGGCAATCTCCAAATTCGCCTCAGACAGCAGCTCTTTGTAGTCGTCTTCTGCAAAGAGAGGCGGCAGTTTCGGCTCGTCGAGAGTCCCGAACCATTCCTTCAACAGATCTTGAGAATCGTTGAGCGGTTGCTCCAACACAACGTCTTCTTTGATCTCAATCGCGTGTGCGTACAAGTAGTTTGGTTCGTGTAGCGCAGACGGAACGGTCGTTGGCTTACAGCCTGCCGAAGCGAGTAGAACTCCAGATGCAAGAGCGGCAAGCAGCGGTCGGATGGAACGATTCTTCATGACGATTCAAAGCTTAATTATTTCGAGAGTTCGCGGATTTCGATTTTTCGCCATTTGACTTGAAATGGCCCTTGGTCTTTTGGAATACCATGCACTTGGAGACCAATAAAACCGGACAGGAACGCTTGTGGATCGGTCATGTCTTCGATTAGCTTTCCGTTGATCCAAGTTTGGATCCGGTTTCCTTTAGCTCGAATGCAGTACTGATTCCACTGGCCATTCTTGTGGTTTTCGTGAGTGGGTTGGCTTGGAGAGATCCAGTTCCTTCCCGTTGCCTCACCATAAACATAACCGGATTCACCCGGTCCTCGCATGATTTCTACCTGCGGCCCATGGACGCGGCCGTTGTCCTTTTCGGGCAAGCTCTTGGATCGGATTTGACAACCAGAATTCAAAGCCGGGTCCACTTGCACTTCAAAACGGAGTTCAAAATCCGAGTAGTCTTTTTCGGTACACAAAAAGGAGTTAGGGCTTTCTTTGGAAGTCGTTCCAAGAATGGTTTCCCCGTCAACGCGATAAACTGCCCAACCATTGCGTTGCTTCCAACCGGACAGGTCTTTGCCGTTGAAGAGTGAAGTCCAACCGTCGCCACTCGGTGCAGCGGGTGGGGTGGTGTTTTCGTTTCGGACAACTTTGTCGGCAGCTTTGGGCTCTTGGGCGTACGCGCCTGCAAAAGAGCAGGACAGGAAACAGGCTAGCGCGGTGGACAGGCGGGGAGAACGGACCATGGTGGACCTCATCTTGCAATAGGTGGGAGGATAGAGTCTCTTTAATGAAAGCAGTTTATCTCGACTTGACACTTTTTTCTACCCAGCGACCACTAATGACTGAAATCCCATGCTTTGGCGCATTCCCCGCAACGCGAATGCGGCGGAATCGACGTTGGCCTTGGCTTCGTGAAATGCTGCAGGAAACCCATTTTTCACCTGCAAACCTTATCTGGCCCGTCTTTGTGATCGATGGCGTGAACCAGCGACAAGCGATCGGAAGCATGCCGGGCGTCGAGCGGTTGAGCGTGGATTTGGCGGTTGATGCAGCGGTGCGAGCGGCTTCGCTCGGAGTTTCTTCCGTTGCCATTTTCCCGGTCACCCCGCCGGAGAAAAAATCGGACGATGGCAAGCATGCGATGGAGCCGGATAACCTCATCTGCCGCGCGACGCGTGCCATCACCGCAAAGCTCGGGACAAAAATCGGTGTCGTCTGCGATGTCGCCCTCGACCCCTACACCACGCACGGTCACGATGGTCTTCTGATCGACGGCGTCATCGCCAACGACGAGACCACCGAAATCCTCTGCAAACAAGCGGTCAATCAAGCGGCTGCAGGGGCGACGGTGATCGCTCCATCGGACATGATGGATGGCCGAATCGGGGAAATCCGAAAAGCACTTGACCAAGCAGGCTACCAAGACGTGATCATCATGTCCTATGCAGCCAAATACGCGTCGGCATTTTATGGTCCATTTCGAGAAGCGGTGGGCTCGGCCACCAATCTGGGCAAAGGGGACAAGAAGACATACCAAATGAACCCGGCCAACACCGACGAGGCTTTGCGTGAAGTTGCAATGGATTTGAACGAAGGGGCGGACATCGTGATGGTCAAGCCCGGTATGCCTTACTTGGACATCATTCGCAGATTGCACGATGCATACCATGTTCCAATCGCGGCTTACCAAGTCTCAGGCGAGTACGCGATGCTCAAGTTTGCAAGCCAAAGCGGAGCAATCCAAGAAAGAGAATGTGTCCTGGAAAGCCTTCTCGCTTTCCGACGAGCCGGTACAACGAGCGTGTTGAGTTACTATGCCCTACAAGCAGCCGAGTGGCTGGGGAGCTAACAGTGTCGCACAATTGTCCTCAATTGTTGCCTCGCTGAAAAACCGTAATACCAAGTAGTGTACGATCGATTCGCTTCCATCCCTGTTAATCAAAACGGACGCAAAGTGCCTGCAAAGCGATTGAGGACAATGAATCCTGTAAAGCCGTCATTACCTTGCATTGAGTAGAGCTTGAGTTGCGACGTGTCTTGAGCCGTTGAACTTGCGTTTTGGCCTGGGTTTTGTTGGCCCACGAACATGCTTTCGATATCG
>JANPHB010000390.1:0-9221 GCA_031424235.1 Pirellula sp.
CCCACGTTACATTCCACTAACAGTTCGTGAATCTTGAAGCGAAGCACCGTTTCCAACTTTCTCAACAATCTGCAAAAAAACCCTGAAATTGACTTGCGGCAACCGCTCCGCTTCGCTATTCTGTCGAAGGCAACGACAAAAGGGGGTTCTCAACGTCATTTCGTCTATGCCAAATTGTATTCCCGTCGGCGGGTAATGCAAGTGCTTTGGTAGGCACACACACGGAATTGGAGATTGGATGTCCGTTCTCCCCGAAGATTTAACCATTTTTCGAGAAGGCGAGTTTTGAATGATGTCAGATTTAGTGTTGAGTAAAACGGAAACTGAGTCGGTTTTTGAGCGATTTGGTACGAATGCGGCGACATTTTCAACCTATTGGGAATCGCACCAATCGATCCCTGGGTTCCAGCGGTCCGGGGCATCATTGCAAGTACCCTATAGGTTTAGTGGATTCGACCAATTGCATCAAAAGAATCGAATTCAATATTGTTTCACGGGGACAACGATGTTGAACTTCCCCCCATTGATTCCAACCGATGGACGCGCTCCCCTTAGGCTGAACTGGCTACTAGCAAAATGTCCTGGCGAAATCAAATCCAAGCGAGCTGACGATGTAGCTAACTTGTTCTTGTTAATCTATCACAACGCTACGATAAACATGGATTATTCGATTCGGTTTGTGGCTATTGACAAGGCGACTGGCGCCACGCTGGATATTAACCATTATCATTTCGGTTACTATCTTGACAGAGGTCAGAGGTATTTCCCGGGGAGGGGAGCCAAGTTTGACTTAGCACCCGCCGAAAATTGTGCTGCATCTCTTATGGCGCAATTCAATCGTCTCGATATTCCCGTTGACGATCAATCATTGAAACGTTTTTTCAGGTACGTATTTGCGAATGCAAATCTGAAAAACGAGCATGTTGCGCGATGCATCAAAATTCTTGCTGAGCGACGGTCATCCAAAGGACTTGATTTCGTGTCGTACTACGACATGTACCTTGTCCTTTGTGTTTACTTGGACCAACACTGTCTAGCCGGACCAAACAATTCTGGAAACGAGACGGGAGTTGCCGAAATTCTGACCGGAAGTATTTTCGATCTCAAGCATCGCGCTATGAGAAAGATTACGAGGAAACTCGAAGAATCCGCAGAGTTGTAGATTTTGACTAACTCGCATAGCTCAAACCATACGTACAACGTAGCAGTCTAGAGCGCGTGGTTTTGGCGATTGCGGGATGAAAGTGTGGTAGTGTTGTTGTGTGGGTTTCTGCATTGCCTCTCTCATAGCGTGGATTTGCTGTCTTACGACTCGACACGCGGAACGACTTGGACGGCTGATGCATCTGCTTCGTCTGGTATCCGGACGGGGTCAGTGGCGCTACTAAATGACGTCGAACGTGACCGCAATACTGGAGCTGGTTTGCTCCTTCATCGTGGCGTTTTGAGCTAGACGCATGTAAAAGTCGCTCGACGTTTCGTCAATTGGAAGTACGGCTAAGAAGAGTACTGTGGTCCACAACCTGCACTTAAAGATAATCCACGCGGCCAATTTCTCGTCGATGTTTGAGGCCATTTAAGTATGCCGTAACCAATTTCTGGGGAGCCTTTTTCGCAGGTTCAAAAGGACTAGGCGAACGCACCGATGACTTCCCAGCCATCGCCTCCTCCGGCGTGGACGACAGAGGTGATGCCTTCGATGGCGCTATCAAGTGGCTTCGCTTCCGGCTCGCAGCCAAGAAGCTTCACCCACGCCTTCACCATCTCGCGCCGAGTATCATTTGCTCCCGGATTTAGCTTGGCACACTGTTGACGAGCGGATGGTATGGCTGAAAGGTGCAGTGAAGGAACCCAACCTAGAAGAAAAGCGGCCCAACCATCGTTTGGCTTGTTCGCCAATTTCACCTCGAACAACGGTGATTCATTGAAGACGGGCCACTTCGTAGTCTTTTTTAGCTATTGGACGATCGATTGCGGGGGGCTTAGAGGCGGGAGAAGCGTTTCCAACACTGTCCGAGCGGCCTTTTTCCAATCGGCCTCGCTTAACGAATCGGCAAAAAACCGAACCAAAACTGCAAAAGTGTGGCAAACCGACGAGGTGCACGAACTCGCTCCGGTTTGGGTGACCGTAGCGCCGCAGTGAGCCGGTTTCATGGTGCCTGGTACGCTGATCCCAATGCAACCTCCACCCGCTGGAAATCCAAATTACCGATACTGCTAAGTGCCAGTCCTGCACCCTTGAAATATTTAGGAGTGCCGATCATCGTGATTTTGCGTCGAGAGGCGGGCGGCTTGGCATCGACCTACAGATTACACCATTGCGTCAGGGCATAGGCCAACGTCGCACTCGAATATCCGAAACTCAATGGTTCAGATGCAGTAGGTTCTACCTACCATTCGCCGAGCACCTGTCCGTCATTGCGAACCGCCAAGTTCTGCCATGTTTTAAGATCGATGGTTTGGCTAATTGTATGTACCGAACCATCCATGATCACGCAGTTGACTGTGCCGGTATGAAAGCTGCGAGAAACGACTGAGGCAAAAGTAGTATTGGTCAGCGAATCTCCCTCTTCCTCCGATGTGTAGTCGACATCGAAGAGCTTGCCACCATTCATGTAGGGCACCTTAGCGTTAGGAGCAAACGTAGCAGTAAATCCGTTTTGATGCACGCGACCTTCGACCCATTCAGTATGGCCGTCATCGAATTCAAAATTACTTCCACCAAAAATAGCTACTTGATCTGGATCGGATGGTAAGTTGAGCGGTGGTGTGCCACCGGTCTTCAGAATCGGTTGAAACGCTTTCACTTCGCTGAAGGCCAGCGTCTGACTCAGGCCGTCTGTAATTTGGCTCAGTGACGATTTCGAGTTCGGGTTGAACACTCCATTACCTCCGCGGCGTCGCACGGGATCGAAAACCATCCAAGTGCCCATATTCGCTCCGTAGTTCAACGGATACTGAGCCAATCCGTCAGATCCACTGGGACGATCGTTTATTTCACTAGGGCACAAGAAGGTTGGAATCCTCGTTTTGACCGCATCCGGTTGCTCCTTATAGGTTCGTTTGAAGTCGATCAAGTTTTGCAGATTTGCTTGTTCAATATACGGCAACAGGCGGGCTTGTGGACCCCACTCGCCATACTCACTGCCGTCAAAATTGATGCACATCGAAGGTGGAATGACCTTAAACGCGCCTTCATAATTATGAAGGGCTAGGCCAAGCTGCTTGAGGTTATTTTGACACTGCATGCGACGGGCGGCTTCGCGAGCCGCCTGCACCGCGGGTAGCAACAGGCCAACCAGGATTCCAATTATCGCGATCACAACTAGCAATTCAATCAATGTAAAACCGGTTCGGACTGGACGCATCTACTGTACCTTTCGAACATGTTCGGTGAAAACAGCAAACGCTGCTTTTTAGCCATTGAGACTGAGTCTCAACAGCCAAAAGTCTACAATGACTCTTGCTTTTCGCAAAGGTGGATCGGTTAAAATCTTCGTTTTCAACAGAATAGTTGTAGCTAGCACAGTACGAAGTGTACGTAAGTCCATACCTCGCTTATGTTAAGCTAAGCGATGTCGGTTCCGTTTGTTGCGCCAATCAACCGCGATGTCTTATACGAAAAAGTTACTGTTTTGCTTGCATTTTCAGGAAGGTTTGCAATCGACCGACGCGCGGATCGGGGGCATTCACGATCATTCGAAATCGTCTTCAACTTGAGGACCAGACGCCATAAGATTCAATAGATTCCGATAAATGGAATCACCGCCGAAAACGGCCACATGCGAATACATACGGGTTTTCCCAAAATCCCACCAGCATGTGTAGTCAAACTGATGCGTCCGCGATTTAGCCAGCGGGCTCAGGCAGGCGTGTCTGAGCCCGCATGCGGCCACCGACTGCGGACAAGTGACGAACCCTGGGGTACTTTGAACCGCCGAGGTGCTTGAATTTGTTGCTTCGAACCGAGGGTTAACATCGCAGACTCTTCCCTAAAGAATCTTAGCTCAGATGCTTTGATCTGCGGTCGGTGGGAACAAACCGAAGGGATATTCTCTGTCCACCAATTCGCACCGGTTTGACACGCTGGAGCTGCAAGTGTTTTAAATCGCGCCACGCGAAGCTGACGCCGTGCCATGTCCGCGAGCGCCTCCCGGGTGTCCTCCTCAAAAAGTGGTAACTAGTTTGTAATCCACATTCTTAATTTCTTCTTCATTCGTTTTCTGTGTCAGTGGGCTACCATCGGCATCTTACAAGTTGCAGCGATGGGTGCCAACTTAGCTGTTTCCTTTATTTGGACCAAAGTGTGTTATGAAGAGAACTTTTCAGAGTCTGGCTAAAGGCCGGGCAAGCGTTCGCGCTGGTTTTACGTTAGTTGAGTTGCTCGTCGTGATTGCGATCATCGGTATCTTGGTCGGTCTGCTGTTGCCTGCAGTCCAAGCAGCTCGCGAAGCTGCTCGCCGAATGCAATGCAGCAACAATATGAAACAAGTCGGCTTGTCGGTTATGAACTACGAGTCTGCTTTTAAGAAGTTGCCACCAGGCGGTGAGACAACCGACTATTCGTCAGGAACGACGTCGTTCAAGCGAGCTTTCTGGCCACATTCTGTTATGACTATTTTGTTGCCATACATGGAGCAGACGACCGTCTATGGACAAATGGATCTTCGGTTCGCGTACAACGACAGTCGATTTCTGCCAAATCAACTTGCGGCAAAGGCAACAATTCCGATCTTCATTTGCCCCTCTGATCCATACTCAGGCACACCTGACCTTGGCGGCTATGGACGTACCGATTATTTTGCGACGATTTATGTGGACATCGATCCAGTGACAGGTGCACGAAATAAGGCGACCAATGTTGATGGCGGTTTGGCATTTAGAGGCGTCTACAACGCATCAACGGGATACACCAGTGTTGCTTCGCCAGTTGGAATTGCGGCGATCACGGACGGCACATCCAATACGATTTCTTTCATCGAAGACGCAGGTCGATTCACGGAAGGTGCTTCGCCGTGGAGTTCAATCTCGGGCTTTAAAGGGAATACCTCGGACTATCCGGACCCATCTTGCAATGGATATCTAGGTGCCGTCGGCGTTGATTGCCCGGCCTCAAACAAGCGCTCGCTCGCTCGTTGGGCAGATCCAGATGCGGGCGGCAGTGGTGTCTCCGGAGCAATTTCAAATCTTGCAGGAACTTCCTTTGCCTACATCAACCAAAACAAGTCGCCGACTGGTGGACCATCTTGGTGCCCTTGGACCACGACCAATTGTGGATTGGCAGATGAGCCTTTCTCATTCCATACTGGTGGTGTCATGGTATCCCTCTGTGACGGAAGCGTTCGGTACCTTTCTGAAAGCGTTGACTTCGCTAGCTTAAGGGCAATCATATCTCGTGCGGAGGGTACCCTACCGCCGAACAATCCGATCGAGTAATACCGATTCGGGTGACTTTCCATCCTTAGGCAGAGTCGGCCGTCGCGAAATCGCGGCGGCCTCTGTCTTTGCGAAGTTGAAGGCCGATTTTTGTAGTTCGCGGCTTTTGCGATTTCTAACGTCTTCCAGGCAGAAGCAGGCGTTTAATGAGGGTTATTCGTACTAGCAGTTAAAAGGCCGGATCGTAAGTAACCTCATTCCAAGGTCACCTTCTATGTCCGGCGATTTGTTCAAACATCCAAGCCGCTCTCGGCTAAATAGTCGTTTGTCAAAGCCCATTCTACGCTCCGACACTTCGTCGCAGTAGTTTTTTCGGTGCTTTCCAACTTTCGCGAGGCTCACAACTCGGTGTTGTTCCGTGACCACACCCCAAAGCTCGCTCGCTTCAATGCATCGTAAGTTGAGCATCGATTGCGCTCCTTTCTCTTTCCATCGCATTCCGCTTCGTTCCATCCATCTTTGATCACATGGCGACATGCTCCATCAATAAAGCCGTTGCAATCGGAAGAGCTTTTGCCAGGTACTCGTCGTACTTCATCCTGGAACGATTTGCCTCTAGGTAGTGAATAATCTGATCCAGCTCCTTCGTTTGGGCTTTAAAGATACCTTTACGAATTTTGTAATTTCTGAACGCAGTAATCATCAAGCCTACCCCTCCCCGTTTACGGGCAGCCCAACTGAGGTGCTATTGTTTTATTCCAAAGAATAGGCTTCCTGTTTCGCTCTTGTAATCGATTGGCCCAGCACGCGTTTGTCTGTCGAGTCGCTTAGCAAGAAAACGCGTGCATCGACGAACAAGACCATCGCGCCGCTTGGATGTTTGCTGCGAATTTCATTGTCACCGATCCAAGCCGCCGGATCATTGATGCCACCGCTTTGCACGAAGACATTTCGTCCGTTGATCCATTCGCTGTCAGGACCACCTATGTCTTCGGACACGGCAATGGTGTTTGTCGTTCCATCGAGAATGTCGCGTAGAGCAATGGTCCGATCGTACAAAAAAACTCCATCATCTTGTTCGCGATCCAGGATGATCTCTCCAAACAATCCGCCATAATCGGTTTGTCCTCGAATCAAAGTTCGATTCTGCGCCGTTGGACATTCGAACACAGTTAGACGCTGGGATGCGGGTTTGGCATTGCTTGCGTGATCAAACGCTTTGTTAAAGTCGATTTGAGAATGCAGTGGCTGCTGCTCTAGAAAGGGCAAGAGAAACGCAGACCATGCGAACTGACGGTAAGTCGGCGGAGCTCGAAATCCACGCCATTCTAGGCATCCGACCGGTAGCACACGATTCACATCGTGATAGTTATGCAATGCGATACCAATTTGTTTCAAATTGTTCTTACAGGAAAATCCTCTCGCTGCTTCCCGAGCAAATTGTACGGCAGGCAGAAGTACAGAAGCCAAGGCCCCAATGATCGCTAACACGACCAATAGTTCTACTATGGTTACACCAGCTCGCTTGTGACATGGGATGTGCCTCCTTCTTCGACAAAACGGGAATGCAACCGCAGCCATTGAGAGCAACGCAACGCTTGTCGGTTCTGGCACTGCCGTGATGTTGAGATTGTCCAGTGCGAAATACGTCGGGGTATTGGTTCCAAACGGTCCTATGTCGGTCGAAATCAAATCGAATTGCAACGAATCCACGACGCCCAGCCCCGCAAGATTTTGTGTCGCCCAACCGTTGAGAATGAAGTCCAAACTATTGTCGCTGAACCGATAATCCGCCAAATACAAGCTGGACGTGCCGGTATTAACCCCTCCCAAATAACCTAGAACATCCAGCCGAAAAAAATCGCGATCGTTTCCGGAATCACCACCAAATTTTTTCGAATAAGCATCGCCATCGCGCATCGAGATAGCGGTGTAAGTCGTGTTCGCAAAATCAGCACTGTTCACGGTGACTGGCGCGGCAAAGGACACGATTGCGTCCCCTTGACCAAAGTTATAGGCGACTGCGTACTGGGACGAAGCGGAGCCACCACCAGGAAACGCAGCGTATTGATTGTTAAAGCCGGCAGTTGTTGAGTTCGCGACGTTCGAGTAGGCAAATCCGGACCAGGAATCGAAGGTGCCGTCATAAGAATTGTTGAACTGCACTCCCCCAGAACTCCATCCTGCAGAATTAGAAACGTTGGTGCCCGGGTTCCCATTGTAATAGCTACCATTGGTGCCTGTTGACGTGTAGCTGGTCTTGTCTTCGAACGTAATCACACCTGCAAATGCAGGGATGTTGAAAATGAAAACGAAAAATGGAAGAGCGAGTACGCGCTGGAGCATGGTTAGTCCTATTGAGTTGGGAAAAGCGAAATCGGTCGTGACATTCACGAAATTGCCGGCACGCGTCCCAAACCCGGAGGACGATTTTCATGCCAAAAGCGAGGTAGGTCTTCTGACTTCATTATCACCCAAGCTTCATTGCCTTCTCACTCGAATTCGAGCAATGGCACTTCCCGTTAGAAGGAAGCTTTGGTTGCAGTGCAAAAATGCATCGCGGACAACTTACAGCGGCCGGACCGTCTCGGAATTTCACCGAAGTTCCCTGTTTGCGAAAGGAGCACACACCCCACATCGCCACCACACTTGGGCAAGAGTCTAGCCGACGCGATTGTGATGTCAACGCTGAAAGCGATTCGTTTTCGGAATCGCCAGCATCATCTCCTGTTCGGTCTTGCCGTGCACGACGATCGATACTCGGTAGACAGTATGTTACCGTGTGAACGAAGACCAGAATCGGAACGTAGTCTCGAAAGTGCTGTGCATGGATGGACCAGTTGCAAGCCAGTCCATCGGCTATAACGTTTTGCGGAATGCTTGGTCAAAGTTGCGACGGGCCGCTTCCTTTTTCATTTCCTTTCCAAACTCGGTAGAGTTCTTCATGCTTGAGATTACCTTTTGCAGTAATCGCTTGAGTTTGTGAGTTGGGCGTTTCTTCTTGGGCTTGCTCTTCTTTTTCGGTTCCTGCTGAGCGTCGTTCGAACCAGTCCTTTCCCTTGTTTTTTTCGTGATCCGTTAGCTTGGCCACATGATTTGGGTTGAAGAAGCATGTTGGCGATTCTCCGCCACCAACCCGCTCCGGTTTGACACGCCGGTGCTTCGGTATTTACTCGGCTCCAAGCCAAACCTTCAACTCCAAGTAGCTCGCCTGTCCATTCACACAACCAGATGGGGTACATTTAGTATCTGTTTACCGGCGCCGCACCGGAGAATTTATAGTTCGGCACTGACTAGAGTTTTAACCCGCACAGAAAAGCAAATAGCTCTACCTATGGACCACGAATTCACTCGAAACCACTCCACCGGAATGTTGCCGCAATCAAGGATTGTGGCAATTGTCGTCGCCTTCTGCTTATTTGTTCCGCTAGCTGGTGCAGTGGGCGAAGCAATTGGCGGGTGGCTTGGTTTTGCAATTTGGCTTGTGTTTTGGTTGGTGATGGCCGTTGCCGCATCAATACTTACTCTCCGATTTTCGAATCCGATACTCCCCACTCTGTGTGGAATAATGGTTGGCATTACTGCTCCCAGGCCCTCCGATCCTTGGCTGGCAAATCTTGTGGGCGAGGCCCTTGCACGAGGTCTGAGTATTGCCATAACGATAGCTGCTGTTGGCATTGCGTTGGCAATATTCAATGCCATTTCAAAGCAAAATCGCGACTCGAGTCGGAAATAGAGTGCGTCGAACAAAAATCGGCACAGGGGCCGGATTTCGCTGCCCCCTGCCACACCACCTAGCATGCGGGTCGGCTGGCCAGCGGTAGCTTGCCCCCAACTTGCTCCGG
>JANPHB010000391.1:0-13346 GCA_031424235.1 Pirellula sp.
CAAGCTCGGCAGGAGCCTCGCCCTCCCGTTGAAATTGCAAGCAATTCTAAAAAGCAAAGTGAAACGGCCTCCCAGCATGACGGGTAAGTCTGTGGGGTTCACCGCTGGCCTCACGGCAATATGCCAAATCGAACGCTTGTCGGGTGATTCCCGGTCCGAATAATGCGATGGGTGGCCTTCTGGAAGTCTTCTGGCTTTGCCAGGTAGATGTTCTCTACGAATTTCTGGGGATTGCGATCTACGAGTGGAAACCATGTGCTCTGCACTTGGATCATGATCCGATTTCCTTTTTTGAAGCGATGAAGGACATCCAGCAGTTCCAAATGGACTTTCGCTGGTACGTTTGGTTGGAATGGAGTTGGATGCTCAAAGGAGTCTCGAAATCGACCTCGAATGACTTCGCTTCGCACCATCATTTGATAGTTCGGCAAGGTTGTAGGATTCGTTCCGTCCGGCAGTACATCGATTAGCTTGACGATGAAATCTGCGTCGGTACCCGTCGTCGTCACCCACAAGTCGACATCGAGTGGTCCGGCAATAACCAAGTCGGCATCGAGCGGCTTGGTTTGATACGCGACAACATCTGGACGACGAGCTGCGAAACGCTGATCTTCCACCATGTACTCCACGGTCATCCGTGGAGTGATTGCTTCGGTGTAAGGTACTGGCTTCGCAGGATCACTGATAAACTCATCATAAACGAGGGATGTTTGGCTAGGAAACTCATCCGTCAGTTCCCCGCCTGCTCCAGCGTAAAGAGTTTTGGCGATCGATTTTTTGGGTGGCCAATGCTCGAAGGTTCGCCACGTATTGGAGCCTGTTTCGAAAACCGTGGCTTCGGCCGGCGCTGAATGCGATGCACCTTTTAGATACTTTTCAAAGAACGGAAACTCTATTTCTGCTCGGTAAAACGCGGCCGTCTTAGAACCGAATGGGACAGCGCCGAGTTTATCGCCATCACCAGAAGCCCAACCGCCATGGATCCAAGGCCCCACGACCAGAACGTTGTTTGCATTTGGGTTTAGCCTTTCGATCATTTGATAGGTTTTGAAGGTACCGTAAAGATCTTCTGCATCGAACCAACCGCCCACGACCATGACTGCGGGAGCCACCTTCTTTAGGTGGGGTAAAATCTCTCGCTTCTTCCAAAACTCATCGCGGTTGGGGTGTGCCATCATGTCAGACCAAAAGGGGACTTTTCCTTTGAGGTGTCGACGGTTAATTTCTTCGATCGTGTTTGCTTCGAGAAACAATTGATAACCGTCGATCGAGGGCAATACTTCGGGCGTAGGGCGCTCCGTGGTTGGGCCGCTCCGTTCGTGGGCATTGTTGTTTAGCCATCGATACGCGTGGGCCAAAAAGAAGGCGCCATTGTGCAGGAAGTCATCAAAGTACCAATCACCGACGGGTGCTTGAGGCGACACCGCTTGCAAGGCCGGATGTGCGTCGATCATTCCGGCAGATGCATAAAACCCAGGGTAGGAGATACCGAACATCCCTGCCTTGCCGTTATGATTTGCGACATTTTTTAGCAACCAATCGATCGTATCGTAAGCGTCAGAACTTTCGTCGCAATCGCTGACGGATGATTTATTTGCGATGTGGGGTGTGACCTGTTGGAATGAGCCTTCGGACAGGAACCGCCCTCGCACATCCTGGTTGACGAAGATGTAGCCTGCCTTCATGAAATGTTCGCTGGGACCAAGCGAGTTCGGGTAAGCATCCGGGCCGTACGGAGCGCACGAATAAGGTGTTCGTTTGATCAGAAACGGATATGTATGCGTTGTGTCGGTAGGGCTGAGCACAGCCGTGTGCAATTTGGTCCCATCGCGCATCGGAATCATGTACTCGCTCTTGTGGTAGCGAAGCCGAATCGTGCTTTCAGGACTGATCGACTCTTGTGCCGCGACGGTTGGCGGCGTAACCACGTTGGTTAGCTGCAAGCAGCACAGCCATAACAAACATGGAGTCAGTCGATTGGAACACGCCGAAATAGCAAAATGAACAGGCATAGTATTTCCGATGGATTGCAAGCAAAGATTCGATCCGTCCCAATATGTTGGTTTTGGAACGCGTTTTCCAGTACCTACGTGAACTTCGCTTGCAGATTCCTTCGCTTTTTACGCGGCCACTCAGCGGCTTGGGCGTCTTGACTTAAAGGGAAAGCCGGTTAACACTGACAGTATTGCATTAGACAACCTGTTTGTTCGTTCCGAATCGATTTTTATTACGAGTGGCAATGATGAAGCTGAAATTTGCGTTTTGTGTTGTTGGGATTGGAATTTGTTTCCTTGGGTGCACACCAAAGGAGCCAAATGCGAAGCCAACAGGTAGAACGGCATTGAAGCAAGAAGAAGGTCCAAAATCGTTGCCTGACGCGCTGAAGCAGCTTACGGAACATGCGGAAACGATCAACAAAGCATTTACGTCGAACAAACCCGATGATGCGCATCATTCTTTGCATGATGTCGGTCATTTGTTGGAATGCATTCCGGAACTTGCGAAAGATTTGTCCGAAGAGAAGAAGGAAGTCGTTAAGAAATCGGCCAAAGAACTGTTCGAGTGTTTTGGGGCGCTTGATGACGCTATGCACGGTGGAACAGACACGCCATACTCCAAAGTGGGAGAGCGAATTACGGCTGCGCTGGCTGGTTTGAAAACGGCGACGGAATAATAAAACACAACGGGAGAGCGAGGCTCCTGCCGAGCTGGCGATGCCAAGGTCTGCATGCGGTTGAAGTAGTTTGGGACCATTGTCCCGAACTAGTACAGGACGGGACAATGGTCCCATCCTACATCGGCGGAGCCTCGCCCTCCCGAGCAATTAATTTCTGCCTTGACCTACTAGAGCTCCTCCCAGTGGTCAACCATCCAGTGTTTCTTTTGGATTGAGCCATTCTTGCTGATTTCAATGCGAATGGCATGATCGCGAGCTGTAACGAATACCTCGCGCTGTTCGTCCGCAAAAGCATCTAGTACGCGAGGTGAAACCGCGCGAGTGGATCCGCTGATGACCACCGTCGCAGGATTGCACCATTTCAAAAGTGCATCGGATTTTGAATTAAGCGATCCATGGTGCGGTGCCATCAGGACATCGACCGCAGTTGGAGTTTGAGAAACGAGCATTTGCATTCCGGGTGGTTCTAAGTCACCTGGCAGTAAAATACGTCGGCCGGCAAACTCAATCAGGATGGATAAGCTATTCGCGTTATCTGTTCCTTTAACGCCCTGTTCTGGTGGATGCAAGGCGAGCAAGTTCCATCCGTTGCCTTGCCAGTCCGTCCCCTTCTTCCAAGTGACATGATCCACACCGCGGCGGGCAGATGACTGCAGGATTTGTTGCAGAAGCGGACTTGAATGCGAAAAGACTTGGCTCGTTGAATAGAGTCGCTTGACTTGAAATCGCTTGGTCAACCCATCGATTCCGTTGTAATGATCTGAGTCGGCATGGGAAAGAATGAGGCCATCTAACCGAGGCTGCTTCATGGCCCACAATGCATCCACGATAACTTGATAGCTCCGTTGGTGGTCACCGAGTCTGCCGGCATCGTACATCCAGGCTTCGTGGTCCGGCGTTTCGATGAGGATGCTCGTTCCGTGCCCGACATCGATAAATGTCGCACATAGTTTGCCTTGGTCGCCAGTGGTGATTCGATACCAAAAGTCGGACATGGGATTGATGGCCAGGCCGAACAAGAACCAGGTGCCAAGTACCAATCGTAGACGACGACGGCTCGCATTTTTCTTAACGCCGGACCAGACGGCTGTTAAAATTCCTAACGCATAAAAACCGTAAAGCCACCAAGCGGGCGGTGAACGCATCCAAAAGTGGCCAAAAGGAATTTGTTCGCCCCAACCGACGAAAACCTCTACCAACCAAAGCGAGACGCCACAGACGATTCCCAACGGCAAACCGAACATGGGCAGCCAGCCAAATGCGATCAGCCCAAGCCCTGCCATTAAAGCCAACAGCATCGGCAACCACAGGAGCAAATTGAGCGCGATTGCAATTGGGCTGACCACGTGAAATGCGGACCAAACCAAAGGTGCTGTGATGAACCAGACCCAAAAACTGGTTCTAAGCATTTCGAAGGACCAGGCTCGTGTTCGATTCATGTTCTTGACAACGCGGCTGGATTTCGACTCGATCAGCCTTTCGAGTGGTGTCAGTCCTGGAGTGGTGGTTTTGGTTGATAGAATGAGGACCGCTACCGCCATGAAGGAGAGTTGCGTTCCTGTTTCAAAGACAATGGTTGTTCTGGACAAGACCAACACAACGCCAGCGAACGCCAAAAAGTTCAGGCTTAAAAAGTTCCAACCCATTAAGCGAGCCAAGCAGAGGCCAGTCAACATAATGGTTGCGCGGGCGACCGGTGGGTTGGCGCCGCACAACAACCCGTAGGCGATGACGATCACGCAGATTCCAACCAACAATGGCTTGCGCGGCAACTTGAGCAGCATTCCGAGCAGCAGCAGCGACAGAGCGACCATCTCAATGTGCATGCCGGAGATGGAAAGCATGTGAATGGTTCCGGTTGCAAGCAATTCTTCCTGCAATCGCCACTCCGCTTGTTCGCGTTGGCCCAAGACCAACGCGGCCGTCAGTTCCCCTTGGCCGAGAACAACATGGCGCTGGATTGAGCGCAGAGCGATCGCCGAAACCATCGCCAAATAACGATCTAGGCGAAGTCGTGTTGGGCCGTCCAGTTTTTTGATTTGGCCCTCTGAATCCGCGCGGGCTTGCGCGGCGTACCCTAGCTCCGCATATCGGCGAGCCTGATCAAACTGGCCAGGATTCGATGGTTTGCTTGGAAGACGCCATTGCCCGTAGAGTTCAATTCGATCGCCTGGCAAAAGGCTACTCACTTGACCATCGATACTGAGGGGCATGAGAAGTGATTTGGATTTCCAATCGCCGTCGGCTCGAATTTCCGTAACGCGAACGGTAGTGATGGTTTGCCAGTCTACCGAATCCATTTCGCTGGATCGATTTGGCAAAGTCGATTTCCGATAACGAACGGGTGAGTCGATGATTCCACGGCAGGCGATTGGATTCCAAGTGACTTGGGCGAGGCGATCGGTCTGCGAGAATTCTTGGACGCTTCGTTCCCAACTGTCTATTCGCAATGCGGCATCTTGCTGAGACAGCGAATGATAGAAACTAAAGAAAAGGGCCAGTCCTAATGCGATGGTGAGTTGCGTCCAGACCTTGGGATTTTGCGGTCGGCGCTTGTGTTGCGATAATGCAAGGGTGGCCGAAAGGACCACACTCAAAAACAAGAAGTTGCACCAGATGTTCCCGAACGCATTCTGAGCGGCGATGGCGGCGAGAGCAATCCCGAGAACCGCCACCATGGGATATCTCGCCCAAAGCTGGTAGCCGCGATTTCGCAGCCATCTTGAGGATTTCCACCTTGGGTTTTGCCATTTCCAGGATGGTAGAAGGGGGCGTTTTGGAAACATGTTTCGATTTTTCAACCTCGAAATCGATGGAAATGTTGATTTCCTACATCATAGAAAAAACGACGTACCCGCCGCAGTTTTCATTGCAGCAATGAATTTACAGGGTCAAACGGCTGTTGGCACCTTTTCGTAATCACTCGGCACATGGAATGCAATCTAAATATTTCATCAACCGGAACTTGATGCGAAACAAACGCATCTGACCCTTGTTCACTCTAACGAGATTTGCACCCAGCCATGACCAAAAGCTTTAATTCTCGATCCAACAAATCCGCAGGCCGAAAATCTGGAGCCGCTTATTTTAGCGAAGAGCGAGACAGCTTGGGTGTTGAGCTCGAAGGTTTTGGGTTCGAAGAAGAAGAAGAGGAAGATGCGGACGACAATCATTCGGTCGACGAAGAAAGCATGCTCGAAGATGAGTCGGGCGACGATTTCCGAGGTGAAGATGGCAGTGAGTCCATCGATGCGACCGAGGACCCAGTCCGCATGTATCTGATGCAAATGGGAGAGATTCCATTGTTGACTCGCCAGGAAGAAGTCAGTGCGGCCAAGCGAATTGAATTGACCCGAACCGACTACCGCAATTGGATGTTGGCTAGCGATTTCATGCTCCAGGGTGCGACCAAGTTGCTGGAACAAGTTCGCGATAGCAAATTGCGATTGGACCGAACCATCGAAGTCAGCGTCACCAACGCATCCGAAAAAGTAGCGATCATGCGACGCATCGGTCCTAACATCAAAACTCTCCGTCATTTGCTTTTGCGAAACCACGGCGACTACTTCGCCGCGATCAACAAGAGCTTGTCGATGACCGAACGCCGATTGGCTTGGAAGCGATTGGTATGCCGCCGCAACAAAGCTGTTCGACTGATCGAAGAAATGAACCTTCGAACGAATCGCTTGGAACCGATCTTCCAAAAGTTGCGAACCATCCAAAGTCAAATGGTAGTCTTGCGAGATCGAATCGAAGCAGCCCTTCCGACTGGCTTTTCCGATGGGATGCCGGTCGCCAAGTTGCGAGCCGAATTGTACTATCTGATGCGAATCACGTACGAAACACCAAAGACTTTGGCTCGTCGTTGCGAAAAAGTTCATGCGTACCGAATTCAATACGACGCAGCCAAACGGGATTTGTCCGCTGGCAACTTGCGATTGGTGGTCTCGATCGCCAAGAAGTATCGAAATCGCGGCTTGAGCTTCTTGGACTTGATTCAAGAAGGTAACACCGGTTTGATGCGAGCCGTGGACAAGTTTGAGTACGAGCGAGGTTTCAAGTTTTCGACTTATGCAACTTGGTGGATTCGCCAAGCCATCACACGAGCCATCGCCGATCAAAGCCGAACCATCCGAGTTCCGGTCCACATGATCGATACGATGAGCAAGGTTCGTCAGGTCACACGAGACTTGACCCAAGAATTGGGCCGCGAGCCATCGGTTGAAGAAACCGCTGAGCGAGCTGGTCTTTCGCTGGACGACGCTCGCGTTGTCTTGAAAATGGCTCGTCAACCGCTTTCGCTCGATCAGCCAGTTGGTGACCATGAAGATAGCTTCTTCGGCGAGTTCCTCGAAGATTACCGAGATGATGATCCGTTGTATGAAACCAATCAAGCGACCTTGAAGCTACAGATTAACGAAGCGATGCAGACGTTGAACTACCGTGAACGAGAGATCCTCAAGTTGCGATACGGCTTGGCTGACGGATACGCTTACACACTCGAAGAAGTTGGTAAGATTTTCCAAGTGACCCGCGAACGTGTTCGTCAAATTGAAAGCAAGGCGGTTAAGAAACTGCAGCACCCACAACGAAGCAAGTCGCTGACCAGCTTCATCGATGGTTTGGACATGACTCCATACCAGGATCTTGCGACCAACGGATCCGCTGACCGAATCCTCTAGGTCCGCTAACCGAATCCTCGAGGCACTCGGGAGGGACGCGTAAAAAGGGAGGGTGAGGCTTGTGCAATAGCTGTTAGCACTGCACCCTCCCCTCGCTACGCTCGACCCTCCCAGCGGGAGGGTGTCGATACCGGTTGATTTCAGGAGGGTGATATGGGTAACTTTGACTTTTGTCGTCACATTCTTTTCTTCGAAATGACGAATGAAGCTCTCACTGAGGAGCTCGCTGGGGCTATAATTTGGTTGGCTCGGCTCGGTTGAGCCGTTCGATATCCAATCTAGCTTTCCGGTTGCCAAGCATGTCCCAAAAGGTCAACGATTTTAGTCCATTCGCAGAGACGCCCTCTACGCGTCCAACGCTCAGTTTGTGGATGCTGCTCTTTTCGTTGGTTGTCTGTGCAGCCTTTTCGTTTCTTCTCATGATGGCGGCCCATGTCCCGGCAATCGCCAACACGGTGAATGATTTTTTCGGCGTTGCGCAGACGGTGAAAGCGGGCAAGCCTGATCGTGGTACACATTTGTATTTTCTCTTGTTCTGCTATTCTTCGCCATTGCTTTTGACCATGATTGTTGGGTTGATGCAGATTTTCATTGTCAAGGTTCGCAAGCTCGGTCGTACTTTGGAAAACAGTACCCAACCTGACAGTCCATTCGCCTAAAGCATCGAGTTCACCATGAATGAATTGGCCGCAATCAAAAAGCACTTGGGGGTTAGCACTACGGAAGCACACCTCAATCATTACACTCTAATTGGAGTCAGCCAAGCGGCCTCGGCGTCCGAAATCAGGCAAGCGTTGAAGAACGCCATCGCCGCTTGGAACAGTTCGGATAAATCGAGCGATCCGGAATCAGCGCAGCATGTCGCCAAGTTGATCAAGCATGCGCAATCCGTTTTGCTGGACGAGGTCAAGAAGAAGGAATATGACGGTACTTTAGCCGCCAATACTTCAGCCTCCGGCATTGTCGCACCCAGCAAAGCCTACTTGCCTGAATCGGACCCCTTTGCACCTTTCGATCCGAGCCAGTGTTTGGGCGGAGCGGGGACTCAGCCCTTTGCGTTGTCGTTTGGCAGCATCGAGGAACGTTGGGATGAACTTAGCCGACAGATACAAATACTCAATGAGCCGGCACATCAGAACTTAGCGGTCGCCACACATCCTTTGCCCCCTCAACGAATGGTTCATTCGACGTCGGCGCAATCCGCGTCAGTGGAGTCTGCCGCGGCTAGGATCGAGCGACTCAAGCGAAGTCGGAAGAGAAAACAGGGGCTTTATCTAGCCTCCTTTTTGATTTTTGCGTTGGGCTTCTTGGGTTTTGCTGGTTTCATGTTCGTCAAGAATCGACAACAGGTTGCACAACAAAACGAAGCAAAGGCGATCGAGAATACGAACCCCCCGGCTCTGACCATAGCAAAAGAAACCGTGCCAAAGACGATCGGTGGCAAGAATGCGCCGAAAGGAAATTCGAGCGAGTCTACCTTCGTTTTGCCAACGTTATCCAAGGAGGAATCGTCCAAGGAACCTGGTGTAGTGATTTCGATGGAGCCCCCGCTTGGCGAAGAACCGATGAAACCAGCAGAGGCAACGCTCCCACCGGAACCGATAAAGCCAGCGGAGTCGATGAAGCCAGCCGAGCCAACAAAACCAGCCGAGCCAACAGAGCCAACTTCCGCTGGGCCAATTCCATCATCCCCTATGAAGCCAGATACGACGACGCCAGACTCGCCTGCGAAACCGGCACCTGAAAAACCGATGGATGCAATGCCGTCTGCTGCTTCTCGGGATGAATGGGTTGCGGTCATGAAGAAAGCGCGCGAAGCGGTCGAGAAAGCGGATTTCAAAACCTTCAACAAGCAAATCGAGTCGGCGCTACCGCTCTCAACCAACGAGGAAATGTCTGCTAAAAGAGCGAGGCTTGACCAGCTAGGTCAGCTCTACGAGATTTTCATCAAGGCCATGCACGAGGCGAAGACGAAGATGCGGGGCGCAGAAACGTTGTCCGTTGGTAAAATGCAGGTCAACATCGTTGAAGTTAAAGAAAACGAATTGATTGTTCGAATCCAAGGGAAAAACGAACGCTACCCGTGGGATCGATTGCCCCCAGGGATCGCCAATGCCATGGCGGATTTTGCATTGAGCGATTCGGAGCCTACCGACGTTGCTGCTCGGGCCGTCTATTTTTCCCTATCGCCCGCGAAGAATGATCTTTTCGCGAAACGAGTTAAGGAGTGGTTCGAGAAATCTGTCGGAAAAGGCTCCATTCGGCAAGATTTAGTCCAAGCCCTAACGGATACTTACGAATAGAGTCAATTCGGGGAGCACTAGCACTGGTAAAGATTGGCATTTGGGTAGCGAAAGTCGTCAAGACTTTCGGTTGTTTTCAACGTTTCCGAAACTCTTGACGAGTTTCGCTACGAAAGTCATCCCTGTGTCGCTACGGTGAGGCACATACAAAGTTGCCACAGTCGGGCACATTTGTTGAGAGTGAGTTAGTTCGATATGAGCGAAAACAACGTGCCGCCATTTTTGGATAGGATTCCGCCGGTCATGCCGCCTGTTTTGAAAGCGTCGGCAGGTTCTACGGGCAATCAATCGGACACGCATGGCGAGCCAAGACCAGAGTCGAGATGGAAAAAACGGCTGCTCCTCCTTTCGATAGGCATTTCGATCCTGGGCGCGATTGCCTGGGCGACTTCGCCACGTGCCAAATTGCTGCATGCCCCTGAGTCAATCGCTTCCAGTTTCGACGCGTCCATCCACTCGGTCGCAAGTCAAGTAGACAAGGCAATCGACGCGGACATCGCTGACCACAAATTGGAGAAAGCCAATGCTGCAGATTGGCATACGTTGACCCGCAGGATTAGTCTTGCACTGATCGGTAACGGGCTTTCGCTCGAAGAGATGCGAGTCGTAGAGCAAGTGCCCGAAGATAAACGGGCGGTCTGGTGGACCGAATACTTGCTCAAGGATCGGCGATCCTCCGACTATTTGGCAGAACGATGGACTCGAGCCACCGTTGGGACAAACAATGGGCCGTTTCTTATTTTCAGGAGACGTAAGTACGTCGATTGGTTGGCGGACAACTTTGAGAAGGGGACTCCTTACGATGTGATCGTTCGAGAATTGATCGAGGCAAAGGGGTCATGGACGGATGCTCCGCAGGTTAACTTCCTCACTGCGACGATGGATGAAAACGACAACAAAAAGCCTGATGCGATTCGCTTGGCCGGCCGAACATCACGAGCTTTTTTGGCACAGCGGATCGACTGCTTGCAGTGCCACCATGACTACTTAGGCAAAGTCAACTTCACGGACGCATTGAGCGAAAACGATGACCATGGTACTGAGTCGATAGAAACGCCATCCAAGCCGGATGCCAACCGAACAGGGGAACAAGCAGACTTCCACCAATTGGCGGCCTTTTTCTCTGGAACCAAAATGGACAACCCGTTCGTTGGGCTCCACAACTCGACGCCCGATTACCGAATCAAGTATCTCAACGATGAGAACGAGAGCAAGGTTTCACCGACTGTACCTTATCTCCGGGAGTTGATGCCCGAGTCAGGCGATTCGCGACATAAGCTGAGCGTTTGGGTAACTCATCCCAAGAACAAAGCCTTTGCACGTGCCACTGTAAACCGAATGTGGGCCATTCTCTTTGGCAAGCCACTCGTCGAACCGCTGGACAGTATTCCACTGTCAGGGCCATTTCCACCAGGTCTCGAGATACTCGCTGAGGACTTTTCGAAAAACGGGCATGACCTCAAACGCTTGATTCGAACGATCGTCTGCACCGATGTGTTCCATCGAGATTCCCGAATGCTCAAAGAAACAGGCAGTGAGGCTGTCGAACAAGAACACGAAGATCGCTGGGCGATCTTTCCGTTGACTCAATTGCGGCCAGAACAGGTTGCTGCGTCGATCCATCAGGCGTGCCGGCTCATCGCAATCGATGAAAGCAGTTCGATTATTTCTCGGCTTGAATTGTTCGGAGGCGTAAACGACTTTACCAAAGCCTACGGAGATCAAGGGGACGATGAATTCACTCAGCAATCGGTCACGATTCCACAGCGCCTACTCGTCATGAATGGCTCGTTTGTCAGCGAACGGATCAAGCACAATCCGATCATGAATGCTGCAACGAGAATAGCGAGTCTGGTCCGAAATGACCAAGAAGCCGTCAAGACAGCATACCTTTCGACACTCAATCGCGAGCCTTCCGGGGCAGAATTGAATGCGTTTTGCGAACGCCTCAAGGGGACCAACGGTACTGCGCGTTCCGAAGCCATGGGAAGCATTTTTTGGGCAATCATCAACAGCACGGAATTCCAATGGAACCACTAGCAAGCACATTTGAAAGCAACCGTGACAAGGAACCTGGCTGCGAATCCTGGTGGAATTTCCATCGCAGGCGTTTCCTGCGCGGTGGCGCCATGGCGACTGGCGGTCTATTGAGCCAAGGCATGTTGACCAAGATTGCCGAACGCTTGTCGATGGCCAGCGAATTCAAGCAAAGCGACAAAATGCGTGCCAAGAGCCTTATCATTCTCTGGATGCAAGGCGGTCCTAGCCAGCTCGAGACTTTTGATCCGCACCCCGATTCGAAAATCGGTGGCGAAACAACGTCGATTAAGACATCCGTAGATGGTCTTCGTATTGCAGATACTTTGCCGCAGACGGCAGAGATTATGCATCACGCAACGCTGATCCGATCGATGGTATCCAAAGAGGGAGACCATGAACGGGCTACCTACAACATGAAAACAGGCTGGAGGCCCGATCCAACCTTGATTCACCCGGCCATCGGTTCGGTCATTTGCCATCAAACCGAGGACAATATCGAAATTCCGAGACACGTCTCAATCCTTAGTGGGCAATGGCCTGCCCGCGGCGGCTACATGGGCAGCGTTCTCGATGCTTTTCAAACGGGCGATCCCAAGGATCCGTTGCCCAACCTAAGGAGTTACACGGACACGAAGGTATTTGAAAATCGCTTGGTCGACTTAAAAAGCGTCGTAGAAGCGGAGTTTCGCAGAGGTCGATTGCGAGACCTCGACAAGAACAAGACCTTGCACGAATCGTCCACAAGTCGAGCGACCACCATGATGGCAAGCGGCCAAATCAAGGCCTTTGATATAACGGCGGAAAGCAAAAGTGTTATCGATTCGTTCGGGGACCACGCATTTGGCCGTGGGTGCTTGGCTGCCATCCGATTGATCGAACAAGGGGTACGTTGCGTTGAGGTGGAACTCTCCGGTTGGGATACCCATGCAGAAAACCACAGCCTGCAAAGTGGTCGCTGTAAGATTTTGGACGCTGCGTTGCATTCGCTCATCACGCAACTCGACGCTCGAGGTTTGTTGGATCAAACGATTGTCATGTGCGGAGGCGAATTTGGCCGAACGCCGACTATCAATATTGCAAACGGGCGGGACCATTGGCCAACAGGCTTTAGCACGCTCCTAGCAGGCGGGCCATTCCGAGCTGGTCATGTTCATGGTCAAACCACACATGAAGTCATCGAGCGAGGAAACGACCCGCTCAAGGGGATCGAGGACATTGTTCGGATCGAGGATTTGCACGCGACCCTGTTGCATGCCTTTGGCGTTGATTTTGCAAAAGAACTACAAACGCCGATTGGCCGACCACTCAGCCTGAGTAAAGGCAATGTGATCGAATCGCTATTTGGCTAAGCACATCGCTGCGTGTTTTGCCGTTCCATTAGCCGTTGGGCGTTAGCCTGGGTTTTCTACGGACTCTGTTAGCGGATCGGCGCAAGTAGGCCGTCTTACTTTCAAACCCAACAAAACGCTGGGGGAAATTGGGAGGGCGAGGCTCCTGCCGAGCCATTTGCGCTCGGCAGGAGCCTCGCCCTCCCAATTTCCCCCAGCGTTTTGTTGGGTTTGAAAGTAAGACGGCCTACTTGCGCCGATCCGCTAACAGAGTCCGTAGAAAACCCAGGCTAACGCCCAACGGCTAATGGAACGG
>JANPHB010000392.1:0-7598 GCA_031424235.1 Pirellula sp.
GGCGTTAAACATTCTGCAAAAGGACACTACGATTAAAGATGCAATTCGAGGCAAGCGTAAGCGATGTGGCTGGGATAACTCTGCGATTGAGAAGCTACTCGCAGGTTATTCATGCTGCTAACGTGCGATTGCCCTGCTACTACCTCGTAGGCAACACCTCGCCGTCTAAGCTCCGCCTCCAGTAGCGGCAATAGTGGCAGCCTAACCTGAGGTAGTGTGTCTGGCGTGCCAACTCGCAGTAGGGACTGCCCTACAGATCGATGCTGGACACGTCCGTCAGACCGAGTTGTTTCGATCACCTCCTTGAGGATGTCGAAAGGCAGCCTGCCTTCTACGGTAACCAGCTGCCGATGTATGGTGAGCAAAATTGGTACTTGGTCGGTTGCTGATGAAGTGTGCTGTGTCATGCCGACTATCTTACCCGACGACCTAGGGTAACGCAGATTTGTTTTTGGACAACATACGCTGATTGCACTTCGGTTTGACTTGGTTGGACAACGAAGACATCAAACATCCTCAGACAGCGGTGCCCGAGCACCGCTGTCTGCTGGACAGTGAACGATTGGAAATTCCTAACCAATAGTCCTCTATAATGTGATGGTTAATGTCGAACGCAAAATATGCGCAACAGAAGTCTTCAACCAAAGCTCGTATTTGCTTTCCTATAATTCACATACAGGTGTCCAATAATGTCCATGGCTCAAAAGAAAACGTACTGCGACAGTCTCGTCCGTAAAGCCCTAGCGGCATTAGGCATAGACTATTCCATAGCGTTGATAGATGGTCTCCATTGTCGCACATGCCGGTTTGCAAACACCGTCCGAATCTTTCCTGCCATCCGCGGCGACTCGACTTGGCTGTACTGCGAAGCATGCGGAAAATCCGGTAGCATTATCGATTACGCCAAAGACGGCCTAACCAGACGAGTACTTTTGTCCGACGAGCAAAACAGTCGCTCTCGCAGACGAAGAAAACTGCAGGCTGCCTGCGAAAAAGCTGTCCGCTTACTGGGACAGCACACTGGCGACCTAGATACCGCACCAGGACTAGCGACAGCTGCACACATTTATGCTGCCAGGCAGCAAGATTGGGATATCGCATTCATGGACCAATGTATTCTGCAGCAGCGAAGGCTGAATCTAACGCAGTTTGTGTCTACTGAGGCCGGCAGCTATGACACGGCTGTGTTGCCAAAGCGACCTTATATGCATGAATACATTGCAAATTCTGTGGTGCTGCCACTTCAGGACTACCCTGGCAGGTACACCGGTTTCATGTACCTAGGTTACGAAAACGGCAATTGGAGGCAAGTTACCCAGTGGATGGACAATAGCCGGCATGGGCTATGCTTGCTGGAGTCACTATGCACCGTAAACCCTTACAGCAATGCGCCGACCTTGTTGTGCACTGATTTGGTTTTGGGGCTTCAGCTTGCAGCAAAATACGCCCGCACTCTGGGTGAAACAATGCGAATGGCGATTTACCCGTGGGATGTGACTGCGGCGAAAGCCAACAAATCGAAACTGGCCAACCTTTTCTCTCGAGTATCTCCGCAGCCAATCGCGTTTGGCCGCGAAGAGAGTAAGACAGCCGCAATCGCACAGTACTGTGGTATCCAGGCAGCGCCAGCAATCGATTTTGACTTTGATTTGCCGATTCCTGTTTTGCTCAACAACTTAATGTCAGCGGTTCCGTCTGTCGCAGAGCGATATGCGTGCGTCGAATCGTAACATTGTCGTCATCAATGGCCACCAGCAATGCTTTCGTTGGCTGGCTCCGACGACTTAGCTGCCCCGTGTGGGCTTTTGCGGTTCAGCCCTTTCAGTGGCAAAGGCTTGCCAGCAACGAACGGCAAGGAAAAGGCAACCAAGCCGATTGTGATGGTGGTTATGGAGTTGGCGAATCGTGTGTGGATCGATTTCATGGTTGTTTCGCTTTCTTCTTTTGCGGAGCTATTTCATTGCTCTTGGGGCCATAGTCGGCACCGCTGAGACTATTCTCGACCGAGGCTTTCCAGGCCTCGAGGGCGGCGGTCATTTGTGCGACCCGTTCGGGCTGCTGAGCAGCGAGGTCCGTAGTTTCCTTAGGGTCTTTTGAAACGTCGTAGAGTAGCAGCGGACTGTCAGCCGCATCAGCCGAGGCGTTCTTGTTCTTCTTCAAAACCTTTCCGGAAACGTTTGCGTGCAGCTTGAATGGCCATTCGAGCCATGCCGCGTGGCTATCATGCTCGCTGGCGTTGCTCCAAAACGGTATTGGCTTGCTCCGAGTCTCTGTCTTGCGATCAAGCATTGGGATCAAGCTCACGCCATCAAGTGGCTGGATCTGAGAAGATGGTGCGATGCCGGTGGCTTCGAGCACGGTCGGATAGATGTCGAGCGTGGAGCATGGTGCCTCGCTGGTGAAGGGATGTGTAATACGAGCGGGCCATTCGACTAGGCATGGCACGCGTAAGCCTCCCTCCCAGAGCTGGCCTTTCTGGCCACGAAGATTGCCTGTGGATTTCGGACCTTCGTGGCCTCCGTTGTCGCTGTTGTACCAGAGCAGCGTATTGTCCGCGACCTTCAGCTCTCGAAGGGCGGCTCTCAGTCGGCCCACGTTGCGATCTACCGCTGTGATCTCGCCGAAGTAGTTTTGTTCGGCTTCGGAAAGTGTGCCATAAGGCGCTTTGTCGGCTGGCAACGCTATGTGCGGCACGTGGGGCGATCCGAACCACACGACCGTGAGGAACGGTTTGGCCGCAGCGGCTTGCTTGCGGATGAATTTCAAAGCCTCGTCGGTGGTGACGTCGGAGCTGTCGCCGTGAAACTTTTCCGGCACACCCTGGCGTCCCAAGACCGGGTCGAGATCGAAAAAGTTGTCGGCTGAGACCCACTCATCAAAACCGAGCTTTCCAGGTGAGAGCGGATCATCAGCTAGGATCGCGCGACCAGGTATCGAGGTGGTGTTTTTGTCGCCGTTCTTGCCGTTGAGATGCCACTTGCCAAAGTGACCCGTCGTGTACCCCGCGGACTGCAAGACCCTGGCGACGGTCAACTCCTGGATACGAATGGGTGATCCAGGGCTGAAGGTGCCCATGCGATGCGGATGCCGCCCGGTCATGATGCTGGCGCGTGTCGGCGAGCAGTTGAAGTGAGCGGTATAGAATCGATTGAGCCGCACGCCGCTTTTCGCGAGATCATCGAGATTCGGTGTCTTGAGTTCCGGGTGGCCGTTGTAACCGGTGTCGCCCCATCCTTGATCATCAGCCATGATGAGGACGATGTTGGGCTTGGCAGCTGGCTCCGCAGCGTCAAGTGCAGCCCAAGTTGTGAGTGCGAGGGCCATTGGTAGAAAGTGAGAGTACTTCATTGAATGCCTTCTTTGATTAAGAACTGGACTTTAACATCATTGAGATAGTGAACCGTCTTGAGCGAGGATTCGTCGGCCATCGCTGCCGCCAACGAAATGACTGAGCTTCGAGTGTCGGGCGGAATTTCTATGGTCGCACGCAGCGATTGACATCCGGACTGGTCCGATGACGCGATAACGATGCGTCCCACATGCTGCAGTAAAAACGAGACAGAGGGATCAATGCTCCGCGCCAAAACGTATCGCAACAGCTAACCGCTTCAATCTATCCGACCCTGCAGGCGTCTCGGCTTAGCTTGACTTGAGTGCTGCTGAACCGCGATGATAGTTCAAAAGTTGTGGATAGGTTTCATTTGCAGTGGCAGTACGATACTTCCGAATCACGAATTCAGTTTTTTCGGTCATGTATTCTTTTAGCGACAACGATGAAAGTGATTCACCTCGTTTTCCCAATTTGAAATGAGCGAAAAGTGTTCTCCAGAGGCAGGGCAGCAAAACCGAAGAGCAAAGGAACAGGCAACAGTGAAGTTTGTAATAGCCGTTGCCCACCAAATACGCTTGCATACATAGTTCTTCCTCTGGCTCCATGCCATAACCAAGAACCAGGTGATTTAGATCATGTCTTTCAAAGCCAGGAATCAGTTTCAGTCCCTTTTCATCCAGCATCCTAGCCAAGTCGTTGCCAACGGTGTGGTCCGGCAACGATCGCAAAAGTTGCAATTTCTGCTCGTACCGACTCCTTGGGAAAAGTAACTGCAATGGCCTGACGACTAGGTAATCCTTCGTGTTTGCAATCAATTTCCCGATAAGGATTCGAAGCATTGAGGCATGATGATTCATCTCTAGTCCTCGCATATTAATCTTTCAGTACGTTGAAAATGGCTAACCATTACCCGCCTCAGGGCGAACGCATAGGCACTGACGATAGTACCGAAGCGTTTCGGCGAGATCACTACTGACGGCCAACCCATGCCCCCGCCGCTAACAGGCTTCAGTCTAGCCGATCCAGCAGGCGTAGTCGAATCGGCCAGCGCCAATGTTCACGTTGTTTTGAACCAAATTGTGGAAGGCGATTGAATCTGGGGTAAGGCGGTTCTGGCTACGTCGACATGTAGCTGGGAAGCTTGCGGCTAGGGAATAGGCTAGGCCGTCAGACCGATCCAGCAGGCGTACGTCAATTTCAAATCGATGGTCTATAGGCAGCCAACGATGCCCGGCAACAGGAATCACAACCGATTTAGCGAACATCAGCGGTAAGACGCAACGAATCGAGAAGGTCGATTGTTTGGTAAACGAATGCAGCTCGATCGGCATTAAAGTGTAGGCTTTTTCCAATTGTCTTGTCTGCCCACCCCGAGCGCTGCCGCCATCCTGACCAAATTCTTCTGACATGGCAGTCCAGTCACAGACCATCTCGATCAAGTCAACTTCCGTCATGTCGTTAGGATCGGCATGAAATTCTGCGTGATGCCGATTCGTCGCGGTGTGGTGATTGATCGCCGCTCGAACGAGTTCAACCATCCCATCAGGATAAGTAAAGGGAACACCCTCGTGACGGCACCGATGAAATTCGGTGAGCCAAATATATGGTATCCGTTCTGCCGGCCCGAACTTGGGGGCGTCGTGAATCCGTCCTCGTTCGTTTAGTTCGACGCCATGTTCAGTGACGGATGCTATTAGCGCTAAACATCTGCGCACCCGATCAATGTGTTCATTAGTTCGGCGTACGAAAAACGAGACCATTTCTTGTGAAGGGTCAGATGTTGCATTTCGTGACAAGGGAGGAGGCATAGCATCTGGTCCGATACTGCTGGCGTTTCCTGGCTACGGCTTTGTGCAAAGTGGTCACGACCCGACCTGTGGAAAGCGGCCGATGGCTGGCTAACGCTACGTCCACTTGGGGATGGGAAGCTCGGAGTGTAGCGAAGACGTTAGCTACTGAATAGGCAATGGTGACCGGCAAGCTGCATCGTTACTCGATTTCGGCGAACTACGTTAAGGGCGGTAGTGGGACAAGCCTTTGCGGAATCGTACCCGTCTCATTCGATACGGGCCGTGTAAAGTACCAGAGCCCTCTCAATTGCCACGTGGTGGCTTCGTGGCGGTCACGAGACGGGCTGGCCAGGACCACCATCCTAGCCCTCTGCTGTTGACATCGTACGTCCCGAGTTTGGTAAGTTGTGCCTGGTATTGCCGTGTGCACGGAACATCGACCGCCAGGGCGCAGCACCCGCACCACTTCGCTGAGTGCATTCCTGGGTCATTCCGTGGGGGCAATTGTATGGAATTTGATGAGGAATCGTAAGACAACCATCGATACGCATTCAGTTCACAACTTTACCTACAACCACAAACCATGCCTTCGGCCCACCGTCCTTAAAACTTGGATCATTTGGATCGGGGCGAACTTCGTACCTTGATCGCACGATGCTCTGGATTTGCCATCCCTTGGCAAAAGTCTCTCGGATTTCTTTTTCTGATACTCGACGTGGACCAATTGTTCCTGGTTCATCATCGCTAAAGCACAATAAGTAAAATCGACCACCGGGATTGAGGACCGAAGCCAAGCCATGGACGTAGCGATGTCGATCATCATCTGAGAAAACATGAAACAACCCGCTGTCGATCACAGTTTCAAAGTGTTCAGGAAGGTCTGCGAGCTTCAGTGCGTCCATCACCAGGAAGTTTGCTGTTAACCCACGTTCGACTGCTTTCTGTTTGGCGATGTTTATTGGTTCTGCAAGGAAGTCGATGCCAGTGACTTTATGGCCTCGCTTGGCGAAGAAGAGGGCGTTTTCACCCGTGCCGCAGCCAGAGTCCAATATCGACCCAGTGATTTTATCGGCAACATCTAGCAGCGCCTTTTGCGGTCTACCAATCTCCCAACGTGGCTGGCCACTATACAGGCTCTCGAAGCTGGTGCGGTCAATTGTCATGGTTGTAACTTCTCTTTGCTCTACTTAACCAATGTCAGCAACATGACCACAGGCGTTTCCGCCTTGATGCTATGCGGCGTCTTTGCGACCATCTGAATCCAAGTTCCAGGCTTACCCTCTACAGATTCGCCACCAACGGTTAGCGCCGCCCTTCCAGAGATGATTTGTATCGTGGCATCGAATGGTGCAACATGCTCGGCAAGTCCAGCGCCAGCAGCAAACGTGAACAAGATCACTTTGGTTTTGGCGTTGTCGATCAGAACCATACTCTGCTTTCCTGATTCGGGAGTTGCAAATTCGTCGTTCAGTTGTTTTACGAGGTATTGGGATTCGTTCATTGGCTTTGGTCCTTTTGTCCCATCATAGCGTGTAGTGGACCACTTCTGCCTCGATTTCTCGGTTTAGTATTGCGTGATCCGTCTTAGCCCTCAGTTAAACACCCTTTTACCGCTTCAAAGAATCGCGCCAGTTTCATCTCATCAAGTCTGCCATCAGTCCGAACACTGGAACACAAGTCGATTCCAAAAGGCTGAACAGCTTGAATGGCGTCCTTCACGTTGTCTGATCGCAACCCACCAGCAAGAAAGATCGGCACGTTAACAGCTTTACGAATTCGGCTACTGACTGACCAATCGTGAATTCGTCCAGTACCGCCCAATTGCTTCACGGCTAGCCGCTGATCGCCAGAGTCCAGCAAAAGGGCATCGACTCCTTGTTCGGCGACACTGCACGCTTCTTCGAATGACTCCTCACCGGTAACATGAATGACCTGCACCAAAGAAACGCCCGGCAACGCCGCTCGAAGATCGTCGTACTTGCCGACCTGAAGTCGATCTACGATTTGCAGCGTATTGACTCGGCATCGGTGTTGTTGGTCGATGATCGATTGGACATTTTGTTCACTGGTAAGTAAGAACGATCCGATTGCTGGAGGAATTGTGGCTGCTATTTTAGCGATAACAGGTTCAGGGATTACCCCTGGGCCACTTGGCATCTTTGCAACCAAGCCAAGTGCCGCAGCACCATGTCGAATCGCCAATTGAGCTTCTGCAACGCTACTTATGCAGCAAATCTTAATTCTTGGGTGTAGTGTTGGTTCCATGTTTCCAGTCTGTTTCAATCGATTCAGCACAGTCCGGTGTCATGCAGCTATAATTGCTTAGGTGGCCTATGACTCAGGGCAATCGCACGTTAGCAGCATGAATAACCTGCGAGTAGCTTCTCAATCGCAGAGTTATCCCAGCCACATCGCTTACGCTTGCCTCGAATTGCATCTTTAATCGTAGTGTCCTTTTGCAGAATGTTTAACGCCAA